>NZ_OMPF01000022.1:0-722118 GCF_900312735.1 Aquimarina sp. AU119 | reverse complement strand
GCATAAGAAGATATTCAAATTCGAAAAATACATTATTGGCATATAGGAGATAAGTTTCATAAAAGGTTAATTTAGTAAACTAATAAAAAGAACCAAGAAAGGAGCTTACAGGACCACATATGAGAGGATCATTGCGGAGAAAAAATACAATGTTCTAGAAGATTAAGATTTTTAATAACAGAAAATATTCAAAGATTAATCGATCAAAACAATTCAACAATAGACAATATTGAGAATATTTTAAACGGTCATAACACTTATGATCCAAAACACAAGAAAGCTATTTATTTATCAAAAAAAACAACTTAAATAAGAAAAAAATGGAATTAGAATTTAAAGGAACAAAAGGAAAGTGGGAAGCTGTTATGAATACATCAAAAAACAGTTGGACAATTTCTTCTTGGGATAGAAATAAAAGTTTTGGACATATAGCTTATATTAATACTGGTATTGGAGAGGCGGAAGATATTGATATTACTGCAAACGCTAAACTAATAGCAGCAGCACCAGAATTGTTAGAAGCGTTAAAAGATCTTTATATTCAAACACTAGATTGGACAAATCAGGGATCAATTGAAGAAAAATATTACTTTAAATCTGTTCTTGAAAAATCTAAAAAAGCAATAGAAAAAACACTTAAATAAAACACTAAACAATTAGAACTATGAATATAAACGAAAAAATAGATTATTTGTTCTCAAAAATCAACTGGAAGGATTCTAATCTAGACTCAAAGGCAATTGAGATAATGAATAATTTAAAATCAGATATTAAAGAACTAATGAAATGAAAAAAGAACAAAAAGAGATAGAAAAATTTAGAGTTTATAAAGTCGGATATGACGGTAGTTTTTTTATTACAACACATTTTGAAGATGTGAAAGCTACAATTGAAGATAGTGAAGAAGAATATACAATAATTTCCTTTAAAATGACACAAGAAGAGTATGAAGAATTACCTGAGTTTGAGGGGTTTTAAAGAACTAACATTAAATAAAGAAGAATGAAAACACATTGTAGAGACTGCGGTTGGATTGGAGAAGATTGCAATATGAATGGGGTTTTATGTCCTATTTGTGAAAGTGAAGAGGTTTATTATGTAGAAGATTCAGAACTTAAAAACCAATCCAATGGATAAAGAACAACAGGAAGCAGAGAGAATATACAATTCAATAACCTCTGAAATAGAGTTAATTGACTACTTAAATGGATTGACTGTTGTTCCGGATAACATGGTAGAGGATTACGCAAATAGATTTGCTAACACCATGAATGAACTTACTGAAGCAAAACAAATAATACAAGAAATGTAATTATGAAAATAAATCAAAAAGGAGCAACTAGAATAGTTATATTAACTAAAAAATATGCTATAAAGATTCCAAATATATTGTTTTGGAGAATGTTTTTATATGGATTACTTGGCAATATGCAAGAGAATAGTTTTTCTAAAATGAAATATAAAGGCATGTGCCCTGTATTGTTTTCCTTTCCAGGAGGTTTTTTAAATATAATGCCAAGATGTCGTGTATTGTCTAGGAATGAATGGGACTATATGCATGTGTATAAACAGTGCAAGAGACTACATAAGGATGTAAATATACCTGTAGAACTTAAATACGATAGTTTTGGGTGGTTAAACGATAATATAGTAGCGATTGATTATGGGTCTTAATAATATTTGTGGAAAACCACAAGTATAAGAAACAACCTAAGAGTACCTTTGATTTATGATAAAGAAATGGTTTTATAAAAAACGTAGAGAGTACTTAGCAAAGAAACATAATTATTGCATTTGCAATCCAAAGAAACCAATGTTACCAGATTTTAAAACATGTCTGCATTGTGGACGAAGAATATAATTGTAAATTTACGATATGGATAACTCAAATAAAATTTTTAAAAAATTTGTAGAGGTTTTGCGAAATTTCGGAATAACATCAAAACAATTCAATCAAAACGTTAAAAATTTTCAATATGAAAAGGATCTATATCATCTTTCAACAGTAACAAACATAGAGGATGTAGAAGAGCTTTTAAAAAAACTAGCACCATTACAAATGGTTATGGAACAAGTTTTTAAATTCTATTGTGCTACAGGAAGATTTCCTAATAAAGAAGAGGATGAATTTATTTATCAATATGGATTCAATAATTGGCATTCATTACATATAAAATCAATACAAGGGTATAAGACTGGTAAGCTTCTTTATAAAACCATAAAAAAATCCTAACTTACCTCATGCCACATCCAAACCCCACTATTATCATTAAAGTAATATAGAATATCATCACATTCAAAATTCTTATATCTATCAATTAGTTCTTTAAATATTTTTTTAGAAGCTCGTTCACTTCTTTTTCCGGAATATTTCTTAATACCATCAAAATAGGAGTATACTTTATTTTTAAGATGTGCATATTTCTTCCCTGAATCATTTACTTTAATGTAAGACAGACCGCAATACGCACGGTTTATCTTCTTCTCGATAAACTCTGAATCAATTTGTATAGATTTATTTAACATTGAATTAGGAATATTTCCTAAAATTAGGAATAAATCCAATTGCAATGATGTTTTCATTGTTTAAAATTTATTATTTTAATTTAGACTAAATAAGAATAATAATTGTATCTTTACTATATCCTATGATTGGCTAGTGATTTCTAGTTGGTTTTGTGAACGTTGTTTAATTGATTTAGCAAAGGGGAGGTGTTTCATTGTCGCCTCCCTTTTTTAATTATGAAAAAAGTAATTATAACATCTTCAGGTATTAAAATCACAATTGAGAGTAACCCAGAAAACTCTAACAAAAACTTTGATTATATATCAAACACCATTAGTGATTATTTTGAATGTATAGAAGAGCCAGAATACATTAACCAGGACGTTTTGTTTGAAACTAAACTAATAGAGCAAAAGAACTCCTCATTGTTTTCTGATAAATCAAAACATGTGATCAACAAGAATTTAATGAATTAAGAAATGAGTAATGCACCATTAGTTAAGATAAACAGTTTTTCTCATATAGAGAATGAATATAACAATGGTGAAAATATATTTCATGTTTTAAAATTGATAGAACATTCTAAACAATATCAAGAATTTGATTTACCACTTTCAGGAATAGATATTTCAACAACACCTTGGGGGAGTAGTATCGATATAAAAACATTCTGTTATCATGCTAATAGAATTAAGAATGCAGATTTAAATTTCCCAATACTTTTAGATGAATACGGTTTTATATGTGATGGGTGGCATAGGGTATGTAAGGCCATACTCAATAATCATAATTCAATTAAAGCTATTAGATTAGAAACTATGCCAGAACCAGATAGAAGATCAGAAGATTAAAAAAACTAAAAGATGACAAGTAAACTATCAAGAACATTATTTTTAGGAATATCTCTTATTCTTGCAATATTAGTTCCTATCACCGCACCTCAATGGTACAATTCATTATCTGCACATGCAGATTCTACAAATGAAATCATATATAATGGAATGCATTTGTTTTCAATTTTCTTTTTCTTCTTAAACGCACCACAGCAAAAAAGGAATTTTGATTATATAATTGGTTTAGGAATGGGATCTATATTATTAACAAACATGAATGATTTTCCAATAGCTCATAATATTTGTACAGCTTTGACTTTAGCAACTGCTATTTATAGTATGCTTTATTATTGTTCCAAAAAAAACAGAGTTATTAATATCTATTTAGCTTCATCAATTGTTATTGTATTTGTATTAGGCTATTTATCGAAAGATATTTATTTCGCAATGGCTGAGATAATTGCAATGTGGATTGTAGGAATACATATGGCTCGTAGAATATGGATAGGGGCGAGACAGTAAAACAAGGTTATGAGTTATGGGAGGAACTGAAAAAACTAAAATAAATAAACCAGATAATCTTAACGCCAAACAAAAAAGATTTTGTGAAGAATATGTTATTGATTTGAATGCAACACAGGCAGCAATTAGAAGTGGTTATTCAAAAAAAACAGCTAGATCACAGGCACAGAGACTGTTGACAAAAGTTGACATTCAGAATTACATTAAATCTCTCCAGTCAGAAATTCAAGATAGAAATAAGATAACAGTTGATGAGTGTGTACAAATACTAGCAAATATAGCCAGATTTGATATATCTGAAGTTTATAATGAATTAGGAGGTATGAAGGCAATCGCTGAGATACCCAAAGAACATAGAACTGCTATAACTGGAATAGAATCTGAACAACAGTTTGATTTTATGGATGGTGAAAAAATTCCGGCAGGAATCATTAAGAAAATCAGAACTTCTGGAAAGGAATCTGCTATAGATAAACTAATGAAACATTTAGGAGGCTATGAGAAAGACAACCAACAAAAACAGGTAGTAATTGATTATTCGAAATTGAGCCCTGAAACACTAATGAATATTTGGAATGCTAGAAACACCGATTGATATAAACATCGTAGATGTAGCAATCACGCTTTTTAAAAAGAGGGTGTTTGATTTCATTACTGTTATTGAAGGTAAGAGGCATAAAAAACAGGAAGAAGCATTAAAATTACTAACAGATGATAAAATTGAAGAGTTGGTTTATGGTGGTGCTGCGGGTGGCGCAAAGTCATGGACTGGTTGCGTATGGTTAATGTTTATGTGTTTGGTATATCCTGAAACTAAATGGTTTATTGGTAGAGAAGAACTAAAAAGGATTACAGAATCAACTTTAATCACTTTTTTTAAAGTAGCCAAAGCATATGGAGTAACCACTTTTAAGTATAATGGTCAAAAGAACTTTATTCAATTTAAAAATGGCAGTAGAATTGATTTACTTGAACTTAAATTTCTTCCAAGAGATCAATTGTATGAAAGATTTGGATCAACTGAATATACTGGCGGTTGGATAGAAGAAGGAGGTGAAATTAATTATGGAGCTTATGAAGTTCTTAGATCTCGTATTGGTAGACATTACAATGATAAATATGGAATAAGGGCTAAATTATTCATTACTGCAAATCCAAAAAAGAACTGGTTATATTCTGATTTTTATAAACCATTTAAAGCCGGAATTCTTACAGGAATTCAGAAGTTTCTACAAGCATTTGTTCAGGACAATCCATTTATAGAATCTGGTTACATAGAACGTCTTAAAAGGACAAAAGACAAATCTAAAAAGGAAAGACTATTAAAAGGTAATTGGGACTATGATGATAATCCCTACGCACTGTGCGAATATGAAGATATTATAGCAATATTTGAAAACGATCACATTAAATCAGTAGAACAAAAATACATTACTGCGGATATAGCCAGGTTTGGTTCTGATTATGCAAGAATTGGCGTTTGGAAGGATTGGGATTTAATTGAAATAAAAAGCTTTGAAATTAGTAAAACTACCGATATACAGGCTTGTATTGAAACATTACGAACTAAGTATCAAATAGCTAAACATAATTCCATTGCTGATGAGGATGGTGTTGGAGGTGGTGTCGTAGATAATTGTGGAATAAAAGGGTTTATGAATAACGCTAAACCATTCAAGGAGATAGTAAGTGGAGAAAAAAAAGATACGCCACAATATGAAAATTTACAAACACAATGTCTATTCTACTTAGCAAAAAAAATAAATAAAAATCAGATCAGAGTAAGTGCAGATATTTCACCTTCTGATAAAGAAATGTTATGTGACGAATTAGGTACTATTGAAAGAGATCCTTCTAAGAGTAAAAAACTTTCATTAGTAAAAAAAGCGAAAATAAAAGAAAATATTGGCAGGTCACCAGACTTTAGAGATCTATTATTAATGAGATCTTTTTTTGATTTGAGTCCAAAAACAAAAAGAAAAGAAACTAAACAAAGTCTATCCGAAATGGGAATAGCATATTAGATAATGGAAGAAGAAAGCATCCTACAATTAATAATCGATCAACCCTATAAAGCAATACAGGAGTTGAAAAAAGATGGTAAAAATTATCTTGATATTGAGAAATACAAAAGTGAATACAAGGATCTCGATAGAAAAATAAGACCTTCTCAAATAGGGAATATTCAAAAAGATAAAGTTGTTGGAAAAGGTGAGAGTAGAAAAATAGTTCAAGCTGTAAGAACAATTGTAAATCTTCAGAGGAAGATTATTAATACTGCAACTGCTTTTGAATTTGGAAAACCAGTTAAACTTATCCCTAATGAAGATAATGAGTTATCAAAATTGATTTTAAAAACATGGAAATCAACAAGAATTGATAGTAAACTTCAGAAAGCTAAGATTCAACAAAAAAGTGAAACTGAAAGTTCTGTATTATTTTATATTTCTGGTGAAGGTGAGGCAAGAAAAATGAGATCCAAAGTATTGAAATCTGATGAAGGTAAAATGTATCCTTATTTTGATTCAGAAGGAGATATGATCTACTTTGTTTGGCAATTTAAACATAAGAATGGTCAAAAAACTATTGATAACCATTGGATATATGATAAAGATAAAGTTTACAAGTTAAGTACTAAAAAAACGGGTAAAATGATGCTTGATAATTCCATTGATCATGGATTTGACAAGATACCTATTGTATACATGTCACAAGATCAGGTAGAATATGAAGATGTTAAGTCTTTAATAGATAGATATGAGGTTACTTTATCAAAATTAGGAGCAAGTAATGACTATACAGGTCATCCAATACTATTTATTGAAGGAGAAGTTCAAGGTATGCCTGATAAAGATTCTGACGGCAAAGCGTTAAGAACTTCAGTTGAGTTTGATGATAGTGGAAATAAAATATCAGGTAATGCTAAGTTTCTAACGCATGATAATGCTCCTGAATCAGTAAAATTAGAAATAGAAACAATAAAAGAATTAATATATTCTTTGACATCAACACCTGATCTTTCATTCGAAAATTTAAAGGGTATAGGTAATATATCAGGGGTCGCTCTAGAACTTATGTTTTTGGATCCAATAATAAAAGCATTAATGAACGAAGGGGAGAATAGAACTATCGTAGAAAGATGTATTAATATCATTACATCGGGATTAATAACTACAATTAAGACATCATTAAAAAGTCAAAATAACAATCTGTTATTTGAAGTTTCATTTGATAGTATTCTTCCAAATAACTTACAAGAAATGGTAAATACATTATCAAAGGGTGTAACTGATGGTATTATTTCTAAGAAAACAGCAGTGGAAAAACTTGCTTTAACAGCCGATAACGAAATTGAATTCAACCAGTTATCTATACCAGAAAACAATAACAATTAATTTTTTTTATCCATTATTCTTATTTAGTCTAAATAAAAATAAAAACATTATATTTGTTTTATAAAAAATAATTTCATAAGAAAATGAACAAAAAGGAACTAATAGCAGAACTAAAAAAATTAGGGCTGTCAGACGAGGTACTTTCGGGCATTGAAGATGATCAGTTAGAGGGGTTAGTGGAAAAACTAAAACCTAGAGAATTGGCATTTGATGATTTCTTGAAAGAATCTAAAAACCAAGGAGAGTTTGATAGAAGAGTTGCAAAAGCTTTAGAGACTCAAAAAAAGAAATTGGAAGAGCCAAATACGGATCCTAAACCGCAAGATGTGGATCCAGATCCAAAGAAAAAGGATGAAATTCCTAATTGGGCTAAAACACTTCTTCAAAAAGTAGAATCAATTGAAAAAGGAAAGATTGAAGATACTAAAAGAGATTCTGCAAAAACTATACTATCAAAAAGTGAAGTACTACCAGATGATCTTAAACAAAAGTGGATTAGTAGAATAGACATCAATTCTGAAACTTCTTTGGAAGATCAGACAAAGGCACTAGAAGAAGAATATTCAACTCTTGTTCAGTCTTATGCTGATAAAAAAACAATAGCTGGTCCAACTCCTAATATCACAGATGACAAGGAACCCAGCAAGGAAGAAATTGATAATTTTATTAACATTTAAAAATGACAACAGCAGATTTAACTTCAAAAAGTAAAGTTACTACTGGAAATGATTCCATAGTAATCATGCGTAATCTCGGAGATATTCCAGGAGGACGTACACTTGATGTTACAGGTTTTGCTCCAGATGTAATTAGTGCAGGTCACGTTATTATTAAAGAAACATCAAGTGGAGAATTCAAACCTATGCCTGTTAATGGAAGTGCTTATGATGCACTACCATCAGGACACACTTATGAAGGTGTGTTAGTAGCATCAATCGAAAAAAGCAAACCTTTTGCTGCAATTATGGATAGAGGAGATGTCCTTGAACCGGCTTCCCCTTATCCACCAACTTCAGCAATTAAGACAGCTCTTTCATTAATCAAATTTAAAACAGAGTAGTAATGGAAGAGTCATTATTTGTACAATACGTTAAAAAATATCTTCGTCCAATAGCTCAAAGAATAGTAGAGCGAATTAATGGAGAAAAAAAGGAACTTACTTATAGGTTTCAGGAAATGTTAACTAAGCGTTTTTCGCCAACACTTACTTGGAAGACTTTAAGTAAAAATGGTAATATGGTAGCCGCTGATATAGTTTCGTTGGATTCTAGCTTACCACTTAAGAAGAGAGACAGTGTTTCTAAGATCAAAGGTGATATTCCAAAACTTGGTATTAAGTTTAAAATGAATGAGCGTCAAATGCAAGATGTAAATATATTGCAAGCTACTCAGAACAACGAAGATGAGCTTATTAGATCTTTGTTCGAAGATACACCAAAGGTAATTACAGGGGTTTATGAAAGGCTAGAGTACATGTTTCATCAAGGTCTAAGTACTGGAGTGGCCTTGGTTAGTGAGGATTATACAACGGGAACTGGTGTTCGTGTCGATTATGGACATCCTGACTCAAAAAAATATGGTGCTTCCGTTAAATGGTCATCTACTGATGCAAAACCAGTTGATGATATAGAAAGAATCCTTGACGAAGCTGAAGATGAAGGAGATAGTCCACAATATATAATTATGGATAGATCTACATGGAATGTATTCAAAACTAACGAGCAAGTTAAATCTTTACATGCAGGAATGTTAGGTCTAACAACTGGTACTTTCCCAATTCCGACATTAGAACAGGTAAATGACGCACTATTAACCAATTACAACGTTACTTTGATTGTGGTTAATAGAAGTGTTTCTATTGAGAAAAACGGTGTTATTACAAAAAGAAAGATATGGGAGCCTAACAAAGTTAGTTTCATTCCTTCTTTAAATGTTGGGTCTTTGACATATGGAACAGTAGCAGAGGAACTTCATCCAGTTGGAGGTGTTGAATATGCAAAGGTTGATGACTATATCCTAGTGTCTAAATATAGAAAAAATGATCCTTTAGCAGAATTTACTTCATCACAAGCATTTGTATTACCAGTTATTGATATGATTGATGAGATTTATATCCTTGATGTCGAAGAAGCTGCGGATGATATTCAAACCGAGGATGATGCAAACTTTGATTATAACGGAGCAGTTTATGCAAGGTCAGGTGTTATTTCTGCTATTAACTTAGCTGACGAAAATGCAAATGCGTTAGACACCAATAAGGATGCAACTCTTCTGAAAAAAATAAATAAACTTTCGGATGAGCAACAAGAGGTATTTGAAAATAATCTTCCTGCACCTATTGTTTAATGTTTAGTGCTGAAAACATAAAAAACCTGAATGAAAGAATAGGATGGAAACAACCTATTGAAGAAGGGCTTGATTCAATTGTTTCTGATGAAAATCAAACAAGTGAATCAGGTCGATTCTTTCAGGATTTTAGTCAACTTGTTACAATCAAAAATTTACATGGTTGCGCACCACAAGCTCATCTCAATGATGAATTTTTTAATCAGTATTTAAAGGAATTAAGAGAATCAGTAGTTCTAACAGTTCTAAACGATGTGTTTTCTTATAATAACAATTCTTGTTTAAATACAGATTACAATCCTTGCATTGAATCAAACATTAACAATTTTGACAATTCTTTAGGTTATATGATGGCAAGAAAGGTTATTGAGATCATTATTCATACTCACAGAAGTAATATGGAGTCTAAAGAGGCTTTGTATAGTTATAGTGAGTTGATGAGTGAATTAAATGGTGTTTTTGATAGTAGAAATAGATTGATTGTTGATGGATTAGCACAGAAATATGATAAATCTATTGAAAAGCTGAGTAATTGTATAGTTGGAAGATCTGGAGTATTCATTGAGTCAGTTAATTTGTGGTGATATGGTTCAAAAATCAGAAAGTAATAAGGGGATTGATAAATCGATAAGTGATATTCAAGATGTTCTGAAAAGAGAATTTATTTCAAAATGGAAAGACTTTGATATTTATGGAAAGATTTACAAGAATGTAAAGGATAAAAAAAACATAATGGAAGTTTATCAAGGTAATGGCGAATACAAACCATTATATTTTAATAAAGATAAAACTGCCACTGTGTTTTTTATTGATTCTGATTCACATTCAACACAAGATGAATTGGTTTATACTTCTGATCTTAAGATTGTGTTCGTTTTGAACCTTTCACAGATATATAATTCAAGAAAAGATTCAGATGCGCATAGTGAAGTTGTTAATACAATTCGAAACAAAACCTTTGGGAATTTTGAGATAAAAGAAATCCAGAAAGGTTATAAAAACATTCTTAGCAATATCAATAATGAATCATTTGTATTTAGTGACATCCATCCTTATCACATGTTTTCAGTAAACGGAAAAATAACATATTATTTAAAAGATTGTTGATTATGACAAAAAAAATAACTGTTGAAAATGAGAAAAAGGAGTACATCTCCAAAGCTGTTTTCAACTTAGGAAGTAAAAAAGACGGTTCTGCTAAGAATAGTTATAAAGTAGGGGATAAAATCCTATTGACTGAAAAGCAAGCCGAAATATTAACAAAAGAAAACAAAATATAAAATGGCACTAGTAAAAGATTTAGTGAATTTAGGGTCTTGTGGTGTTGGTAACTCTTTGGGGATGAATGTTTCATTAGGATGCAAACAACGTATTGTTGCAGCGCAGACTATTGGGGCTTTTACGCCTGGTGCCTTCATGGATCCTAACCAAGAATTAACCGAAGCATATTTCCTTCAATTAATGGAGGAAGGTAAAATTGATTTGGCCACAAATGTAACCTCTTTTGAGGAAAATGGTTCAGATGATGCTATTGAAACTTTAGAAGATGATACACAGATCGTCACCAATGAAGGAAAGTATAAGTTCATGGCCACCTTTACAAGTGGTTTATATCTTAATCGTGCCCTCCATTCATTAAAAGGTTTCGGTAGTCGAGACATTTTCATTATTGACAAAGAAGGTAGTATAATCTTGACCAAAAGAAATGCCGGAGGAGTAAAAGGTTTCACTACTGGAATGATTCAACCAGGAAAACTTCAATTTCCTTCTAACACAGTTGGTCAAAAAGAATCTCTAATGTTTCAATTCTTGAATAGATTTGAAATGGATGATAATTATGTTATTATTGAAAAAGAGAACTTGGATTTTGATCCTAGAATTATCAATGGAGTATCTCAGGTGACTTTATCTTATGTAAATGATCCAACTGCAGCCGATACAACTATCACTTTTGAAGCAGTCTTAACTCAGGACAATAAAACACCTTTAGAAGGATTAGAAAGTAACGATATTGAGTTTGCAGTTAATGGAACAGTACAAAGTATTACACCTGCTCCAGTTGTAGGTTTTCCAGGTCGATATACGGCAACTGTAACAGCCTTGGCAAGTGCTGAAAACACTAGTCTTAGACTGCATAATACAACAGATTCCAGAACTATAATAAATAAGGACGGATCATTGTATAAATCACTGACTTTAACTAAATTAGTAGCATAGTTATTTCCCTGAGAAATCAGGGAAATTCTATTTTAAATTACCACAATGCAAACTGCGGTATCTCCTATAATTAGCGATTTAAAAGATATTAAATCAAAGCTTGAAAATAAAGCTCATGATATAATTGAAACTAAGGAACAGGAAATACTAGATTACAATAGGAAAAATCAATTATTTAGTAAAGGTGTTGATTCTAATGGACAAAAGTTAACTCCTCCATATGCTGAATCAACTAAGAAAAAGAAGCAACGTAAAGGTTTACCAACAAATAGAGTTACTCACTATGATACTGGTAAGCATTACGAAAACTTTAAAATAGAAACCAGAGGAAAACATTACAATGTTTTTGCTGATACTAAAACCAATAAAGGTTTTGATTTAGGCAAACATCTTAATGATCGGTATGGTGGAAAAGTCTATGGGCTTACTAAAGACAACAACGACAAAATCAATAAGGAAATAATACTACCAAATTTAATTCAATGGATGTACGATCAAATAAAAGTGTAAGACTTTATAGAAACTGTGATGAACTACCAATATGGAATTTTGACCAACTTATATCAGGTAAGGGATTTGAATGGTTAGTTTATGAGTATGATGGTTATGGGGATAGAGAGGTAAATGAGGAAGAATGTAATTCTCTATTTGAAAAAATAAAGGAAGAATATTTCGAGAAAAGCGAAAACCAAGATTCTATAAATATCTTAATGCTTGAAGCTGAGATTGATTATTTAACTAGAAGATATACAATAGTATATGCTCTTCTGTCAGTTCTTAAAACGGGTTGTTCAGAAAAGAATAAACCTAAGTTTTATCAAGAGCTAAGAAGGTGGAGATATTACTTAGATGAAAAAAAACCTCTAAATGTAGAAGTCAAAAGGTTAGATAATCAACATAAATCAAGTAAAACGCTTATAAATCGTAAACAAAAGGAGTTAGAAAATATGGTAAATACTGGTAGTAAATCTATCAGTTTATTCCGTCAAAAAATAAAGCTGCAAAGAACATTATCGATGCAGATGGATTTGAAAAAAATAACTGTTACTGAATGGCTTGAAATCAATAAAGAAGCTGAGGAGGTAATGAGAAATAGTAAACATGGCAAACCCTATTCAGGCGATTGAACAAGCAAGTAAATTGATTGATCAGCTAATTCAAAAACTCGAATTAACTGAAGATCAAATAGTATCTATTTCTGGATCGGCATCCAAAACAGCCAAAAATTTCTTCGATATAAAGTTGCCAAGAGAACTAAATGAGCAACTTAAGCAAAGTAAACAATTCAGTAGTGATTTAAATTCAGTTTTAAATGAGCGTCAAAACCTGCAAAAAAAGTTGGTAGATTCTCAAACTAAACTTTCTAGTGCTGTTTCAGAAGCTAACAGACAAATAATTAAAAATAAATTTGAAACACAGCAATTAAATAAAATAGAAAAAGAAAGTGCTATACTCAGTTCTAAATTAGCTACAGAATATCAAAAACTTAAAGTTAAAAGAGATCAAGCAGCAAGAACAATTCAAAGTTTGGTTGCAAAGCAAGCTCAGGGAATAAAGCTTACCAAACAGGAAGAAATACAGTTAAAAAAAGCTAGAACTGAGTATTTAAGATATAAAAACGCAGTAACAAAAGCGGATGCCGCAGTAGGGAAACTTAGTTTTACTTTAAGAAACCAAAAAGCAATAATGGCTAGTACCGTATCTACGGTAAGATCATTAGCCAGTGCATTTGGACTAACAAGTGCAGTTTTTATTTTTGCGGATATTATAAGAAATGCAATAGAAAGAGTAAGGGAGTTTGATAAGGAAATGCAAAACCTTGCGGGTATTTTAAGAACAGATAGGAAAGAGTTAAAAGATGTAGAAGATGCAATAATTGATGTTGCTTCTGAATCTATTAAAACTTCAAATGAGGTTGCAAAATTAGCTACTAATTTATTTACTTTAGGTAAGTCAAGGGAAGAAGTAAAGCTATTGCTTAAACCTGTAAATGATTTAAGTATAGCTCTTGGAACTTCTTCTGAAGAAGCAGGGGAGTTCCTAGTTCAAACTTTAAATTCTTTTGGAGCAGGAGCAGATGAAGCAGCAAAGTACGCAGACACTATTGCAGGAATTAGAACCTCTACAAGTTTAGATTTCCAAAGGATGCGAGATTCTTTTCAATACATTGCTCCTATATCTAGATTATTAAATAAAGATTTAGCTTACACTGGTGCATTAGTAGGAATACTTTCGGATAATGGTATAAAAGCAGAATCAGCAGGTCGTCTTCTTGCGACTTCACAAATAAAGCTAGCAAAAGAAGGCTTAACATTAAATGATGCACTAGAGCAGGTCAATGAAGCTTACAAAAGTGGTGCAACAGAATTAGAAATATTAGCACTAGCAGGTAATCTTTTTGGAAAACAAGCAGCTAAAATTGGAGCAGTATTGGCTATTAATACTGACAACATAGGTAGATATGAAGAAAGGATCAATGCTGCAGGTGGATCTTTAAAGGATTTAGTAAATGAACAATTAAAATCAGTAGATGCAAATTTAAAAATTACAGAATCAGCATGGGAAAGCTTAATTTTAAAAATAGATAATGGAGACAATTCTGTATCTAAGTTTGTAAAAGGAGCTTTAAAAGACCTAACACATATTTTAAACAATTTAAGTTTATTGTTAAACAACAATATATCCATTTTTGATAAATGGAAAATAGGAGTGAATACACTTACTAAAGGTTTTATGAGAACTATTCCTTTTCTAAGAACAAGCAATGGTTTATTTCATGAGAGTGTTCAACAATTAAAAGAGGATAATAAAGCTAGACTATCTAATGCAAAGGCCATAGACGAGCAAATCAAAAAATTTATAGAGCTAAACGGTTCTCTGGCACCATTTAACAAAGGGCAAAAACAAAAACAAGAAAACCCATTTAGTTTATTTATAGAAGGAGCAACAGAAGCTGAAAAAAAAGGAAGAACATATCAAGATGTACTTGACGATATTAAAGTACAAGAAGATTTATTGAAATCATCAACAAAAGAAGGTGCAGATACAATACTTGATAAAATTAGTGTTCTTGAAAAAGAAAGAAAAGCTTGGGAAAGATCTAATAAAACCAAAAAGAAAGCTGAAGTAATTATTAAGGATTCAATTCGTGATTTTGAAAACCAGATAGAAGTACTAAGAAAAAATCAAACTGAGACTTCAAAAAGTTCTGAAGAATATGCCGTTTTTGAACACCAAATTCAAGTATTAAGTAATACGATTAGAAACCTAAAAGGTGATTTTGAACAATTAGAAGATATTAGCCTAGAAGATGCTTTTAATATTTTGGGTGATGCTGCTGATTCAGATCAAGCAGTTCAAGATGATATTGACATTTTAAAAGAATTAATCAATCTAAAAGTAAATGAAGCAGGCGGGGATTTAGATAAACTGGCAATACTTTTTGATAAAGATTTATCTGTAGATCAATTAAATGATATATATGAAACACTTAGTGAGCTTGATGAAGCTTATGCAGATAAAAGAATTCAATTACAGCAAGAACTTGGCGATGAGTTAAAAAATTTAGGTTCAGAATTATTGACTTCTTTTGTCGAAATTGAAACCGAGAAATATGATGAAAGAATAGAAGCAAATAACAATTATTATAATGGACTTCTAGAAAATGAGGAATTAACTGATGAAGAGAGAAAACAATTACAAGAACAAAGAGAAGCTGAAAACAAAAGACTTGAAGATAAAAAAGAAGAAGTAGAAAGAAGAGCTTTTTTATTACAACAGGGTTATAAATTAGGTGAAATCTCAATAGATACAGCACAAAAAGTGGCTGCTATTAAGGCAAATGCTGCGTTGATGGCTTCCAATATTGCAACAGCAGCATTTGCACCAGTTGCACTAGCTCAAATACCTTTGGTTATTGCCACAGGAGCAGCTGCAGCTGCTTCAATTGCTGCGCAAACAATACCTGCATTTAAACATGGTAAACCAGAAGGGGATAACTATTTCGGTGATGCATGGGTCGGTGATGGAGGAAAAAGAGAGGTTATTTACAATCCTAAAACTGGTTCGTTTGGCATTACTCCAGATACTCCAACATTAACCACCGTGGGTAAAGATGATATTATCTATAGTTCTATTCCTGCATTTAACAAGGAGTTAAATAGCGATCAAGTTATGCAAGCAGCTTTTATGACTTCTTTATATAGTCAAAAATTGAATACAATAGAATCGAATGAAATGTTCGGAGCTATGTTATCCAAATTCCAAGGACAAATAAAAAGTGAAATAAAAAGCGGTCTCAAATCCGCAAGGTTTAATATTTATAATGATGCTCCAAAAGTTGATGTTTCAGCAGCTTTGAGATTAAGAGGGAAAATAGATGTTTAACGATAGAGTAAGATACATATTAAGAGGTGAAAACTTCGAGGAATTTAAAATCACTGATATAGGTGATGATCCTATTGGATGGGATCAGGATACTCGTAAAATAGAACGAAGTAAAAAATCAAATAGCTTTATAACTAAGTATAGTGAAAATTTAGAATTTGTAAAAGAATCAGCAACAAGATTGTATCGTCATGCTAGACAATTTGGAACTAAATCTAATGTTACGCTGACTAGACAAGAGCGTAACCCAAAAACAGATTTATTTGAAGATATATATACTGAGTCTCTTGACATGAAAGAATACACTTATAAAGACAATAAGTTCAGTACCAAATTCCTTTCAGGTGGTTTTGATGAGTTGATTAAAAATCAAATGTCAGAAAAGTATGAATTAGACAGGGAGGATGATATAAATGGCAATCCTATTTCTAAATTGACATATAAAACGGTTATTTATGATGGCCGTAAATTATTTTTACAAAGTTTACTTGAAAATAGGGATGAAATTTTATTTCAATTAGCATCAACTGGATCAGCCGATAATTTTCCTTTAACATCAAATATTACCTATGAGAGTGATGATAGTGTACAAAGTTCAAATATTTCTGGTGAAACATTTATAGGTTCAAGAAATAAAGCTTTTCCCGAACAGAGTTTTTTTTATGTGAATAAAGAAAGAGAAAGAGAGTTAAGAATTTCAATAAGTTTCAAATTCAATGTATTAAATACACTTAATAATCGTAATCCAACATTAAGATTGGTTATTGCACGAGGCACTTATACAAATCCAGGGGCATTGATGCCTATTTTCGATGTACAAACATTAGGTTCATATGTAGCCTCTGCGGGCACTGTATTTTCGGATTCATTTAACCTTAATTATTTGATTGAAAAGAATCAAGGCGTTATTATATATTTAGTTCTTGATTCTGCGTTCAGGCAAGTTAATTTAAAGTATGAAAAAAAAGATCTAAGTATAAGAATTGAAGAAGATAGTGATTTCCCTGCAACAGAAGCAAATGCACTTATCTTTCATGATGCTTTAGAAAGACAAATTGAAATAATCACTGGCAGTAAGAAAAATTTTAGATCTGATTATTTTAAAAAAGGACAGTTTAATGATTTACTGATTTCTTCAGGGAAAATGATCCGAAAATTACCAAAATTAAACGATGATCAAGAACCTACGGATGAATTAGAATCTATGACTTTATCTTTAAAAGATGGTTTAAGCTCTTCTGGATATTTTAATTTGGGTTATGGTGTAGAAACTATTGGATCTAGAAAAATATTTATAGTCGAGGATTTAAAATATTTCTTTCAAAACAAAATTACAATTCGTTTAGGTAAAGTTTCAGATATTGAACGCTCATTTGCAGAAGATTATTCATGGAAAAGTGCAGAATTTGGAAATGATAAAGCAGGGGATTATGAAGAACAACAAGGACGTTTTGAGACTAATGCATTAAACGGTTATGGATTTTATAGTTCTGAAGCTGAAAATGAATTTGATGGTAAGTCAAAATTAAGATCTGATTTAATCGCGGTGGAATATGCAAGAAGAAAAAACAATGATATTGCTCCTAGTGAAGATACCCCATATGATAAAGAAAACTTTTTACTTCATTCAAAACTGGTTAACAAAAACAATTTTAGATTAAGAAAATGGAGAGATGATCTAGAAGAACAGCCTTTAAATGTCTATGATCCAGAAAGTGCAGGAAATTTTTTACTTACTCCTTTTGCTTCGTTGGAGCGTCATGGATGGTTGTTTAGAACGTCATTGAACCGTTTTCCAGATGAATATGTTAGGTATACAAACACCACTGGATATTCAAAAATGACTACCAAACTACCTGGGAAGTTAAGAAGGTCGGAAAATGGAAACATAAAAAATAAAGAATTAGGATTTCCAAAATTCGATGATGAGATAATAAAATTTAATGTAGAAACAACATTTGAACTTAGAAAACAACTATATGGATCCTTTGAAAAAGATGGCAGACAATTACCAAATGTATACGGATTAGTAGAATTTATTAATGATGCAAATCAAAAAGAGTATGGGTGGATTATATCCGCAGAGGAATCAGATTTAGCCAGTTTTGAAATAATTAAAGCAAGTATATCAAATGCCTAGTACAATAACATTAAGATTTAATAGAGTTCCAAATGTCGGGGAGAGCATAATACTTAGACCAGATATGAATGATGGTTTTGGACCAATGATAGAAACATTTGTAGCTAGAAGGGTAGGGGCTTATCAATGTACTATTGCAAGCAATGTAAGTTCACAAAGATCTTTTTTTACTTCCGTGTTTAGGGCTGACTATCGAAACGGAGGATTTATATCATATCAATTTTTAAGTGATTTTGAATCAGGATCAGGTTTGCCAACGTTGAGAATAACTGTAAGTAATAAAGAAAACTTTTTTGATTCTTACATTGACAATACTAATGGAGCATTAACTGTTTTAGGTGTAAGTACAACTTTACCTCCTAATGTTCCTGCAGTGGATAACGTTTCATTTACACAAGGTGATTCGCCATGTAATGAAGTTAAAGGATCTTTTAGTTTTAGTACTGGAGTAGATTCTTTAATAATCAGAGATTCTTTAGGCACATCAATTGAAAGTCCTGCTATACCTTCAGATATAACTTCTTATATAACCTCAATAAATTTAAATAAAGGATCATCCTACACGATACAGGTTTTCAAAGCTGGATTATCAAGCACTAAATCGTTTACAACCCCTCCAAAAATATCGATTAAGAGTATTACTAAATCATTTACACCAAATGGATATACCGTTACAGTAAATGCAAATGGTGATATAGGAACTAATGGTGTAATGTATCAGATTGAGAATGCAACGCCTCAAAATAGTCCACAATTCCCAGGTTTGTTAGAAGGAACATATAATTTTACCATACTTGATGCTTATGGTTGTGTTATTAGCCAATCTTATGAGTTAATAGATGATTTATCAACTACTGGGAGCTTAGATCCTTATTTTGAACTTAGTGAGTTAAATAGCTTTCATTTCGCCAAAAGAGAGGAAAACAAGTTGTATGAAAACTACTTTAATACATTGTCTTTTGAAGAATCTTCATATAAGCCGATCAACTTCACCCATTTAATAAACAAATCTGATATTGTTACGATACAATTTAGAAGTACTTATGAAACACATACTGCAAAAATAGTAGATCAAAACAATGTTGAAAACATTATTCCGGTAGCAAAAAAGAGCGAGAACATAAATATTTTTGATGCTAGGGATGCATATTTAACCTACCTAGGAAACAACAAAACAGGAATATACTTCTTTGGTGGAAAAACTTATGATCCATCTACTAGAGTAGAGAATGGTATTAATATTTATGACTATAGTTTACCAACTTTTTACGATATAGACTCTTTTGTAAAACTTGGTAATTTAGGATGGTATCAGATAATAGATATAGTATTTGATGAAGATTTACAATCATGGGTAGCAGTTACAAATTACAGAAGTAATTCATTTACGGTTGATCAAAATATTGTTGTAGATATTAATTATAATCAATTAGATTATGAAGTATATGAATTTACTGTTGATTTCTCTTCTTATGAAGGTTGCTATTATTTAGACTTAACTTTTAGTGGTTTTGATGAAACAGTAACTTATAATTCTGAGGTAATTGAAGTTGCTGAATCTTTTAATAAAACTTTCGAAATAATATCCAGTAATACAGAAAATAATGAGATCAATTATAATACTGGTATAAAACATATAGTGCGTCTTAAGTACTTAAAACCAAAAACTGTTTCAAATAAAAAAGATATTAATGTTAATAGAACAGACACCAAAATCTCACATCTCAACGCAAGATTAACGGATAAGTTTAATTTTATCTTTAGACCTATTCCGATGGCTATAGTCATAAAATTAACGCGAGTGTTAGCTTTGGATAGGGTCTTTATTGATGGAGTTGGTTACATCGCTGGGGATGATTATGATTTTGAACCTTTAGGAGATTCTAACCTATATAAATTTACTGCTATTATGACTCCAAATAACAAGCAGTTTGATTCTTCGAGTAATAGAAACGTGATTTCTAATGTAGAGTATGAAGGTGGATTTGTAGAAACACAAGATGGTCAAGGGTTTATAAAACTTAATCCTTAATTTTTTTGTTATTATTCTTATTTAGTCTAAATAAAAATAGTATTTTTGAATATGGGATCTTTAGAACAAGAAGTAGCACAGATAAAGAGACAACTACAAAGCTCTCAAACACTTGATGAAGTGCCAGTTAAACCCGTTTTACAGAATGTTGACAAGATCGGTATCTATGACAAATCGAGCAATCAAGTTGCTACTATATTGTTCTCGGAATTTGTTAATCAGGTTGCTTCAGGTAATATTATTTTTGAGGAGGAATTAAATTCAGGAACTCCAACAGGTAACATTTTAATCAAACAAAGTGGACTTACTGTATTGACAATTGGTAAGGCCGGACAAACTAATGAATATAGTGATTTAAACGGTAAGCCAGATTTATCAGGTTTTATTACAAGCGATGATTTAATTACCGATCAAAACAATCAGATTAAGATTATTGATTTAAGAAATCTAGATTATTCATCTGGTACACAGACAAAAATAGAAGTTGTTATTCAGGAGTTCAATGCATTAACTACACTAGAGAAAACAATTAACGAACGTCAGATAGTATTTTTAAAAGCAACTATCACAGATACTTTAATAGGAGGCAAGACTGAAAATTTATTTTCCATTAATAGAGGAAAAGGCGCACAGGATTTAGTTGTCTCGGATATTGGAATATTTCAAGAAAAAATAATTGTTGACTTGGTAACTGATCAAGTCACCTTGTTAGACAAAAAATATCAGGGAAATCAGGTCTATGCTACACTTATAACACCACCTACACCAGTTGGTGAAAATATAACATTTACTCATAATCTTGGAATAGATAAATATTTAAGAGTTGAAGCATTTACAGAAATTGTAGGTGGGAATATCGGTTCACATGCTGATTTACCATCATTAGCAACAAATGTAATACCAACGGATAATGATTTAGTAATCACCGGATGGGAATTTGAAACAAATTCTTTGTTATATATAGAATTTACAAAAGTATAAAAATGAAAAAGACAATTTTATTAATAACTCTCATATTTACAACTTTGGTTTTTGCTCAAAAACCTAAAGCAGATGTGATACGATTTGATCCGCAAACAAGTGCGCCTTTAAATCCTCAAAGAGGATGGGTGTATTATAGTTCTTTGGATGATGGTATCTATAAATATGATGGCACATCTTGGATTCAAATAGGGAGTGGATCTTCTGGAAGTAGTTTAATTATAACTGATGGTACCAATACTATAAATGACGTAACTAATATTAATTTTACTGGAGCAACAGTATCAGGAACTACACCAAATGGTGTAATAACTATTTCTGGTGGAGGAGGAGGATCTTCCACTGGACTTGAAAGACTAACAGAGGTAGGAAATTCGGGATTTAGAATAATTGGGAGAGATCCGTTAAATTATGGTGATATAGGTGCAGAGGCTTTAGATTTTTCTATAAGTAATTCCCCTTCAAACACAAAAGGAGCAACGGGAGTTGGCTCAGTAGCATTTGGTACTAGTGATTCACCAGGTCTATTGTCTTTTGCAGCAAATGGAGATAATAATTCCAGTGGAGATTATTCTGCTTCTTTTAATTCCGATACAGATTCAGGAGGATATGCTAGTTTTTCAGCCGGTGAAGTAACTTCTTCGCCTTCATATGTTGAGTTTTCTATTGGTTCTTATTCTATTCCGTACACTCCTGCTTCAACAACATCTGTATCAGGTACTGATAGGTTGTTTAATGCAGGGAATGGAACTTCTTCTGTTGCAAGTAACGCTTTCACCATATTTAAAAATGGATCTATTGTTCTTTATCCAGTTTCTAAAGCATCGATTACTAATGCACAGGCCGGAATGATGATTTTTGATTCTGACGAATCCAATAAGTTAAAGTTTTATGACGGGACTAACTGGAGAGAAATAACCACAACAATTGATTAATGAGTTATAATAATCCCATAATTGTAATTGATAGAACAGAGATTCAGCCTGTAGAAATGACAAATGGTCAAAAATATATGTTTGATCTAAAGTCAGATACTTGCCCATATAATGATTATGCTTGTTTAGTATTATCATATTCCAAAAGTATAAAATCACACATTTCAACATTTACTATAGGTGAGGATACAGGTATAACTAAAAAATCAGATGGTACACTTTATTTTGAAATAGATCCTACCCAATTTCGAAGAAATGTTGAAGTTGTTTATGCCGAATTTTTCGGTTTTGGTTCAGGATATAGACATATAGAGTTCATATTATCATTAAATAAAAGCGCATGGAGCGCGAAACCTTAAAAACATAAATTATGGCTTTAACAGTATATCATGAGGGGATGTGTTCTAAATCAGTAGTAAAAGAAACCGAAAATGGGATTAGATATGAAAAAATAGAGGCTAACACCGGTAACGGTTTAGAAATAGGTGATATAGGAGTAGGAGGTCAATTAGATGATGGTAGTTATTTAGTTAATGGAGTTTTTACTGGTGGTTCTGATACATCACCAGATAGTTGGAATATAATTTTTGGAAGTTAAAGAAATGAAAAAAGTATTAATTGTAATTGGAATGCTTTTTTGTGTATTGGGGAATTCACAAAAAGTAGGAATAAACACTTTAGGAACACAAAACGACAGTATTGTTCAATGGGGAGCAGATAAAAAACTAAGATATGTTCCATTATCTACATTAGCAGGTTGGATAAATGATGCTATTACCGGAAGTGCCACAGATAATCAACAATTATCTTTATTAGGGAATGTATTATCCTTAGAAAATGGCGGTTCGGTTGATTTAACACCAATATTAGGAGGGAGTGATCAAACGATTCAGACATTTTCATTTAACTCAACAACTAATTTATTATCTCTTCAGCTGTCCGGTGATACATTAATGACTGTGGATCTTTCTACATTATCTGGAGGATCTGGAGGAACGGATAATCAACAACTTACAAGAGTAGGGAATACTATAACTTTAGAAGATGGAGGAAGTATTGATATTTCTGATAAACAGGATAATCTTGTTAGTGGTACTAATATAAAAACCATTAATAATCAAAGTATTCTTGGTTCAGGGAATATAAATATTTCCGGTGGAGGAGGAGCAAGCACCAATCCTAATATTTTTATACCAACCCTTGCTAGTGACTTTACAAGCCCAGATCCTGCAAATGCAAATAAGATATGGGAGATACAAAGTGATATAGATATTGCTTTATCTTCGATTACTATGCCTGCAAACGTAATAATATCTCTACAAGGAGGTAATGTGCAGAATGTAGGCACATTAGTTGGGAATAATACTTCGTTTCAGTTTGCTAGTGAAAATTCAGTCTTTGATTTGTTTGATGCAACCTTATCTGGAACATTTACAGTTAGTGAAATTTATGCATCTAATTTCGGTGCTGATGATACTGACTCTAATACTATAAACAATTTCAACGTAGGAAAGCAAATGCTTTTCATGGTGAATCAGAATTCAGGTACTTTAATTTGGAATAAAGTTACAGATGGTGTTTATCATAGAGATCAGTATATCGATGATTATAGTAGTCCATTTTTTACTAATGGACCTGGTAATGATTTTTTATGGCTTGTAGGAAATGGATATAATCATGTTACCGTAACTTCTGAAAATGCCATTTTAAAATTTAACCCCAGTAGTCTAAGAAGATCTGCAATGTTTACTTTTTATAACACTAAAGGATCTGTTATAGAAAATATGCATTTAAGAGGGGATAGATTTGAGCACTTTTATGACAAAACTATTGAACTTACTAGTGCTGCTACTTCTGTCGGAAATGTAAGATTACGAATTATAGAACATCCTCAGTTTAAGGATGATGTTACTCAAAAAGAAATTAATGAATTAATACCGTTAACGCTTAGTAATATTAGTACTAATGTTACAGAGATTATCAACTATGTAAATACTGATCCTGATTTTTCCGATTGGTCAGCTACTAACCCTACTGGTAATGAAATAGAATTAAGAGGGCCACCAGGGCAATATGCGACTGTAATTTTTACAGACGAAACTTCTGGTGCAGGAGTAACAGTAGATATTATAGATCTGTATGAGTGGGGGCATGGTATAGTTTATGGTTCCAGAGCAGATGATTGTATAGTTAGAAATAACATTATAGAACAGTTTCATGGAGATGGTATTGCCAGAAGAGATCAAACTAATGGTAATTTTGATATAGATGATGCAGATTTAACTGCTGGATTTATAGATGAAACAGGAGCCATATCTGCAAGTACTGTATACCAGTATATGACAGTTACAAGAGATATGCCGACTCCTCATCAATGGTTTACATTTTTCCCAGGAGCTTCTACGAGTGTTTATTTAACACATTTTAGGTATTGGATGATATTTTATGATGAAAATGACGTATTTATCGAAAAATCTTCTACACTCACTCCTTATACGGTATATGAGTATCCTGAGAAATACAAAAAGTATAGAATATTAGTAGATGATAACGGAACTAATATTACAGACTTTAGATGGTTTGTTACATCTCCAAGTTATCCTTTTAGAGCTATAATTGAAAATAATGTATTAAGAGAGAATAGAAGACATGGTATTACTAATCCTGCCATAGGCGCTAAGATATTATATAATAATTTTTATAAGAATAGCGGAGTAAAACCTGAAGGAGATATTAATATAGAAGACTACGGAAAAAAGTCCAATGACTATATTATAAAAGGAAATAGATTTACACAATCAAATTCTTTTAATCTAAGTATTAAAGGCCCCGATGGTGTAATTATAGATAATAATTGGTTTTATGGAGGTGTAGAAGATCTTAATGGAGATTATGACTCTAAGACAGTTGCTATCCTTACTTCTTTCTGTAGGAAAGCTAAGATCATAAATAACTTTTTTACAAATAAATCTAGTAATGTCGATTTGTCCACAGATTTTAGAGGAAATACATTAACTAATAGTCAGATTGATGTTAGGTCTGGTGGTGCTGTGGTAACGGATAATATATTCATAAATTCAAGGGTGAGAAGCGGTGCACCAGGTGGAGTAGTTAGTGAAGGACTTCTAAAAGAACATTCCTATGTAAACAACAATACTTTTTATATAAATGAAGGATGGGGAAATGCTTCTTTTATAGATGAAGATAATACTATTAGATGGGATAATAATAGATTTGTTTTTAATCACAAAGCTACTCAACACGCTCCATTAAACGAAGAATCGCTAAGATTATTAGAATGGAAAAATTCATCTGAGAATTATTTAAGATCACAGAGAACAATTCCTGTAGGAAGACCATATACAGGAGATTATAAAAATGTAACTGTAGAAGGAGGGGTTGTACAAGCTTCTGAAAGACATTTAGTAGGGTGGTCACAATATGCATCTGATTCCAAAAACATTAATCTAAGTAATAGTTTAAAAATAGAGGGAGGATCAGAAAAATCTTTTACTATTGAAGGAGGTAAAATTAATGGTTGGTTATGGTTAGTATTAGAACAATTTGGTACAGAGGGTGTAGGAGATTTTGAAACAATTACAATAAAAGATTTAGTTATTGATGTTCCTATCAATATTGATGCTAATGATGGATACTTAAACAATTCTCAATTTGGAGGAACCCAATTACAAAATCTATTCAGAATAGCCCAAGATAAAAATGTAAATCTAGTGTTTAAGAATGTAACCTTTACAACGTTAGACACTAGTAGTGGGTTATTTATGTATTTAGGACATAGAGGCACAACTGTATTTGATAATTGTACTTTTAGTAGTCCTACTGTCCAAACTATAGATTTTACTACAGGAGGTGCAGCTAAAACAATTGGTATACATAGAGGTCCTAATACTGGAAATATTACTAATATAAATCCTTCTACAAACAATATATCTTTTATATATAGAGGAAGTGATACAGGATTAATTAGCTATTCTGGAAGTGTTGGAAGTGTTCAAAATCTTGATCAGACATTAGATCAAGGAAATATTACAGACGCTAACATGATAATGGAGAGTGCGAATGAACAAGAATTTGTGATGAAACGTACAGGTACATTTGGAGATCAGATAAATCCTGAATTTAAAATGGGGCGTATTGTTTTAGGAGGTATTCCAGAGGCTAAATTAAGATTTTTAGCAAAAGATGATAATAAATATCTTACAGATACACCATTTTTTGAGATGGAAGGTAGTGGAACAGTGGCTTCTCTTAGACAGGTGGTAGGTAGTAATTACGAAGCATTTGTTGGAACACAAGTAAATCCTACTTTTAGACTTTCAACAACCGATTTAGATCCTGGGGCTGGAGTTATACAAAGTAGTAGATTAGAATTAGGAAGTGGAGAAGGAAATGCGACTGATGTATTTTTAGAGCGTCAAGGAGCAAATCAGCTTGGTATAGTTTTAGGAGGAAGTTCTAAAAGAATATTTTATTCAGATAGTGAATTTAAACCTACCGGTATTGTAGATGCTTGGGAAAATACTCCTACCACACCATCTACCCCAGGAGCGAATGTAATTAAAGTTTATAATAAAAATGGCGTCCTCACTCAACTTGATGATACAGGAGTCGAAACCTCATTAACAGGAGGAGGATCAACAGCAATAGCCTCAAATGTTTCTTATACTGGAACAACTGGATTAACTTCTGTTAATGTAGGTGATGCATTGGATGAAGTAAAAACACAAATTGATGCCACTTCTTTTAATGGCGGTACCATTACTCAGAATCTAGTTTTAGATGATGCAGTAGGAAGTCCACCACAAATAAGACTTGATAATTTAGTAGGAGGAGAACAAGTAAGAACGAGTTTATTTACAATTAATGAGGCTTTTACTTTACAAATTGCCAATTTAGGTGCGACTAGCCCATTTACTACAGGCTTAGTTTTTAGCAGTACTGCGATTCGGCCAACAAGTAATAATGCTTTTAATTTAGGTACATCTTCAACTCGTTTCTCAAATGGTTTTTTTACAGGCAAGGTAACTGCTTCAGAATTCGAAATCGACGGTGGGGTTTCAACTGAATTTTTAAAAGCAGATGGTTCTCTGGATAACACAACATATCTTTCATTAAAAACAATAACCAATTACTCAGCAAGTCAAAACTTTTTTAGCAGTGATATAAATAATGCTAGAAATTATACTGGGGCAGCAAATAACACATGGTTATTGTCAAACACTACTAATACCGCAGCAAACATAGGAGATTCTATAGATCTATATTCTTCTTCAGTTGCGGGGAATGTAACAATAAATCCAGACACAGGAATTACAATACTTGATTCCGGTAATGGTTTGGTATTAGGGCCAACAAGAAGAAGTGGGAAAATAACAAAGGTCGCTACCGATACCTGGATCGTGACCTTATATGATTAAAATCTTTATATGTAATTAGAAAAATGTCTGATTCAAGGAATATAACTATGAACCTAAATAATATACTCAACTCTCTTTTAGTTGCTGCTATCATAGGAACTATAGGTTTTCAAATGAGTACCAATAAGAATGTAGCGGTAATTCAAACAGAAATTACTATGGTGAATAAAACTTTACAAGATTTAAAAGATGCTAAAAAAGAAGCAGTTACAGCAGATCAATTAGAAAATCTTATTAAGCCTATAGCTGACCAGGTAAAAAAAAATAGCACTCTTCTTGAAAAGAGATCTGACTTTATTGAGGAAACCGCAAAAGAACAAATAAGGATTAATGTCCAAATGGAGAATTTTGAAAAAAGGTTGTACAAGATAGAATTTAAAAGTAAATAATTATGGAAGTGATAAAAGGATTATTGGTTTGTTTTTTGATGATGACAATCATTAAGTTTATTCATTTTAAGTATTTAAGAAAGAATAAATCAAATGAAAAATTTGACATCTTAATTTGGATTCAAGATAATTGGATGGATTACTTCATTTACATTGGAATTTCCTTTTTAGTTTATGTGTATAATACAGATGCTATAAATACAATTAATTACGTTTTGCAAAAAATAGGTACTGACTGGCGTATTCCAGATATTGAAAACAGGTCTTTTTATTTTGTTTTGGGGCCTATTGTGTTGAGCTTTATTGCTTATAAATTTCTTAGAAATAAAGTGTCTAAGCCAGTTCAGAATAAGATAACGCCACTTAGCTAGTTTATGAATCTGATAGAACAACAGCAGTTATTTACATTTGATGTTTCTTTATTAATTCAATATGCGCATGGATTAGGGGTGAAACTGACATCAGGTGAAGCCTATAGAACAAGGTCGCAAGTTCTATTAAACTACTTTGGATATAAGGTTGTGAATAATAAAGGGAAATTATCTTTAGTTAAAAGAAAAAGAACTTCCTGGACTCTTAAAAGCAAACATCCGGAAAGAATGGCAATCGATTTTAATTTTTTCATAAATGGAAAACTTACATATGATGATCCATTAATTGTGAATATTGGAGAATACTGGGAATCCTTAAGTACACAAAACGAATGGGGTGGTAATTGGATTGATCAGAAAACAGGTAAAAGAAAAGATACCCCGCACTTTCAAAGAAATTGGTTTTAACTATTTGTTATTAAACATTTGATTGATAGCTTCAGCTTGATTTTTTTGATAGAAGTCTTTAAGATACGTTTGTGTTGTAGCTAACCTAGAGTGGCCAAGTAATTTAGATATGGTTAAAAGGTCAATTTCATTTTTGACTGCATAATCAGCAAAAGAGTGTTTTGCCGAATGAAAAGTAAGTTGTTTCAATTTATTGTTTTTGCAAAGAATTTTAAAACTACGATTCACTGCATTATTCCCGATATAAATTTTATGTTCTATTTTTTCCATTTCATTGGTTTTGACACCTTTTAAAATTGGGAAAATATAATCTTTGTTAAGACCTTTATATTTTTCTAATATAGCCCTCACTTTATCTGTAATTGGTATTGTGCGTTTTGATCCAGTTCTTTTTTTTGATTTATTCATTACATATACAATCTCATTTTTGTTTACATTATCCCATTTCAAACGACAAACATCTCCAAATCTCATACCTGCATTATAAAAAGCAAATAAAAACATATCTCTTGCTCTGATTTGCCCTTTATGTCTTGGTTCTATGTTTATAGATTCTAGTTTTAATATGTCCTCATAAGTAAATGTTTCTTTTTCGGAATTTTCAGTTTTTATAGAGTAGTTGTCAAAAGGATTATCATTAATGTATCCTTGCTTAATTGCATCCTTTATTATTGATTTTAGATATTTCATGTTTGCTGCAATTGTATTAACTCGGTTACCGCGATCAAACATAAATTTCTCGAATGATAATAAGTACTCAAGGGTTAAGTCTTTGAAAGTTGTATTGGGGTTGTATTTTTCGAGTTTTACCAGATATTTAGAGCATATATTTGCACTACTAATTTTCCCTTGTCTTTTTATTGTTTCTATTCTAGTCTTATAGAATTCAATAAATGATTGTTTTCCTGTTGATTGTCGATTCTTCCATAAATTTACTAAACTCTTTGAACCTAAATTTTTATGATCGGTAGAGAATGATAGGAATTCGTTTTTAAACTCTTTTAATTGTGAATTTAATTTATCTTCAATAGGGTGTTTACGGATAATAGATTTTTTAGCATCCCACTGATTTTTGTGAATTGCTATTCCAGTTGGTAGATATTGAGGGATTCTATCAATTGTAATTCGCATTCTTATAGCGAATGTACCATCCCTTTTTTGATAGTCATTAAGTATATAGTCTAATGTCATTATTTGTAAACTTTAGTAAACTATTTGTAAACAAATATAACAAAATCAAGCATAAACTAATATTTACAAATATTTTGTTTATCTTTGAATTAGCTTAAAAACCTAGAAAACTATTGATTTTTATGAGGTGAGCTCCTCCATAGTATGATATACATTTTGTACATCGTCATCTTCTTCAATTTTTTCAAGAAGTTTTTCTACATCTGCAGCCTGTTCTGGCGTGATTTTCTTAGTTACCTGTGGGATACGTTCAAATCCAGAGGATAAAATTTCAATTTCTCGACTTTCTAATTCTTTTTGAATAGCACCAAAGCTGCCAAAAGGAGCGTAGATTAGTATTCCATCATCATCCTGAAACACTTCTTCGGCACCAAAATCAATAAATTCTAATTCTAGTTCTTCTGGATCAATACCTTCTCCATTGATTCTAAAATTACAGGTATGATCAAACATAAACTCAACAGACCCCGATGTACCAAGATTCCCTTCACATTTATTAAAATATGACCTTATGTTGGCAACTGTCCTATTGTTATTATCTGTAGCTGTTTCAACTAAAATAGCGATCCCGTGCGGAGCATATCCTTCAAAAAGCACTTCTTTATAATCTCCTTGGTCTTTATCAGAAGCTTTTTTAATTGCTCTTTCGATATTGTCCTTGGGCATATTTACAGACTTGGCATTCTGAATTACTGCTCTAAGTCTGGAGTTAGAAGCTGGATCTGGACCACCTTCTTTTACAGCCATTACAATATCTTTACCAATTCGAGTAAACGCTTTTGCCATTGCTGACCAACGTTTCATCTTACGTGCTTTTCTGAATTCAAAAGCTCTTCCCATATGCTAGTTTTAAAATCTAATTACAAACATAAGTAGAAACCAAGTTTTTGACAAATGTTTGTTTGATATGAGTTTAAAATTAATACTATTTTTTTACTAAAAAGGTTACATTGTTATACAGAAGTTGAGATTTATTCAGCTTCTATTATATTATCAATAGTTTTTGCGAGTTTGAAATCATTTTCAGTAATCCCTCCGGCATCATGTGTAGATAAACTTATTTGTAGTTTATTATAAACATTTGACCAGTCAGGATGATGTTGTTGTGCTTCAGCTTCAAAAGCAATACGGGTCATTACCGAAAATGCGTCTTTAAAATCATTAAATTCAAATGTAGTATGGATGGCGTTATCATGATATTCCCATCCATCAATTTCGTTTAATCTTTCTTTTATTTCAGATTCTGATAATTTTATCATTATAGGTAGTGATTAAGTTTTGTATTATAGACCTAGTTCTTCTCTTAAAACTTCGTCTTTATTGCTGTTTTTGCCCCAGTAGGGTGATTTTATACTTTTAATTCTGCTTGCTTTTGTAGTAAGTTCTTTTGCATTAGCCCCAAACCCACTTTTAAAAGTTTCTGTCCAGCTTTCAATATCATAAGGGAAAGATGCATTAAAAACAATACTAATGCTTCTATTAAGTTCTGGATATTCGATTGTATAGGTATTGGTAGCTCCACTCTTACTTAAGGAGACTTTGGCGCTATATGCTTTAATTTCTTTGTGTTTTAGTCTTGTGAATTCAAAAGAAGGGATAATTTGAATATCTCCCTGAGGTAAACCTTCTGGATTAATTCTAATTTTGGCCCAAAGTTCGTTTTCTAAAATGGCTTTATCTAATTTGTATTCCTGATCAGCTTCATTCTGAAAATAAGAATGAGACATAATTTCAAATTGTTTTCTATTATTCAATTGTGCATATACATGACCGCACCATTCTTGCATCGAACTGGAGATTTTTATAGCATGTTTGTCATCTGATACTGGAAAAAATGTACTTTGCATAATGGAGTATGGGTAGATACCAGTGTTAAATTTCTTAGTAGCATTAAGCTTTAATACCGGTATATTACTAGTACTTTGATTGTCAGCTTTTACTTGTTCTTTGGGTAAGAAATCTTCTGTAACATAAATAAGTACAGCAGTACCTTTTCTCATTTCCCCATAGCGTGCTTGTTCTAATTGATATGAAGTTATTTCTGCCTCTCCGGCATACCAGTATTTTTTAAATTCTTCTGATAATTGTTTAACAGGTTTTGTGTTTTCTAAGGTAGTATCGTCTACAACTTTAGAAATTGTATCTGTTTTAATATTACTACAAGCTATGATGACTAATACGCCCAGGATTGAGAATATGAATATCGACTTTTTCATGACGGTGTATTTTACTTTTTTGAATAACAAAGTACAACAAACTTAGGATTTGGCAAGTGTAGTTAACATTTCATACACAAGATGAGTAGGAAGTCCCATAACATTAAAATAACTACCTTCTATTTTGGATATTCCTATGAGCCCTATCCATTCTTGTATACCATACGCGCCGGCTTTGTCTAAGGGGCGATGTTTATTTACATAATATTCAATTTCTTCTGTAGTAAGCTTTTTAAAAGTAACTTTAGTTGTATTGTGCATTACTTTTGTTTGATGAACAGTTTTAAAGCATACAGAAGTTATAACGTCATGAGTATCGTCAGAAAGTGAAGTGATTATTGTAATTGCTTCCTTAAGATTTTTTGGTTTCCCCAGTGCTTTATTATTATGCCAAACAATAGTATCACTTGTAATAAGGATATCATTAGGTTTTAGATCTGTAAAAGCATTTGCTTTGAGTTCTGCTAAGTAATCAGAAATTTCTTCAGCCTTAAGATGATCAGGATATATTTCTTCAATTTCTTTTAATTGAATGGTGAAATTAAAATCCAAATCTTTGAAAAATTTTTGTCTTCTGGGAGATCCGGAGGCAAGAATTACATTTTTATTTTTTAAAATATCTTTTAGCATGATTTATTTTAAAACAAATTGATAAACTAATAGAGTGAAGGCTGCTGTGATCAAAACAATTTTTAAAATCAGTAGTAATTGTTTCAATTGTTTATCAGATTCTGCACTAAAACTCTTAATCATGAAATATAACAATGGAGCAATAATTGTAATGAGTACAAAAATTACAGCTTTGCTATTAGAAAAGAGATAGGTGTATATGTAATAAACAACCGCAATAATCGGAAGTAGGGTTAATAAGCCAACTAGTTTTGTAGTTCTGTTTTTTCCTAAAACTATTGGAAGTGTTTTAATTCCTATTTTATGATCTCTATCGATATGTAAAGAATCTTTGATAATTTCTCTTAGCAATATAAGTATAAAAGCAAATATTGAATAATCTAGGATGATTGAAAAAATTACAGTTTGGGATTCTCTGTTTTTCTCTGTTATAGCAGGAAGAAGGTCAAAAATACCAACAGCTATTAAACTTAATGCAGCCAATAAAGCAGGAATTATATTTTTTAGCACAAAAATCTCTTTTAGATAAGAAGCATAAATATAAAATATACCCGAAATTATAATAAATAATGCAGCAAATCCAGATCTTCCAATAAGGTTTGATAAATAGAAGCCGATAAGAACTCCGATAACATTAAAAATGATAAATAATCTATTGGCAGATTTTTCTGATATTGATCCGTACAATAGGTTTTTTACTTTTGAATCCTCTTGATCATATATTTCTATAATAATGTTACCTGCTGCCGCTATACTAATGGTGGCAATAACAAGTAAAGCAATCCCGAACCCATTTAAAGTAATCGCAATATTAAAAGGTTCAAAAAGCCCATATTTTATGCATAATTGAGCAAGTGCAATGATGAGTAGATTGTTAAATTTTATCAGCTTTAGATAGGATAGCATAGAAATGATTGGTTAATTAGTCCGCAAATGTAATAATTATACGATATGATTTTCTAATTTTTATACTATTAACATAGGAGCTTTAAGAGCTAGTATTATGGGGATAATAGTTTTTGTTAACGTTAATGGAGGGTTAATGAGCTCCAATTACATGGCTACAGGTAGGCTTTGTCTTAATTTTGATAACATCAATCAAAAAAAAAGCAGAACAATCGTAATACATTTTTATTGAGTTTAATTTAAAAATATCTGGGTTTAAGAAGATATCATGGTAAAACAAAAAATAAACATATTAATTGTAACATCTATTCTGGCATTATTGGCTCTTTCTGGAATCCAGGGATATTTGATTTTTAATACCTATCAGTTAAAAAAGGATGTCTTTATAAAAGAAACTAAGAAATCAGTTTCGAGTTTTGATAATACCAAGGAGATGGATTCTATTTCTGAGCTATGGTATAACGAATTAACAAAAAACTTAACCGAGTATAAAAAGAATAACTTACTTAAAAATGAAACGATAAAACATTTTAAGCCTTTTACGGATTCTTTAAATGATCTTTTTAAAGAATATTATAATCAGGAAATGAAGAAGGTTAATTTGAGTTATGAATTAAAGTATAAGAAGACTATAAAAAGTATAGTAATTCACGATGATAATGTATTGGATACTATCTTTTCTGCAGAAGATGGGGATAATTATTTTCTATTTGGAGAAGATTTTCCTGACGAAGAAGGTACCGTTATTAGTAAAGCAAGATGGTTTACAGAACATGATTATGAAGATGACAGTAAAGAAGAGGTTTTACCAACCAAATTAGATGTCGAAATTCGAACAGAAGATACTATAAACATTATTGGATGGAAAAGAATAGTATTAGGGCAGATGTCAAGTTTATTTTTAATCTCTATATTATTGTTTTTGTTTGTGGTAGCATTACTTTTTTATTCTATAAAAACAGTTATCCAGCAAAAGAAAATCGCAGATGTACGTAATGACTTTATTAATAATATTACACACGAACTTAAAACACCATTAGCCACTCTTGGGATCGCTTCTAAAAGTTTAAGAAATAAAGAAACTCAAAATTCTCCGCAAATATTTGCTAATGCTTTGGATATTCTTGATCGTCAAAATACCAGATTGCAGAAATTAATTGATCAGGTTATGACTAATACCCTGGGATCAGAAGATATTATTTTGAAAAAAGAGAATTTTTTAGATAACAAATATTTTAATGAAATCCTGGAAGATTTTAAATTATCAGTCGGTAATAAAGAAGTAGAAATCAACGCCAAAATCGAATATAGGGATGTGTTTCTAAATATAGATAGGTTTTTATTTACAACAGCTGTATTTAATATTTTGGAGAATGCGGTTAAATATGGAAAAGAAAAAGTGAAAATTACAATGCGCACAGAGCTTAAGAATAACTCTTATGAGATTTCAATCCAGGATAATGGTATTGGAATTCCCGAAAAAGAATATACCAAAGTTTTTGAGAAGTTTTATAGGGTTGCTACAGGTAATGTTCATGATGTGAAAGGATTAGGTTTAGGTCTATTCTATACAAATCAGATCATTAAAGCACATCAGGGTAAAATTGATATCGAAAGTAAAACCGATGAAGGAACCAAGTTTATAATAACCATACCAACAATCTAATACTTATGAAACATATATTACTAGCAGAAGATGATTTTGATTTTGGAAGTATTCTAAAACAGTATTTAGAAATACATAGTTATACGGTAACCTGGGCGAAAGATGGAAAAGAGGCTTTAACAATATTTAAAGAAGGAAAATTTGATATCTGTGTTTTTGATGTGATGATGCCCAAAATTGATGGATTTACATTAGCAGAACAAGTTATTAATATCGATCCAGAAACTCCGTTCGTATTTCTTACCGCAAAAAAAATGAAAGAAGATAAAATACGAGGATTAAAATTAGGAGCAGATGACTATATCGTTAAACCGTTTGAAGCAGATATTCTTGTTTTAAAACTTCAAAACATTTTGAAACGAACAAGAAAAGTAACACAGATAAAGGAAGATGTTGTATGTATTGGAAATTATGAATTTGATATTATAAATCATCAGCTAAAACTTGGTACAACATCACAACGATTAACTGAAAAAGAAACGACCCTAATTCAATACTTATGGGAGCATAGAAATAGAATGATAAAAAGAGAAGATGTGCTTAAAGATGTTTGGGGTAATGATGATTTTTTCTCTGGCAGAAGTATGGATGTGTTTATTAGTAGATTACGCAAATACTTCAAAGAAGATAATAATATAAATATAGAAAGCGTACGCGGAGTAGGACTCACATTTAATGTAATTTAATCATCAATCAAAAAATGAACAGTATGAAAGGTATTATAAGTTTATTAGTATTTCTTTTTGCCTATATGGGTTTCTCACAAGGATCAATAGATGCGCTTGATAAAACGTTGAATTCGATCTATGAAAAAGGACATTTGCCTGGTTTCGCAGTTGCTTTGGTCACGCCAAGTGGGATAACGTTTCAAAAAGGGTATGGATATGCAAATAAGGAAACAAAAGAACCGTATACTATCGAAACAGTTCAAAACATAGGTTCAGTATCAAAAACTTTTATAGGAGTAGCATTAATGAAAGCCATTGAATTGGAGAAACTAACATTGGATATGCCTATAAATGAAATTTTACCATTTGCAGTCAATAATCCAAAATATCCAGATGTGCCAATAACAGTAAAACATTTGGCAACACATACATCAAGTATTTTGGACACAGAGAACTATAATAAAAGTTACATTTTTGAAAACTTGAATGAGATTACCCCAGAGAAATTCGAAAAAAATGAGTATAAAGAATTGAAGGTCATTGCAAAGAATAAAAGATATGCTCTCAAGGATTTTTTGATTAATCATTTAACAAAAGATGGATTATGGTATTCAAAAAAGAACTTTTTAAAAAATAGACCAGGTGAACGATATGAGTATTCTAATAGTGGATCAGCTTTATTAGCTTATATAATTGAAGAAGCAACAGGTATTCCTTTTGTTAAGTTTACTCAAGAGTATATTCTAAATCCAATAGAGATGAGCGCATCGGGTTGGTCATACACAGCTATTGATAAGAGTAAACATGCGAAGACTTATTATCAAAGTGGAAACAAAGTACCTGAGTATAGTCTGATTACTTACCCAGATGGAGGGTTTAGAACAAGTATTATAGATTTGTCAAAATATCTAAATACCATGATGAAAGGATATTATGGTGAAGAATCTTCTATTCTCAAAAAGAATTCATATGAAAAAATGATGACCCCGAAACTCACAAAAAAACAATACAACACTAAGGAGCTCAAAGATAATCAAGGGCTTTTGTGGGAGAGTAAACCAAGTGGTACAATTGGGCATAATGGATCTGATCCTGGAATATTTACCCTTATGTATTTTAAAAAACAAGATAGAGCAGGAGGGATTATTTTTACAAATACTGATATAGATGGTAATATAGAAGCATCAGAGTCAATTCAACAAATATGGATTCAGATTAGAAAATATCAAAAGGAAAATAAAAAATAAAGACCTCATCAGTCTTCAATAAATATTTATCAATCTTCCCCAAACATTTGGGATTAAAATCGAATAGTATGAAAACAATAATCTTATGGATAGTAAGCTTGATTTTAAGTTTAGTATCAGCTAATGCACAAACTACCAGTAATTCGTCAAAATCTACAACAAAGGTATCCATTAGTTATGATGGTGATACAGAAAAGAAAAGTTATTATAGATCTTTTGCTATCATAGATATGGATAATAGCTATAGAATTAAAGTCCGATTTATGAAAGATATGACAGATGAAGTAAAATCGTACTTAATTGATCAATTAGGTGAGGAAAATATGATATTCAGGGATGAAACGTATTTATGGAAAAAAGAAATTGAAAATGAAGAAGTTTATGAAGTAACACTCAAAAATAATCGATTAAGAATTAGTGTGGATAAAGAGCTGATTTCTGATAAATTTCTTAAAAAATTTAAACAGATGGGGAAGGAACTGAAAACGATTACATCAAAAGAATCAAAAATTTAAATCAATCATTAATCAAAAAACGAACAGTATGAAAACACTTATTTATTTTGCAAGCTTGATATTGGCAATTTCAATAGGAAATGCTCAATCATCATCAAACTCTAAAGTTTCTATTAGTTATTCTAATGATGAACCTGGAGAAAAGAATTATAAAGTAAATATCTCTATTTCTAATACAGATGATATTTATAGTTTAAAAGCTAGTTTCCCTTCCGCAAAAACCGAAAAATTAAAGAGATTTTTAAAAGATCATTTGGATACCAAAATGACAAAAAATGGTACAATGTCAACCTGGAATTATGTTACCAAAGGAGAAATGGGGTATACAATAAAACTTAAAAAAGGAAAACTTAATGTTCTATTGAATAAAGAGCATATATCTGTTGATTTGGTTGAAAACTTAATAGATATGTTTAGTGATCTAAAAGATATCGTAAAAGAATAAAAATTAATAATGAGTCTTATCTGTGATGGTAAGGCTCATTTTTTAGAATTGTAAATCCTCTGTATAGTTGCTCTACAAAAAATAAACGTATCATCTGATGAGAAAATGTCATTTTTGATAAAGACAATTTTCCATTTGCACGTTGATATACTTCCGGACTAAAACCATAAGGTCCTCCAATAACAAAAACTAATTGCTTGATTCCGCTATTCATATGTTTTTGAAGTACGTCAGAAAAACCTACAGAATCATATTGTTTTCCGTTTTCATCTAATAATAATAGGATATCAGAATTTACTACAGTTCCTAAGATTAATTTCCCTTCTTTCTCTTTTTGTTGAGATTCACTAAGATTTTTAGCGTTTTTAAGATCGGGAATGATCTCCATACTAAATTTAATATAATGTCCTAACCTTTTGATATAGTTAGCGATAAGGTCTTCAAGTTGTTTGTTGTCGGTTTTTCCTATTGCAATTAACTTAATATTCATTTTGTGTTGAGTTGTAATATTTCTACGTTAAAATCAGGTGGATTATGAGAGCATTGTTAAAATTTAATAGAAATCCCTTATGCTTCTAACTTCGTACTTCCGACTTCTTTTTTTACATTAGCAAAAATAACCATTCAATATGATTAGTGAAACCCAATTCAATAAAGAAATTGATTTGATCATTTCTAATGCAATTCGCGAAGATGTTGGCGATGGAGATCATAGTTCGTTGGCCTGTATTCCAGAATCAGCAATTGGTAAAGCAAAACTTTTGATTAAAGATGAAGGGATTCTTGCAGGAGTTGATTTTGCAAAGAAAGTGTTTAATTATGTGGATCCAAATATGAAAGTAGAGGTACATATAGAAGATGGGGCCTCTGTTAAATATGGTGATATTGCTTTTTTTGTTTCAGGAAGTTCACAATCTATACTTAAGTCAGAACGATTGGTACTTAATGCGATGCAAAGAATGAGTGCAATTGCAACAAAGACAAATCATTTTGTTAAACTATTGGATGGTACCGGGACTAAAATTTTAGATACAAGAAAAACCACACCGGGAATAAGAGCATTAGAGAAGTGGGCGGTTAAGATAGGAGGAGGAGAGAATCATAGATTTGCTTTATATGATATGATTATGCTAAAAGACAATCATATTGATTTTGCAGGAGGAATTACTAAGGCGATCGAGAAGACAAAAAAATATCTTTCTACACATAATCTGGATCTCAAAATTATAGTTGAAGCTCGTGATCTTAATGAGATTAAAGAGATTCTTAAAACTCAAGGTGTATATCGAATATTGATTGATAACTTTAATTATGAAGATACTAAAAAAGCTGTCGAATTAATAGGAGATTCATGTTTGACAGAATCTAGTGGAGGTATTAATGAAAACACAGTAAGAAAATATGCCGAGTGTGGAGTTGATTTTATTAGTAGTGGAGCTCTTACGCATTCAGTGTATAACTTAGATTTAAGCTTGAAAGCAGTATAATTTATGTCAAAAACTGTAGAAGATAAGCTTAATAAAATCCCTGTGATCAACCTTTTGGTTAAAATAGGGAAAAAGCTTATTCTTCCTGGTTTTGAAGGGTTATCCATTTATGATCTGATAGAAATTTATGCAATTGGCATCATAAAGGGTACATTCTCGGCTAGAGCTAGTGCTATTTCCTGGAGTTTTTTTCTTTCTTTATTTCCATTTTTACTATTTCTCCTTAACTTAATTCCGTACGTACCAATTGATAATTTTGAAAACAATTTTTTCGAATTTATTAATGGGGCATTGCCTGCACAATCTTCTGAATTTTTTTCAGGAATATTTCAGGATATCGCTTCTAATCCAAGAGGAGGTTTACTATCTACTGTTTTTATATTGTCTATACTTTTTATGACAAACGGAGTAAACGCTGTTTTTTCTGGTTTCGAATACTCTTATCATGTTACACTTAATAGAAATTTTGTTAGACAGTACTTGGTAGCTTTAGGAGTATCCATAATTGTGGCATCTTTATTGTTAATTACGGTAATAGGAACCTTATATTTTTCATATTTGGTAGATGATTTAAATAGAATGGGAGTTGTGGATGATACCGTTTTTTGGTTAACATTGGGGAAATATGCATTATTTGTTTTTATGATATTTGTAATTATTGCTACATTGTTTTATTTCGGAACTTCTGAGGGAAAGCAAAATAAATTCTTTTCTCCCGGAGCATTTATGACCACCTTTTTGATTGTTATAACGACCTACCTTTTTGGAATTTATATTGATAATTTTTCAAATTATAATAAACTATATGGTTCTATAGGAGCTATGTTAATCTTGATGTTGTATATATGGCTTAACGCTAATTTATTATTGTTAGGTTTCGAATTAAACGCATCATTAAATCAATTAAGAAAAAACTTTAACACTTAATAATAAACACTTAAACTAATTTCAAAATGAAAAAAATCAACGTATTATTTTTTATCTTAATTACAATTATTTCTACTTCTGTATCAGCTCAGACCAAAGTAGGAGATGTAACCCTACCAGATAATGTTAAGTTTAACGGAGAGGATTTGGTAATTAATGGAGCAGGAACTAGAGAGAAATTCATTTTTGATATTTATGTCGGCGCTTTATATCTAAAGAAAAAAAGCAGTAGTGCAAGTACGATTGCTAAAACAGATGAAACTATGGCAATTAAATTACATATAGTATCTGGTATGATGTCTAGAAGTAAAATGGCTAATGCATTACGAGACGGGTTTAAAAAGTCAACCAATGGAAAGACAGAGAAACTAAATAGTAGAATAGAAAAATTTATTGGCTTTATAAAAGAAGAGATAGAAGTAGATCAAATTTATGATATTGTTTATGAAAAAGGCAAAGGAAGTGTAATCTATAAGGATGGTAAAGAGAGAGGGCATGTAGAAGGGTTAGATTTTAAAGAAGCACTTTTTAATATTTGGTTAGGAACTAAACCTGCTGATAAAGATCTCAAGATAAAAATGCTAGGTAATTAGTAATCAATACGATATAATCGTATTTTTGTTAAAAATCACTGTAAATAAGTCAAAATGTATTGTGCGTGCATAATATTTTTATATATTTGTCCGTTGGAAAATTGGAATAATAAAAAAATATTAATTACCCCTCCCAAATTAAATACTTATTTATAATGAAGAAAATTACTTTAGTATTGGTAGCGCTTATCACGTTGTCTACTACTACGGCACAAATTAAGGTGGGTTCAGCAACTTTACCTATTGAAGAGAAATTCGGTGATGTGGATCTTAAGATAAACGGATACGGAAAGAGAGAAATGCTTTGGATTGACCTGTATGCGGGAGGTCTTTATTTAACAAATAAAACAAATGACTCTAAAGTTGTTCTTGATGCGAATGAAAATATGGCAATAAAACTAGACATTATATCTGGTTTTGTAACTCAGTCTAAAATGATTAAAGCAGTAAAAGATGGTTTCGAAAAAGCCACTTTTGGAAACACTAAAGCGTTAGACGGAAGAATTAATAAGTTCATTGGTTTTTTCTCTGAGCCTATCGTCAAAAAAGATGTTTTTGACTTGGTTTATATTAAAGATGTAGGCGTAAAAGCTTTTAAAAATGATAAAGAGCTAGGTTTGATCGAGGGTAGAGATTTTAAATATGCATTATTTAAAATATGGTTAGGAGAAGATCCGGCTAGTGAATCATTAAAGAAAGGAATGTTAGGATTATAATAGTAATAATCCGATAAAAATAGACCAAAAAAGCTATCTATAATAAGATAGCTTTTTTGGTTTTTTACAGTATTTTTATATGTAACTCATAAACACAAATATTCAAAATATGAAGATTTTTTTTAAACTACTTTTTGTAATACTGGTATTTAGTTGTGGAGTAACAACTGCTCAACAACAAATTATAGGAAAATGGAAAACAATTGATGATAATACAGGAAAGCCAAGATCTATTGTTGAAATTTATAAAAAAGGAGATAAATTATTTGGTAAAATATCCAATATACTTGATGAAGCCGAACGAGGAAACCTTTGTGTAGAATGTAAAGGAAAAGATTATAACCAACCTATAGAAGGCATGGTAATTATTAAAGGCCTGGAAAAAGATGGAAATGAATATGAAGATGGAACTATTTTGGATCCAGAAAATGGAAAAGTATATCGATGTAAAATTTGGATTGATGAAAGCGATCCAAATGTCCTTAATGTAAGAGGATATATAGCGTTTTTGTATAGGACCCAAAAATGGATTAGAGTATAATTACATTCTTTTTTTCTGCCTTTATTTGTTAATAAATTACATTTTAACATTTTTTTAGTGTTAGTTTTTAAAATATTAAGGACTAAACCTCCAGTAATCTATAAAAAAACTAACAATGAAAAAAATAATTACTCTAGCGATTGCAACCATCTTTACAGTATCTGCTATAGCACAAATTAGAATAGGAAGTGTAGTAGTTCCCGAAAAAGTAACTTTTGATGGAGAAGAATTGATATATAACGGAGGAGCAATGAGAAAAGTTTTATCTTTTAAAACTTATGCTGGAACTTTATACACAAAAAATAAATATGATAACGATAAGAAAGTATTAGATTCTGACGAGACTATGGCAATTCGTTTAAATATTGCTTCCAAAAAAGTGACTAATGAGAGAATGATTAAAGTATTTAGAAAAGGATTTGATGACGCTATGTTTGGAAATACTCAGAGTTTAGATGCCAGAATAGAAGATTTTCTTAAATTATTTAATTCAAAAATGGAAGTTAATGATTTTTATGATCTTGTTTATCTTAAAGGAAAAGGTATCAAGACATATAAAAACGGAAAAGAACTTGGATTTATTGAAGGTAGAGATTTTAAATATGCGCTATTTAAAATATGGTTAGGAAATGAGCCAGCATGTGAAATTATAAAGGGAGGAATGCTAGGAGTTAGCAAGTAAAACCAACATAAAATAATAGAAAATCCGACTTATTCTTAAGTCGGATTTTTTTATTCTCAAAATTAAACTTTGTTCTATGAGTTAAACTCGTATTTTTGTTTTATACACTTAACTATTTTGGTTCTCGTTATACTTAATAATGTCATATTTTATAAATGTAATTCTTCCTATACCTCTCGATAAAGAGTTTACTTATAGTATAAATAAAGCCGAGGCTGCTTTTTTAAAGCCAGGAATGCGTGTTGCCGTTCAGTTTGGAAAAAGTAAAGTGTATGCTGCTTTGGTAACCAAAATCCATGAAACACCTCCTTTGGTATATGAAGCCAAGGAAATAGAGCATATTCTTGATGAATTTGCAATTGTTACACCTCAGCAATTAAAGATCTGGGCTTGGATTTCTGAGTATTATATGTGTACAAAAGGAGAGGTGATGAGAGCAGCACTCCCTGGTGCATTTTTATTAGAAAGCGAAACTATAGTTTTTAAAAATGAACAAACGTCTTTTGATGAATCTTTGCTAAAAGATGATGAATTTTTGATTTTTGAAGCATTACAATATCAAAGTGTATTGAGGGTACAAGAGATCATGAATATCATTGGTAAAAAGAATGTTCTTCCAGTGATTAAAAGATTGTTAGAAAAAGAGGTAATTACTGTTCAGGAAGAGATTTATGAACAGTATAAACCCAAAATAGTTAGATTTGTTAGATTGCACAAGGAGTATAATAAAGAAGCATCTCTACGTGATTTGTTAGACTCTATGACTCGTTCTCCAAAACAACGAGAAGTATTGTTGCACCTTTTTACATTACAAGCTCAAGCTAATAAGCCAATTAAGGTTAGTGAACTCATAAAAACTTCCAATAGTTCATCATCGGTTGTAAAAACTCTTATCAATAAGGGCATTTTAGAAGAATACCACCTGCAAAGGGATCGAGTTGAATACGAAACTGGAAAAAATGGAGAGTCAAAGGAGTTAAATGAATATCAGCATAAAGCTTTTCTAGAAATTGAAAACTCCTTTAAAGAGAAAGATGTGTGCTTATTTCATGGAGTTACTTCATCAGGAAAAACAGAAGTATATGTAAAACTGATAGAGAAAGTTATCCAAGAAGGAAAACAAGTTCTGTATTTGTTACCAGAAATAGCTTTGACAACACAACTCATAACTAGATTGCAGGAGTATTTTGGAGAGAAATTAACAGTGTATCATTCTAAATATTCTGTTAATGAGAGGGTAGAGGCTTGGAATAATGTAAAAGCTGGAAAATCTAAAGCACAAGTGATTATTGGAGCGAGATCGGCTATATTCTTACCTTTTGTGAATTTAGGGCTTATTGTTGTTGATGAAGAGCACGAAAATACATTTAAACAATATGATCCGGCCCCCAGGTATCATGCTAGAGACACTGCTATTGTTTTAGCAAAAATGTTTGGTGCTAAGGTAGTATTGGGATCAGCTACTCCAGCTTTAGAGACCTGTTATAATGCTAATCAAGGAAAATACGGTTTTGTTCAATTGACAAGAAGATTTGGTAATGTGCTAATGCCAGAAATTAACCTTGTAGATGTAAAAACAAAATACAAGAAAAAAGAAATGACAGGGCATTTTAGTGATACTTTGTTGATAAGCATAAGAGAAGCATTAGCAGAAGGTGAACAAGTAATTCTTTTTCAGAATAGAAGAGGATATTCTCCGGTTGTAGAATGTAATACTTGCGGTCATTCACCACAATGCCCTAACTGTGATGTTAGTCTAACGTTTCATAGCTATAGAAATCAATTGAGATGTCATTATTGTGGATATCATATCGCAATGCCTCAAAAATGTATAGTTTGTGAGAGTGTTGATTTGACAACCAAAGGTTTTGGAACAGAGCAAATCGAGAATGAATTACAAGAACTTTTTCCTGATCATGCTATAGGTAGAATGGATCAGGATACTACTAGAGGGAAACACGGTTATGAAAAGATTATAAATCGTTTTGAAGAGGGGGATATTGATATTATGGTGGGAACACAAATGCTTTCGAAAGGATTAGATTTTAGAAATGTAAGTTTAGTAGGTATAATGAATGCTGATAATCTGCTTAATTTTCCTGATTTTAGAGCGCATGAGCGCAGCTTTCAACTCATGCAACAAGTAGCAGGAAGAGCTGGGAGAACCAAAAAAAGAGGGAAAGTATTAATCCAGACATATAACCCATATCATCAGATACTACAACAGGTATCGGTTAATGATTATTTAGGGATGTATAAAGATCAAATCGAAGAAAGGCATCAATATAAATATCCTCCTTTTTATAAAATTATAAAAATTACAGGTAAACATAAGGACTATAATAAAGTAAACGATGCTATGGATTGGTTAGGAGTATCGTTTAGAAATGTGTTTAAATTAAATGTATTAGGTCCAGAGTTCCCTCCAATATCAAGAATAAGAAATCAGTATCATAAAAATATAATCATAAAAATACCACAAAAACAGTCTTTACAAAAAACTAAAGAGGTGATAAAAAAGATAAATACATCTTTTAAAAGTATAAAAGAATTCTCTGGAGTGAGAATAATAATAAACGTAGATAATTATTAACTATTTAAAGCTTCAATTAAAGAATGTTTTTTATGTCTGCTAAGTGGAATTTTTTCATCAGCGATTTCTATATTTCGACTATTATATCGCTCTACTTTATCCAAATTCACGATATAAGACTTATGAATTCTTAAAAAGCGATCACTAGGAAGTTGCGCTTCAAAAGACTTCATAGTTGCTAAAACTACAATAGGATCACCTTCTTCCATGATTAGTTTTACATAATCACCCAAAGCCTCTACATACTTCAATTGATTTAAGAAAATCTTTCGCTTTTTTAGATTACTTTTTACAAAAATATAATCATCATCCTCAACAGCAGCATTTTCCCCTCCTAGGCGAGACATACTTAATGCTTTGTCAACAGCTGCATTAAAGCGATCTTTCTTAAGAGGTTTTCTTAAATAATCTACCGCATCATAGTCAAAAGCTTTAAAAGCATATTTTGTTTTTCCTGTAACAAAAATAATATGAGGTTTGTTTTCTAAGTCATCCAAAAGATCAAAACCGGTAAGGATTGGCATTTCGATATCTAAAAACAACAAATCTACTTGAGTATCAAGTAAACCATTTTTGGTTTCAATAGCATTATTCCATTCAGCCACTAATTCTAGTGAAGAATGTTCGTCTATTAGCTTTACAATAGCTAGTCTTTGGAGGCGGGAATCATCTACTACCGCACATTTTAATTGAGATTGCTCCACTTGTTTAGTGTTAATTTCTAAATACAATATTAATGAATATATCTTATTTGCACAAACAATTTTGGCTTTTTATCGATAAAAATAGTGTTTCATCGAAATAGCTTTGATACCCTATGCTACTTCGTTATATAAGGCCTAGATAGGTGTCAATTAATGAATATGGTGTGCGTTGTTTATATTGAGTAGGGTTACTAATTTCTTATAAGTGATTCAATGCCTCTTTCAATTTTTGTTTTTTCATACGACTTATTGGTATTTTCTCGTCATTTATTTCCATATAATGAGCGCTAAAACGTTCTATTTTATCAAGGTTGACTATGTATGATCTATGTGCTCTGAAAAAATGATTTGATGGTAATAATGATTCAAGAGAAGTCATAGTGCCAAGTACCACTAGAGGGCTACTGTCTTCTAAATGTATTTTGGCAAAATCTTTTAAAGCAGAAACATATAAAATATGATTTAGAAACACTTTATATTTTTTTATTCCACATTTAATAAAAACAAACGGATCATTTTCTTGGGGAAGGGGTTGAGACTTTATGGTGAATGTATCTATAACTTTTTCTATAGCAATGTTAAACCGTTCCTTTCTTATAGGTTTTTTTAAAAAATCTAAAGCATGATAATCAAATGCTTTATGTGCATATTTTGTTTTTCCTGTAACAAAAATAATATGGGGTTTATTTTCTAAATCATCTAAAAGGTCAAAACCGTTAAGGATTGGCATTTCGATATCAAGAAATAAAACGTCTATCTTAGTGTCTAATAAACCATTTTTTGCCTCAATGGCGTTGTTCCATTCTTTAGCCAATTCTAATCTAGGGTGTTTTTTGATAAGTTTAATAACGGATAAGCGTTGCGTCGTTGAATCATCAACCACAGCACATTGTATTAAGGGGTGTTTCATTATTTTGGGATTTAAGACAATACAATAGTAGTAAAAAATAATCTAAATATTCATTAATTGAGTATTTTATCGACGAATTGTGTTTTTTGTCGATAAATTGAATTTCATTGATTTGTTGTGAATTGAAGATTTTTGCAGATGTGCTCAGGGGGTTTGAATATTCAAAAAATAGTGTTACTTTTGCAGCCAATTTTAATTTAAACTTAGATTTTTATGAATCAATACGAAACTGTTTTCATCTTGAATCCCGTTTTATCTGAAGATCAGATAAAGGAAACAGTTAAGAAATACGAAGACATTCTTGTTTCTAATGGTGCCAAGATGATATCAAAAGAGGATTGGGGGCTTAAAAAGCTTGCTTATGCAATCCAACACAAAAAAAGTGGTTTTTATCACTTATTTGAATACCAAGTACCTGGTGAAGCTATAAACGCTTTAGAAGTTGAGTACAGAAGAGATGAAAGAGTAATGCGTTACCTTACCGTACGTCTTGATAAGCATGCAATTGCTTGGGCAGAGAAGAGAAGAACTAGAAACAAACAAAAAGCTTAATTATGTCATCTATAGAACAACAAGCTAAAGGAAAGAAAGACGGAGAGATCAGGTATCTTACTCCTCTTAATATAGATACTACAAAAACTAAGAAGTATTGTCGTTTCAAAAAATCAGGTATAAAATATATTGATTATAAAGATCCTGATTTCTTAATGGCATTTGTAAATGAACAGGGTAAATTGTTACCACGTCGTCTTACAGGAACTTCATTAAAATATCAACGTAAAGTAAGTGTTGCTGTTAAAAGAGCAAGACATTTAGCATTGATGCCATACGTTGGAGATTTATTAAAATAAAATTCGTCATAACATATTATGGAACTTATATTAAAGAAAGACGTTGAGAATCTAGGATTCGCAGACGATGTAGTAGAAGTTAAGAATGGTTATGGTCGTAACTATTTAATCCCTAATGGATTTGCACTTTTAGCAACTCCTTCTGCAAAAAAAGTACTTGCTGAAACATTGAAACAACGTGCTTTTAAAGAGAAGAAAGAGATTGAAGATGCAGAGAAAGTAGGTAAGAAACTTAGTGGATTAGAAATCAAAATAGCAGCAAAAGTTGGATCTGGAGATAAATTATTCGGTTCTGTATCTAATGCTGATGTTGCTGAAGCATTTGCTAAGCAGGATGTAGAATTAGAAAAGAAATTTATTACTGTACCAGGTGGAACAATCAAACGTTTGGGTCAGTATGAGGCTTCTGTTCGACTTCATAGAGAAGTAATCGTTCCTGTTTCTTTTGAGGTAGTGCCTCAAAATAAATAAGGTAGAAAACAGTTAATAACTGTTTTATAATATTTATAAAAATCGCTCTTATGAGCGATTTTTTTATTTTAAATTTATTTAATTAACATAAAGTTTTTGCTACATGAAACAAATTATCTTTTTTATTTTAGTATTAACAGGGGTTACAATCAATGCTCAGGTAACTACATCTAATATTTCGGGAGTAGTTTATGATAATAATAATCAATTGTTACCAGGTGTAAATGTAACTGCAGTTCATCAACCTACAGGAACAAATTATGGCGGAGTTACAAATTTTGATGGCCGTTTTGATTTGATTAACCTTAGAGTAGGTGGACCGTATCGAGTTACTATTAGTTATGTTGGGTTTAAAAAACATTTAGTAGATAATATTAATCTTCAGCTAGGTCAGACCTTTAATGTTGACGTAGTGATGGTTGAAGATGATAATCAATTAGAAGAAGTTGTTATTACTTCACAAAAGAGTACTACTTTTAGTAGTGAACGTACAGGTGCTGAAACGAGTATAGGCAGGAGAGAGTTAAAAGCCTTGCCAACAATTACGCGTTCTGCTGCTGATTTTTATAGATTAGAACCTACGGCTTCAAGTAATGGTTCTTTTGGAGGGAGGAATGACCAGTTTAACAATTTTAGCTTAGATGGTTCTATATTTAATAACCCTTTTGGATTGGATGCTGCTACTCCAGGTGGGCAGACTAATGCGCAACCTATTTCATTAGATGCGATCGATCAGATTCAGGTGTCTACAGCGCCATATGATGTTACACAGGCTGGATTTACAGGAGCTTCTGTAAATGCAGTAACAAAAAGTGGAACTAATCAGTGGAAAGGAACTGTATATGGGTTTTATAGAAATCAAGATATGACTGGTGATAAAGTTGGAGATGATGATATTATTGTACCTGATTTAATACAAGCTCAATATGGAGCTAGTATTGGTGGTCCTATCATTAAGAATAAATTATTTGTTTTTGGTAATTTTGAAAAAGATGACAGAGAGGATTTAGGTTCTAATTTTTTGGCATCAAGACCGGGTTTAACAGGAGCAAATGTATCTAGAGTATCTGCAGAAGACTTGGACTATGTGTCACAGCAATTAAGTGCTTTAGGATATGAGACCGGTGCATACGAGGGGTATACACACGATACAGAATCTATTAAAGGGATTCTTAAGCTAGATTGGAATATTAATGATAATCATCGTGCAGCTTTTATTTACAATTTTCTGGATGCTTCAAGAGATTTACCGGCAAACAGAGAAGCAATCGGACGTAGGGGACCAGATTTAACAACATTGCAATTTAGAAATTCTGGATATAGAATTAACAATAAAATTACTTCATTTCTAGTAGAATTAAACTCTAATTTTAAGGGTAATATTTCTAATAAGTTCCAGGCTGGTTACACTTTCTTTGATGATAGTAGGGATCCATTTTCTACTCCAGCTCCACCAATCAACATTCAGCAAGATGGAGTACGGTATATTGTTGCGGGTCACGAACCTTTTTCAATCAATAATAGATTAGAGCAAAAAGTATATCAAGTAACTAATAATTTAAATATAGTAACAGGTAATCATACAATCACGCTGGGAGGGTCTTTTGAGCGTTTTGAATTTGATAATTCATTTAATTTAGGTGTTTACGATTTTGGAGGAAATGATGCTTTAGGTCAAGGGCAGGTTAGTACATTTTTTGATGCTTTTCAAAGTGTAAGAATTAATCCTGCATTACCAGTAGGGTCTAGTTTTGAAGAAGCTATAAACAATGGAACAATAGCAGCAGCTCTGGCAAATGCTCAAAACGTATTTGATACCAATAACACCACAGATAATTGGGCTTTGGCTGAAACTAATGTAGGGCAATTGGCTTTTTATGCTCAGGATAAATGGAAAATCAATGATAAACTAACATTAACATATGGTTTGAGAATAGATCAGCCGTTATATTTTGATACCGAAGATAAAATTGCTGAGAATATAGAAAGAGGTGCTGGTGGAACATTTCCTGATGGAAATTATCAACCAGGAATTACCTACTTTGATGAAAATGGAAGTAGCTTACAGTTGAATAGTTTAGATCTGCCTACCAGAAGATTATTAGTATCTCCAAGACTTGGGTTTAATTATGATGTAAAAGGAGATAAAACTTTTCAAATTCGCGGGGGAACAGGAATTTTTACAGGTCGTTTGCCTTTTGTTTGGATAGGGAATCAAGTGGCAAATCCTAATTTCTTTTTCTATACAACCTCTTCTCCAGACTTTAGATTTCCACAGGTATGGCGAAATAGTTTAGGTTTGGATTACAAGTTTAAAAATGGAATTGTAGCATCAACAGACCTTATTTATACAGAGGATGTGAATGCTCAAATGGTTAGAAATTATGGTCTTAGTACGCCATCAGGAACATTAAATGGGGTTGATAATAGACAAATCTATTTGCCATCTGATAGGGCTGTTAATGAATTTGGAGGACCTACAAATGCTTATGTGTTTACAAATACTAATGTAGGGTATTCTTTTAACTGGTCGTTTAAATTGCAAAAAAACTTTAGTAACGGAATATTTGCAAGTATTGCTTATAATTTCCTAGAAGCAGAAGATGCAAGTTCATTGGATGCAGAGATTTCTAGTGATGCGTTTGATAGAAACCCGGCATTAGGAAATGTAAATCAGGCTGTAAGTTCTACTGCTCGTTATGGAGATAAACATAGGATAGTTGGTCAGATTAATAAAGCATTTAGTTATGGTAAAAACAAAGAATGGAGAACATCTATTGGTGCATTTTATGAATATGCTCAAGGAGGACGATTCTCATACACATATTCTGGAGATATAAATGGAGATGGTTCTCCTTTAAATGATTTAATCTATATTCCAACGCAAGATGATTTGGCAACTTATAATTTTAGCGGTACTTCTTTTAATGAAAGAGAAGCTCAAAGAGTTGCATTAGAAGCTTATATTCAACAAGACGAATATTTAAGAGAACGTCGAGGAAGTTATGCAGAAAAATATGGGATACTAAGTCCTTGGAGAGGACGTTGGGATGTAAAACTGCTTCAGGATTATGATATAAAGGTTGGTGATCGAACAAATACTATTCAGTTTAGTTTAGATATTTTGAATTTTGGAAACCTATTAAATTCTGATTGGGGAGTGATAGAGATTCCTGTTAATGATCAACCGATTGGAGTTAGTGTAGATAATACAGGTACTCCTACATATACTTTTGATGCTACACAAACCAGTACGTTTGCTAATGATTTTAGTTTAGATTCAAGATGGCAAGCACAAGTTGGATTGAGGTATATCTTTAACTAAAAAAAATAAAAATAATTTATAAAAAAGAGGCCTTATGTTAAGAGCCTCTTTTTTTATGATTAAACTACTTTAGTATCTATGGAGTAATTAATCGATAAATTAATAATGCTGTACGTTTAGTTAAGGCTTCAAAAGTAGTTAGGTCCAAAGTTTCTTTTGGAGTGTGCGCACCACTACCCATAGTACCTAGTCCATCTAAGCAATCTACATAATCTGCAACAAAGGAAGTGTCTGCAGCGCCACGTTTACCTGGGTCATATGCTTCAACAATACCTTGGTTAAGATCTTTACTCACTTCGTTTAAGAGTGTTAGTAGTTTTATGTTACCCTTAGTTGGTTGCATTGCAGGATAGCTGTCTTTAAACGAGATCGAAGCACTTGTATGAGGTAAGTTTTTTGATACTATTTCTTTCATTTTAGAACGTGTCTTTTCTTTTTGTTCTTCAGAAATAAATCGAAGCCCTCCTTTTACAAGAACAGTTTGAGATACTACATTACTTTTTCCAAAAGCAACTCCTTTTGCTGTGGAGTTGTTAAACTCTATATCAGTTCCTCCTAATATCACTCCTGGATTAAAAGTTAGAAACTTTTCTCCTCTTACGTCATTATAAAAAGAATTTAAAATTCTTGACGCTTCGAAAATAGCACCCGCTCCAACACGCTCATTAAATATTCCTGAAGAATGTGCTCTTTTGCCTTTAACTTGTAATTCCCATCCAGAAGACCCTCTTCTAGCAACAGTAGCATAATTGAAGCCTGTAGAAGTTTCAAAACCTAGCGCGATATCACTTTTTTTGGCAGCATCAATTAGATCTTTTCTGCTTATATCTAGGGGTTTACCTGTGCTTTCTTCGTCCCCCGTAAACGCAACTATGATTTGTGAGTCTTTTAATAATTTGTTTTCATAAAGAGCTTTTAGGGCATATAAAACAACTACATCTCCGCCTTTCATGTCATTTGTACCAGGCCCGTAAGCAATATCTCCATCTCTTTTGTATTCTTGAAAAGGACTGTCTTTTTCAAACACGGTGTCTAAATGTCCAATAAGCAAGAGTTTCTTTCCTTTGGTCCCTGAGGTTTCTGCAAATAAATGCCCAGCACGATTTACTTCGGTTGGCATATCAATCCAACGGGTGTTGAAACCTATGTCATCAAATTCTTTTTTAAAGACCATTCCGACTTCTTTTACTCCCTCGTGATGCATTGTTCCGCTATTAATATTGACTACCTTTTCTAAAAACTTAATAGCAGATTCGTGATTTGTTTCTATAGTGGTAATTATCTTCTTTTCAGTTTTAGATAATTTTTGTGCGTTTATACTATTACACATGAATAGAAAAAGGCAGGTGTAAAAGGTGGAGATTGCTCTTGATGAGTTCATTTTTCATGTAATATTTATGTGTTGATGTATAAATATAAGAACTTTACGATTTACTTATACATAAAGGTTGGACGAGTGTTATAAGGATTGGATTATTATTTAGTTTTTATCTTTTTATACTTATTTTTGCAGTCAATTTTTTTAGAATAGATGAAATATCAACGATTAAGTAAAGAGCAGTTAGAAGAACTGCATGTAGAGTTTATCAACTTTTTGGCAACACAATCTATTACTGCAGAAGAGTGGAATGAGATTAAAATCGATAAACCTCAGGTGGCAGAAGATGAAATCGATGTTTTTAGCGATCTGGTATGGGAAAAAGCACTTCAAAACGCAAAGTATCTTGAGCATTTTTCAAAAGATCAAATACATTTATTTGAGTTAACAGAAGATCAAATGCTTCTTATTGCTATAAAAATTAATAATGATGCAATTGATGTCACTACAAAAGAAGGGTATCAGTGGTTGCAACAAAATCTTTTAAATGACGAAGTGGTGTTTTATAATGCGTCCAAAGAGTATACAGAAGATAAAAACCTTGATAAGTTTAAACTGATACAAAAAGGAGCAAATATTACAAAAGGAGAATTGTATCATTACTTTGCTAAACTAGTTCAAGGTAGAGAGTAATTTTAAGATTCAACTGTTAGAGATAGGGTGTTATTCATAACGTAAAGACTCTATAGGATCTTGTTTTGCAGCTTTTACAGCAGGATATAGTCCAGATACTACAGCAATTACAAAAGAAATTGTAGTTGCTGCGATAATAGCTAACCAGGGTGTGCTAAATGAGAAATTTGCTAAGGATGATATTCCTCCTCCAATAAGTATTCCCAAGATAATACCAACAAGACCACCAATCTGGCCAATGATTATGGTTTCCATAAAAAATTGACCGGCTATAGTGTGTTTTTTAGCGCCTAATGCTTTTCTAACCCCAATTTCGCGTGTTCGCTCTGTTACAGAGACGAGCATGATATTCATTAAGGCAATAGAAGAACCAAAAATAGTAATAATACTTATTATCCATGCAGCATAATATAGATATACTGTAATGCTTGCAATACGATTAAGGAGGTCATCACTGCGTTCTAGACCAAAATTGTTTTCTTCAACAGGGTTAAGACCTCGAATGTTTCTAAAAGTAATAATAGCTTCATCCTGAGCGCCTTCAATAAATTGCTTGTCATCTACTTTTACACTGATTCCGTAATTAATATTAGGAAGTGTAAATATGGATCTTGCTATTTGCAAAGGAATAAGAACTCGTAAATCTTGATTGTTTCTAAAAGTAGCTCCTTTGCTTTCAAGAAGACCAATAACTTTAAATTTTACACCTCGAATACTAATCGTTTTACCAATCGGATTAATATTCTTGAATAAGTTTTTTTTAAAGTCGGACCCAATTAAACATACATGGTTATTGTTTTCAACATCAAAAAAAGTAAAATTTCGTCCATTGTCAATTTCAGTTCCGGTATTTTCAAGATAATTTTCGTTAATACCTACTACGGAAACCTCAGGATCTGTTTTTTCATTTTCATACTTTACTTCTGCATTACGAGTGCCTGTAAAATGAATAGAAGTTTTTGAAAAAGGATAGCTGAACCTATCTTTAAATTCCTTTACATTGCGATAACTGATAATCGGATTGATTTTTTCTCTATCTCTATTGTTTCGGGTATTGAATTCATAACGCTGAAGATTAAATGTATTTGCTCCCATAGAGGCAAAATCTCCAGAAATAGTGTTTTCTAAGGCTCCAACTAATGTAAGTATTCCTACCAATGATGTTATCCCAATTGCAATGATGAGTATGGTGAGGACAGTTCGTAAAACTTGACCTTTTATAGAATCCATTGCAATTCTGATATTTTCTCTAAAAAGTGAAAACATAATAGTTTTTAAAAGTGTGTTCTTGCTATAAGACTACAAAACATGATTAAAGTTACTCAAAAAAACTAGATTTTTTTGAGAGTATTAGTGATGGGCTTTATACTTTTTTTAGATATTTGCAGCTTCGATAGGTGGTAGTGGTAAATAAGATACATGCATTGAGGTATGTTTGTTTCTGATTATCAGTGTGCTACCTTCTATTTATTATAGATCATAAACAAGTATAATGGCACAAAAACCGTCAATACCAAAGGGGACCAGGGATTTTTCACCTATAGAGGTGGCTAAGAGAAACTTTATTATAAATACAATCAAAGATCAATTTAAATTATTCGGTTTTCAGCCTATAGAAACACCAAGTTTTGAGAATAGTGAAACTTTGATGGGGAAATATGGAGAAGAAGGTGATCGATTGATTTTTAAGATATTGAATAGTGGTGATTATTTAAATAAAGTAGATGATGTTATATATGAAGCAAAAGATAGTTTTAGAATGACTTCTAAGATTAGTGAAAAAGCACTTCGCTACGATCTAACTGTCCCTTTTGCAAGATATGTGGTACAACATCAAAATGAAATTGATTTTCCATTCAAAAGATTTCAAATTCAACCGGTTTGGCGAGCAGATAGGCCTCAAAAAGGAAGGTTTAGAGAGTTTTATCAATGTGATGCAGATGTAGTAGGAAGTAAATCGTTATTGCAAGAGGTTGATTTTATAACCTTGTATGATGCAGTTTTTACCAAATTAAACCTTAAGGGAGTTACTATTAAACTTAATAATCGAAAAATTCTTTCTGGTATTGCAGAAGTTATTGGAGCTAGTGATAAGTTAATCGATTTCACAGTAGCATTGGATAAGTTGGATAAAATTGGCGAAGATGGTGTAAAAAAAGAAATGCTTGGTAAAGGAATCTCTGAAGATGCAATTGAAAAGGTAAAACCTTTATTTCAGTTTACCGGAACGACATCAGAGAAGATAGAAAAATTGAGAAATATGCTAGCTTCTTCTCAAGAAGGGATGCAGGGAGTAGAAGAATTACAGTTTATTGTTGACGCGATTAATAAAATTCCTTTAAAAACTGCAATATTAGACTTGGATGTTACGTTAGCAAGAGGATTAAATTATTATACAGGTGCTATTTTTGAAGTGTCTGCGCCTGATACTGTAAAAATGGGATCGATAGGAGGAGGAGGAAGATATGATGACCTTACGGGTATTTTTGGATTAAAGGATATGAGTGGTGTTGGAATTTCTTTTGGTCTCGATAGAATTTATTTGGTTCTGGAAGAATTACAACTATTTCCAGAAACGGTCGCACCATCAACACGAGCACTTTTTATAAATTTTGGTGAAGTTGAAGCATTATACTGTTTGAGTGCTGTAAATAAATTAAGAGCTGATGGTATTGTTGCCGAATTATATCCAGATAGTGCAAAAATGAAAAAGCAAATGGGGTATGCTAACAAAAGGACAATACCTTTTGTAGTGCTGGCAGGGACTTCTGAAATGAATACTAAAACATTTACTGTTAAAAATATGGAGTCTGGAACCCAAGAAGAGGTGAATTTTGAAGAATTAAAATTACTTTTGCAATAAAAAATTAGTATCTTAAAATTATAATAGAAAGTACCTATATAAAAAATACTTTAACCATTGATAGTCCTAAAATTGAAATTATGAAAAAAACCATTTTAACTATTTTTCTTAGTGCAGTACTACTATCTGCGTTTTCCTGTAAAAAAGATCCTAAATCGGATACTTTGGATACAGTAGAAGTTGCCAGAGGAGATACATCTGATTTTGTTGAAGAGGTTGATAAGGAAAAAGAACCCGAAGTTAAAAAAAAGAAAAAACCTAATAAGAAAAAGAAATCGGACTTAGATGGAAAAAAGGATTTTGAAAAAACGAACAAGTTAATCCCTATTCCAGGTACATCTGGTTATACCAAAAATTCTGCAGCAAAAAAATATATTAAAGACTATGAAAAATATGTAGCAAACTATAAAAAAGCGGTAGAAGCACATGATATGGAGTCTTTTTTAAAGTTAAACGAAGCGAGTAGTGATCTTACCAAACAGTATAATAGTTTAATGACACAACTTTCTGGTGAAGAAATAGAAAATATAAGTAAGTACATGCAAGCAAAATCCAAACAATTAAATGCATTGTCTGCTAAAATGTAAAAGCTACAGTAGTTTTAATCATAAGCCATCTTGACTCTGTTAAGATGGTTTTTTTGTTGACTAAAGTTTTTAAAGTTATTGTTTATGAGGTTTTTGGAGGGTTTGACTTTTTTGAAATGTACTCTAATTCTTTATTTGCGAATAAAAAGCAAATATTATCGAATATTGATTCAGATAAATCATATTTATGTTTCATCTTCTGGTTAATCCTTATATGGTCTACTTTAGCAATATTAAATCAAACAAGCTTTGATAATGAAGATAAATCTTAGATATGAAATATTTAAGAATTAACGGTAGATTTTAACAAAAAATAAGTTCTGTATCTTAAACATGTTATATATCCAGAACTTTTCTTTGTTTTTTATGTACTATTATCGTACTTGAATAGGTGTCGAAAATACACTTTTTTTTAATGAAAACCTTACTAGAAAACTAGTCTTTTATGTGTTATGTTGATTGGTTTTCAGTTGTTAAGGTTGCATATTTTTCGTATTATTGCAATCCTGAATCTTAACATTGTTTTATGAAAATAAAATTATTACTACTTGTTATATGTTTTGTTAGTTTAAACTCTTTTAACCTTTATTCAAACGAAAAAGATTCTTTATCCTTAAAAAAGAATACTCATCCTACAAGTGAACAAAAGACAGCACAATTTGTCCAATTTCCAGAGTTGGATAAAAAATTCCCAATAGAAAATTTAGTTAATAAAATTACTTTGCCAGAGTTTACTTTTGCTAATCTCAAAAATGAATTTCCAGCTCCGGTTACTAGTGTTAACGATTCTAGATCAGAAGCTGAAAAAGGATTTAATGAGATTGATAGCACGGGTAGATGGATTTCTTCTTTTCGAAATGAAGATATTCAGGTATTACCAGTAGGAATTAAGCATAAACTTAATGAAGTCGAATATCAATTAGGGTTTACTAAAGCAAGATTTACCAAAGAGTATACAGAACTTACTGTTTTTGTAAAAATTATTTTACCTCAATCAGATGAAGAAGGGTTGCCAATAGAACTCTTTTTTGGAGCAAACAATGTTAAGTTATCTCATCAAGGAGGGATTATTGGAGAAGCTAATCTTGTCTTACTTGGAGATATATTTATACCTTTTAATGGAGGTAATTGGTTACTTATCCTCAAAGGAGGATTTGATTATAAAACTGGAGATACCCAAAACAGAACCTATGTTACTATAGATTGTGATGGTGTTAAAGAAATGGGGATAGAAGGAGAGGTGCAATTCTCTCGTAATATGATTTTACCAGTAGATGTCGCAGGAAAACCTTTACCAGAAACAGTTTCTTACCAAGGTGCGCTTAGAGAACCAATACAAATACCTAATAGAGTTAGAGGAGCTTTTAAAGCAGTTGCTTCAGACTGGAATGATATGATTGTCGAGATTAGTCTATCTCCATTTGTTATGGCTAGTCAACCTGATAAATTTATGTTTTCTGTAAATCAAGCAGTATTTGATTTTAGTGATTTAAGAACAGAAAATGTTAATTTCCCCCAGCATTATTATGATGAAGGGTTATTACTACCCAACCCCGATACTTGGAGAGGAGTGTATGTACAATCATTAAAAGTAGGTCTCCCACAAGAATTCAAAACAGAAGAAAGTATATCACAAAAAAATAGAATAACTTTTGAAGCGGCTAATCTATTAATTGATAGTTATGGTGTTTCAGGGTATTTCTCTGCAGAAAATATAATTCCAATAAAATCAGGTAGAACTTCAGAATCCAAATCTTGGGCATATTCTGTAGATAAGATAGGTATTGAATTGGCATCAAACCGATTGATTGGTGCCGATTTTAATGGAAGAATATTACTTCCTATTTCTGATAAAGGGGATAAAAATGGAACAACAGCAGAAGGTGAAGATGGTAGAATGGGACTAGGTTATGCTGGTATCATTTCTGAAAATGAATACGGATTGGTAGTTTCTACTTTGGATACCTTAAGTTTTGATGTATTTAAAGCAAAAGCAGAATTATTACCTAACTCATCGGTAGAACTAATGGTAATTGATGGAAACTTCCGTCCAAAAGCTGTTCTTAATGGTCGTATGGCCATTTCTGCTAGTCAGAAAGAATCTTTGGCTAATGAAGGGAGTACATATACAACTGGTGAAGGGGATAAAAAGGAAAAACATACGGTTCAGTTTAAAGGAATAGAGTTTCAAAATTTGGTATTACAAACCACATCTCCCGTTATTCAAGTCGATTATTTTGGTTATAAGGATGAGGTGAAGCTTGCTAATTTTCCGGTTTCTATTGCCAATATCGCTTTTATGTCTAATGAGTATGAAGCGGGGATTGAGTTTGATCTCATGCTTAACCTCATGGGTAAAGAAAGTAAAGGTTTTGCTGCAGATGCACGCTTAGGAATCTTCGGTAAATTTGAGGAAGAAAATTATAAGCAACGATGGAAATATGATCGGTTAGATCTATCCAGGATCAATATCGAAGCAAATATGGGTGCAATCCAGCTAAAAGGTGGATTGGAACTTATGAATAATGACCCTGTATATGGAGATGGTTTTTCTGCAGAAATAGAAGGTACATTTGGTAGTTTTGGCCCTATTACCTGTAAAGCAATTTTTGGGAAGAATGAATTTAGATATTGGTATGTTGATGCAGCAGTAAGAGGGTTAAAGATACAAGTTGGGCCATTACAAATATCAGGATTTGCCGGAGGAGCATTTTATAAAATGACAAGAAGACCAAATGCGGGACCAGACTTTTCACCTTCTGGACTTTCGTATGTTCCTAGTGAAAATTCGAGTCTTGGTGTAAAAGCAATGGTTTTTGCCGCTATAGGAGATGAAAGTGCAATAGCAGTAGGGGCTGGTTTCGAAATAGAATTTAACAATAACGGAGGAGTAAATAGGTTAGGATTATTTGGAGAAGCTCAACTGATGAAAGCATTTGATTTCCCTAATCCTGTAGGTAAGCTTACAGATAAGCTAAGTGGAATGGTCGATAGTGAGTTGATCAATGGAGTGATGGATAGTAAAGCAGGTAAAACATTTTTGGATAAGGCCGATTTAGAATATGAACCAGAAATAGTTGGAGAAGCGGCAATTAGTGCAAAAATGGGAATGGAGTTTGATTTTGTTAATGATTCATTCCATGCAACTTTTGATCTATATGTAAACGTAGCTGGAGGTATTGTACAAGGAAGGGCTTCTGGTGGACGTGCTGGTTGGGGTGTAGTACATATATCTAAAGAAGAATGGTATGTACATATGGGTACACCGACAGATCGACTAGGTCTCAAGATGGGAGTAGGTAGTTTTTCTATTGAGACAGGAGGATATTTTATGATGGGAGATCGTATCCCAGGTAGTCCGCCACCACCTGCAATTGTCGCAGAAATATTAGGAGTAGATGCCGAAGAATTGAATTATATGCGTGATGAAAATGCGTTGGGAGAAGGTCGAGGATTTGCTTTTGGTGCTGATTTTAGTATCGATACAGGTGATCTCCGGTTTTTGATATTGTATGCACGTTTTCAAGCAGGAGTAGGTTTTGATATTATGCTCAAGGATTATGGAGATGCTCGATGTGTAAATACAGGAGATGAGGTTGGTATTAATGGATGGTATGCTAATGGACAGTCCTATGCCTACCTGCAAGGAGAATTGGGTATAAATATTAAGTTATTTTTTATAAAGAAAAAGATCCCGATTATAAAAGGAGGAGCAGCTGTATTATTACAAGGAAAAGGGCCAAATCCATTTTGGTTTAGAGGATATGCCGGTGGATATTATAATTTACTTGGAGGGTTAATAAAAGGAAGTTTTAGATTTAAACTAACCATAGGAAAAGAGTGTGAACTAGAGAATACAGCTCCAATGGGTGGTATTAAGATGATTACCGATGTAACTCCAAAAGAAGGTGATGGGGATATTGACGTTTTTGCCGCACCTCAAGCAGCATTTGCAATGAAAATTAATCAACCTATTGTTATTCCCGAAGATAGTGGAGATAATGTATACAAGGTAATTTTAGAAAAATTTAATGTCACCGATGAGTCTGGAAAAGAAATTGTAGGGACATTAGAATGGGGACAAATGAATGATCGTGCTACTTTTATATCAGATGATATTCTACCTCCAGCAACAAAACTAAAAGTTACTGTAGAAGTTAGTTTTCAGGAAAAAGTTAATGGTTCGTTCCAGACAATTTTAGAAGATGGTCAAAAGGCCATTGAAGTAGAAGAAAGAAATTTTACTACGGGAACTGCTCCAGATCACATTCCTTTGCATAATATTCAATATTCTTATCCTGTTGTAGATCAGCAACTATTCTATCCTGATGAACATAATAATGGATATATTCAATTACAAAGAGGTCAAGATTACCTTTTTGATAATAGTCAATGGGAGAGTGTTGTTAAGTACATAGATGAAAATGGAGACGTTTCTACAGCAGATTTTAACTATAGTAATAGTGATAATAAGGTAAGTTATAAATTTCCAAAAGTAAAAAATGATTTTGGTTATAATATGTCAATTATAAGTAGTACAAAATCTTCTGGAGGTTCTTCTAGTAATGAAACAAGTTCTGAAACTACAGATTATGGAGATGATAATACTTTAGAAGTAAGAACAAATAACGCAGAAAATGTTTTAAAAGAAGGAGAAATAGAACGATTGGCTTATGAGTTTAAATCAAGTCAATACAAAACCTTTGCCGATAAAATAAAGAGTATAAAAGTAAATGACGACAATTGGGGTAAAATAAACTCTGTTGTAATTTATTTAACATCACAGATAAAATACAATGAAGGATTTGATATCGTAGAACTTCTTGGTAATTCTTATTCTGATAATAAAGCATTGGTAGAAGTAGAGTCTGATTTACAAGATGATTATTTCAAAAAAGATATCAATCCTATACTTTATCAAAAATATACTCAAGGTTCACGATATAGTATTAGTAGAGATGCTTCTGAATATGGATACACACCTAAAAGAGCACTACCTATTTTAAGTAATTATATAACCAGTTTAGAAAATAACGTAGATTTAAATTGGAGGGCTACACGTTTTCCATTTCGTTACAATCTTCCAGATATATATTTTATTGATTATTTGGACGTTAGAGATCGAGTGATTAATGATTATGCAAATGGATTGATCTCAAGTGGCTCACAAGAATTAAGTATTATATCAGAGGAGTATAAATTTATGTTGTATGGTAAATACAATATAAAACTACAATATAATTTGCCAGGAGGAATAAAAGGAACTTCTGCCAATTACAAGTATAAAAACCCAATTTTGGGAAGACAGTAAAGAAATAAAATTAACAACATAAATTAATAGAATTGATTATAATCAATAAAATAGATTTTAGATACATTTTTAAATGTGTGATCGTATTATTTACATACGGCATATCCATTACTGGTTTTAGTCAAGAGGATAATGAAAAAAATGAAATAAAAGTTATTGCCAGAGTCCAAACAGATAAAGTTCTATTGAGATGGGCTGCTACAACACCTTCTTCATGGTTAAGAGGAAATAAATATGGATATTTAATTGAAAGATATACTGTTCTTCGTGATGGAAATTTATTAAATCCTCCAGAAAAAAAGAGTTTAGCTACTGCAATACCGATGCCACTTGAACAATGGAAGGAAGCAGTGGAAAAAAATGATTATGCTGCAATTATGGCACAAGCTTTATATGGAGAAACTTTTGAAGTTGAAGAAACTCAAGGCGGACTCGCGCAGATCATCAATAAATCCAGAGAAATAGAGCAACGATTCTCATTTGCATTATTTGCAGCAGATTTAAACTTTGAAGCTTCAAAAATGGCAGCTCTTGGTTATGAAGATGTGGATATTAAAAATAATGAAGAATATTTATATAAGGTAATTTCTTTAGTTCCAGAAGAATTAATGAAGATAGAACCAGGTATAGTAACTATAAAAATTAAAGAAGCAGAACCTTTACCTGCTCCTATTGATCTAATTGCTGTTCCTGATGATAAAAACATACTACTTACATGGGAGTATGCAATGTTTAAGTCTATCTATAATGCTTATTTTGTAGAACGTTCTGAAAATGGAATAGATTTTAAAAGATTAGGTGGAGATACGCCATTAGTGAATTTAAATGATAAACCAGGCGCTCCTGCGCGTAGAATGTTTTATGTAGATACGTTATCTCAAAATAATAAAACATTTCATTATAGAGTAATAGGGGTTTCTCCTTTTGGAGAGCAAGGAACACCTTCAGAGGTAGTTTCTGCTCAGGGAATTAAAAAATTATCTTCTGTACCTCATATATCTCGTCATGAATTTGATAACAAAGGAGGTGTAATTATAAATTGGGATTTTGCAAAAGAAACTGAAAATGAAATAACAGGTTTTGAACTAAATTGGGCTGCACAGGAAAAAGGGCCTTATAAAGTGGTTAAAACAGGAATTCCAGCAAGTAGTAGAAAAACAACCTATGCAGAACCAGAGCCTTCTAATTACTTTAGAGTTACTGCTCTGGGGAAAAACAACCAAAAGACAACATCACTAACAGCATTTGTGCAAACTATTGATTCAATACCACCCGCCGCACCAATAGGTCTATTAGGTACCGTAGATACATTGGGTTTGGTGAAATTACAATGGGAAGCAAATCTAGAAAAGGATATGTTAGGATATAGGGTGTTTAGAGGAAATTTAGATAAAGAAGAACTTTCTCAAATTACAATTGATCCAATAAATAGAACTACGTTTATAGATACGGTACAGGTTAAGTCATTGAATAGTAGTGTGTTTTATCAAATAGTTGCTGTGGATAAGCGATTTAATATGTCTGACTATTCTGAAAAATTGCGTTTGAAAAAACCGGATGTAGTTCCTCCTTCATCACCAGTTTTTAAGGGGTATAAAGTTGATCCTAAAGGCATATATTTAAAATGGATAAATAGTACAAGTGATGATGTTGTAGCTCATAAGCTTTTTAGACAACGTATGGATCAATCAGAAAAAGGTTGGCTTCCAATTTTTGAAACAGACACGATAACCCAATATATTGATAGTAATATAGAATCAGGAATTAAATATCGATATGCGATTTTTGCTGAAGATGATAGCGGTTTGCAATCCGTTCCATCAACACCAATAACGATAACAAGTCAGACCTCTACAGATGAAGATTTAATAAAAGGTTTTTCATTGGTTGCGGATAGAGTAAATAAAAATATTTCAATTTCTTGGAGAAAGTTGCCTGAAGATGTCCTTGAAATTACGATATATAAGTCAAAAAAGGATGAGAAACCTATTTTGTTTAAACAGATGCCGAATTCAACAAATAAAGTTATAGATAATTCGATATCTCCTGGTAATACCTATGTGTATAGCCTTAAGGTGATTACAAAACAAGGAAATCATTCTAAAATGAAAACAAAAGAAGTAATTTTCTAGAATATGAAAAGGATTTTAACCATAGTATTTGTAATATTCTTCTGTTCAATGTCTTTTGGACAGCAGACTATAATTAAAATTAATGAGTACGAATATGATTCTTATTATAGAGATCGTCGATGTGGAGAAGAATTACGCCTTAGAGCATATTATCAAGGAGGAGGTTCAGATGATTTCTTATACTTAACAAATGGCCAGCCTAAAGCATTTGAAGGTTCTAGTACAGCTGAAAGAACTTTTACATTAAATGGAATTGTAAACAGGGTAGAACTATATGTTTTTTCCAGCGATGCAAGGGATCAAGTATTTGGTGATACTTGTGATGGAGCAAGAGTAGCACAGGATACAGATGATAGAAATGTACCTCTTAATCCTTGTAGTACAAGAGTTTTAAATGTTTCTGCTTCTAATAGTAGTGACGTTTCTGTTAGTAGTCGTGTTGTAGTTGAGCTTATATCTTTACCTTCAATTGCTAGAGCACCGGGTGCTTCAAATATTGCTGGGTTTGAAGATCCAATTAGTATTATAGCTTCACCTGGTTTTAATAATAGTGTATATAATTGGCAATATGGCTTTCAAACAGGAACAGTTTCTGTACTCTGTGGGATTTTTCCTATTCGATTTTGTGATGTTCCTACTTATGATTGGGTTGAATTACCTATCACAAACACTGCAAATGCTTCTGTTGTTTTAGAAGACTTTTTAACAGAAGATGTTATAGGAAGAGAGATTTTTTTTAGAATTCAATCCTGTGGTCAAGAAGCATCAAATCTAGTAGGATATCAAGTTAGGAAATCGGCACCTCATATTACTGGAATAAGTACTAAAGATGTCACATGTTATGACTCAATAGACGACAGTGGTAATGGAGATGGGGCAATTACCTTAACTTTTGACAGGCCATTAGATCCCGCTAGAGATCAAGTTAACTTTTCTGTCATTGATCTTAGAACTAATAGTGTAGTTAAAAATGATAATAATATTACTTCATTTGGACCTGGGAATACACATACCATTTCAGGGCTTCCTGCAAGTGCAGTTGGTTTTGGATTTCGTGTAGACGTTTTAGGATTCTATAATGGTAGTAATTATTACACCGAAGGTGTAGATCATTTTAGAGATTTTAATATTAACAGACCTTCTCCAGTGGCATTTGTAGGAGAACCTAATGATGATGCAAATAAAGTAGATGTTTGGTGTATCAATGGAAGTGATGGGACTATAGATCTTAGAGCAGAAGGAGGAGTAGGAGGTTATAGATATATTATTCGAAAACCGGGAGAACCTTGGAATGACAACGATGATACCCAATGGATACCGTTCTCAACGCAATTTACTCATACGATAACAGGACTATCCGCAGATACCTATGAAATAAAAATACGGGATGCTAATAAATGTGTTGCAAAAGAACAAATAGATGTAGCAGGAGAAATTAAACTCGGTCCTGAAATTGTAAAGACTGTAATAATAGATGAACCTGATGCGCCTCTTGATTTTGAGTTAACACTAATTAATGAACCAAGAGCTTTTGGATTTGAAGATGGTAGAATAAGAGCAAGAATTTTTGGAGGTACTGCAGAAAGTGATGATACGTATAGATTTGAATGGAGGGATGCTGTAGGAACACTTTTAACAACAACGATTACAAATGTTTTGCCAGGTGATCAAGGATATGAGGTAATACTTCATTCTATTGGAAAAGGAGTATATAGTTTAAGTGCTTGGGATGCTAATTTTGATTCTGCAACAGATAAAAATGGTTGTTTCTTCATCAATGCGGATTATAATTTAGGAGAACCTAATCCTCTAGAAGTAACTATTAATATTGATAACCCTATTTCATGTCATATAGAGAATGAATATAGTGATGGTGTTGATTTTAATGCTCCTTTTGGTATACCAGATCAATTTCAGGATGGAGCATTAATTGCTACTGTAACAGGTGGAGTTCCTTTTGATAAAACAAGTGGTAATACCACAGGGCAATGTAGAACACCATTTAGAAGGTATTGCTATCGATGGAAAAAGAATGTGGGGGGTGTATGGCAAGATATTCCTGTGAATGATAGTATTATTACCTATCAAAGCGTAGGTACATATGCACTTAATATCGAAGATAGTAATGGAATTGTCTTAGGAAGATATGAGTCATTTACAGATACTGACGGTTCGCGAGAGTATAGAATTGTAGAAGAAATTGATAGTACTAGATATTTGCCACAACCAGATAAATTAGGAATTTCATTTACTAGTTCTGTTGTTACCTGTGCAAATGGAGACGATGCGCAAGCTACAGCATTGGTTGTAGGAGGAACAACACCATATACTTATGAATGGAGTAATGGCGAAACAACAGCGACAATTGATAACCTTATTGCGGGTACATATATAGTTTTTGTAACCGATGGTAAAGGATGTCAAATAGAAGGTAGTATCAAGATAGAACAGCCTAATGGGCTGGAAATAACCGCAACAACAGCAGTCTCACCTACTTGTTTTGAAGGAGATGACGGTAGAATAGAAGTAGATATTACAGGAGGTAATCCACCTTATACTTATAAATGGAATACAGGAACAGAATCAACTTCTATTAATGGTTTATCATCAGGTACATATAGAATAGAAGTAATTGATAGGAAGGGGTGTAAAGCTTTTTATGAAGAAACACTTGTTGATCCGGATCCTGTTGTAGTAAATATGGAGGATAAGCGTTCACTTTGTGGTAACCAATCACTTAATCTAGATATTGCTATTGATGATTCTGGAGCTGTATATTCATGGTCTAGTGAAAATGGTTTTACAAGCTCAGAAAGTAGTGTCGAGATTACCGAATCAGGCAGATATATTGCTACAATTACCAGTAGTCTGGGCTGTATTGGAATTGGAGAAATAGATGTTGAAGTCTTTGATGTTCCAATTGATTCAGATTTTTTATTAACTACACAGGCCTATAGTAAGGAAGAGGTGATATTAGTCAATGTAAGTGAGCCTATGGGAGAAAAAGTAGAGTGGACCATACCAGAAGGAGTTGAAATCGTTTCTGAAAGTGATGAGAAATTGGTCCTTAAATTTGAACAAGAAGGCGCTTATGATATTAATTTGAGATCGTTTCAATTAGACTGTTATGAGGATTTTACAAAAACAATTTTGGTGCAACCGGCATTAGAAAGCCCAGAAGTATTTGCATCTCAAGGAGAATTTATAGAAGAATTTATAGTGTACCCTAACCCAAATAATGGAACTTTTCAAACAAAAATAAGTCTAGCTGAGGAATCTAATATCAAATTAAAAATTGTGAATCTTATATCGGGAGCAACGATGGATGAAAGAACAGAAAAAAATAATATAGACTTTTTATTAGATTATTCTCTTGCATTACCAACGGGCGTATATTTAATGTTATTAGAAACACCGAAAGGATCAGAAACACGTAAATTGGTATTTGAATGATTTTTTCAATTTTTTTACACTTAATATAAGAGATCTTTTATACGATGAATAAAATAAGATTTATATTAATGATACTAGTGTTTACTCTCTATGGCTGTGCCAAAGAAGAGGCAGTACCTGTCATTGTAGATTTCGAATTTGATGTGTTTAATGATGATTTTTCAATTCCGGTGCAAGTAGTGTTCTTTAATAAAACAGAAGGAGGAGAGGATTATGAATGGACTTTTGAAGGAGGAGTGCCATCAAGATCGGTGAACCGTAATCCAGGAGTGATACAATATGAAGCAAAAGGAACATATACTATAGAATTAACAGCTAGTAATCAGGATGGGTCAATGGATACCAAGATATTAGAAATTCAAATAGATGATCCTGTATTAATTGATTTTGAAGTAACAAATTTGGTAGATAATTTTTCTCCAGCAACATTTAGTATTCAAAATAATTCTTCAGGAGCCGACAGTTTTTCTTGGACATTCGAAGGAGGAACTCCGGCAAATTCTTCTAGTGAAAATCCAGGTGAAGTTGTATTTACAGAACCAGGTGATCATGAAATAACTTTGGAGATAAGTAATGGAAGGGAGACATATAGTCAACAAAAAACAATTACAGTAGCGCCATTTTTAGTTCCTGATTTTGATTTTGAAATAGCTTTTGATGATGATGATCTTCAAATACCCGTAAGAATACAGTTTGAAAATAAGTCAATAAGTGCAACCTCATATCAATGGGAATTTCAAGGAGCTAATGTATTAACATCCAATGATGAAAACCCCGAGGTTGTTTTCAATCAAACGGGACCAAAAACCATTACTTTGACAGCTTTAAACGGGAAAGAAACAAAATCACTTAGTAAAGAGATTTCATTTTTCACGAACACTAACCTTAGAGAATTAAATGATATTAGGTTAGGAATAAACACAGCGCATACTTCTAATACTACAGGTAGTTTTTATAGTATAGCGGATCGAACAGTGTACACAGCAGAAGAAATTACTACGGCGATATCAGAACGTATTGATATTGTGTTTTTTGGACTAAGTAGTACATTTGTACGTAATCGTTTTGTGAGCCCTGATGAGTTGTCAGGAACAACATTTGATGCTTTGCAAAATCCTAAGAGTACAATTTTTATAAATTCTCAAGAACTATGTGGTTGTTCTGCTTCATTATCGGTTGCTCAATTTGATGCGATGCAAGATGATACTTTATTAAGCAGCTTGCTGATAGAAGAAACTCCAGGTGGACTTCAGGATTTTGATAATAGTGTATTGCCAAGAATTGTTCTTTTTCAGACTCAAGAAGGAAAAAAAGGAGCAATAAAGATTAAGAACTTTGTCAATGATGGACAAAACTCTTTCATCTCCGTAGATATTAAAGTCCAAAAAGAATAATTGATTTTTATGGATCTAAGTATAATAAATAGGATAAAAAAATCATGTATGTTTACAAAATATAGATGCATAATAGCACTTGTTGTTTTAATGTTTTCCTATGTGGCACAGGCGCAAGTTTTCCCTGTAAATGTTACTCCTCAAGTAATACCACCATATAGTTTAAAACTATCAGAGTATAGTACTTCTGTTACAGATAAGTTAATACTTAATTTATTATTGACTGATATTACAGAATCTAATCGTCAGGTTAATCTTAAATTCTATGTAGAAAATAATGCAGGACTATCTATCCAAAGTAACGATGTTGTTATTGGAGCAAATCCAATATTTTTAGATGGGGGAGTGCCATTACGTCTTAGTAATATTGATCTACAACCCTATTTTCAGCTTCAAAACCTGAGAGGAATTAATCCACAACAATATAGTATTCCTTTGCCAGAAGGATTATATCGTTTTTGTTTTGAAGTATATGATGCACAATCCGGACAACAAATTTCACGAAAAAGTTGTACCGCAGTTTATTTGGTACTAAATGATCCGCCTTTTTTAAATATTCCTAATAGAGGAGAACAAGTATTAATGCGAGATCCTCAAAATATTATTTTTCAATGGACTCCTCGCCATCTTAACGCAACTAATGTAGAATATGAATTTACTTTAGCAGAAATTTGGGATAACCAGATGGATCCTCAGGCAGCTTTTTTAGCGAGCCGACCCTTGTATCAGACGAATACTTTTGCTACGACATTGTTGTATGGACCAGGCGAGACGCCACTTTTACCAGATAAGACATATGGATGGCGCGTAAGGGCAATGGTTAGTGATGGAATTAGTGAAACTTCGGTTTTTAAAAATGATGGATATAGTGAAATATACTATTTTACATATACTGGTAGTTGTGGAGAGCCAGAATATATTCTTGCAGAGGCTAAAAGCACTACTTCAGAAAAAATTCTTTGGCAAGGTGTAGAACATTTAAGATATAATGTGCAATACCGTAAAAAAGATACAGAAAATGCAATTTGGTTTGAAAATGGAACTATAAATGAAAATACTACGATTTATAATCTCGAACCAGGTACTACTTATGAATTTAGAGTAGGAGGGCAATGTCTTGATAATGGTCCATATACCTATTCTCAAATTTATCAATTTACAACTACAATTACCTCTGATGAAACATCTACTTATAATTGTGGTATAACCCCTGAGATTGTAATTACTAATCAAGACCCTTTAGAACAACTAGTGGTAAATGAAGTGTTTACTGCAGGGGATTTCCCAGTAAAAGTTAAAGAAGTAGAAGGAGCAAACGGATCTTTCTCTGGTTGGGGATATATCGTTGTTCCGTATTTGCAAGATACCAGACTTAAAGTAAGTTTTGACGGTATTCGCATTAATACAGATTACCAGTTGATGGATGGTGTAGTTGTGACTGATTATGATGAAAATTGGGGAGGGGTAGACGATATTCAGAATGAAATTGATGCGGTTATAGATCTTACTGAAAGTATTTTGGATGTGTTAGAAGATGTTGCAGATAAAATTAGAGAAGGAGAATTGACTGGAGAAGATATTGATGCTTTATTGGATAAGATAAATGGAGATTTACCAGCAGATGAGATAGCAGATGTAAGAGAGTTGAGTGATCAGGTAAGTACTCTTGAAGATGATTTGGCAGTAGCAGAAACAGAAGAAGAAAAAGAAGAAATACAAAATCAAATCGATGCTTTAAATGAAGAGATAGCCGATAAACTGGATGAGGTTAAGGATAAGATTTCTGATTTAATTATTAAGGCAATAGAAAAGTACTACAGACAAAATAAATCACAAGAATCAAATTTATTAAGTGCATATGAAGAAATTTATAATTTAGGAGCTTCTTCATCTGATACAACAACACAAGAAGAAGATAATGTAGATGGCGAGTTTGAATTTGAATTCGAAGGAGAGGCTGAAATCAGCAATGTTCCAGAAGAGTTTACTCAAGCTTTTGATGTTCAGGAGAAGTTTCATCTTTATTTCTTTTCTAAGGCTATTGCAGAAAATAAAGAGGATAAAGAAACGATTAAAGAGTTTATCACTAAAGCTTTGGAAACAGACATTGATTTACCTAAAATTTTAAAGAAATCTCAAGATGATGGAGATTCTGAAATTGAGACGATAGAAACTCTTATGGAATCTGTAGAAAAAGCACTAAAAGGCTTAATCGATAAGTATAAATATAATTATCTGGAACAATAGTAGATTATGCAGATACATAATAATAAAGAGTATTCATTACCAAATAATTTGAAACTTATCATTTATGGTAGGAACTCTGAGCATAAACATCCAAAAAATGCTGCAGTCTATTATGAAGATAATACTTTGAAATCTTGGATAGAAGCACCATATTTTAAATCAGATAAAATGATACATGGTATTAAAAATGAAGAACATTCAAGACAAGGAAGAGATGTTTGGATTATTCATCCGCATAAGGAAAAAGTGAAAAATTTTTGGGGAAAGGTTCTTGAAGAAAAGCCTCAACAAGGCTTTTTAGATGCTTTTAAGGGAATGAAAATAATAGAAGGAAAGGAATATGCAGAAATGATGATTTCTGATGGTGGAATGTATTTTGAATTACAATATTTGGACCTTGAAACCTGTCAATTTATAAAGTTGGTAAATTGGGGAGGGAGATTTTAAAATTAAGATTTTTAGAAAACTATGATATATAAAAAGTTTACTATGTCTATATACTATACGAAAACAATGCTTAGATTTTTTTGCACGGTATTATTCTTTTTGGGTATACAGTCAATTGTTTTTGCAAACGATAAAGCACCATCAGCTAAAACGGTTGATTTTAAAACTATAGAAGAAGTAAATGTTGGTATTTCCAATCAATTAGAGTTCTTAATAGACTACAATAAAAAAAACGAAGCAAATAATAAAAGTGATAAAAATTGGTATGTTTATATTGTAGGCGATGATACCTTTAATCCTGCACTCCTTTCTGGTTATGTAGAAAATCAATTAGATTTAACCGATATTGGAGTAAGTAATACTCCATTAAAAATAGAAGAACTTAATCAAAAACTTATTGAAGTCAATGAAAAATTGACAAATGTTGGCAAACCGGTAATCTATTATGGGGTAGCAAATCGAAAAAAAGCTATTGCGGCGCCTTTTTTTCCATTTAGAGATAAATACAAAGTTTCATCTTCTTCCACAACAGAACTTAGGGATTATTACAAAAAGGCATTTGACAGTCCGGTAAAGACAGATAATTCTGAAGCCGCAGGAAAAACGTATGAAACGTTAAAGGAGTTTTTTAAGAAAAATGGAGAGGCAGATAAAAATAAAAAAGCTCTTATACAACAAACTTTAAGTAAAGGGGGGACAAAGGCTATTGCATTATCACGATATTATTTTGCTATCTTAAAAGGAGGTAAAGGGAAAGAAGGTAGTAAAGCAAATATTTCCTGGTGGTCATTCAAAAACTACCTACTTGGGAATAAAGTAGAAAAAATTGATGGAGATTTGCTTAAGGCTCATTTTGCAAACCTTTCAAGTACGAGTGGTGATAAAAATCATAAAAGAATTAATGCCTGGTATAATTACCTAACAGATGCAGATCTTCCAGAATCTCAATTTTTAGAAGAGATTCTCAAAGGAATGATTAATAACAGTAAATGCAGTAGCCTGAGCAGTGAAGAAGGAAAAAGTCAAAAAGCTAAGTTTATTGCAGCAGTAAATACCAAGGATGTTGAGAAAATTGTTGACGCTACAAGACGTCTATGCTCTAGTGTATTAACAAATGTCGAGTATTCAGTAATTATAAAAGCGATAAAGAGTATTTCAGAGCAGGATATTAATGATAAAGAAGAAGCTGTTGTTTTATATCTTTTGCATAATATCCAAAGTAAAGATTATAGTAGTTTATTTGCCGATTTTAAGGCAAATGAAAATGCTTTGTTAAGAACACTTTTAAAGGAAATGGATGATCGATCCATTAACCCATTTGATGGAGATAATTACACCTCATTTATTGGATCTCTGCTTTTTATTGGAAATCAAAATCAAGGAGAATATCTTAAAAAAGAAAGAGGGTACCTTTTACAAACGTTCTTAGTTGCAGAGAAGGATTTTAACTGGGATAAAAATCCTATTGCAAAAGCTATTACCAAAGTGTTAGGTTTTAACATTGATAATGATGATGAAAACTTTGAAAAATTCTTGATAGATAATGAATATGAAGAGTTACTTAATATATTGCAATTTTTAACATGGGATGTTGTCGCTCATGATCAACAGAACTTAAGAGATGTTGGAGATGCATTAGGTGAGTTTTTTGCGGCAAGAAAGAACCAAAAAGTATATGTTGAGTTTTTAGAGATAGCTTTTAATAATAAACAAGTAGACTTTTTTGTAGATCCTATTCGACGTCTAAGGATAGCTGAACTTGTTTTTAGAATGTTTGGACATGTTCCTGTAGAATCTTCTGATATATATGCATATTTTACAAAGGAAGAAGGTGGAGAAAAGCTTAAAAACCTTAAGCTAATTATAGAAAAGACTTCTGAAAAAGATTACGAACTCTATGCTAATGTTTTTTATGAAGGATTAACAAAAATTCTTGATTCCCAAAAAGATATTAAAACTCGTCTTGAACTGGCCAAATGGGCAATAGATAATGATTCTGGTTTTAATAGAGCTCATGAAAATCTTGTAGTAAATATTTTTAAGAATATTGAAAATAAAAATGATCGTCAGGAAATTTATAATTTCTTAACTTATAAAGGGGGGATTTTAGGAACAGGAGAGAAAAATTACGAATATTTTAATAAGATGACTGCTGAAGGAGTTCTAAGCGGTTATGATAAGCAGATTGATTTTATTAACTATTACATTAGTTTAATACTCGAAGGTTTTGGAGATGTAGATGACAGGGTTGCAATTATAAAACATGCAGTAGCAGAAGGTGATGATTGGAGTTGGTTCTGGTATTCTGATACCGAAGATGTAATCTCTTCAATGTTTAATGAACTTACGCCTGGAGATGCAGAGTCAATTGTAACAGCATTAAAAGCTAATAATTATTCTTTGTTTAAGGAAATCTGGACTATTCTCCAAACCAAAAATTGGTGGGCATCCATAGATAGTGATAATGAGAGATTTGCCAACTTTGTAATTAATTTATCAAAAATTTTAGAGCTATCTAAAGAGGAAATAGGTTGGGAAAAATCAAAATATGAAAAGCATTTTGATGAAGAACAAGAATACTTAACGGCTTCCCCTAACAAAATAGACAAAATAAAGACAAATTATCTTCCAATGTCAAGAGCCAACTTTTTTGGTTATACAGATGGAGAGAATAGATATGTTTTAGACGCAGAGGTGAAACCGGAAGCATCTAAATTGATTAATATCGATTTAGAAATAGGAGGAAAAGAAATAATGAATAAATCCTTCGACCCTTTCGAATATATTTTCGTCGAATTTGTTGAAAATACAGAGGTTAACTCCCAAGCTTCTTTTACCAAAGGAGATATAATAGCTGTTCCTGCATTCTATGTTGCTTGGATGGATGGTAGTATTGGGGCACAACAAAACTCTGTGGCAGCAAGAGTAACTATGGATGGAGTGGTTATTGTAGCTTCTGCTATAGCAATAGCAGGTTCTGGAGGAACATTAACACCAGTTGTAATGGCTGCTACTGCTGAAATTTTCTTTGCAAGTACAGATGCGGTTATTGCAATTTATAAGAAAGAAATTGATGCCACAATGGGGAGTGATTTTACTCATGCGTTAGAAATGGCCAATATGATTTATGGGTTAGCTAATTTACCTGTAGCCTTGAAAAATTTACCACAAGGATTAGTAAAGCTAAGAACTAAAGCAGGTACTGTTATTAATTATGGAAGAGGAGCTGTGATTGGCACAGGACAAAAGATAGCAGGTATAACTATTGATACAAAAGTTTTTATAACTAAGCTACCAGCTATTTTAAAAGAATTAAAAAATAACCCTACGGCAAGAGCTCAGCTTTTTAAGAAAGTATCTGATTTAGAAAGTAATCTTAGAACAAAGTTAGCAGGATTGGGGACAGGAGCTTCTGATGAATTTAAAAAGATTTATGACGCTTCTAAAGGAATGGCAATTCAGTTTTACCTTGATAAAGCACCTGAGGCATTTAAGACAGTTATTAATACCTTACCAAGTGCAAAGCTAAAACAAGCTATTGTAAATAAACTTCTTGTATATTCTTTTGAAGGAAAAACTATTTTTAAGCTTTCTCCAGAAGGAATTTTACAAGATGTAAAGTTATTTAAAGAAGCCGAAAATTATAATGATGTAGCGGGAAGTTTTAAAATTTCTGTAAAAGTAAAAGGCAAAGTCTATCAAGAAAATATTGAGGTTGTAAAAAATTATAGAGGTGATCCTATATTTCGACCCAAGTTTGAAGAAGGTTTTGTAAGAAAAGGAGATTTAATTAATGAATTACATGTACGTAGCGGTAATAGCCCTCCCTATATGGACGGTACAGATGTTACAGATTTTACCATACAAAAAGGAGAGACATTTTATGTGGTAGAATATAAAGGACAGGACGTTCCAGGTGGTTTTGGATCTAATGAACCTATTACAACAATAGAAGAACTAAGAAAAAAGTTAGCTGTATTAGAGGATTGGAAAAACCCGACAGTTGATGATATTGTAGTAAGAGAATATCAAGCTATAGAACCTCTACAAACAAGGAGCGGAGCAATAGGCCCCCAAGTAGAGAAAACTGGAGTGAATGCTGGACAAAATTATCCGGGAGGAGGGCATCAATATGAATTTGTAGATAATTGGAGATCAAAGGATCCGAAAAAATTTATGAAAGAAGTTAACCTTCCCGCAAAGAAATTAATTGGAGCAGGTACAGGAAGTAGATTACTGGATAGGATAGATAATTCGTATGCTTCTTTAAAAGGTTGGATTGGGAGTCTGGATGATGTGACGGATGCTAACTTATTAAATAAACTAGATGAAATTGGAAGTGATTATTGGAAACTCCTGGATAAAGATTTACTTTCAGCAAGTAATGGGTCTGAATTAAGAGGCTTGCTTAAAACAGCAGAGGATATTGATGCATGGAAATTATTAAAAGAAGATCCTTCGTATGCATTTCGAATTTCTCAAAACGGAGGAAGTCTATGGACAAAATGGTCAAAAGCTAATTTCTTTAAAATAATAACTCAAAAAGGAAAAGATTTTGAAGAATTTGTTATTAGCAACTTAAGTACTTTAGGCACAAAAATTTCTGCTAAATATCCTCACATTAACATAAACGAATATGAGATTTTTACTCAAGTTCAGATAAAAACCGGTGTAGGAACAGAACATTTTGTTGCAGATATGGTAATGGTGAAAAGAGAGACCAAAATAGTTCAAGGAATTGAGGTTGAGGTTTTAGATTTTGATGATGTGATCGTTTTAGAAACTAAATTAAGTTCAGGAACTAATCTTACTTCTCCTCAAGGTAATGCATTAGCAAAAGTTAAATCCAATTCTAATGCTTTTGATGTACGATCTGTTGAAAAAGTTAATGCAGGAGGATATAAAATAACTAATCAAGATAACCTAAAAATTAATGATTTTATTAAGGTTTGGAGCGATGGAGACGGAAAGGTAATCAATGGTATAAATTCATTAAAATAATTTAAAATGGATAGAGATTTATTCATAAAACAAGTGAAGAAGGATTTTCAATGGTTAATTAACTTAGGATATGAGTTTGTGCACATTGAAACTAGTATTTATTTTGAAAAGAAATCGCAAGATGAAGCTTATGCGATTAGTTTTTCTTGGGCAGAATATAATCGTTTTCTAATACAAAACATTACTGCTTTCAAAAGATTTAATAAAATAGAAAAATGTTTGAATTCTGTTAATAATAACGCTTTAGATTATACCATAAGAGAATTATGGAATGGCGAGATACCTTCAGATTTTGAAGTTGTTAAAAATGAAAATCATTTCATAAATTCGTTTTTTATTGAGGATTATTCTCAAATAAAATTATTTTCTCAAATGATAGAAGATTTTTTTATAAATGAAGTAAAATCTTTTTTTAGTAAATATCAAGATTTAAAAAATATTATAGATGAAATGAATTTATTACCAAGTGAAACAAAAGCTTCTATGATAGTGAATACAAATAACTCTACATTTATGCGCATTATGGCTATTAAATATTTTGTAAATCCACAAGATGGAATAGAGTTTTATGATGAAACTGTGAAAGAACTGGCTCCATTAAAAAATCAAAGAACATTCTCTTTAATACTTGATAATCTAGCAAAATTAAAGAATGAACTTTCTCAATCCGTATAAAATATTCTGTTTTTATGATGTTAAGTGTTGTAAATGAATACTATAATTTAAAGATTAATATAAAAAAATTACCAACAGGAGTATATTTAATGAATACAATAAAATACTATTAGAAGACGTTCTTTTTTTTTACTTTTGACCCACTAATTAAATACGTAAACTTAAAACCTTATTAAATATGAAAAAGCCTTTTTTATTATGTATCCTACTTGTAGCAATAGCATTTACTTCTTGTAAAAATGACGATGATGATAAGATCAATAACTCTATAGTAGGTGCTTGGAAATTAGCCAATGCAACTGATACTGATGGTGCTCCAATTAATCTGCTGGATTGCGAGAAAAATACAATATATACTTTTACTGATAATACTTTTAGTCAAAGAAATTTTGAAGCAAATCAGGATAGAACAGATTGTTTGCCTGTAGCAGAAAATTCTGCTAGTTATAGAACTAATGGGGATAAAATTGAGTTTCTTGATGCCCAAGGTGCAGTAATTACATCAACTGAATCACAATTTACTTTTTCTGTAGCAGCAGACAAATTAGAAATAATAGACACAGATCCTTCGACTGGAAATGTCGTTATAGAAAGGTCTTTTGATAGACAATAATCATATTGATTTTTGTTACTAATAAAGTATCTGTCAAAATAAAAAACCACTCTATAATAGAGTGGTTTTTTATTTTGACTTTTGAGAGATAGAGTTTATCGTTCTAATATATACGAAATCAAAGCGAATATAAATTGATTCTATAATAAATATATAGAATCAAATACTTTTGATATCATGACTTGTTCATAGAAATAAACAAGAAATGTTTTTAGTAATATAATAAAGAAAAACAGGATTTATTTATAGGCATTTAAGTTGAAAAAATCAATTATAAAAGCATAAGATTTTGTTATTATTATATGTTTTTTTTAGTAAATTCGCGCCTGCAATTTCTTTGTAATGAAGAGATTGAAGGGATTAAGCCTAAATTATTTTGAGTACACCTGCTAATGTTAAGTATTTGAAAAAACTACTACTAGTATTCTTCGGATTACCTTTTTTGACTATCGGTCAAACATTAGACTATGAATCTATAACTCAAAGTAAACCGCTTAAAGTTAGTGGACAAATATCTGCTACAGGAGTGTATTATAATTCTAATCAAAATAATAACAGAGAACCTTTTACCTATTTTTTACAAGGAGCACTTAATATCAATATCTATAGCTTCTCTATTCCTATTTCCTATAGTTTCTCTAATCAAGGAGAAGATTTAGGATATCAAATACCTTTTGATTTTAATCGTATAAGTATACATCCAAAGTATAAATGGGTAACAGGACATATAGGTAATGTAAATATGACTTTTTCTCCTTATACATTAAGCGGTCATCAGTTTACAGGAGGTGGAGTGGACCTTACACCACCTGGCCCGTTAAAGGTTAGTGCCATGGCTGGTCGTTTGCTCAAAGCAACAAATGATGATGATGACCCCAGAACCATCCCGGCTTTTAATCGAATGGGTTATGGATTGAAAACAAGCTTTGAAAAGGAACGATATAAAATTGGAGTAATAGGGTTTTATGCAAAAGATGATCAAAATTCTATTGATTCAATACCAGAAGTTAAAGGAGTTTTACCACAAGAAAACCTGGTGATAAGTCTGGAAGGAGAGGTTAAACTAGGAAAAAGTTTTAGCCTACAAGCAGAATATGCATCTACAGCGATAACCAAAGATACCAGAGCAGAAGAAGCAGATAATTCAGGGATTTCACCAATAGCAGCAATTTTTAATAACCGTGCCTCTACAGAATATTATAATGCGGTAAAAACTCGCTTAGGATATGCTTTTGGCCGGGTAAATCTTGGTTTAGGATATGAGCGTATCGATCCAGGTTATGAGACGCTTGGAGCATATTTTTTCAATAATGATTTCGAAAATATCACTTTGGATGCTTCTAATACTTTTTTTAGAGATAGATTAACCTTGGCTCTTAATATAGGCTACCAAAGAGATGATCTAGATAATTTAAAAGCTAATAATACAAATCGTACTGTAGGATCATTAAATGCTACACTCTCAGTATCAGAACGATTAAATATTTCTGGATCGTATTCTAATTTTAGTACGTTTACTAATATTAAACCCAATCAATTTGATGAGATTAATGATGGAGATCTTCTAGACGAACAGATTGAAGAGTTGGATTATAAACAGTTGTCTCAAACTGCTACCCTTACCGTTAGTTATGTCCTTTCAAATAAGAAAACCTCACGACAAAACCTTATTACTAATTATACGTTAAATGATGTATCTAATGAACAAGGAGGGATTGTAAGACTTGGAGATGCTTCTACTTTTCATAATATGAATATAGGGCATACCATAGATTTTTCAGAAAGAAACCTTAATATTAGTACTTCTGTAAATGGTACATATAATACCATTGGTAGAGAAGAATCTACTACGTGGGGACCTACCATAAGCGTTGGGAAAAGGTATTTTGAAAAAACCTTAAACACCAGACTTTCTGCAGGATACAATAGTTCAAATAGTGCAACAGCAAATACTAATGTCACCAATTTTAGGGGATCGGTAACTTATACTTTGAAAGAAAGGCACAATTTTAATCTTAACGCTGTTCAACTGTTTAGAAATGGCGGGAATAGTGGTGGTTTAAGTGAGTTTACTGCTACTTTTGGATACAACTATGCTTTCGGACTTAAGAAACCAAAAATTAACTTCAAGAAGAGAGAAAAGAAGGAGAAAAAACCGAAGGAAGATAATGATTCGATTAAAATTCAATATAGAAAATATCGCTACGAAGGTTTACCAAAAGATATTACCCCTCAACTGTTAAATTTACCAGAAAAAGAGGGATTTGCACATATTATTAAAGATAAAAAAGGAAGGCTAAGTGAATTAGGAGAGCAACTTAAAGAAACTGAAGAAAAAGATAAAAGAGTATATAAAGAAATAGCTATTAGTTATCTTAAAGCGATGGACGAATATCTTGATTTTGCAGAATTTTATAATAAAAAAATCTATGAATCTTACGTTAAACTGGTTAATGAAGCAAGAGAAATAGATCGCCAAATACGAGATGAGTTTACAGTATTGAGTGCCAGAATTAATAGTGCAGAAGAGAAAGATCCAGAAGATCTTGAAAAACAGAAAATACTCGAAAAACGATATGAATCGCATACAGAACTTTTACAATCGTTGTTAAAATGGAATTTGAAGCTTGAGGATATCGAGAACCCAGAAGGTGATATTAAACTGCTCAAAAAGCGTAATGCTTCAAAAGTGTTTACAATGTATCAGAATGAAGTTTCCGAAGAAAAGATCATAAAATTTATTGAAATACGATTAGCGGATTTATTTCATAAAGTGCTCAAAGAATAAGAGTAATTATAATTACTTCTTATTTTCCTATAAGATGTAGGTATACTGTATTGAAGCAAATACCCTATGCGCTTATTAGCATAGGGTGTTTTTATGTTCAGGTTATCCTAATGCTGGTTTGATATAGTTTAAATTTAAAACCAAATTCGTCAAATGTAATAATGGATATGGTTGTTGAGTCAAATTAGAAAAAATAACTAAATCAAAGTTTAGAATACCACTTACTCTGCTAGGGTTATTGGACTTAAACCAATCATTAATGGCATCTGCCCAACTTTGTAACATTGGATCTAATTCACTTGTCAATTCTACCAAAATAAGGGATTGCATTAATATTGGTAAATTAATCGGGTTTAATCCACTATTAATTTGATAATCATAACTACAAGTCATCTGAAACCGTAAAGATGGTTCTGTGTTTTCTTTTAATAGTGTTTGCATTAATACCTGTAATTGCTCGTATAATGATCTTACCGTAGGAGAACCTTGGTTATTAGGTAAATTAGCAATCTTAATAGTTTGCATATTCGTTATTGTGGGTAACAATGGATTAGAGAATGATAATTCTCCTGTAGTATATACAAACTGTGAATTAATGGTTTTACCAGGGATTAACCCCTCATTACGTGTTAAATACATAGATGTCATCGCATCCTGACGTTGTAAGATATTTAGTTTTGGTAATATAACGGTTCGTTTCTGTATACTTTGTGCCTCATCACTTAATAGCGGTTTCCCATCAGAATCAGTATAATAATAACAAACAATACCATCACAAGTACCTTGTGTCCATAGGTGCATAGTGTAATTATCAATATGTATCTCAGGAATACTGACACCACTAGGTGGTTTACCATATACTGTAATGACCTGTACCTGCTCTATGTTTTCTCCAACTTTTAGGCTTTGGCCGGCTTCTCGGATCTGGAAGTCATAAGATAAATCCTCATTTCCTGCTTTGTAGATACGATTGGTGTTGTTAATTAACAATCCACCAGCTTTATTAGCAGATTGAGTGACATTATCGATGAGTTCTGTGAATGAACTAATGGCGATACCGGCATTTGTAAAGAGTTCCTCAGAACTTGAGTTGCTCTCATTATATACCTGGGCATCAATCTTGGTAACCAAAGATTTTAGATCTTTATCTACAGAAGGGTATACCATAATAAACTCTGCAAGAGCATCAAATATATCCATTTCTAGTGCCATTGCCCTGAGATCATTTGTTTTTATATTGAATGCTACGGTACAATAAAGCGTATCCTGGGGATAGTGGAATGGTTGGGAATATTCGAATTCATAATTCCATTCTAACAATTTACTAATATCGGTTGATTCTGGGTTGTTGGCCTCACCTAATTGGTTTACTAAAGAAGGATTTTGAGGGAAAGCTCTTAAAATCATTGGCACTTCAAACCCTCCTAATTCATTTTCTAATGGCATATTTTTGTCTGGTATGACAAAATTTAACCAGGTAGAAGGTGTAAATCCATTAATAGGAGTTGCAATCTGATGTTCTATATTCGTTCCCTTATAATTCAGGTTCAGGTTTATTTTGGATAATACCTCTCCACCTTCACTACGTACAATTTCCGGAGTATTCAATAGAAAAGCTAATGATTGATCATCATTATTCAGCTCAATTTTTGCTGAAGTTATGGTTAACTGGTCTGGTTTGGAGTAACTTACGAAATTAGTTGTTATAGTTAAGGTTTTAGTTCCTTCGATGGGTCTTAAATTAACATCAAGTAAACCATCGCCAATAGTTACGCTGGTATTATTTAGTACAACATTACCAGAAATGGTTAGTACCACACTCTTGGCATCATCATCAAGAATTGCTGATTTTACTGTTAATGGATTTGTAATTGTATAGTTGACGATATTGGTTGCACTAGTTTTATCCAATGGAGCACTAAAATACAAGCTTACTATAGTCAATTTATCTTCAGAAGAAACTGCACCTTCAAACACAGTATTTTGAATGATATTACCAAATAAGTTAGGTGCAGTTTCCACAGGTTTATCTGCCTTAACATTAACATCAAACTGGATACCAGAACTGGTATTGTATAAATTTGATAATTGTGATAGTAATGATTGTAAGAAAGCTTCTTGTATAGCAGAAGCGCTTCCTGTTTCATCTTTGAAAACATGGACCATTAGCATTTTTGTAATTTCTGCCAACGACTCCTTTGTATCTTGTATATTTTTTAGGTTAGTAGCGCCTAATTTTTTATCAATTAACTGTATTGGACCGGTAAATTCGGGTGTGAGAATATCATCAATTGCAGTAAATAACTGACTTACCCACTGATCCATATCAATCTCTGTGAAATCCTTTTGAGAATCTGGTTCAGTACTGATTCCTTTTCCGGTAGTATAGTTATAGATTGAAACTCCATTTCTACTTTCAAGTTTATTAGAAACAGGTCTAGGCGCAAATAACTGAGGTACTCCAGGAGTATTTACCTGATATGAAATAGGTTGTTTATGATCTATTCCTAATCGCACCGCCCATATGGTTCGATCTGATTTTTGTTGGTTGTTGTTCTCTCTATTGGCTCCTGTTGTTATTTTTAGATAATATTGGTTGTCTATAGTCATTATCTCTTCAAAAGCCTCTGCAAATGCATTCAATGCTCTAGAGTTATTGTTACTATCATTAGATGATGGTGCAATTTCAGTTATTACTTTTTTGATACCTCCAGTAGTTTCAAATTCACCCATAACTGCACCTCCAACTCTAGAAATGTTCATATCAAGTGTCAATTCTATAATTTGATCACTAATTACCTGAGTGGGGTCAATAGCAAATTTGAATGTAAAGACCGGAGATGGAGGAGCAACGCTTGTTCCTCCTTGTTTTCGATCTTGTAAGAAATTATAAATAGATGCAATCCAGTCATATACCAAATCAGAATACATAGCATCCCCAACTTCAAAAACCGAATCAAACAAACTGGTTCGCATATTTATAATTATCCCGTTGGGATCTGTAAGTTGATATGCTAACTTTTCATAAACTATAAAGTCGTTTGTTGCTCGTGACAATACTGTAGAGCTAGATTCTTCGCTCATATCAGGGTAGCTGTATGTAGCTTGACCATTAAACGTGGTTTTCTTTGATTCATTTTGAATGTTTCCTATACCCAAGGTATATTTTACACCTTCAGACATCTCATCTACAGTGAGTACTACCGTTTTTGTATCAGCACCTAATTTTGCATTGTTGATGACCAGATTTGGACTGATTTCATAATTACCTAAAGAAGTTGCTGTAGTAGCATCTAAAGTTTCTGTGAAGGTCAATAGTATCGTGGTATTATCTGTTGCCTTTGCAGAAAGTAATCCATTATACGCAGAGATATCAAAAGTCAACGGAATCTGAATTTCTGCAGTAGTATCTTTGGCTACGATCCATTGCGAAGATACAGAAGGCCATTGGTTAATTCCTAAAATAGCATCAGTATACCTTGTTAATATTGGAGTTTTGTTACTAATATCATCCGATGTACGGGGTGGTTCTGAAATAGTAGTTAATGCAGTATTTCCATAAATATCCATCCACATGAAGTCTGGTTGTATAAGATATCCAATGCCTTTATATGGGCTATTAGAAGTATCTGGTAATCCATTCCTTCCTTTATTTTGCAGTGTATTGGCAAATTTGCTGTATGGCACGGATTGCTGGAACATCCATTTTCCACTAGTATCGGGTTGTTTACCACAACTGTCACCATCATTTGATTTAGGAGCTGTTGGTCCAGTTGGTAAACTTGGTTTACTGGCTTTGAACCAATCATTGTTGATCAATTGAAAACTCAATATAGAAAAATCATTTTGCAAGAAGATTTTTGCATAATCAGGGTCACTATACTTATCTGGTACTTCAGCCGGTTCTATACGTTTACCTTCTAGAGATACTACTCCTGCAGGTACAGCGGCAACACGTGTAATAGGACCACCAATCATTGTTAATTGAGTACCATTAGAAAATAAGTTAACCAATGTACTGTTATAATGTGCCAGAGCAGCTAAATCCATACCATAATACGTAGCAATATCTAGTAATGTTTTACTATTGTCTTCGCCCGAAGTTATTGTTAATAAAGGTAACCTAAGTCCAAAATATAAGGGTAGTACATCCGGCCAGTTAGTCACTAAAGGATTTGCTTTTTTGATAGCATCTGTTGTAGTTCCAAACTTAATTGCAATAGCCTCTAGAGATTCCCCTTGTCCACTACCATCTTGTCCAACCTGATAAGTTCCTTCAGGCACGTCTATTGATAATCCTGCCGTTAGTATAGCGGTTAAATTGTCTTCTACGACGTCTGCAATATTAGTATAGTATTGGTACGCCAAATCACTTAGCGTATCTCCCGTATTAAAAACTACTGTTTTACTTACCGGGTTAGCCTTGGCGTATACAGAACTATTATTAACATTAATAGCTTCTCCTGTAACAAAGGTATTCATATATGGTTGTAATATATTCTGCTCGTCACTTAGTACAGGAGCAGTATACAATACTATCAATGATAGACTGGCCTCTCCTTTATCATTAAAAATATGATCTGGTAAACCGGTACCATTTTCACTATTGTAATAGTATAAATAATATCCTCCATCCCTAGTAATACTGGCTTGCCATAACAAAGTAATCAAGTCTGTTGGTTTGTTTAAAAGATTACTAGCCTCACTATCAATTTGTAATGTTTTCAAAAAAGCTTGTATTGTTGCTGTATCTGGTCTTGTAAAGGTAGATAAATTGGCCTGTGCAACACCTATTGTTAGATCATTTATTGGATCTGTTTGAACACCCGGATTATCGCCATTAGACTGGTTTGGAATATATCCAAAAGCTAATTGATTGATCAGGTTATCATTGTTCTCTAAATAAGTAACCATTTGTTCTAACAATAAAGCATTATTACCATCTGCACCACTAATCTCATAGGTAGTTAATGAAGCTGGACTGTTGTCTACCGGAGGTACTTTTTTGATTGTAAAAGTTACTTGTGTTCCCCAACCATAATTAGTAACTGGCGTCGATTTCATCGCATTCGTTGTAGGATCTACAGCACCTGTTACTACTTCAAATCGGGGTTGCACAGCTCTTCCTGATGGATTTGCGATCTCCATCAAATTTGCTGGTAATGACCAAATATTTAAAATTTGTGATTCATTTGTCGATCCGTTATAGGGTAACGCAATGGCCGAACCAGCTTTCCATGGACTTACCGTACTAAAGGTATAATGTCCACAGCTATTACTAAACATATCACCTAATCCCAGATGTTGAATTTCCAAATCCAGATAATTCTTAGTTGCATAACTTCTAACCGTATTGATTTGTTCGTAAGATGAAGAATCATCAGTAATTTCTATGATTAAGGTATCTCCCGTTTTCTCAAAACTTATCCATGTAATATCAGATGGGATTGTAAAGGTAATATCATAAGATTCTTTATCAGCTAACGTAGGTAGAGGGAATTGCTGCCCTGTCAAGGCAAATAAACCTGCAGTATCTTGTTCATAAACCAATGTGTCATCTAACCACATCCCCTGATATTTTGGTGTAATACCCGAAGTTGGTAATCGTAAACCTGAAAGATAATAACGTGATGCCATACCAGATAATTGTTGTAATCCACTATCAGCTTGAATCTCTGCAATCAATTTACCAACTTCAAACTGCGGCAGGTCATTTAAGACTAATTGTCCATTATTATCACTACTATTAAATAAATCAATGATAGTATCATTACTTGTAATTGCCAAAGAAATAATACTTACTCCGTATCTTGCAGAGAAAGTAATCAAGGTATCTCCGTCTTGAGTCATCCCTTTAAAATCTGATACTGTTAATACCGAAGATGGCATTAACAACCCTTCTTTTGTTAATATATCTGTGTTCGTTAGTAATTCATCTAAAGTAACATCAAAGTCTTTTGCTAAACTATTCAATGAATTACCGGACTGCACGACAATAGAATCTTTGCCTGCATAATCAACGATAATACCTTCCTGAAGAATTGTGGTATCATTGGCATTTGTGGTTGCCAAAGCTGATGCCGTAACTTGATCGTTATACATCGATTTTTTACTAATATCATCAAAAGTATCACCGGCAATGGTACCATAGGTCGCTTTGTTTACTTCAATTAATTTTCCGGGATTTAAGGTATGTGATTTATTGCTTTCAAATAAATAATCTATTGTGTACCTATAACCAGAACTGAACTGCCCATGAGTATTGATCCAACTTATTATCTCGGCAATGGTTTGCCCTTCCAGGATTTGGTATTGGAATGCACGTAATGCATTTTGCGCATTTTCTACCATTTGTTTAGCTAGTAAAAGGAAATAATCCGAATATATAAAAGTAGCCATCGATTCGGTATCGTTAGTTACAGCGAGAGCATTCTCGAGAGAGAAGTCGTTACTTTGCTTCAACTGAACTGCCAAATCATCAAAATAAATACGTAATTCATCTATATACGTATCACTTAAACTATTATAATCGGCAAAAGCATATTCTAACGATTTATGGCCTTCAAAGGCAGGTAATGTAATAGATAGTTGTGGAATCATAGGAAAGTACGCTGCGTCAGATTCTGTTTCTTGATCAGAAGGATGAGATACAGTCATACTTACTTGTGTATTCAATAGATTATTGATTGCATCTAATGGTATAGGTGCGGTATTATTAGCATTATTTAGATAATCATAAATTTCTTGTAAACGTGTTTCGCTAATAGCTAATTTATCCACATCTTCGGCACTAATACTTCCATTATAGAAAGCTGCAATTACCCATCTAAATACCAATTTCCCAATATATTCAAACGAGGTATCAGGAGTAGTACCCAATGCTTTTTGTTTAGCCGAATTTGGATCATCTACTGCAGATGCTGTAGATTCTAGGAATAGCATAGCTGAATATACAGCTAATTGATCTGATGGTTTCTTGGCTAAATCACCAGCGATACTAAGTCCAAACCCAATATAACCTGTTAATGGTTGTTTCGTAGCCGGAGCGGTCAAATTGCTCCAGTCTGGATGATCGTTGAAGTTGTCTGTAATAGAGATCAGGAAGGCGTCTGCATTGAATCTAGCCATACGTCTCGGTGATGCATTCATTTTGAGCATGGTCATACTTTCTTTGGTACCTTCGGTAACCACATGCCATGGTGATGATCCACCTCCGACTTTGATTTCGAATGATTCTCTTAAAGTGAGATCGAAACTGAAACTGATCTTGATTTTGAACAATCCTAAATTGATCTTCACAGAAACAGCTACACTTACTCTGGCAGTAATTCCCAGTAATATGGGTTCGTATGCAGTAATGGTAATATCGGCCAAAATACTCAATAAGACATTTACTTCGGCTTTGATAATCTTGAAGTCAACATAACCATATAGTTTCCCTTGAATACCTACTACTCCTTTAATGCTATAATAATAAGCAGGTGCAATATCAGCTTGATTTCCGTTCTCGGTATTTTCCTCTTGATAAGGATTGAATTTGGCCAAGACTCCTTCTATGATTGTGACTATGGTCAAACTGAATCCAGCAGATAAAATTCCTGCATTAAAATCGTACCCCAATCCAAACTGAATTCCAACACCCAATAATATTACAGGATTGAATGTCCCATTGTCTATTTGGGGCACTTCTGTTGAAGTTGCACTTGATTTTTTACCAAAATACAATCCAGCAGATCCCATTACCGGAATTGGAAACGGAACATAAATAATGGTTTGTAAGGTGAATGATCTTGTAAAATCGGCATCGTACGGAAATCCTAAATCAGCTAGAAAATCACCATTGGTATAGATTTCCATACCAAACACGGGCAAAGTAATATTTACTTGTCCTAGCTGTATTTTTCTCATAGCATCAGGAAGCGTAATCTGTGCTTGATATACTCCGACTGAATCACTTATTTTCCTATATAAAATCTGAAAATCCAATCCTTTGAAAATTCTCGCAGGTCCTCCGTTTAATGCTATACGTAAAGCATACAAATTAGGATCATTAAACACGATTTGCATGTCTATAAAATAATCTGTACCCGAATCATCTACCTTGACTACTTCTTTTCCTGAACTTTTCTTATCATCAGATTGTAATTTTAATATTCCAAAATCCATGCCTATCAGCCAAGAACTATTGGGATCAAAAACAATGTTTGGAATTTCTCCAGATTTTGTATCTGGTAGGTCAGCCATTAATTTGATCGCATCCTGAACACTACTCACGTCATTAATACCTGGTATTGTGACATGTTGTCCCATGGCTAGCAATCTAAGGTCGAGGTAGTTGTTCCCTTGCCCTGATGGTGATGGTGTATCTTCAGGTTTGGCAGCATCCCATTTGATTTGATTTGGTGATAATCCTTCTGCTTTATTCTCATCAGTAATCCAGAAGAAATTACCGTCTATAGTGATAAAAACACCATTCTCTGCGGCATCTTTTTTTCCTGCCTGATAATTCAATCCAATTTTTTTGATCTTACAGAATCCGAGATTAATTTCCCCAATATCTATAGCAAAAGAAACTGTTTCGGCTGTAAAATCATATATCAATTCTAGTTTGTTGAGTGGTAAACTGTTTAACAAACTCCAAGGAGCACCTAGTCCAAATTTATATCCTGTTGCCCAACTGATAGCATCTTCAATAATAGATCCCAGACTTACTGATTCGGTAAACTTTAAAGTACCTATCCAATGTTTGGGCTTACCTTTTTCAACTTCTTTTTCGACAATAGTACCTGTAAGATAACCCCATGTAAAACCAAATGTGAGTACATCTGGATTATAATCATAGAATAGCTTCATTTTTATACCGATCCATTCAATGTCGGCATTAAGAGTACAATAATAGCCTACTTTATCATCTGTAGCATCAATGGTAGTAATTGCTTTTTGGGAGCTGATCAATTGTTCGGTTTTCGAATCCGCATTGTTATCACCATAAATTCCATAACCAAATTTTAAATCGGCTTTTATGTTAAGGTTTATAAATGGGATTTTCCAATACCCATCTGTTGCACCACCTATTTCATAATATTTTTTGGTTTCTGAGAAAGAGAAGTTTAACCCTACTAATGAATAATTGTATTCACTTGGAATCTGCCAGTTTGATGGTAATAACTGGTTGGCTAAAGCAGTAAGTTGTAATGGTGTTTCGGTATTCTGCTCTCCTTTAAATATCCACCCACCATCGCTACTGTAATTCGCTGATAATGAGATGGAAAAAGCAGTAGCTCCTTCTCCAAAAGTAAATCCACCAGATAATCCTCCTTGTAATTGAGTGTTTTCGCTTTGTACTTGTACTCCTACCTCGTTAATGGTAATAGATGGTGCACCAGATATAATCTGGAACGTCCAGTCAAAGTTTAAATTAGAAGTTACACTATAATTACCAGTGGTTCCTTCAAAAGAAGCATTAAATTCTGTAATTTCTGGACTATATCCCTGCGGATTGAATACTGTGCCGGGTAAGAACAAGTTAAATAGATCGGTTACTTTGATTACTCCACTGGCAAGTTGTCCTCGGAAAATAGTGTCTGGATAATTCATACTCGTAATAATTACTCCAGCATTGTCACCCGTACCAATAGTAAACTTCCCTTTAGTACTCCATGATGTACTTCGTTTAGCCAATATACCTGGTTCTTGAATTAATACGTTTAGTGTAACACTATCCATATCCAAGCCAGTCATTAATGTTACTTTTTCTGCAGTAGCCATTACAAAACTGACATACTGTATTTTGTTTTCTTTGGTGTTATAAGCCAATTGTAAGTCGGTAACACCAATAGCTGTAAAAGCGTTGAATGGACTAGGTAATGACTGAACAAGATTTACGCCACCTGCCAATTGATAGAATTTTGAAATACTTGCTGGTTCGTCGAAGTGACCTGTTAATTGCCATAATCCATCATTAATAGGTAGTGTAATATCCAAATCCAGATCAAGGCCTTGTAGCATTCCGCCAACACTACCTTGGGCAGGAAGTAAAGAATCTGCTACCTGTAAGGAAATGTAAGGGTTTTCAAATTGTAACCATGGCAATTGTTCTGTTAGCCAATCACCGGTATATTTCATTTTCCAATCAGACACCACATTACCTTCAGGAGCAGTGAATGTTATGGTAAATTCTAATGGAGTATCCTCTAATACACTACTTTTACCATTAACAATGATTTCTGTTGGATTTACAGTCCCTTTGGCTGGAGTTATTGTTGTATTCGTTAAGGTCACTTTTACACCTAATAACCCAGAGATAAAATCAAAGATTGGTCCGGCACTATATACTCCCGGAAACAAATTAAGAATCGTATCAGCATCCAGATTTTCATATAATTTAGTTAATAACGTATCCAAAGGTGTCGAGTCATCCCCATTTTTATTACCAATACTATCATTATTATCGTAAGAACCCTGTTCTAATTGGCTTACACCAGTTGCATATGCTGACTTTGCTATTGCTGAAGCCTTAAGAGAGCTGTTAGCTTCAATAATGCCTTCTGCTTGCAAAATATACCCCAAATAACTACTTGCAATTCTAAACTTATCATTAGCAGGGTTCTGGTAAAAACTTTTAATAGTATTATAATAGGTTTGATATTCGCCTTCTGCCGATTCTTTATATTCTCGAATAAACGCTCCAATAATTTCAGAAGGGTTTTCATTGATTTTGCTTGGCCATGTATAAATTGGAAAATTAATTTTATTGGCAATTTGTTGCATTTTATATACAATAGTAGGGACATACACCACTGGCATATAAATATTGCTATAATCTTCGTATACATCAAAATCAGAATAGCCCAAAAGTGTTGTTGGGTATTGTACATTCCCAGAGTTAGGACGTGCAACATGAAAATAAGGTTGTCCAAATTGTAAGGCCAGATTCCCGGTATTTTGCCCTTCAAAAACAGGAGGCATAGCAGATTTATAAAGTAAATAATTAAATATTGGAGCTGGGACTCTTCCTAGTTGCACAAATAATACTCTGTTTTTGGCACCATTTAGCCATGAATACTTAGCCTTAACATTTATATCAGTGGCTTCCCATACATATTCTATACGTTCACTGGCCTTAACAGAACTTAGATAATTTGAGCGATAAGTATGTGGTTTTAATAATTGTATGATTTGATTACGTTCTTTATCAGATAAGATTTCGGGTTTGATATTGAACTTTTTGAGCCTATCTAAATCTGGATTTAACTGTGAATTCCAAGTGCTTTCCTGAGAACTGAAATCACCTTCAATCAATTGTGATATTGGAGTTTCTCCTCCACCTGTTCGGTTAGAGAAATTATCCATCGATAATACAACAATTGGTTTTGCCCCTGAACGAATAGAAGTACCTTTCATTTGTGAGGCCATATACCCTGTAATTACTTCAAACATGCGCTCTTCTGGAGGTGGTGCCAGTTCATAATTTCCTTTAGTTCGTATGCTATAGACAGCACCTAAATCATAATTGTCCGTTTTTGAAAGTAAACTTTGCAAGACAGCCACTTGATTAGCATAACCATTTTCCTTATAATAGTTCCAGTCTGGTTCTGGTACAGGTATTTCTTCCCAATATGCTCGTTGCTTAAATGCCCCATAATTCAATAATTTCTGATGGGTTAAGTTGACTGTTTTTTTAGTAGTATTCAGAAATTGAATTTCTTCGGGAGTGGTCCATAAATAAGGTTCAAGTCTTAAAAAATAGTTGGTATTTAAGCGTTTTGCTAATTCTGGTGATTTGATGGTACCGTTATCATCTATTTGATCTTCTGCTCCAGTGAAACCTAAATTCACCACAGGATTAGGTGGTGTTTCTTCAGGTATCCATTCAATAAGTTTTACGGTTGCATTATTAACCTCTCCTTCTGGTTTATTATCCAGTTCTGGTAGTAATTGATATAGTTTTGTAAGTACAGTTTTATCTTTGTCTTCCAGATAATAAACTTCAATTGATCCCTGATATCCATAACCGTTTTTTTCACTACTATTTGTTAATTGATATAATAGGTTTACAGTATTGGTTTGATGCCCATAACCAGGAGCATCTGAAACCCACATCCTAATCGTTGTATTATCTGAACTGTTAAGGTATTTGGTAAACAGTGATAACGAACCTGATAACTGATCTTCTTGTTCGGCTGTTGTGAAGTAGTCTATAATTGCCTTAAATATACTTGAGAAACCCATTAGTGTTGCGTTAAGATGAAACAATCAGTCTTTTATTATTTTGAATCTTTATTATACATTGCATACCAACCCAATCCGGATGCTTTACCATTTGATTTTGGATTACCAAAAAGATAGAATAGTGAGGATCCATTAGGTGGTATTTTTAACAATCCTAAAAACTTCAGTGCGATTTCTGTAAACATCAATAAGAAGGAGGATTTATTAGTGTCATATGTTAGGCGTATTTGCCCGATAGATAATTTTAGTACTGTTTGCAGACTTATTAATTTAGCACCTCCGCCTGTTCCGGGTAGTGTAATTCCCATAAGTACTGCAGGAGCTGACCCATCGTTTGTCGCTGTGGGATTCCATGCAATGAGTAAGGTAGAAGTTAAACCCACATTACCTGCTAGTTCTCCTGGAGTTCCCATATTGAGTTTATACGTTAATCCTACCCATGAAGAGCCATCGAGTGGACTAACTTTTAAATCTGTAATTACGGTAAGGTATCCATTTTGAGAAGGTGGTGAATCCGAACTTCCTTGGGTAAGCCCTTGCAGATTGAGTGCAAAATTCACATAAATGCTATTTGAACGTGGTGTACTTCGCCCTTGATCAAAAGTCATTTGAGAAGTAACAAATGTCATTGTTTTTGGTAATTGCTCTGTTTGTCCTGGAACATACGGTGGAGACACCATATTGATTAATAGATTGTTAAAAATTAATCCCTTATTTGATACATCAGCCCCTTCTACATTTCCAAAAGACAAAATATCAAAATCGGTTGCAGGGTCATCATCACTTGCAGGAATCATCAATTCTTTAAAATCCCAATAACCATTAATAGAAAAATTACTAATAATATTTCCACTAGGATCATTTTGTAGGGTACTGAAATTGACATTTGATATTTCAATTTTATTAATCGCAGGATTATCAAAATAGAATGTATTTACACCATCAGTATTTAGACTGTACAAAGCTTCATTTCCTTTGAACTGAAGCGATCCTTTGAGAATCATGGTGTTGTATTTGTTTTCTCCCGTACCCATATGGTCTACTGGAGTTCCAAAATAATTATTAGTGGTTAACTGTGCATAACTTTGAAAGCTTTTGACAGCTGTATTTTCAAAAAGTACTTTTAGGTTGAGTAAAACAAAATCGTAAGTTTCAGATAAATTAGGCTGTATGGGTTGAGGTGATTCTTGTTGGATAAAATCTGGATCGTTATAATAAATAAGTCCGAACATAGAACTCGGATTATTAATTTCTGGACCGTTACTACCTTTCTTAACAGGTGTAATATTGATTCCTAAATGATGTGCTCTAAATCCAGCCGGATCTCGTACCCCAGATAAGATCCCGGTAAGGTTATCTGGTAATCCCGAAATATCCATTCGCAATACCAGAATACCAGTCCAATTTTCATCCTGAGCTATAGTATTAAAATTACCGAAATATGCTGTGTCTGTTTGATTATAAGCATCTTCGAAATAGGACTGTATCCATTGTGAAACAATGACCAGTTGAGCGTCATCGGGTGGTAAAAGGGTGCCATTATTATCAAGTGTTGATGGTGCGGCAAATGTATCCTTGGCAGTCCATTTTTGCCAGTTTGTGACTAAACTATTTTCAATATCGTTTGGATCATAAAGTTTTCCTTTCTTTCCTTTGACAATAATGATGTTATTGTAATCATTATATTTATTTTCTGTACCTGTGTTAGCTTCCATAGTCCAATCTCCTATGAACATTTTATTATGAAATTTAGCACCGGTAGCATCAACATCTGTTGTGCCTAGTTTTTCATTATTGGTAACAACCAAAAACAAATCACTGGTTTGAAAAGCCTGAACTAGGTCTTCAACAGGATCTTCAAAATACATTTTCTCAAAAGAACTTTGGGAAGTTTTTTGATTTTGTGCCAGATAAATAGCGTTCCATATAGGATTATTATTTGACCCTAATAAATTGGCAATAAGACCAGATGGTGTAGTTACATTATTACCGATATCGCTAGCTGCATCTGTTGATTTTAGATACTCTTGTTTAGCTTTAATCTGAGCATCAATAAGTATAGAATTAATATTTTGTTTTCTAATCTGAGAGACAAATAGTTTTTCAAAATTTTCAATTTCTGTTTTACTGAACCCTTCATTATCATCATCAGGCTGAATCGCAGCATATGGGAGCATAGGAAACAACACTGCATCATTGGATTCAAAAGTAAAATTTGGTGTACTATGCTCTAAAAGAGTTGACGCAGCTATTTGCGTATTAGAAAATAACGCTGATCCCTTAGGTTGTGCTACATATGATGGAGTATTGTTTTTATGTCCAGGAGTTATGGTACACCAGGATGTTTGATAATTTGTATTTAGTAAAGAAGCATTTGGGTCTACAGGAGCGGTAACGGGAGAAGATATGGGTAATGGATATACTGGTGCATACGCTGGCTGATTTGTGATGAATCGTAGTCTGTCACCCATATTCCCATTAACCCTAGGTTGCACATTAAAAAATTCTGTCCCTTGTAATCCGCATTGTAAAGGAATGGCAGTATCTGAAGAGGCTCCATCAATAGTAACAATAAAATCACCTTCGGGAGCAAAATGTTTTTGATGTGCATTGGCACTATACAATTCACCATTGGTAAAGGTAAGTCTTGCCTGTAACGATCCGTTATTATTATTTCCTACTGGAATTAACTGAATAGTACTTCCCAAAGTAGTAAAATAAAATGCATTTAAAACAGTTTCACTTTGATCTTTATTTGTTCCTGTAAAATTAAATACTGTTCTTCTTGAGTCGTATTGTTCTATTATAGAATGAGAATCTATACGATTGAAAGCCTGATTAAAAACATCGGTAGGATCAATAAAAATATCAAAGCCTATTTGATCTGTTGTTGAAGGAAATTGTCCGCTTGCAAAAGGAAAATATTCTGATTTAGCAGTTTGGTTAGGGTTGTTTTCTAATGGAATCAGCATCTGAAACCCCCAGTTAAAATCATCGGATAAAGATCCTCGCTCTATAAATGATGAAAAATTGATATCCCCACGATATTTTCCCATGAGTGGAATGTTTCCCTCTATAGCATAGGTTATATTTGAATCGGGAGCATCTGGTCCAACAAACAAAATTTTAGCGCTTCCATCTTTAATTCCCAAACTAATAGAGTCATCTGTAGCTGTTAGTTTCATTCCACTTTGAATCTGTAATGAAATGTTGTGAACCAAAGGAATTGGAACCCCTTTAATAATAGAAGAACCATCACCCGCAATAGTCATGAAAATAGTATTTTCAATATAACTAAAGTCGGTAATATCTAATATCCAAATAATATACCGACCAGTTCCCAATAACTTTAAAGCTTCTTTGACAAATTCATCTGTTTTCTCCTTAGTCTCCAGATCAGGAGTATAAGCAGAAAGGATAAAACTTCCATTTAAAGTACTATCTGTTAAGGCTTGAGAAATATCATATCCTTCTAGTTGATTTGAAGGTGGTTGTGGTAGCAAAAACGCAGCAAAACCTTGGTCTGTGTCAGTTGTTTCGGCAACATATAATTGATCATTCAGAGTTGCATTAAAAAAAGCCATATATGCTATTTATATCGGTGAGAAGAGTTCTTAAGGAGATGACAATATGTATTGAACATAATATATCCAATGGATTGCGAATAAAAATTTATTTCACAACATCATAAAACTTTATTGATATTGAGTGCAAAAAGGTGTTGATATTAGATAACACCTTTTTGACTCATTATTATATGTATAATAATATAATATCAGGTAGTTATAGTAGCAGTACAAGACATTGCTGTTTGTACATTTGTCCCACCAGGTCCTGCTTTCCAACCGCTTGTGAATAACGCAACAGTGTATATTTGGCCTATTAATATTTGAACACCGTTAATTGCTGCACCTCCTTGACTACTAGGGTTCTGTATAGAGTTTGCAGCGATCGGTGCTTGATCATAAGAAGCATTTCCTGTTTGCCAAATTCCAACCCAAGCTCCATTTTCTTTAGGACTTGCTCCACTTGGTAATTTATAGTTCATAGTTACAGAATCTGTTGCTGCTACCAAATCAGTTAATTCTGGAGTTATGTAAGAAGTCTTTTGATCTGTTGTGATAAAACAAGTAGTACATACATTACCCCATTCTTGACCAGGAGATAATTTGGGACCAACTGCATACCCAACTACATAAGTAACTCCTGGTTGTACAGTAATATTCTCAAATACTTGTGAGCCCTGAGAAGTATCTCCTGTAATTTCAACAAAACCATCTGGATTGGGATCATTGTAAGGAATTGAATTTTGATTTCTCCATACAACAAGATAATTTCCATAAGTATCTGGTCGATTACCGGGTAAACCTGTATATTGAACAGAAAGTTGATTACCTACTATTGCATTAATTTCGATTTGTGTTGTTGGATTTTGCACTGCTGTAGCGTTTTGTGCTTCTTTTGTTGACATAATTTATGGTTTTTAGAATATTAATTTGAAGTTAATCATCTCATTTTCAGTGGTTATTCACGTGAAAATAGGGGTAGGAGTTGTTTGCTTTTCAGGCTATTGATCTTTAACTGTATTAAATTTATCAATATGATATGAAAAAAAATATTTCATCATATTTCATCAGATAAAATTGATGCTAAGCATATACTAAAAAAAGTTTCGATGTACAATTGGTTTACCGCATTGTAAATCTAATGATAGAAGCCGCTTGTGATTCTTCACTGCCAACAAAATAGATGAATGTATAGGTCTGACCAATATCCATGGATAAGTTCGTAAGACTTCCCTGATTGATATTAGAATCATCACTTGGTGTTCCTTTTGCTAATGCTTTAGTTAGGTTATATGGAGAGGCTTCACCTTCCCATACACCAAACCAATTATTATAAGTTTTTGGAAGATATCCAGAGAGAGTTTTATATGTAAAACTTATAGAATTCTGATTTACCTCTATCAATTTGATGGAGACCCATCGTTTTTCGAGGGATTTGGTATTTCCATCTAGAGTAGTGCAAGTACAGATTTGTGTTACTTCGGCGCCTACAGAATAACAAACTATATATTTTGTATCAATTGCTATCTTCAAATTTTCTATAACATATGATCCACTTTCTGTAGCATCCTTGGGTAGAAATTGTTCTGCCATTGGAGCGTATTTCCATGGTACTTCAGAGGCTCTCCAAACCCATAATTTGTTTTGAAGCTGTCCAGACTGATTACCTGGTAAGGTTTTGTAAGTAACGGATAAAAGATTGCCTGAGATTTCTGTGATGTCAAGAGATGTGTGATAAGTAGTGTCAGATATTATATTTTTTAATAGTTTTTCTTGAGCGCTTCCTTCTATATTCAATAATAAAAATATCAAAACCAATACTCTATACAATTTTTTATATCGAAGGAAATACTTCACTGATAATGGTATTACTAGTTAGTTATATTGGTAATCGTTTATTCAATAAGAAGCATTGAAGTGTTACTAAAATACTAAAAGATTATATATAGTCTTGTTTGTTTTCTTTTTTAAATACTATACGAATGGTATCGGTATGCCACAATTAGAACAATTTTAACTTAACATAAGCTTAATTGAAGCTTAGTATGTATAAGAATTAAATAAAATAATTTCACTTCAATATAACAGAAAAACTGTTATGCTTAAAACCTAATTAACAATAACAAAAATGAAAAAAAACTATCTATTATTTGGTTTAATAGCATTCTGCTTTTTAGGAGTAGTGGAAGCACAGAATACATTAAAAGTAATGACTTTTAACAAATTATTTACTACTAGTAACAATGCTGTGTTAGATGTTATACAATCTTCTGGAGCAGATATTATTGGTATACAAGAATCATATGGAGCGGCACAAAGTGTAGCTAACTCTTTAGGGTTTTATTATTATAGTTATAGCCGTAGTGAGGTTATTATTTCTCGTTATCCTATTACATCTACAAATTCTTCTGGTATCCAGGTAACATTACCCAGCGGTTTAAAAATTTATGTGTTTAATGCACATTTGACATCTTATCCATACGGACCTTATGATATTCGAGATAGAGAAATTACATCAGAATCACAAGCTATTAACTCATCTAATAGAGCTCGTTCTTCTGAAATGATCGGGATAGTCAATACTATTCAAAGTTGGGTACCCGCGGGGGCTCCTGTTTTTTTTACTGGTGATTTTAATGAGCCAAGTCATTTGGATTGGACTCAACGTGCTGTAGATGCTGGAATTCATGCGATGAAAATAGCTTGGCCTACGAGTAAACGAGCGACTATTATTGGAATGAAAGATTCATGGCGCTCATTGTACCCAAATGAAGTGTCGAAACCAGGAAATACCTGGACTCCAAATAAATCTTCTAATGAGGTATATGACCGAATTGATATCATTTACCACCGAGGGAACGATATTACGGTTACAAAAGCTGTGCGATTTGGTCCAACAGGGGATGAGGCAGAATTAAATTTAAATGGTTATGCTAGTGACCATCGTGCAATGATGGCGACATATACCTTGCCAGAACCAGTCGGAAGCGATGTGAGTTATGGTGATAATCTACTTCAGCAGTCTAGCGCAGAACAAAATAACCTAGATGCCTGGACTCAGATATCAGGTAATCAAAAACGTGTTCAAGGTGGACAAAATGGTTATCCAAATGCTAAGAATGGAAGCTATATCTTTTGGTTAGGTAATTCAAGTACAGGGGAAATCTATCAAGATGTTAATGTAGAACAATATGCAGATTCTATAGATGCTGGTAGACAGTTTTTCTTATTCAATGGTTTTGTGAGGTCATATAGTGGCAATGATAGAAGCAGAATTAAAGTAGAATATAGAAATGATAATAATAAAGTATTAAGTTTTTTTGATAGTGATTGGAAAAGGAATAGCAATAACTGGGAGCAAATAAATGAAGAAAGAATTGCTCCTTCTGGTACACGTAAAGTTAGAGTGATTTTATTGAGTCAACGAAATAGTGGAAGGTCAAATGATGGTTATTTTGATGATTTAAGTCTTAAAACAGGAACTAATAATAGTAATACTTTTGCCATTTTAAATAATAAACAGGATAATCAAAAAGGAGATGTTGTAAATTCTCAGGGAAAAATAATATATAACTTTTGGCCTAACCCAACCACCGATTATATTTATTTGACCTCAAAGGACAAAATTAGTGGAGAACTGTCAATTATAAATATGAACGGTAGAATTATGAAAAAAGCTTATTTAGGTACAGAATCAAATTTTAAGATACCAATTTTAGACCTTCCAAAAGGACTTTATATGCTTCAATTGAAAGATAAAACAAGCTCTATTTATACGAAGCGAATCATGATTGAATAGCGATATGAAGCATACAAACTAACTTTTATTTACAAACAGTCTCATTTGAGACTGTTATTTTTTGTAATAGTATAACAAAATTGATAGGTAGATTTTTAATAAATTCTTCTTTATTGCAAGAATTTCTACAAAGAATTCTTCCTGTTTTGATTTATTAGAATGTTTAAAAATATAGAAAAACCACACTTAATTGATTAAAACTCTTTTGGTGGCATTGAGTATAAAAAGTGTTTGAAAAAAAATAAGCCCTTTAAAATAAAGGGCTTAAGTGAATTAGTGTAGCGAGAGGGGGGCACGATCCCCCGACCTCTGGGTTATGAATCCAACGCTCTAACCAGCTGAGCTACCTCGCCAAATAGATGCTACATCATTTTAATTCGGGTGCAAATATAAAAACAAAAAACATTGGTGCAAACAATTATGCATAATTAATTTTTTTTTCAATGTACTTTTAAAGTCGACAATTAATCTATATATTGGCTTACCAACAATTAATGATATGTCTGAAAAAACAAAATATGAAATTGAATTTGTGGTACAGTCATCACCGCAACTATTATATCAATATATATCTACACCTTCTGGACTTTCAGAGTGGTTTGCTGATAATGTAAATTCCAGAGGAGAACTATTTACATTTATTTGGGATGATTCTGAAGAAGAAGCAAAACTTTTAAGTAGAAAAAGTGGCGAAAGAATTAAATTTAGGTGGGTAGAAGATGAAGAGGAAGGAAATGATTATTTTTTTGAATTACGAATTCAAGTAGATGAAATAACCAAAGATGTTTCCCTAATGGTTACTGATTATTCTGAAGATGATGAAATGGATGAAAATAAGATGCTTTGGGATAACATGATCGGTAATTTAAAACATGTTTTAGGTTCTGCATAAATCTTTATTTTTATAATACAAATTTTATACACCCATAAAAAATCAAATTTATGGGACTTTTTTTATGGTTAATATAGACGGACAATTGGTAGAGGATGATAAGGCCGTATTGGCTATTAGTAATAGAGGGTATGCGTATGGAGATGCTCTATTTGAAACCATTAGGGTTAATTCTGGAGTAATTTTATTTTGGGAAGATCACTATTTTAGATTAATGGCTTCAATGCGCATCTTGAGAATGCAAATACCAATGCAGTTTACCCCAGAATTTCTAGAAAAAGAAATTATTAATCTGGTGACAGAAAATGGATTAATGAATTCTTCTGTAAGAGTGAAACTTATTGTAAATAGAGTTTCTGGAGGGTTATATACTCCTTCATCCAATGAGATAGAATATAATATTTCTGTAGTTAAGTTAAACTCCAATTTTTATACTTTAGCTGATCAGACATATGAAGTTACACTTTTTAAAGATCACCATGTAGTAACAGATCTTCTCTCAACGTTAAAATCAAATAATAAATTGGTTAATATTCTTGGCGGAATTTTTGCGGAAGAGAACGGTTTTGATAATTGTTTATTAATAAATTCTAATAAAATGATTATTGAAGCTTTAAATGGAAATTTATTTTTGGTAAAAGGAAATGTGATAAAGACACCTCCTTTATCTGATGGATGCTTAAGAGGAATTCTTAGGACTCAACTAATACGTATCCTTGAAAAATTACCAGAATATACTGTAGAAGAATCTTCTATTTCACCTTTTGAACTTCAAAAAGCAGATGAATTATTTATTACTAATGTAATTACAGGAATTTTACCAATAACGAAGTTCAGAAAAAAAGAGTATGATTCAAAGATTAGTAAAAGATTATTGGGGATATTAAATACCAGAATTAGATTAGGAGATTAATTATAGGTAGGATTTTCTGGAGCATTAGACCAAAGCATATACTCCCCACCAAGTTCAATCATTTTTTCTTTCCAGAAAGTGTCATAAGATTTTCCGAAAATATTTTTCTGATAACTATTCTCAACAATTACCCATGAATTAGCTTCAAGTTCTTGATTAAGTTGTTTAGAATCCCAACCAGAATATCCTAGAAAAAATCGAATTTCATTAGGTGTAATTTTGTCTTTGGCGATAAGTTCAGACACAATGGTAAAATCCCCTCCCCAATAAATACCACAGGATATCTCAACACTGTTAGGAATTAAGTCGGGTACTTTATGAATAAAATATAGATTATCTTGTTCTACAGGACCTCCATTATAGATCTTAAAATCTACTTCGATCTCTGGAACGAGATCGGCAAGTAAATAATCAAGAGGTTTATTCATTATAAAACCAATTGATCCTTGCTCACTATGATCCGCTAAAAGTACAACCGAACGGTTAAAGGAAACATCTCCAATAATAGAAGGCTCAGCAATTAATAAATGTCCTTTAGAGGGTTGAAGGGATATCATACAATAGATTTTCTTTATCTTAAAGCTAAATAATTATTTCTAATAATCAAAGTAGTTATGTCTTTTTTGCCAAAAAAAACTTAAAAAAAGCATAAAAAAAGCCCCCATGTGGGAGCTTTTAAATGATATCGAAAGAACTGATTAGTTAACTGAACTTGATAAATCAGCACCAGCCTTAAACTTCACAACGTTTTTAGCAGCGATTTTGATAGTTTTACCAGTTTGAGGATTTCTACCTTCTCTTGCAGCTCTTTTAGAAACTGACCAAGATCCAAATCCAACTAAAGAAACACGTCCTCCTTTTTTAAGAGTACCTTCAACGTTTCCTAAGAAAGATTCTAAGGCTTTTTTAGCCGCTGCTTTAGTGATTCCAGCATCAGCTGCCATTGCATCGATTAATTCTGTTTTGTTCATAATTCTGTTTTTAAATTAATTGTTGGTTAAACCAATCTTTTATGTTAAACGCTCTACAAATTTATACGGATTTATGATTCATGCAAGGATTAGCCCAGTAAATACAGGGATTTGTTGATAACTAAGGGTGATTGTTAATAAACAATGTTGTTTTCTATGAATTTTCAAACCCTTACTATACTTAGGCTCTAGCACATTTTTGCATCTCTATAAAAAACATAACCATTTAATAGTGCTTTAGATTCCATTGCTTTTTTACCAGGAAGTTGAAGTTTATTTATAATAATATAACCTCCTTTTACAGATACTTTAATATCAGAATCTTCTACAATGATTTTTCCTATATCATTATTGTGAACCTCTTCTACAGGATTTGCATCGTATATTTTTATGTTTTCAGAAATTCCTTTATTATATAGTTGACACCAGGCAGAAGGATAAGGACTTAATCCTCTTATAAGGTTATTAATGGTGTATATATCTTTTTCCCAGTTAATCTTTGTGTTTTCTCGATTTAGTTTATAAGCGGTCCTAAAAGCGGTGTCTTTAGGTTGTGGTTTTACAATTATTGTATCACTTTCTATTGCTTTTATAGTAGTTAATACCAATTTAGCTCCCTTTGTCATCAACTTATCATGTAGTGATCCCGCAGAATCATTATTTTTTATTGTTACCTCCTCTTGAAAAATAACATGACCTGTATCTATCTTTTCATCAATAAAAAAAGTAGTTATCCCTGTTTTTTTCTCTCCATTAATAATTGCCCAATTAATCGGAGCAGCTCCTCTATAATCGGGAAGAAGGGATGCGTGTAAATTAAAAGTGCCATATTCTGGCATATTCCACACGACTTTTGGTAACATCCTAAAAGCTACCACAATATTTAGGTTGGCATTTAATGATTTTAATTCTTCAATAAAATGCTCGTCTTTTAAATTAGTTGGTTGCAATACCTTTAAGTTTTTTGATATGGCATATTCTTTCACCGCAGAAGCTTTAAGTTTTCTTCCTCGTCCGGCAGGTCTATCAGGAGCGGTAATAACTCCAACGACATCATATTCGTTTTCTATAATAGTTTTTAAGGTTTCAACGGCAAAATCCGGTGTCCCCATAAATAGGATTCGTAAGTTTCTCATTATTTTATACTAATTGATAGTTGTTATCGTGGTTGATTTTTATAATACTATGTTCATTCATTTCCCGCAATACTTGTAAAATTAATTTTTCGGGATATGTTAAATGGGATATCAAATCTCTTGAAGATAAGTCTTTTCCTTGTAAAAGAAGGATAATATCATCTTGTATTTTCTTAACATTTATAGGTGATACATTCTTTTTCTTATTGGTACAGAAGTTACATAATCCACAATCTACAGTATTTTCTTCTCCAAAATAACTTAATAACAGCCAACTACTACATTTACTTTTATTTTCTGTAAACTTTAATATAGCTTCTACTTTTTTAATTTTAGAAGTATTTTGATCAATAAGATGTTTGCTAACTCTATTGATTGTGCGATCATCTTCTCTGGGTACTAAAAAAATAATTTCTGCATCAGAAAGAGTATGAGTAAATTCAATTAATTCAGCATCTTTTAGCTTATTTAGAGTTTCGATAACTACTGTTTCTGAAGTATTTACTTTTGAAGAAATTAATGGTATGTTAATAGCTATTTCTTCATCAAAAATACCGCCATACGTTCTTAAGATTGCTTTAGTAATGTATTCATATTCTGTATTGTTTTTTAAAAAATCCAGAAGATAATTCCCTGTAGTAAGAACCTGAACACTGCTTTTTTTGGTAAATCTTTGTGTGAATCTTATTACTCCGCAACGATCCAGAAATTGTAATGCGTTATACGTGATTAGTGTATGAAGTTCATATGTTTTGCAGAATGTGTTAAAATCAAAATCATGAACAGTTTGCTCACCTTCTCCGTAAGGAATTCGGAAATAACTACAGAGTTTTCGATATACAAGCTTAACTGCATTGACATCGGGTAATATTTTTATAAATTGATTGTGTAAACGATGAGTGTCATTTTCGTTTTTTAAAAGAAATGCTAATGAAGGTAAGCCATCACGACCAGCTCTTCCGGCTTCTTGAAAATAACTCTCTATACTTTCTGGGACCGTATAATGAATTACGGTTCGTACATTTGGTTTGTCAATTCCCATACCAAATGCATTTGTAGCTACCATTACTCTGATTTCCTCATTCAACCATTGATTAAAACGTTTTGTTTTCTCTGTAGCGTCTACACCACCATGATAATATGTTGAAGAAAAACCGCTAGCATTAAGAAAATCACTAATCTCAATTGCAGATTTTCGATTTCTTACATAGACTATAGATGTTCCAGGATGTTTTTTAAGAATCTGAGTAAGTTTAAAATTCTTGTCTAATACATGCTCTATTAGATATCCCAGATTAGATCTAAAAAAAGATTGTTTAAATATCTTTGGTTGAAAAAGATCCAATGAAGTAATGATATCATCAACAACTTCTACTGTTGCAGAGGCTGTTAAAGCTATCATAGGTACAGCAGGATGAATTGTTCTAAGAATCTCTATTTTTTTATATGAAGGTCTAAAATCATTTCCCCATTGTGAAATACAATGAGCCTCATCTACGGCAATGAGGTTTATATTCATTTGTTTTAATCGTTCTTGGACGATATCTTGTTGAAGACGCTCTGGGGACAGATATAAAAATTTATAATTGCCATAAATACAGTTATCAAGCAAAGTGTCAAGTTCAGAATATTTAATTCCGCTGGTTAACGCTATTGACTTAATACCTTTTTTCTGAAGATGTTGTACCTGATCTTGCATCAATGCAATTAAAGGAGAAATTACAACACAAATACCTTCTTTTAGTAGGGCAGGTATTTGAAAACAAATTGATTTTCCTCCTCCGGTAGGTAATAAAGCAAATGTATCGTGACCTTCTAGTACCGAATTGATAATCTTTTCCTGAAGAGGTTTAAAAGTATCATATTTCCAGTATTGTTGTAATATTTGAAGAGGAGATTTTATCAATCTATATGCTTTTTTTAAGAATAAAGTCTAAACGTTCTTTAACACTTCCAAAAGGAACTTCTATACAATCATACCCTAATCGATTATAAACATCTTTTAAATGATGATGAATTTCTTGTGCTTGCTCATAACTTTCATATCGTTCATCATCAGAAATATAAATTTCTTTCCATGGAGGTAATAGAAAAATAATATCATACATGTGATGTTTACATGCATTAACGAAATCGTCATTATAGGATTGGTCAAAATAATCCATATAGGCTAAAACATCTGGTATTCCTCTATCATAAAAAAGAATATCATCTTTTTTTGATGTTGCATCTGTGAATTGTTGTATTCTGCCTTTAAGAATTTGCAGGTTAAACTCATGAGGGTCAGATACAGATACAATTGGATTTGAAGCAAAGGTAGTTGATTGATCTTTTTCTTTTGCTTCTTGGGTCATTGCTCTTATAACTTCATGAAAGCAAAAATAATTAGCTTCTTCCAGTTTAACGATAACAGAAGTTTTACCTGTACCCGGACCTCCGGTAATTACAATTCTTTTTTTAGCCAAATCAATATTTTTATACAAATTTCGGAATTATAAAAGGATTTTTAAAAGAAGTTCTTCAAAGTTTTTGTAGTTGTATGTAACCGTACTTTATAATAAATGGATAAAACACATCATTCCAAACCGATATTAAGATCCAAATCTTTAAGGTTATTAATATTAATATAAAGGTCTGTTAAAGTTGATTTTGTCAAAGCTAATTTTTAGTACTTTCAATAGCAATTCATGTAATATTGCTTTATTTAGACTAGTTAAAAACAAATCCTAAAACTTAAACTCATGCCAGTTTATAATTTAAAAGTAAATGGTCAGTCTCATACTGTTGAGGCAGATCAAGATACACCTCTTTTATGGGTGTTAAGAGATCACCTGGATATGGTTGGAACCAAATTTGGCTGTGGTATTGGCCAATGTGGAGCATGTACCATACATGTCGATGGATCTGCAACAAGAAGTTGTTTGCTTCAGGTTTCGATGGTTGAAGATATGGAAATTACTACAATTGAAGGGCTATCTGATGATGCTTCACATCCAGTGCAACAGGCATGGAAAGAAGTTGATGTTCCACAATGCGGTTATTGTCAAGCGGGACAAATGATGTCTGCCGCAGCTTTTCTATCTCAGAATTCTAACCCAAATAAATCTGAAATAAGAGATGCTATGAGTGGTAATATTTGTAGGTGTGCATCATACAATAGAATTGAAAAAGCCGTAGAGGTTGCTGCTAGTAAACTGAGTTAACCCATTTAAATCTTCACAAAATGAAAAATAATATATCACCTTCCTTTAGTAGAAGGTCTTTTATAAAGACTTCAGCATTAGCTGGAGGCGGAATGTTAATTGGGTTTAATCTATTTCAGTCATGCAAACCTGAAGCAACTCTACCAGTAGATATTTCTCAGCTAAATTTTAATGACTTTAATGCCTTTATCAAAATAGCAGATAATGGTATGGTGACTATTTTTTCTCCAAATCCAGAAATAGGTCAAGGAGTTAAAACATCCATGCCGATGCTTATTGCAGAAGAATTGGATGTTTCTTGGGAGAATGTTCATGTTGAGCAAGGAGCTCTGGATACCAAGAATTTTACTCGACAAGTGGCTGGAGGAAGCCAATCCATACGACATGGATGGGAACCATTGCGCCAAACAGGAGCAACGGCAAGACAGATGTTAATTAATGCAGCTGCAGCACAATGGGGAGTTAATGCATCAGAATGTAAAACAGAAAATGGAGTAATTAGTAATGCAAATGGTGATAAATTGGGCTATGGAGAAGTAGTTAAAGTTGCTGCTACTCTCGAAGTGCCAGAAAATGTCACGCTAAAAGATCCTAAGAATTTTAGTGTAATAGGAAAAGATACTCCTAATGTAGATATTGATAAGATTACTACAGGAAAACCACTTTATGGATTAGACTATAAGGAAGAAGGAATGGTATATGCTTCTGTATTAAGACCTCCTTCTTTTGGCAAAAAGCTTGTAGATTTTGATGATACTAATACCAAAGCGGTATCAGGAGTGCAGGATGTAGTTAAATTTGGGGATAAAATTGCTGTTTTAGCAACTTCTACCTGGGCAGCGATGAAAGGTAAAAAGGCTTTGGAAGCAAATTGGACATCTGATTCAAAATTAGAAAGCACAGAAGAGCATGATAAAATCTTAAAGGGCCTTTTAGAAGGTTCTGAGTTTAATACATTAAGGGCGGATGGAGATGTGAAAAAAGCATTTGCAGAAGCTGACCAAGTAATTGAACGAACTTACGAATCTCCATTTTTACCACATAATTGTATGGAACCTATGAATTTCTTTGCAGATGTTACTCCAGAGAAAGTTCGCTTGGTAGGACCTATACAAACTCCTGCAGGAACGGCAAAAAGAGTTGCAGATTTGTTAGAGCGAGATGTAGAAGATGTTTCTGTAGAAATGACTAGAATGGGAGGTGGTTTTGGTAGAAGATTATATGGCGATTTTGCACTGGAAGCAGCAGAAATATCTAAAATTTCTCAAAAACCTGTTAAAGTAGTATACTCCAGAGAAGATGATATGTCAGCTGGGATATATAGACCTGCCATAAAATATAAAATCAGTGCATCTGTTAAGGATAATAAAATTACAGGTTATCACCTTAAAGAAGCCTCTATTAATTCGAATATGTATGGACTGATACCTAATTTTTTCCCTGCTGGAGCTGTTGAAAATTATCAGGTAGATGTAGCAAATTATGATAGTAAAATTACTACGGGAGCGTGGCGTGCACCGTATACTAACTTTTTATCTTTTGCAGAGCAAAGTTTCTTTGATGAATTGGCAGAAGTATTAGAAGTTGATCGTATACAACTTCGTTTGGATTTATTACAAAAAGTAAAAGGAACCACAGATGAAAGGATTCAATATTCTCCAGAACGATTAGAAAATGTAATTAAAGTTGCTGTAGATAAATCAGGATGGGGCAATAAAAAGGAAGGTGTTTATCAAGGGTTTAGTGCGTATTATTGTCACAATACACATGTTGCAGAAGTAGCAGATGTTGTATTGGAGAATGATATTCCGGTAGTCAAAAAAGTTACTTGCGTAGTAGATTGTGGTATTGTGGTTAATCCTCTAGGAGCGAAAAATCAAATAGAAGGTGGAGTAATTGATGGAGTAGGTCATGCCATGTATGGAGACTTTTCTTTCAAAGACGGAACTCCCCAGGATACGAACTTTAATACATATCGTTTAATTCGTATTAATGAAACTCCAGTAGTTGAAACTCATTTTATAGAAAGTGATATCGCACCAACAGGATTAGGAGAACCTACGTTACCTCCTGCAGGAGCAGCAGTTGCGAATGCAATAAAAGCAGCTAAGGGAATACGGTTATATAAGCAACCTTTCATTAAGAATATGAATACCAAAGCTCCTTTGGGATAGTACTTTTATGACACACGAATTTAAAGAAATAATAGAATGCTACTATAAAGCCAGGCAGCAGGGTATTCCTGCTGTTATGGCAACTGTAGTTGATGTAGAAGGCTCTTCGTATAGAAGGCCAGGGGTTGGGATGCTTATACTCGAAAACGGTACAGTGACTGGAGCTGTAAGTGGTGGATGTGTGGAGAAAGAAGTATTGCGACAAGCACAATCTGTATTTAAAACAGGATCTCCCAAAGTAATGACTTATGACGGGAAATATCGTTTAGGTTGTGAGGGTTTGTTGTATATTTTGATAGAACGTTTTGAGATGGACAATTCTGGTATAGAAGCTGTTCAAAAACATTTAAAATCCAGAACACCTTTTGAAATAAAATCAATGTATTCAAAAGCAGAACAAAAACTCTCTGGTATGGGATCTGTTGTTTTGTTTGAAGGGGATCAGGAATTTGTTTTTTCAAATAAGGTAAATACGAGAATAGATGTATCTTTTGATTTTTTTCAAAGAGAAATACAACCATGTTTCAGGTTAGTGATTATTGGTACAGAGCATGATGCGGTTAAATTAGGTCAATTAGCATCTATGACAGGATGGGAGGTTGAAATTATAGGTTCTCCACATCATCCTAAACATCTTAAAGATTTTCCTGGTGTGACACGAGTAATTAATGCTACACCAGAAGAGTTGTGTCTTGATAATATAGATGATCAAACAGCTATCGTCTTAATGACTCATAACTTTGCTAAAGATTTGTTATACCTTCAAGCGATAAAAGATACTCAACCAGTATATATTGGATTATTAGGTCCTGCAAGACGTCGGGAGAAATTACTTTCTGCATTTATAGAATATTTTCCAGAAGTTGCTGATGAATTTCTGGATTCGATCCATGGGCCGGCTGGTTTAAATCTGGGAGCAGAGACACCACAAGAAATAGCAATTTCAATTATTGCTGAAGTTTTAGCTACAATAAGAAATCAAACTCCAATTCCATTACAAGAAAAAAAAGGAGCAATTCATGATGATCCTAAAAGGAAAAGTATAAATGTCGTTTCTACTCGAATCTAAAATAGCTCATGTTATACTTGCTGCAGGATCTTCTAGTAGGATGGGAGAACCAAAACAATTATTAGCTTGGGGAGAGACCACATTGATTGGGCATGCTATACAGCAAGGAATGATGTTGGAAAACGTAAAAACATATGTTGTTTTAGGAGCATATTATGATCAAATCTACCCAACGGTTAAAGAATTTCCGATAAGTATACTTAAAAATGAAAATTGGCAATTAGGGATGGGAAGCTCTATTCGTTTGGTAATTGAAGCTCTCGAACGAGACATTTTGACATATTCAGCCATTTTAATTTCCCTAGTTGATCAGCCTTTACTTGATGCAAAACATCTTAATAGATTGATCATAGAATTTAATCAAAACCCTAATATGATTATAGCTACAGATCTAAATGAAATAATAGGAGTCCCAGCGATTATCACAAAACAATATTTTAAAGAATTATTACAGTTAAAAGAGGATTTTGGAGCACGATATATAATCAAAAAACATATCAATAATGTACAAACTATTTCTGCTCGTGGTAAAGGGTATGATGTTGATACTCAAGAAGAATATAACACCTTGTTGAAAAGTAACTTCCCTTCTTAAAAATGAAGTGGAAGAGTATTCTTTTTGTATTTGATAAACTGTATCTTTGGCCTGAATTTTGCATTTAAGCAGCATATGAAAGATCAAGAAGAATTTTACAAAAAATTGAAAGTGCAATTGGCGGATACAGCGCTTTGGCCAACCGCTTATTTATATAAGTTCATTGTACCAACTGACACTATAAAAATAGGACAAATTGAAACCATTTTTGATAACCTTGGAGCTGTAATTACTACAAAAAAATCTAAAAATGGAAAATATACAAGTGTATCGATTAATGTACGAATGAAAAACCCAGATCAGGTAATTACTAAATATAAAGAAGTTGCTGTTAAAGTAGAAGGTGTAATTTCACTTTAAGAAATATGGTTTCCTGTTAAGTTTAAATTAAAAAGGAGATAAAAATTCTTAAAGTAGATTATAGAGCCTGTTATCGGTAAATAAATTTAGTATTGACCATAACTTACTTGTTTTATTTTAGTATTTTGCGGAACAAAATATAGAATAGTCTATAAAATAATCAATTGTCAAATAGAAGTTTATATGTGTATTACATATAATTACTCTTCAGGAAATCTAGATGATATCACTTATACATATTGATTTTTAAAACTATTTCTACACAATTTTTACATACATTTTATGGATATTAACACTTTAGAATATAACACCGAGCGCGAAAAGCTCATTATACCAGAATATGGTCGTCATTTACAAAAAATGATCAATCATGCAATTGCTATTGAGGATAGAGAAGAACGTAATAAGGTTGCTAAGTCCATTATAGCAGTAATGGGAAACCTACAACCACATCTTAGAGATGTACCAGATTTCCAACATAAATTATGGGATCAATTATTTATAATGAGTGATTTTAAACTTGATGTTGATACTCCTTTTCCTGTACTAACAAAAGAAAAATTACAAGAGAGACCAGAACCTCTTAAGTATCCTCAAAATTTCCCTAAGTATCGTTTTTACGGAAATAATATAAAAAGAATGATCGATGTTGCGAATGGCTGGGAAGAAGGAGATTTAAAAAATGCTCTTACCATGACTATTGCGAATCATATGAAAAAATGCTACTTGAACTGGAATAAGGATACTGTCGAAGATAGCGCGATTTTTAACCATCTTTTCGAATTAAGCGAAGGTAAAATCAATTTAAAAGGAAGTAATGAAGATTTAACAGATTCATCTAATCTTTTAAGAGGGAAAAAGAAAAAACATAATACCAATAGCGGTGGTAAAAAGAATTATCGAGGCAATAATCGCGGAAAGAAACGCTACTAAATCTTTACCAACTACCAATTATTAACCACTAATTATTACAAGTACATGGGGACTTTTCAGATCGAAGGAGGCCATCAGCTTAAAGGGGAAATTACGCCTCAAGGAGCAAAAAATGAAGCCTTACAAATTCTTTGTGCAGTATTATTAACTCCAGAAGAAGTTATAATTTCTGATATACCTGATATACGAGATGTCAATAAACTTATTGAAATCCTAAGAAATCTTGGTGTAAAAATCAAAAAACTGGGAAAAGGAGAATACTCCTTTAAGAGTGATGAACTTAAACTTGAATATCTAGAGAGTGAACGCTTTAAAAAAGAAGGAAGTGGGCTAAGAGGATCTATTATGATTGTTGGACCTTTACTAGCTAGGTTTGGTAAAGGATATATTCCTAGGCCAGGTGGTGATAAAATAGGGAGAAGACGATTAGATACTCATTTTGAAGGGTTTATTAACCTCGGGGCAGAGTTTAGATATAATAAAGAAGAACGATTTTATGGTGTAGAAGCGCCAGAAGGTTTAACAGGGACGTATATGTTACTTGATGAAGCTTCTGTAACCGGGACAGCAAATATTGTAATGGCAGCTGTTTTGGCTAAAGGAACGACAACGATCTATAATGCTGCTTGCGAACCTTATTTGCAACAATTGTGTAAAATGCTGAATAGCATGGGAGCAAAAATCGAAGGAGTAGGTTCGAACTTACTAACCATCGAAGGTGTTACAGAAATGGTTGGATGTACCCATAGAATATTACCTGATATGATTGAAATTGGATCTTGGATAGGTTTAGCAGCAATGACCAAAAGTGAGATTACAATTAAAAATGTAAGTTGGGATAATCTTGGATTGATACCGAATACGTTTAGAAAATTGGGTATTACATTAGAACAAGTAGGAGATGATATTTATATTCCGGCACATAACAATGGATATCAGATAGAAAGTTATATAGATGGATCTTTTATGACAATTGCTGATGCACCATGGCCTGGATTTACACCCGATTTATTAAGTATTGTATTGGTTGTAGCTACACAGGCTAGAGGAGAAGTAATGGTACATCAAAAGATGTTTGAAAGTCGTTTGTTCTTTGTTGATAAGTTAATCGATATGGGAGCAAAAATTATATTATGTGACCCTCATAGAGCGACAATTATTGGTCATGATTTTAAGTCCACATTAAAAGCTACAACTATGGTTTCTCCTGATATTAGAGCTGGAATTTCTTTGTTGATTGCAGCGCTGAGTGCAAAGGGAACATCAATAATTCATAATATTGAGCAAATAGATAGAGGGTATGAGAATATTGATGAACGTTTAAGAGCAATTGGTGCAAAAATCACCCGAATGGAATAATAAATTATAGTTCAAAAGATAATAAACAACATATCCCTTTTTTATAGCATTTAAAAAAGGGATATGTCGTTTTATCCAAATGCTCGAAATCTATAGAATATTCTTGAAAAGTTTAGTTTTCATATTTGTGTATAAAATGATATTCTTCTCCATTGGTATATGAACCATATATAGCATTAAAACTACCATTAGAAACCCCTTTTTCCTCAGCTAACCTATTTTTATCATCATAAGTAGAAAGATAAAATTCAATTAAATGATTGTTTGCTGCTCTAACTTCCATTTTTATCAGGTTTTTATTAAAATCATATTCTCTTGAGATGTTATATTCACTTTCTCCTGCTCTAAAATCTCTATGTACCTCTTTAAGAGTTAGTCCTTTTTCTATCTCATAAGTATGTTCAGATAATAGATTACCATTTTCATTAACATCTTCAATATTTATAACTTCATCGGCATGATTATAGGTTTCTTTTCTAATGGCAATTAAATTGTTGTCACTGTCATAGATTTTGATTTCATTACATTTATTAATCGTATCATATTCAGAAAATTGGCTCTCAATGAGTTTTTCGTTTTGATAAAATTTACTCACATAATTTTTTCCATTAGTTTCAGTTACCAATCTATCTACTTCTTCTCCGTCTTGATAGGTTGTTTTTACATGTCCAGATTCTGAGTATTCTGTGATAACTTTTTCATATAGATCAGTTCCAAAGAAGAAATTTCTTTCAGTATTTCTTCCATTTTTATCATATATAAGTTCTAATCTGTTTAATTCATTACCATCACTAAGATCAATTTCTTCGACAAGTAGACCTAAATCGTTAAACGTTATTTTTTTCTCTGCATGTGGATTAGCTTGGTAATCTTTGTAATAGATAACTTCATTCTTGGAGTTGTATAGTTCTTCGTAAACGAGAGTTTGTTCATCTTCTATAACTTTGTATGTGAGTTTTTTCATTAGATTTCTGATTATGATGAGTAACTTAAATTAAGTGTTTTTTTTGATTATAGGTTGCTATAATTTTATTGATCTTTTTTTTCTGTTTGAGTCTCTTCTTCACTGCTAATTTCGTCCTCATTCTCTTTTTCAATGATTTCCTCTCCTTCAGCATTATATTTTTTATCTAAATAGTATAAACCATTCATATCTGGTTTATAGTACAATTCGGCAGCGCCATCTGATGCTTCAATCGGTTCTTTATTTTCATCATAGTATTTAATACTATGAATAAGACCAGAAACAGCCCTGGTATATTCATATATAGCCACCCCATAACTATTAGGCTTTAGTGCATTATCGGTTCCATACATACTTTCCTTGGTAATAAAATGTGAATCATCAAAGATATATTTGATACTATGGTATCCATCAGGTCCTATAACAGGCTTTTGATACTTGTTAAAGTAAGAGAATTTTGTAATATAACCAGCTTGATTTAAAACTCTTTGTTCTGAAAAAACACCTTGCCAATCGTTTGTAGGGCGATCATATTGATTGTAATTACGATATCCAATGTATCGATGAAGATCATCATATAAATACTCAATTGCACTTACACCATTATAATTATTTGTTCTTCTATTTTTGGAGTTATAGTAAATTCTTCGAATTTCTTTACCATACTCACTATACTTTGAAACTGTTTTTGACACACCATTAATAGGCTGATTTCTGATATTAAATCCTAGTACTAATGTGTCTTTACCTTTTTTATCATAATAAAATCTTGTTCTAAATACCTCGTCATAAAGAGTAGGTTTCTTATGTTTATCGTAATTTAAACGCTCAACAAGCATATTGTCTTTGTTAAAATTGAAAAGTTTATAGGCAACATTTTGCTCTCCATTTGCTAATTGATCATTTACATTATAATAGGTGGTTTTTGTTCTATTATTTTGATTATCGTATTCCCAACGCACTATTGCTATATCTTTACTAAATGGTTTTAGATTACCAATAGAATCTAATCCTGCTTTTTTAATTAAATTTCCTCTATTATCATAAGAATAAGAAAGTGTTTCGATTCCTTCTTCAGAAGTAGCAAAACATTTTTGCGAATCCATAAAAACCTCTTTTATGGTATGACCTCCCTTATTTGTATGTCTTTTTGTTACGGCCACACCATGGTCATTGTTAAAAATATTATTAAATGCATCTGTATTGTAAGTATAGTAAATAGAGTCGTTATCATATTCATATTTTAAAGCTCCATTTTTAACATCGTCAAATACTAGTACATAATTAGGATGGTATTTAGCTTTAAACAGAATTCTATTTTTTGTATCATAATCGATTACTTCATGAAAATAATCATCATAGCCTGTAGTTGGTAACTCATTGGCATTATATCGTTTTACACTTGTGGTATTGTCATTTAAATCGTTTGTATATTCATAAGTACAAATACTATTTTTATTTTCAATAAGATCTCCATTTTGATCCAGGTTGACTGATTTTTCTAAATTCCCTCGTTCATCATATATATAATGTATGTTGTATTCATCAAGATGAGTTGCAAAGTTTCCTTCTTTGTTGTATAATCTTACCCTTTTTATTTTATGATATTCATCAAGAACGTAATCATAAACAGAGATATAATCTTTGTCATTTATAGGATTGTTTTTATTATCAAAAGCCTCTATTTTTACCGTTCTTCCTTGATTGTCAAATGCTCTTCTTTCGTGATGAGCTCCATCTCTATTTGTAATATATTTACCATCAATATCATAATATGTAGCATATAAATTATTGTTTTTTGGGTTTCTTTTCCACAATATTTTATGTACAGCTTTATAAATGACAGGAGTGTTGTTTGAATCAAAATAGGAGATTGTCATATCCTTATTAATATTCCAATGTACCTTGCTAATGGTGCGTTTTAATTTAGTATTATAACTACGATCAGCATTATAATAATGCATCTCCAAAGAATTATCTGTTGGGCGAGTGATTTTGGTTATTGCAGTTTCAAAATATCCTCCATTGATTAATTTTCCATTGCTGTAAAATTTTATAATTACTTCATTATCTTTTCTGATTACCTGGTAACATTTACCATATTTACGATTTATATCACTAACAGGATATGCAGTGAGAGTTTTATGTTCTAATGTATGGTATATGTGTTTAAAATACTCTGTGTCTTTTTTGATATAATTTTGATAGCTTAGGATATCTGGATTTTGATAATATGCTGTCTGACGAAGAAGGTCATCAATTTTTAACTCCCAATAGCGTTGCTGTTGTTGATTTGTGTTGTGTTCTGAGATACTATCATATACTTCTTGCATACTATCTCGTTTAATCTCATATTTTTCGTAGATACGATTTAACTCTGATTTTGATATTTTTTTTCGCCCTTTTTTTACAATTTCTTTACGCATTAATCGAGCATAATATTCTGTTATATTAAAATGATATTGCTCATGCTTTAACAATTGTTGGTCATATAAAGTATCTAATAGCCGTTCGGATTGATTGGGATCCATATATGCATATACTTTAGAATCTGTTGATGTAATTCGATTTGGACAATAAATCTCTGAATAGACAGAAGCATCAAAACCGTCCTGCATATCAGATACAATTTCAAAATCTGTCCATACCAAATTGCGATCAGACCACATAATTGATTCTTTTAAAACAATCCTGTTGATGTAGCCAAAAAAAATAATTAACCCAAGTAATAATAAAGAAGTATAAGAGTAGTATTTTGGTTTCAAATGTTCAATATTTTATAATTTCTGAATTGTTTCTTTCGTCATTACTAACTTCATTTTTAAAATATCGAGGATAGATCAAAAAAGGAATGTATGTGATTCCCGTAATTAGGAGTATAAGAAAGATTCCGGATACAATAGTATCAACACTGAAATCTAAATTTAGAAAGACCAAATTATATAGTTGAATAAGAACATAAATGATAATTGCGTACATCACTCTATGTCTAAAAAGATAAGGCTTTAAATTAGGTAAAGCACTTCTTTTATGACTAAGAACTAACAATAGGAAGTAACATGGTATAAAAGAGAATCCAATGAGTAATAACCGAATTCCTTCTAATTGTATGTAATTCTTAATAATTATAGCGAATAGAGTGTTAAGTAAAGCTATACATAATAATTCATTACCAATATCAAGGATAGTTCTGTTTTTGGGTAAGGCAACTTTAAATTGAAAAGGTTTTTTTGGAGTAGTAGGAATATGGTTTTCTTTTGGGTTATACCCATATCTATTATTTCCATCTTGTCCCTCTCCAAAAATCATGATCAGTCCATAAAAAGGAATTAATTGAAAAAAGCCACTACTACCTAGGTCATGACAACGTTTAGTTCCTTGTGCAATTATAAACCAATACCCAGGTAAAATAATTAAGAAGAATAAAGACTCTGCTTCATCAAAAACTTCAATTATCATTCCCATCATAAAAAAAGCAGCCAAAAATATAATATAACTCAAACCATATTCGAGTCTACGGATTCTTCCCGAGAAGGAAAAAGGATTTCTAAACATAAACTAAGAGCATTAGGTATATTGCGAATATAAAATTTTCTTTATAAACATAAAATCAACGAATTAGCTATTTACTTTTGATAAGGAGAACTTATAAAAGTATACAAGTATGTGTTGTAAAAGAATAAAATGTTACCATGCCTCTAATTTTATATGTACTGATTTTATAATTTTCTTTTCTAAAATATTTGAATTTCAATACATATGAATCTTTCTATTATGAAGTGACGGCTATAATATCCTTGAGTTATTACTTTTTTTGAAGGATAATTTAACCTAAAGTTTTTGAATTAAGTAGTACGGTTTTTTTAAGTATTATTCAATTTTTGGAAAAAGGGATAGTGAAGTAGAACGTAGAACCCATACCTTTTTTGCTTTCTAACCAAATTTTACCGTCCAACATTTCAACATAAGCTTTTGCAATTGATAATCCTATACCAGCACCTTCTAGAGCATAACGATCTTCTTCTTCTATATCTGCTTGAACGAACCGATCAAAAATTGCTTTTTGACGATTTTTAGCAATACCAATACCCGTGTCTTTTACATAAAAAAGTAAATTTTCACCTTCTTTTTGGTATCCTAATTCGACACCACCTTCACTAGTATACTTTATTGCGTTCTTCATCAAATTGTTTAAAATTGTATGAAGTTTTTCATTATCTGTATTGATACTGGCGTCTTCTGTCGATAGTCCATTGGATAGTGATAAAATAATACTTTTTTTATCTGTTAATGGTTTAAAGGCGGTATATAATTTATGAGTTTGTTCATTGATATTAATAGTATCAATAGATATTTTTACCTGACCGGCTTCTATTCTAGAAATATCAATAATATCTCTAATGATGTTTAGCATTCGGGCCCCACTTTCTTTGATTAAATCTAAGTAGAGTTGTTGTTCGTCACCAGATAATTTAGGTTCATTTAGTAGTTCTGCAAGACCGAGTATACCATTCATTGGTGTACGGATTTCATGGCTCATGTTTGCCAAAAAAGCAGATTTAAGCCTGTCACTTTCTTCTGCTTTATCTTTTAATCTGCTTAATTCGAGTTCATATAATTTAATCTCAGTGATATCGGTTATTGTTCCTACGTATCCAATAATTTGGTTATTCTCATTATATTCTGGAATCGCTTGGCCTAATACCCAAATAACAGAGCCATCAGGTTTAAGAAATCTATATTCTGCGTCAGAAGCTTCTCTTTTATCAGCAGCGTTATACCAGCCTTTTTTTAATTTTTTTCGATCATCAGGATGAACGGCATTTAACCATCCATCATCCAATGCATCTTTTTCCGATATTCCAGAGATATCGCACCATTTTGGATTTACAAACGTAGTTTTACCATCAGCAAGAGTCATAAAAATACCTACAGGGACAAGATTAGTTAATGTGTGATACCTACTTTCTGTAAGCTGAACGGCTTTTTCGGCTACCTCAAACTTCTGTTTATAAGTTAGAGAATGAAAAATATCTTTGAAAGTTATATAATTAGTTTGATACTCTTCTTTTTCAAAATATTTTAAATAAATCGTAAAAATGATACTATAAAAAATTGCCATGAAATTTTTGGAGGCGAGTCCAGAATATAAAATCTTTTCAATATCCTTAAAAAACCTAAATGATCCCAAGGTGAAAAAGATAGCATCAAAACTTAAGACCAACACCATTGTTATTAATATCCGAAAGAACAGATTTGAAGTACGTTTAGAGATATATTCAAACAAAAAAATAATCAATATAGAATCTAGATAAAGTATACCTGTCCCAATGAATAGTACAAGCACACTGGTATAGAAAAAATCAGTAGAAACGTCAAAAGGATTATAATTGTTAGCGCCTTCAATATTCATTCTAAAGGAAAGTAAAAGAAAGCACAACACAGCATTGGCAATAACTAAAGCATATATTAATTTTCTGGCAGTAATAGCATCTTCTTTGATGTAAATTAGCAGTATTGAAAAAAGTGTAGCAGAAAATAAAACCGATGAACCCGGTGAAACTACAATAAGATCTGATATTTCAAAATAGAGTGTACTTGCCAGAAAAACTTGTATAAATTGAAATAATCCTAGTGAAGTAAATAAAATCCCTAAGCCAATCATAGTTCGTAACCGAAACAGAAGTAAAATAAGGAAAGCAACAACAAACCCTTGAAATAGAAAAATTAATATTTGATAAAAATTAAGTGTATCCATAGGGGGTAAGCACTACATGGGATGGGGTATTTGATATCCTTCCTTATGCTGGTGCATATAGGTTTTAATTAGCTACCCTAAAGCTACGAACAATTGTTAAGTTTTTTTTACGGTAAAACCGTAAAATTGACTACACAGATAGAACGGTCTTATGTTAGGTTTTTAAACATTACTCTAATATTTAATTTATCTAATAGATTAGTAGTTTACTTTTGCAAATCAATAAATATTTTGTTCTTTCGTTGAAGAGATAATAATAATTTGGAAGACTTAAAAAAGAAAATAAGATCATTTACAGAGGTATGCGATTCTGATATGGAGTTTGGACTTCGGTTTTTTAGAAAGAAAACTTTTAAAAAAGGCGCGTTTCTATTAAAACCAGATCAATATATTGGAGATTTTTATTTTATGAAAGAAGGTTGTGTCTCTTATTATACAGTAGAACAGGGTACTACTAGAGTCATGGAGTTTTTTACCGAAGGCTATTTCTTTACTGATCTATATGCTTATATACAAGAAATTCCTTCTGTAGCTTATCTAGAAGCATTAGAAGATATCACGGTATATACCATTTCAAAAACAGATCAACAAAAGGTGTTTGATCATTCACATCAGCTAGAGCGTTTTGGTAGATTGTCAATGCAACGAACATTCGTAATTAATTTTCAGCGTATCAATCAACATAGAAACCTTACTAATCAGGAAAGATACTTGGAATTATTAAAAAAACGCCCTACACTTTTCCAAAGAGTCCCACAATATTTAATTGCCTCATACCTTGGACTAACACCAGTTGGACTTTCAAAAATAAGAAAGCGATTAAGCGAGAAAGGATAATTTTTTAGTTCATGAGGATTAAGATGGTCTTATTCGTAATAAAATATTAGATATGGTATAAAAAGTTAAGAGTATCTAAAATTTAATATTTATTAAACAGGTTTAATTAGAATTTCTTAAATATTACCGAACTTTAGTGAAGTATTAGTATTCAATTTCTAAAAACTTCACACAATGGCTAATGAATATATTGATATAGAAACGCTTAAGTATCTTTTATATGATGTACATGAGTTAGAAGATGTAGTAAGACAAGATCGCTTTAAAGATCATGATAAAGAATCTCTAAATATGTTTATAGACTCGGTTAAAGAGTTTTCTGATAGAGAATTATTTCCATATATCAAAGAGATGGATGAACATCCTGCCTATTATGAAGATGGTAAAGTTATCGTTCATAAGCAGGTGGATGTTATAATGAAAAAAGGAGGAGAAATGGGACTCATCTCTGGGACTTTTGATTATGATGCAGGTGGGTTACAATTGCCAATGATGGTGTATACAGCTTCGGCTTTTATTCAAGATGCTGCTAATAATCATTTACCAGGGTATCTTGGCCTCACTATAGGATCTGCTGAGTTAATTGTGCATTTTGGTAATGCTAATCTTAATGATACCTATGTGCCTAAGATGCTTTCTGGAGCGTGGGGAGGAACCATGTGTCTTACAGAACCACAAGCCGGAAGTTCTTTATCTGATGTTGTGACTAAAGCCATACCATCTGATAAAGGTCATTATAAGATTTCTGGACAAAAAATATTTATCTCTGGAGGAGACCATCAATATGCAGAAAATATGGTTCATTTGGTGTTGGCTAGAATAGAAGGAGCTCCTCAGGGAACCAAAGGAATATCATTATTTGTTGTTCCTAAAAAACGACCAGACAAAAACGGTGACCTTACACCAAATGATGTAACGACAGTGGCAGATTTTCAGAAAATGGGTCAACGAGGATATTGTACAACTCATCTTGGTTTTGGTGATAAAGATGATTGTCACGGTTGGTTGGTTGGAGAAGCGCATCAAGGATTAAAATATATGTTTATGATGATGAATGCAGCTCGAATAGCTGTCGGTAGAGGAGCTGCTGCGATTACAATGGCGGCATATCAAGCTTCATTACAATATGCAAAAGAGCGTCCGCAAGGAAGAAAATTAGCAAGCGATGGAAAGAAAAACCCAGAACAAGGACAAACCTTAATTATAAATCATCCAGATGTACGAAGGATGTTATTGTTACAAAAGGCTGTTGCAGAAGGTTCTCTAAGTTTGGTGCTTCTTGCTTCAAAGTATTTTGACCTTAAAGAAACACTTCAGGATAAAGACGAAAAAGAGAAATATGGATTACTATTAGAGTTGATTATTCCTATGGTAAAGACATATCCATCAGAAATGGGAGCACAAGCCGTATCTAATGGAGTACAAGTATTAGGAGGATATGGGTTTTGTTCAGATTTTATATTACAACAATACCATAGAGATATTCGTATATTTTCTATCTATGAAGGAACTACAGGAATTCAGTCACAAGATCTATTAGGTAGAAAACTACTTATGGAGAATGGTAAAGCTCTGAATTTATTAACTAATGAGATTATGCAAACCATAGAGCAGGCTTCTAAATATGATGAACTAAAGAAGTATGCTGCAAAACTTGGAGATAAATTACAATTGGCACAAAAAGTAATAGGGTTCTTAATAGGTTTTGCTCAAAAAGGAGATTATGAACGTTTCTTGTCTGATGCTACCCCCTTTATGGAATTCTTTAGTAATATAACAATGGGATGGGTATGGTTAGATATCGCATGTCATTCTAAAAATGCATTAATAACGGCTCAGAAAAAGTATACTGAGGAATTTTATGAAAGTAAGATTCATACTATGAAATTCTATTTTAAATATGAATTACCAAAAACTAATGGTCTTGCAGATATTCTTATGAATGAAGAAATTCTCACTATAGCAGGAGAGCAAGAAGTTTTTAATTAAGTCGTTTAATTTTTAAATACCATAATAACCCATAATGGATAGTATAAAAAAATCATTTCATCTAGAAGGGAAGGTAGCTATTATAACTGGTTCTAGTAAAGGAATAGGAAAAGCTATAGCACAAGGTTTGGCTGAGCATGGCGCTAAGGTCGTTATAAGTAGTAGAAGTCAGGATGCTGTAGATGAAGTTGCATCAGAATTTAAATCAGCAGGTTTAGAAGCAATAGGAATAGCATGTCATATAGGAAAAGCAGATCAAAGAGAGCATCTAATTCAAAAAACAACAACGCATTTTGGAGGTGTTGATATTTTGGTAAATAATGCTGCTATAAATCCGATATATGGACCTATTGAAGATGCAGAGGAAGGTGTTTTTGATAAGATTATGGATATTAATGTCAAAGCGCCATGGGCATTATCCAATTTGACCTTACCTTCTATGAAAGAAAGAGGAGGAGGGAGTATTATCAATATAGCCTCGGTAGAGGCCTTACATCCGGGCGCAGGCCTAGGGTTGTATAGTACCAGTAAAGCAGCTTTATTAATGTTGACAAAGAATCAAGCAAAAGAATGGGGACAATATGGTATTCGTGCAAATGTAATTTGTCCGGGACTGATTAAAACCAAATTTAGTGCAGCATTATGGCAAAATGAAAAATTGCTTCAAAAAATAGAAAAGACGTTACCTACTTCTCGGATGGGTATGCCAAATGAAATGTCGGGAATAGTATGTTTATTGGCTTCAGATGCTGGATCGTATATGACAGGTAGTGTTTATAATGCAGATGGAGGATATATGATAGCAGGCTGATTGCCAAATATTCTTTCTGAAAAAGAAGGATCTTACCCATTTAAATATTGTAAAGCATGAATTTCGAGTATTCAGAAAAAATAACCTCACTTCAACAAAAACTTACTGCTTTTTTTGAAGAGCACATTCTCCCAGTAGAAAAGGAAGTGAGCACTTTTGTTTATGACCCGAATAACCGTTGGCAACGTTGGTCAGGCATGAATGAATTAAAAATAAAGGCCAAGGAAGCTGGGTTATGGAATCTTTTTTTACCAAAAAATTATGGGAGCTTAAGTCCTGGTTTATCCAATTTAGAATATGCACCTTTGGCAGAAATCATGGGGCGCGTTCTATGGTCATCAGAAGTATTTAATTGTAATGCTCCTGATACAGGAAATATGGAAGTCTTGGCAAAATATGGTTCTTCTCATCAGCAAGAACAATGGTTAAAACCTTTAATGAACGGAGATATTCGCTCTGCTTTTCTGATGACAGAACCACAAGTGGCTTCTTCTGATGCTACAAATATTGAAACTTCAATCAGGCGAGATGGAAATGATTATGTGATTAATGGTCGTAAATGGTGGTCCTCGGGGGGGATGGACCCTCACTGTAAGATCGCTATTGTAATGGGAAAAACAGATCCGGAAGCAGCAAGGCATCAACAACAGAGTATGATTTTGGTTCCTATGGATACTCCTGGATTAAAAATTATTCGACCTCTATCTGTATTTGGATTTTATGATTCTCCAGAAGGACATGCCGAAATTTTACTTGAGAATGTAAGAGTGCCTAAAGAAAACCTGATTCTTGGTGAAGGAAGAGGTTTTGAGATTGCCCAGGGGCGTTTAGGGCCAGGTAGAATTCATCATTGTATGAGGTTGATAGGAATGGCACAAAGAGCTTTGGAGTTGATGTCAAAAAGAGCTTCAGAACGTATTGCTTTTGGTAAGACATTTAAAGATTATAGTAGTATACGCCAAGAGATTGCACTATCACAATGTGAAGTAGAACAGGCAAGATTATTGACTCTTTCTGCAGCTGATAAAATGGATAAAGCAGGAAATAAAGTATCAAAAGACTTAATTGCAATGATCAAAATTGTAGCACCCAATATGGCATTAAAAGTTATAGATAGAGCTATGCAAATTCATGGTGGTATGGGAGTTGGGCCTGATACTCCATTAGCACATTTCTTTGTAGCAGCACGTATGCTTCGCCTTGCAGACGGCCCTGATGAGGTGCATATGTATCAACTGGGTAAAAGTGTGATCAATACCTATGCAGAAAAGAAGATATAGATTTAAAATGATATACAAATAAAAAACCAAATTGTTAGTCTAAAGCAGCATATCGAATACCTTTAATTAATCTAACACAATGCAAAACGTACGTAAAGGAGAAGAATTAAACGAGAAAACGTTAAAAATGTTTCTTCAGAAAGAAGGGCTTATAGATAGTCATCAAAGCGATTGGCAAGTAACTCAATTTACACATGGGTATTCTAACCTTACTTATTTGCTACAAATTGAGAGTAAAGAATATGTACTACGTCGTCCTCCTTTTGGAGCCATAAAAAGAGGTCATGATATGGGACGTGAATTTAAAGTGCAATCGGGTATCTACGCGACTTTCCCCAAAGTTCCAAAAATGTTTGCATTTACTGATGATGAAAGTATTCTTGGAAGTCCATTCTATATTATGGAAAAAATAGATGGTATTATCCTTAATGTTAATGAAGCTAAAAAAAGAAATATTTCTCCAGATAGTTTTAAGACTATTGCAGATTCTTGGTTAGATACGTTTGTGGCACTTCATGCGATAGATTACAAAACTGTCGGACTTGAAGATCTTGGAAAACCTGATGGATATGTACAACGTCAGGTCTTGAATTGGGGGAAACAGTATCTAAAAGCAGCTACCGATGATGTTCCCGCAGCTGAAAAAGTAATGCGATGGATGGAGGAAAATCAGCCAAAAATATATCGACACAGTTTAGTTCATAATGATTTTAAGTATGATAATGTTGTTTTTAAAGATGATAGCTGGAAAGAAGTAATAGCAGTATTAGATTGGGAAATGGCTACCCTTGGTGACCCTTTAATGGACTTAGGAACTTCATTGGGGTATTGGACAATGGCAACAGATCATCCTTTTGTTCAGCAAGGAATTCCGTCACCAACAATTATGGATGGTAATCCAGGAAGAAGTGAGATTGTAGCACTATATATTCAAAAAAGTGGAAGAGATGTGGATCACTTAGTGTTTTACTATGTATTTGGCCTTTTTAAAATAGCAGTAATCGCACAACAGATTTATTACAGATATAACAAAGGTTTAACGACAGATCCTCGTTTTGCACAATTAAATAAGGCAGCCGAGTTACTTTGTAATCTAGCCTTACAAGCGATTCAGAAAAATAAAATAGATTAATAAGAATATTAACTTTATTGATGTTACAACCCTTAGATGAAGTTTAAAAAAGAAGAAGAAATGGATTATTTAGCTTCTACATATTATTTTGATTATGAAACTGATGAAATTCAGGAGCTAGTCAAAGAATTTAAAACTGGTACGTTAACTCCAAAAGAAAAAGCTATTGGACTATATCTTAAAATAAGAGATGAATGGAGGTATGATCCCTATCAGATAAGTCTTATAAAAGAAGGGTATATAGCAAGTAATATTGCACAAAGACCAAAAGGCCATTGTGTGGATAAATCTATCCTTTTGATAGCGTGTTTGAGAGCAGTAAAAATACCAGCAAGAATTCACCTGGCAAAAGTGAAAAACCATATCGGAGTAGAACGATTAATAGAAAAATTCGGAACAAATGAATTGACTCCTCACGGAATGGTAAATGTATTTCTTGATGGTAAATGGTTGAAAGTATCACCCGCTTTTAATAAAGCATTATGCAGAAAATGTAATGTAGCTCCTCTTGATTTTGATGGAGAAAATGACTCTATGTTTCAGGAATTCAATAACGCAGGAAATGTTTTTATGGAATATCTTGATGATTATGGCCATTTTGAAGATGTACCCCTTGATTTTATTTTTAATAATATGAAAGAACATTATCCTGCAATTATAGATCAATATGAAGGGTTAGAAGAGATTAAATTATAAAAGTATATTACTGTAAATGTTTAAATAAAAAGACTATTGATTTTAATTTTAAGGATATGGAAGTAAAAGATAAAATAGTAATTGTGACCGGTGCAGGTTCTGGTATTGGTGCTGCAACGGCTAAACATTTTGCCAAACATCAAGCTATAGTCGTAGTTTCTGATATTAAGGAAGAAAAAGCACAAAAAATTGCCAAAGAGATCCTTCAACAAGGAGGTGATGCAACAGTAATAGCAGCAAATGTAGCTCAGATTGATGAGGTAGAACAACTTATTACCAAAACCGTATCAAAATATGGACGATTAGACATAATGGTAAATAACGCCGGGATTGGCCCAAAACATATGACGAGAACAGCAGATTATACCTTAGAAGATTGGGATAGTGTGATTGCTGTGAACCAAACTGGAGTTTTTTATTGTATGAAATCAGCATTAAAACAGATGGTAAAGCAAGGAGGGGGAAACATTGTAAATATAGCCTCTTTAGCAGGTTTAAAAGCTTCGCTTAATAACCTGTCATATTGTGCAAGTAAATTTGCAGTGGTTGGTATGACAAAATCTGCTGCCTTAGAATATGCAACAAAGAATATCCGTATTAATGCTGTATGTCCTGGGTATACAGAATCTGCTTTATTAGATAAATTGCTTTCTGTTCGACCAGATATGGATCAACGATTAAAAAGTGTAATTCCAATGAAACGATATGGTCAAGCAGAGGAAATTGCTGATGCCGTGGTTTGGTTAGCTTCGGATAACACAAAATTTATTACAGGACAAACAATAACCTTAGACGGAGGAACTTCATTATAAAAATATACTTGACTAACTACAAAAGAAAAAATTATGAATAAACAATTGATATTTAAGAAACGCCCAGTAGGTCTTCCTGCTTCTGATACTTGGGAATTACAATCTAATCCCATTCCAGAGCTTAAAGAAGGAGAAGTGCTTATTCAGCAACATTATGTATCGTTAGATCCGGCGATGCGTGGTTGGATGAATGATGCCAAATCATATATAGAACCTATACAAATTGATGATGTTATGAGAGCTGGCTCTGTGGGTAAAGTTATTAAAGTAAATAATCACCCAAAGTACAAAGAAGGAGATTATTTAACTGGTTGGGGTGGTGTACAGCAATATGTAGTAACGAATGGTGAGAATTGGTACCCTGTAGATTCAAATTTAGCTCCTTTGCCTATGTATATAGGGACGTTGGGAATGCCAGGAATGACAGCATATTTTGGAATTTTGGAGGCAGGGAAAATTAAAGAAGGTGATATTGTATTGGTTTCAGGAGCGGCAGGAGCTGTTGGAAGTATTGTTGGGCAGATTGCTAAAATAAAAGGATGCCGTGTTATTGGTATTGCAGGAGGTAAAGAAAAATGTAAATATCTTATTGATGAGTTGGGGTTTGATAGTGCTATTGATTATAAATCAGAGAATATATACGAAGCCCTAAAACGTGAATGTCCAAAAGGGCTTGATGTGTATTTTGATAATGTTGGAGGAGAAATTTTAGATGCAGCTTTAAGTCGATTACGTCTTAATGCTCGTGTTATTATCTGTGGGGCTATTTCGCAATATAATAATAAAGAAGCTATAAAAGGACCAGCGAATTATTTATCATTATTGGTTAATCGTGCAACTATGCAAGGGATATTAGTAATGGATTATGCTAAAGATTATGCTAAAGCCGCTATGCAAATGGGAGGATGGATTGCACAAGGAAAATTAAAAAGTAAAGAAGATATTTATGATGGTATAGAAAACTTTCATGAAACGTTTTTGCGATTGTTTTCTGGAGATAAGAAAGGGAAATTAGTATTAAAGGTAATTGAAGAATAGAGGTTATAAAAATAAACTAGATGAAAGCTATTGTTTGTAAACAATTCGGTCCTCCTTCAGCATTAGTGTTTGAAGAATTAGATGATTTAACTCCCAAAGAAAACGAAGTTATTGTTCAGGTAAAAGCTTGCGGAGTCAATTTTCCAGATACATTAATTATTCAAGGGTTATATCAATTTAAACCAGAGTTACCTTTCACTCCAGGAAGTGATATTGCAGGAATTGTAAAAGAAGTAGGAGCAAACATCACTCATGTAAAATCAGGAGATGAAGTTTTTGGATTTGTAATGCATGGTGGATATGCAGAAGAGGTAGCTGTTCCTGGAAATGCATGTTTTAAGAAGCCACCTATGATGGATTTCCCTATTGCCGCTTCTTTTATGATGGCATATGGCACCTCTTATCATGCATTAAAAGACAGAGCTGATCTTCAATCAGGAGAAACACTTTTGGTATTAGGAGCCTCAGGAGGTGTGGGTTTGGCAGCGGTAGAATTAGGGAAGCTTATGGGAGCAAAAGTAATTGCAGCGGCTTCTAATGATCAAAAACTACAGTTGTGTGCAGCATATGGAGCCGATGAAATTATAAATTATACAGATAAAGACCTGAAATTAAAAATTAAAGAATTAACAAACGGAAAAGGAGTTGATGTCATATATGATCCGGTTGGAGGAGAATATTCTGAAATGGCTATTCGCGGAATGGCTTGGGATGGGCGTTATTTGGTAGTAGGTTTTGCTGCAGGAAGTATCCCTAAGATACCGCTTAATCTTGCTCTTTTAAAAGGTTGCTCAATTGTCGGTGTTTTTTGGGGGAGTTTTGCTGTAAAAACCCCTAAAAAGAATATGCAAAATACTATGGAACTTATGCAGTGGCATGCAGAAGGTAAGCTAAAACCTCATATTCATAAAATTTACCCTTTAGAGGATTCGTCAAGTGCATTAAAAGCAATGATAAATAGAGAGGTTAAAGGTAAGATAGTTATACAATGCTCTTAGTATGAGTTAAAAGATAATAAAAATGAGATTAAAAAATAAAGTAGCAATAGTTACAGGAGGAGCTAGAGGAATAGGAAAGGCCGTTTCTGATTTATTTGCAAAACAAGGAGCAATAGTAATTATTTGGGATCTGTTGACAGATGGTGAGAAAACGGCTAAAGAAATTAGCGAAAAAGGAAATACAGCCGAATTTACTAAAATTTCGGTAACAGATAAGGTTGCGATAGAAAAAGAAGCCGAAAGGATTTTTAAAGCTTACGGTAAGATTGATATTTTAATTAATAATGCTGGTATTACCAAGGATCGTACATTACATAATATGAGTGAATCAGAATGGGATGCTGTGATTGAGGTGAATTTAAAAGGCGTTTTTCTTTGTACTCAAGTCATCTCGAAGTATATGAAAGACGCAAACTATGGTCGTATTGTTTCTGCTGCTTCTAATGTAGGTTTACGAGGTAATTTTGGACAAACAAATTATTCGGCTACAAAAGCAGGTGTCATTGCTATGTCCAAAACTTGGACTGTAGAGCTTGGGAAATATGGTATTACCGCCAATGCGTTAGCCCCGGGTTTTACACTCACAGAAATGACAGAACAAATTCCTGAAGAGCATCTGGAAGGAATTAAAAAGCAAATACCATTACAAAAAGCAGCTACTCCAATGGATATAGCTCATGGATATTTGTATTTGGCATCAGATGAAGCTTCTTATGTTTCAGGTATTTGTTTGACAATTGATGGGGGAGTTTCAAGATGATTTGAAACTAATGTTCTTCAAGTAATTCAATAATATGGGACAATTAAAGTGTAAAAATTTCGAAGATTTTAAAAAGAATGAAGGCAAACCATTACCAACAGGTAATTGGGTATTAGTCACTCAAGAAATGATCAATACTTTTGCAGAAGCCACCCAGGATTTTCAATGGGTACATGTTGATGTTAAAAGAACAGCAAAAGAATCTCCTTTTAAGAAACCAATTGCCCATGGATTTCTATCTGTCTCTTTGCTTTCAAAAATGCTTATGGACCTTGTTATTGTAGAAAGTTTGGTTATGGGAGTAAACTATGGTCTAAATAAAGTGCGTTTTCCTCACCCGGTGCCTGTTGATAGCCGTTTACGACTGCATAGTAAAATAACTAAAATTGAAGCGTATGGTACTAATGGGTTGAAAATCACATGGGGGTGTTCAGTCGAAATTGAGAATATAGAAAAACCAGCCTGTGTTGCCGAATTTGTATCACTTATGTTTGAATAAGTTAGGTATTTGATAGAAATAAATCATTTAGAATAAAAAAACCTGTCAAATCAGACAGGTTTAATACTTTAAAAAATCAAATAGTATATCTTATAATACTTTCACGTTTACCGCGTTCAATCCTTTTTTACCTTCTTGCAAATCAAATTCAACTGCGTCTCCTTCACGAATTTCGTCAATTAATCCTGAGATGTGTACAAAATGTTCTTTGTTTGAATCTTCTTCTGTAATGAATCCAAACCCTTTTGCATCATTGAAGAATTTTACTGTTCCTTTGTTCATTGTGATAATTTAAATTAGTTAATAAGAGACAAAGATAATACCAAATACTTAAATGATCATTACTTAATGCTCTTTAGTTGTTAATTCTAAACACAAATCTAGATCATTTATTATTTGTAACATGATAAAAATGAATCATTTTAGAAATAATTGATGATTACACTTAACAATTGTATGGTTAGTGCTCTGTGTAATATTTAGAAGTAAAGATTCTGCAATTCTAATTTATAATCATATTGAAGATCTTCATGTAATAAGGTTATTTTTTTTTTGATCGATGCTATTTCTCGGTTATGAATATTCATGAGAACAGAATTGCTTGTTATAGAAGGTTCGAAATCTTTGAGTTTTTTACAGAAATAAAGAAGTAGTTCTATTTCGGTTTCTTTATTCTTTGAATATCGAATATATTTTTTAATTGTACGTAAAATTTTACGAACGCTTTTTTTGATAAAATAATATGATGTTATATTGATTATTGTGAATTGTTCATCTACCTCATTTTTCACATTCTCGATATATTGATCCTCATTTCCAGATTCAAATAATAAATAAGTAAGTAACTCTTTATTTTCTTTTTTAAATCTCGATAGCCTAAGACATAGTTCTATCAGATCTTGGTGAGAACATTCATTTAGTTCTGTTTTAATCTCTTTAACGGTGGCAGATTTCATGTTTGCAATTTAGACAAAAGTTTGAATTTGTTTATAAATGCTTTTTTACACTTTTTTGTTAACTGATTGATTTGTAAACTCTTGATAAGCAGTAGTTAACGAGTTTATCAACATAGTTATTAACATTAAAAGTAAGTTTTTACTTTCTAATATTTTTATTTTTAATAATAAAAATGTTTTTTATCGTCATTTTATTTATTTTCAACAAATTATTAACAAATAATAAACATTTTTCTTGTATTATTGTTAATAAGTGATTATGTTAGTGCTAGTTAACCTTAAATCACATCGTCATGAATCACTTTTATTCAACATTCGGGCTCAATTTTATGAGTATCGTTAATTTTTTGAAAGAACTTCCCCAAGCTTCTAGCTATGCGATTCGTAAGTAATAATAAGAATAGATTTTTCTTAAATAAGCTTATCGTACTTTGCTTTGGTACCGTTTATAAGCATTTTTAAGATACAGTAGAAAGTTTTGTTTTTTTGCCCTAAAAACCCTTCATCTCGCATATTTGAAGGGTTATTTTTATATGAAAAAGGAGTAGGTGGGAGAAGATTAATAGATGCCCTACTATTTGATTATATGGTAAACCAGTCAATATCCCAATGCCGTATTGGTATCTTCTTTAAAAATTAGATATAAGGCATGTTTTTCTCCAATATATTTTATTTGAGTTTCTGAGATTTGAAATTCGGTATTAGAGAGTTGTTTGTGTAATTATTTCTCTTCGGTATTTATTGCCTTTGGATAGTCTCTGTTGCAAAAATTATTCATCAATATACACTCTATAATATGATTAACTAACCTGGATGCTAATCGAGCAGTACAATTATCAATGTCATATTTTGGATTAAATTCTACAATATCGGCACTAATTAGTTTTGTAGAGTTACAAATCCATTTTATAGTTTCCATTGCGATATCAACAGAAAAACCAAATGGAGAAGGTGCACTAACTCCAGGAGCAAGAGCAGAAGAAAAACCATCTAGATCTATAGTAAGATATATGTAATCCACTTTTGCAATAAAATTTTGAACTACTGTAGCTATGTTATTTTTGTTTTGAATTGTATATTCTGTGTTCTCTAGATATCGAACATTTAATTCGTTAGCAATTTTATAAAGCTCTTTGTTATTTGAGGCTTTTTGGATTCCCAGACACAAATAATTGAATGAATCATTTTCTTTTGAAATTTGATAGAAAGGAGTTCCAGAAGTACCTTGATTTGCAGTTTTTCTAAGATCGAAATGTGCGTCGAGATTTATGATTCCAATTTTTTTATTTGGAAATTGCTTTTTGATTCCATTATAGTGGGCATAGGCTAAATCATGACCTCCTCCCAAAATAATAGGAAAATTCTGATGTTGTAAAAGTGAAGCAATAATGTTTGAAGTCTCTAGTTGTGTATCTTCAAGATTTCCTTGTTCACAAGTAATATTGCCTACATCGAGAATATCTATTTGATCATTAAAATGATTAGAAAGTGTTGCCAACATCTTTCTTATATGATCAGGGCCTTTTACAGCGCCAATTCTTCCGTGATTTCTTTTGACACCTTCATCGCAAGTGTATCCTAAAAGAGTAAAAGATTGTTTCTTGGGTTTTGATAGTATCTTGTTTTCAAGGTTAACACATTTTATTTTTTCATGTAGGTATAATTGATCATCAGAGATACGACCGGTCCAAAGTGTTGTATCAGTTTTTTTATAGTTTTTCATCTTAAATTCTATTATGATTTGATCAATCTTTTATATAATATCAGATAGTACTTCGTCTTCGACAATGTTGGGTAGTGTAACTTTCAGTTGTGGAGTACGTTTCATTTCTCTTTTTATAGCAAATAATGCTTCTTCGTTACGCGCCCAGCTTCTTCTTGAAATTCCGTTATTTACATCATAAAATAACATACGCTCTAATTTTTCTGAAGCTTCATTAGATCCATCCAGTAATAGTCCAAATCCTCCATTAATAACTTCTCCCCAGCCAACACCACCACCGTTATGAATAGAAACCCATGTGGCTCCTCTAAAACTATCTCCAATTACATTATGAATTGCCATATCTGCGGTAAATTTACTACCATCATAAATATTACTGGTTTCCCGATATGGGGAGTCTGTTCCACTAACATCATGATGATCTCTCCCCAGAACTACAGGTGCTGATATTTCTCCAGTTTGTATTGCTGTGTTAAAAGCTTGAGCTATTTTGATCCTACCTTCTGCATCTGCGTATAAAATACGAGCTTGAGACCCAACCACAAGTTTATTTTGTTTTGCTTCTCTTATCCATGTGATATTATCTTGCATTTGTTGTTGTATTTCTGGAGGAGAAACTTTTTTAATAGATTCCATTACAGTAAGTGCAATCTGATCAGTTTTGTCCAGATCTTCTGATTTGCCCGATGTACATACCCATCTAAATGGACCAAATCCATAATCAAAGCACATGGGTCCCAAAATATCTTGAACATAAGAAGGGTATTTAAAATCAATACCATTTTTTGCCATGACGTCAGAACCTGCTCTGGAAGCTTCAAGCAAGAATGCGTTACCATAATCAAAGAAATAAGTTCCTCTGGAGGTGTGTTTATTTATCGCTTCAGTATGGCGACGTAATGATTTCTGAACTTCGGTTTTAAAAGCTTCAGGATTAGTGCTAATCATCTCATTAGCATCGTTATAACTTAACCCCGCAGGATAGTATCCTCCAGACCATGGATTATGTAAAGACGTTTGATCTGAACCTAATTGGATATGAATGTTTTCTTCATAAAACCGTTCCCAAACATCAACAACATTGCCTTGATATGCAATAGAAACGATTTCTTGACTATGTATAGCTTTTCTTGTTCTGGTCACTAAATCAGTCAGATCATCAATAATTTCATCTACCCAACCTTGTTCATGACGTTTTTTTGCAGCTTTTGGATTAACTTCGGCACAAATCGTAATACAACCTGCAATATTTCCTGCTTTAGGTTGAGCACCACTCATGCCTCCTAATCCTGAGGTCAAAAATATTTTGCCTGCGGGAGTTTCATTGGGTTGTAATGTTTTTCTAAATGCATTCATTACAGTAATGGTTGTACCGTGAACGATCCCTTGCGGACCAATGTACATATAGCTGCCTGCTGTCATTTGCCCATATTGAGTTACGCCAAGAGCATTATATTTTTCCCAATCATCGGGTTTAGAGTAATTAGGAATCATCATACCGTTAGTAACAACCACTCGGGGAGCATCTTTAGAAGAAGGGAATAATCCCATAGGGTGACCAGAATACATATGCAATGTTTGTTTCTCGGTCATGGTGGCGAGGTATTGCATAGTCAGTACATATTGAGCCCAATTTTGAAAAACAGCTCCATTACCACCATACGTAATTAACTCATATGGATGTTGTGCTACTAAAGGGTCTAAGTTGTTTTGAATCATGAGCATGATTCCGCTTGCTTGTTTAGTTTGTGCGGGATACTCATCAATGGGACGGGCATGCATCGCATATTCGGGAATGAAGCGATACATATAGATACGACCAAATTCATTTAACTCTTCTAAAAACTCGTTTGCCAGTTCTTGATGCCAATGACTAGGGAAATATCGCAGCGCATTTTTAATAGCTAGCTTTTTTTCTTCTTTAGATAGGATTTGCTTCCGTTTTGGAGCGCGACTAATGTTTTGATTAAAAGACTTTTTAGTAGGTAATATCTTTGGAATTCCTTGAAGTACTTGTTCTTTAAAAGTTGCCATGATGTATTCGAATTAGATGTGCCGTGATATTTATCAAAGTAGAAATATGATATGCTTTATTATAAGTATTCCTCAATTCTTCTAGATATCGACCTCACATAAAAATTAAATTTATTGTTGATATACTAAATCACCTCTTTTCCATACTTGGGACGGAGTTAACTTACCTTGGTGATAAAAAATTTCATTAAAATGATCCGTCTTAAACAGGTTAAAATCTGCCAACATACCAGAAACCAACCTTCCTCGATCTGTTAGGTGAAGTGCTGCTGCTGCTCTTGAGGTAATCCCGGCAAGAAGTTCTGCATTGCTCAATTTTTCAAAAGTACCAAGAATACAGGCTTGCATTAATAGGTCTCCCATAGGTGCCGAACCAGGGTTCCAGTCACTTGCTATTGCTAAAGCTCCTCCTGCATTCAAAATCTTCCTTGCAGGAGTGAAATCACATCCAAGACCAATAGAAGCTCCTGGTAGAGCAACAGAAATAACATTGCTTTTTGCCAACAGATCAATTTCTTTTTGAGTACTTGCTTCTAAATGATCAGCACTAATGGCACCTGTTTTTATAGCAATTTCACTACCTCCGGGAGTAAACTGATCAGCATGAACCGTGATGTCAAAATTCATATCCTTAGCTTTCTTAAAGTATGGATAGATGTCGGTAGATGTGAAAGCACTTTGTTCGACAAAAGCATCAATTCGATTTGTAAGTTTCTCTGATTTTAATATCGGAAATAACGAATTACTAATTTCTTCAAGGTATGCACTATGATTACCATTAAAATCTTTCGGAAGTATATGTGCAGCAAGACATGTAGGGACCAAATCAGTTTTAGTGGTATCATTTGCATTTTGTATAGCACGTAACATTTTTAATTCTTCTTCGATAGATAACCCATACCCACTTTTTACTTCAACTGTAGTGATTCCGTTTTTTAATAAACTATTAGCTCTCTTTATTACTCCATCTGCGAGTTCTTCTTTTTTTGCTAATCTTGTTTGAGTTACAGTGTCCCATATACCACCACCAGTTTTGGCGATTTCTAAATATGACTTTCCAGAATTTCTCATAGCATAATCTCTGGCTCTAGAACCAGAAAAACAGATATGAGTATGACAGTCTATAAATCCAGGAACACAGATATAATTTGAAGATAACTCTATAAGTTCTGTGCGTAATGCGTTGATTTCGTTTTTTAGATCAGAAAATGTTCCAATAGTATCAATTTTATCTCCTTTGATTAGGATTCCGGCTTCCTTTATAATAGTAAGATTCTCATCTTTTATTGGGCCTTTAAGATTAGAGTTTTCCAAAGATATAAGTTGAGTAAATGGACCTATTAATTTGTATTGCTTCATATTTTTTTTATTGTATACATTCTTGTTTATCATGTTATAAAACAATAAGAATATATATGTTTAATATACTTCAAATTCGTTAGAAAATGGGGTCTCTAATGATAATTTTTCTTTTTGTGAAACTTGATTAGAAACTTCAATTATTGTTTTGTTTTTAATCATTTCAATTCCTTTTTCAATATCATCGGCAAATACACGGTCTTTATCAGCAAAAGGGACTATAGTTCTTATTTTTTTGTGAATTTCATCTAGGATTATTCCAGATTTTAGTGGTTTTCTAAATTCAAATGCTTGTGCGGCTGTTAACAATTCTATGGCTAATATTTTCTCTAGATTATCAAGTACCCGTAACGCTTTTCTTCCTCCAATTGATCCCATGCTTACATGATCTTCTTGCCCTAGAGAAGTAGGAATGCTATCTGCACTAGAGGGAAAACATAACCCTTTATTTTCACTTGCAAGAGCAGCTGTAGTATACTGTAGTATCATATATCCAGAATTGATTCCTGTATCTTCCATCAATAATTTAGGAACACCGGGGGAGTTGCCTTCTAAAGCCAGATATATTCTTCGATCAGAAATACTGCCAATTTCTGAGGTGGCTAAACAAGCATAATCGATTGCCATAGCAAGAGGTTGCCCATGAAAACTACCTCCGCTTATTGTGAGATCTTCATTTATAATTATTGGATTGTCAGTCACAGAATTTAACTCTACCTCGAGAAGTTCTTTTAGATGCAACCAAGCATTTCTGGAAGCTCCGTGTACCTGAGGTATACATCGTAATGAATATGGATCCTGGACACGATCACAATCTGTATGATCTTCCATAATTTCTGAACCTTTAAGCATTGATTTTACTCTGGAAGCAACATGGATATTACCTTTAAAAGGTCTTAATTGATGTAATTCTTTATAAAAAGGTTTTATAGAACCTTGTAAGCCTTCTATCATCATTGCTCCGATAATATCGGCTTGTGAAAGACAGTTATGTAGTTTTGCTATAACCTGTACAGCATGGGCTGCAATAAATTGCGTTCCGTTTATTAAAGCTAAACCTTCCTTTGGACCTAGGTCAAGTGGTTGTTTTCCAGTTTTTTTAAATAATTCTGCTGTAGATATGATCTCTTTTTTATGCGATACTTTTCCTAAACCAATTAAAGGTAAAAAGAGGTGAGAGAGCGGAGCAAGATCACCAGATGCCCCAACTGATCCCTGACTTGGGACAATAGGAATAATATCATTATCAATATGGTATAATATTCTATCCAAAGTTTCTTCTGCAATACCAGAATATCCTTTTGATAAAGACTGGACTTTTAAAATTAGCATGAGTTTAGCAATTTCTAAATCAATAGGTTCTCCAACGCCAACACTATGACTTTGTAGAATATTATTTTGCAGAATATTGGTCTCTTCTTTTGAAATTTTTGTCGTACATAAAGGACCAAAACCAGTGTTAATACCATAAACTGGATCTCCTTTTTCAACAATATTTTCGACTACACGTCTGCTTTGTTGGATTTTTGCACGAGATGATTGTGAGATTATACCTTTTATTTCTCCTTGAGCAATTTTTATTGCGATTCCTGCTGTTAGGTAATCTTCTCCGTATGAAAAATGGTGTTTTGTATCTGACATAGCTATATTTCTAAACGTTATAGATAGATACTACTAAATTAATATCTATTTTTGATAATTAGAAATACTTATTTAATCAATTATTAATAACCATGAGTTATCAATTAGAACTCCGTCATTTTACTTATTTTTTGGCTGTTGCCGAAGAATTACATTTCAGAAAAGCTGCTGATAGATTGTTTATTTCTCAGCCTGGACTGAGTAGACAGATCAAGCAAATGGAAGAAATCATTGGAGTTACTCTTTTTATTAGGAATAAAAGAAAAGTAAGTTTAACAGTTGCTGGTCAATATCTTAAAAAGGAACTAGATTATATTTTTAATCATATTGATTTTACGATTAAACAAACTCGTCTTATAGATAAAGGAAGTGATGGTGAAATACGTATTGGTTTTCTTGGTTCTGCTATGCAAACTGTAATTCCGGAGTTATTGATACGGGCTAATGCTACGTATCCGGATATACAATTTAGTTTAGAAGAAATGTCTAATCATTTTCAAGTGGATGCTATAGAAAAAGATCAATTAGATCTAGGTTTTGTTAGGCTGGCCAGGGTACCTAAAGATATAGAGATGAAAACAGTGCATACAGACACTTTTTCATTAGCTCTGCCAATACATCATAAATTAGATACTAAAACGTTCACAAGTGTCAAGCAAGTATCAGATGAACACTTTATTCTATTCTCATCTGATTATAGTTCATTGTATTATGATAAGATCATGAGTATTTGTGAAGATAAAGGTTTTACGCCTAAAGTTTCTCATAAATCAGTGCACGCACAAACAATATTTAAGTTAGTAGAAAGTGGGCTAGGAGTAGCTATTGTTCCTACTTCATTACAGCAAGGTTTTAATTTTGAAGTGAAGTTTCTTGAAATTCCTAAGATATCACAACGAGCTGAACTTTCTATTATTTGGAAGAAAGATAACCGAAACCCAGCATTAAAGCGTATTATGAAGTTTTTATAAATCAAAAAGGCCAAACTTGATCATGTATGACCTTTTTGATTATTGTAATGCGGTTGCTTAGTTTGGTATTGAATAAAAAAACTGTTCTTCTGTAATTTTGCCATTATCAACTTGATAAACACATACTTCTTCAATTTGCATACGCCCTTGTTCTTTAAAGGTGCAGTCCATTTTCATAGAACAACTAAAATGATTTTCTGCAACAAGAGGATCTGATATTTCTCCACCATGAAATTCTTCAACTGAAGCATACCAGTCTTCACTTTTTTTAAGTACTGCATCTATACCAGAGGTTATAGAGTTTGGCATTCCTTGCATTTCTTTACTCACAACATTTTGAGCATACAATTCATTAATAGCTTGCATATTTTCTCCTAGTCTACATAGTTCGACCAGACGAGTGGCTACTTGCTGAGTATTCATTGGTATAAAGTTTTAAGGTTATTAATAATAGAATAAAATACAAAAAACTTTTATCCAAAGGTTGTAAAGAAATGTTATATTTAGTTTTAGCCTACGGCTTCTTTGTAAATTTTTAAACAACGTTCACGAGCCACCTTATGATCTACTATAGGTGGTGGATAGCTAAATTCATTAAGATCTTTTACCCAGGTATTAATATACATAAGTTGTTTGTCAAATTTGGTAATCTGAGTAGTGGGATTAAAAATTCTAAAATAAGGAGCAGCATCTACGCCAGATCCCGCAGCCCATTGCCAATTCCCTACATTGGCAGACATATCATAATCCAATAGTTTTTCTGCAAAATATGCTTCTCCCCAACGCCAATCAATTAGCAAATGTTTGCATAAAAAACTAGCAACAACCATTCTAACCCGATTGTGCATATATCCAGTGGTGTTAAGTTGACGCATTCCTGCATCTACAAGAGGGTACCCTGTTTGTCCTAAAGTCCAACTTTTAAACTCTTGTTCATTATTTCTCCAATCAATTCGATCATATTTGGGTCTGAAAGCAGCATCTTTGGTATGAGGGTAGTGCCAAAGAATTTGCATAAAAAACTCTCTCCAAATTAATTCTGACCAAAAGATTTCATTCTCTTCTGCAATTGCTTTTTTTATAATAGTTCTAATTCCTACAGTTCCAAAACGTAAATGAGGACCTATTTTTGATGTCCCATTATGATTTGACGGGAAATTTCTGGTAGCTTCGTAGTTTTGAATTAAGTTTGAAGAAGTATCATAATCAGGTACTATGATTGATGATTTTATAAACCCCAATTCTTCTAGTGTTGTATTGGGAAGATTGGTATTCTTAATCAGATTATGAAGATAGTTTGTTGTATTATGAATTTTTAGTCTAACCGGGTCAAATACTTCTTTCCATTTGTTCTTATACGGGGTGTATACTACATATGGCTTACCATCAGCCTTTACAATTTCATCTTTTTCAAAAATTACCTGATCTTTATAATGGTAGAATTTGATATTGTTGCGCTGTAAAATATTTTTAACATCAGTGTCTCTTTTTTTTGCATAGGGTTCATAATCTTCATTAGAGAATACTTGTTGTATGTCATATTGAGCAATTAATTTTTCAAAAATGATTTTAGGAGTACCCATATAAATAGCCAAAGAACTTTTGTGTTTATCTTGAAGATCTTGTCGTATTTTTTGTAAAGTTTCAAAAATAAAGGTGACTCTAGCATCATTTTTTGGTAGTCGCTCTAATATATGTGTATCAAAAATGAAAATTGGTAAAACTGGATAATCACTTTTTAACGCTTTAAGAAGTCCAATATTATCATCTAATCTAAGATCACGTCTAAACCAAAAAACAGCAATTTTTTTGTTCATTATTAATGTATATTTAAAGTAGACATACCACCATCTACACCAATGACTTGACCAGTAATCCAGCTGCTATCATCGCTCAATAAAAACCCAGCGATATTTGCAATATCTTCAGCTTGACCAACACGTTTCATAGGATGCCTGTTATCCATTAACTCTTTCTTCTTTTCATTTCCTAATAACCGCTTAGCCAATGGAGTGTCTGTAAGAGAGGGAGCAATGACATTAACTCTAAATTGCGGAGCATATTCTGCGGCTAAAGCTTTTGCAAATCCTTCTATAGCCCCTTTTGCAGCAGCAATACTAGTATGAAAAGGCATACCAACTTTTACAGCTACGGTACTAAAGAATACTAAACTTGCCTGTTCAGAGTTTTTGAGTTTTGGAAGTATGGTATGTATGATTTTAACTAAAAACATGAAATTAATTTGCATATCCTCCTCAAAAACTTTTGGAGTAAGCATTTTAAAAGGTTTTAGGTTTATACTACCTGGACAATATACAAATCCGTCTATCCTATCAGGAAGAACGGTAATATCAATTTCATCGGATGAAGCGTCATATGGAATATGAGTTACCTCTAAATTCCCTAAGTTTTCTGAGGTTCTTGAAGCAATAAAAATGTTATGTTGATCATACAGTTTTAGAGCTATTTCGAAACCAATTCCATGACTTCCTCCAATAAGTAAAATATTTTTTCTCATTATTTTGGTTTTAAGCAAATAAGATTTGAGTAGTGTTTTCTGTTTTTAGAGATCCAAATAATTCAATTAATTTCTTTTCTCGATATTTAAAAATCTCTTCGAGTTTTGGTTTTACCAAAAATGGATGTACAAGTTGGCCTAGTATACCAAAAGGTACTTTGTAATCGATAATATCTTCCATTTCTACGCCACCAGGAATTTCTTTAAGAAAATGTTTGTGATGCCATAAAGCATAGGGACCAAAACGTTGTTCATCGACAAAGTATTGTTTGTCTTTTACATGAGTTATTTCTGTGACCCATTTATTTTTTATTCCAGAGATAGGAGTGACTATATATTGAATTATTTGCCCAGAATACATTTGGCGGTCAGCACCAGACAAAATTTCAAACCCCATGTAATCAGGAGTAATAGTTTTAAGATTTCGCGGATCTGATAGAAAATCCCAAGCTTGTTCTATAGAGATGGGAAGGTTTTGCTTTGCTTTTAGGGTATAAATTTTCATAGTTGTACAATTATTACATTGTAAAAGTACGATGATTTTGTTTAATAAAAAACCCTAAAAAGTTAAACAAAATTAAATTTAGTTTATAAAATAACCTTCAGCCCAAGATTTTGCTTCTTCTAAAGTGGTGAAAAAAGCAAATGATTTATCATATAACTTTTGTTGTATAAGTGCTATATCACGTTCAGTTTTTTCTTTAGATACAATTGCCAACCCTCTCATATTTGAAGGTTGCCCTTGCCGAAATACTTCATCAGAAACTTCATGACGAAACTTCCTATTAGTAATCATAATGAAATCTTTAGATTTATAATAAGATTTAATTTCTTCCCGAACAATATTTGCTTTGTCTAGGGTAAGGAGTACATCTTTAAAAATGGTAACAATCACAAAAGAATTGTAAAATTCCAGCTCATAAAACTTTTCACAATTTAAACTCATCTATATATTTACTTCACTTTTTGGTAAAGATATGCTAAAACGAATTAATTTGTGTTAGGTGGTATATGCTAAAATAAGAATTAGAGCTTAACAATCACTACAACAATTATCGGGTTTTACTAATTTACAGGTTAAAACGGCAAGTAATGCGCCAAAAACGGGTGCTATAAAATAGAGCCATTGATGCTCCCAATGTCCTGATAGTAAAGCTGGGGCTAATGATCTTGCTGGATTCATAGAAGCATTGGTTATTGGCCCTGCAAACATAGCCTCTAGTAACACAACACCTCCAATTGCCATTCCGGCCATGGTTCCTGTTTCTTTTGAACCAGTAGAAACATTGATGATAACCACCATTAGAAAATAGGTAAGTAACAATTCTAAGATAAAAGCTCTAAAGTCATCTATTTTGGGTAAAGTGCCTCCAAGAAATTCACTTTCTGGAAATAGAAACGCTAAAATACTACTGGCTATTATGGCTCCTATACATTGTGCGATTATGTATTTTGGAACTTTTTTCCATTCAAATTTTTTAGCATAGGCAAAAGCGATAGTAACAGCAGGGTTAAAATGAGCACCAGATATCTCACCAAAAGCATATATCATAGCCATTACAATCAATCCCCATGTAATTGCTATACCTACATGTGATACATCTCCTCCTGTAACTTCATTAATAGTCATAGCTCCAGTACCGCAAAATACCATGCTAAAAGTTCCTATAGCTTCTGAAATATATTTTCTCATTCTGATCCAAAAATGAAGACAAATATACTATTCCTTATTTTAAGTTTTTGTTAACTTTTTATGTAGGTGTAATTCTTATTTTCGTTATCGGTAATTCTAAAACAAACTAAACTATACACAATGAAAAAGATTGTCTTATTTCTTTCTGCGGCTTTACTATCTTTAGGGATTGAAGCTCAGGTAAAAGCACCACAACCGAGTCCTACTTCTAAAATAGAACAGATCATAGGATTAACAGATGTTGCTGTAGAATATTCACGCCCAAGTATGCGTGGAAGAGCTATTTTTGGAAATTTAGTACCTTATGACAAACTTTGGAGAACAGGGGCTAATAAAAATACTCAAATTACTTTTGGTGATGATGTAAAAGTTGGAGGTAAAGAACTTAAAAAAGGAACTTATGCCATTTTTACAAAACCAGGTAAAGAGACTTGGGAGGTAATTTTTTATAGTGATGCTAACAATTGGGGAACTCCTAGAAAATGGGATGATACAAAAGTAGCAGCAAAAACTTCAGTAAAAGCAAATACCATCCCGATGAATGTAGAGACATTTACAATCATGTTTAGTGATTTTAAAATGGATTCTGCAGTTATGAATTTTATTTGGGAAAATACAGAAGCTGCAATTACTATAGAAACTCCTGCAAAGGCACAAACAGTTGCTAGTATTGAGAAAACTATGGCTGGTCCTACTGATGGAGATCATTATCAGGCGGCTACTTTCTATAAAGAGACTGGAGATGTTGCTAAAGCTAAAGAGCATATAGAGAAAGCAATTTCTATTCGTAAAGAGCCTGCTTTTTGGTATCATAGACAACAATCTTTGATCTATGCTAAAGGAGGAGATAAAGCGGGGGCAATAAAAGCAGCTAAAACTTCGTTAGAATTAGCAGAGAAGGCAGGAAATGCCGACTATGTAAAATTAAATAAAGACTCCCTTGCAGAGTGGGGAGCTAAATAAACACTCTTTTTCACACACAAATCATTTAAGAAGCGTTCCGTATTTTCGGAACGCTTTTTTTAATCTATATGAACTATAAGAAGAGGATATCTTCCATATTTTTTTGAAGAGTTGGGATGTTTTTAGCGCTAATATATTTTTAGCTCCTGCTTTTATCTTATAAACTCCATATGAGCCATACGATTACCTTCAGAAATGATCATTTGTGTATTAGACACTTTATTTATTTTAAATGCAGCCAATTTTTGTTTCGTATTCTCTTTTTTTTCAAAAATTGTTATATTTTGAGTTTCTGCATTATATTCCCAAAAAGCTTTCTTTTCAGTTCCATTGATAACTAATTTTAAGGCTCCATTAGTTTCAAATTGATATTGTTCTCCTGAATGAGAAACTAATACTCGATTGTTTTCAATAATTTTTGTAACCTCCCAGGTGCCAACTATATTTGATTTGTTGATAGTTTTTGAAGGATCATTTTTAATGGATTGTTTGGGATGAGCTTCTCTTTCGAATAAAGCATGATATTCTTTGTTTTTAACACCTAATTGTGTTTTTACCCCTTTTTCTCCTCGATATAAAATAACATCAACTTTTTGGTTTTTTAGAAATGGTATGTTAATACTTAAGATATTACTTTGAGGATCGAATTTCCATTGACTTTTGTATAAAGTTTCTTGTTCACCTATGTTTCCAATACTAACATTGCCATTAATAGATAAATCCATCCATATGTTTGTAAATTCAGATTCTGATTCTTTAAGTATCTTCCAGTGACCGACGAACTCTTCTCTTTTTGTAATTCGGTTAAGAATCCACTTGCCTCGCTTTCCAGGTTTATTAAACTGCATTTGATTTTTAGATTGCTCCAGAATTTCATAATAATTTCCATCTTCTTTAGCATCCAACGATTCTTTAAAATATAATCGTTCTAATTTTGAATTGTACTCCCAAAACATTTCTTGACCATCAATAAAAACTTTTCCTGTGTCCAGGAAGAATAAAGTATTCCAAAATTTCATTTCTACTTCTTCATAGTCTTGAGGTAATGACATTTTCCATATCCCAGTAAAATTTTCTTTTTGTGAAAATATAGTTAATGATGTAAAGCAAATGAATAATGTGAGAATAGTCTTTTTTGACATGGTATATTATTTTTTGATACGGACAGTTTGAATATATCCTTGTTTCAAACTGGTCAAACAAATATGAAATATTTTATCATGTCATTAATCACGATTTTCCGTAAAAAAAATACCCTGAAAACAGGGTATTGATATGGCATAAATATATTTCTGTTTTAATCATAGTGTAATCCGATTTTGTTCCTGACACTGTCTAATAGTTTAATGAGTTGAAGACTTTTTTCAAAAGTCATTACTGTGCTTTCTATTCGATCTTGTGCTAACATTTCCTGTACATGTATAGCTTCAAAATTATAACCATTGGTATCTCCAGGAAATTCAATCGTTTTTGTAGTTCCATTTTTGGTGATAGAAACAGAAGAAGGTTCATGAAACCTGCTATTAATACTAATCGTTCCTTGTTCAAATTCTAAAATTGCTTCTGTGTTGGTTTGTTGTGTTATTGCACTGAATAAGGATGCGGTTACATTGTCTTTATAATGAAGTTGTATAGTACAGGTATCATCAACACCTGTTTCTCCAAAGGTTGCTTTGGCATCGATTTCTTCAGGATATCCTAAAATACTTAATGCGGCAAATAAAGGATAGATACCAACATCAAGAAGGCTTCCTCCTCCTAATTTTTTATTAAACATTCTACCATTAGGGTCAAAACTACTAACAAAACCAAAATCTGCTTTTAAACTCTTAATAGTACCTAATTCTTTAGATTTTACAAGATCTAATACATATTGATAATGGGGAAGAAAGTAGGTCCAGAGTGCTTCCATAAGGAATACTTGATTTTCTTTTGCTACAGTAATCATCTCTGTTACTTGAGCAATATTCATGGCAAATGGTTTTTCACATAAAACCGCTTTTTTATGATGAAGACACATTAAAGTATTTTCAAAATGAAAAACATGAGGAGTGGCAATATATATAACGTCAACATCAGGGTTTAATACCAATTCCTCATAGCTTCCATAACAACTAAATGCACCATAGGTCTTTCCAAAGTCTTTGGCTTTTACCAGATCGCGACTTGCAACAGCATGTAATACTGAATTAGGAATCGTGATTAAATCTTCTGCAAATTTATGTGCTATTTTTCCACAACCAATAATTCCCCATTTTATACTCATATCTTTACTTGTATGATTTTTATATTAATCTAATTAAGTTCAAAAATAATTAAAACACTTCACTTTATTTTTATTTATTACGTATTGATTTTTAAGAATAAGAATTTGAAGATTTTGTATTAAAACTTGCACGAAACTTTCTTTTTTTTAATTTAACGTAATTATGTTTTATTTTTTTTGAAGTAAATGTAAATATCTTATAATGAGGGTTTTTTGCTAGGTTTTTTAACTTCATTTCTCTATATTTAGAGAACTCTCTAATTAAAACCTGACCTTTATGAAAACCCAAAACTTTACAAAAACACGTTCAAGCAGACAACCACATTCTTCAAGATTAAATCTTTTAAAAAGTGAAGTGTCCAGAACACTTTCTAAATTACATTCTTATCGTTGTGAACCCTGTACTCCTGATATGCATGAGCAATATTTGGAACTCAATGACAGCGGAAATAAATTAAAGCAAGCAGTTGATAAAATCGAATTATTAGTTGAGGAATCTGCTGTACGTTTTTCAATAGAAATAGGTGATGAAATTAATAGTGTTATGAAAAAATACAACACTTTCGAAAAAAAATTCTCTTCGTATTTGACAGAGTCAGTTCTTCATCATTAATTTTTACTTTTTTAATTATTCGTGTGTAGGTGTATTATTTGTTGGAATAAATAATTGAAGTATTATGGCTAATAACATTACTATACCACAACCAAGGGCGTTAAGCCAGAGAAATGGAAGCCAATCTTGCCACCATACAAATATGATTACTATTTGGGTAATCAATGCGGCTATAAAGGTGGCGTTACTTTTTACGAATTTTATAAAGAATGCTAATAAGAATATTCCTAATACATTGCCATAAAATATAGAACCAATAATATTTACTAATTGAATTAGATTATCAAATAAGCTAGCAAAACATGCTACTATGATGGCTAAAAGACCCCAGGTTAGTGTGAAAAATTTTGAAGCAGATACATAATGTTGCTCGCTTTTTTCTTGCTTTACATTTCGCTTATACAAATCAATTGCCGTAGTAGAAGCTAAAGCATTGAGTTCTGAAGCTGTAGAAGACATAGCTGCTGATAGAATAACTGCAAGTAAGAGTCCTATTAACCCTCTAGGGAGGTTATTTAATATAAAATGAATAAAGACATAATCTTTATCATTTGTCTCAACCGTTACATCTGCTTTTTTTATTAGTTCTTTTGCGGCTTCACGAGTTTCTTTTTCTGAAATGTTAAGCTCTTGAATTAATTTTTTATGACCTGTATTTTCTGTGTTTCCAGATTCTTGATCTGCAAGATATCCTTTGATTATAGCATCTTTTGAATCATGAATTTCTGAAAGCTTATTTTCTAATTGAGTGTACTCCTCTGCATATTGAGAGTTTGTAATGGCTTCTTTACTTTTAGGATTAAAATTAAGAGGAGACGCATTAAACTGATAAAAAACAAATACCATAATACCAACAAGCAAAATGAAAAATTGCATTGGTACTTTTAAGAGGCCATTAAACAATAGTCCAAGTTGACTTTCTTTGATAGATTTACCGGTTAAATATCGTTGTACCTGACTTTGATCTGTCCCGAAGTAGGAGAGGGCCAAAAATGTTCCTCCAATAATTCCGCTCCAAAATGTATATCGATTATCAAGATCGAAAGAAAAATCAAGAATTTCCATTTTACCACTGGCACCTGCAATATCAAGAGCATTAGAGAAGGTAATTCCTTCGGGGAGATAACTGATGATAATAAAAAAAGCAATCAGCATACCAATAAAAATAATACCCATCTGTTGTTTTTGAGTAATATTAACAGCCTTGGTTCCTCCAGAAACAGTATAAATAATAACTAAAATACCAATTATAATATTTAAAGTAGTGAGATCCCATCCTAATACAGATGATAATATGATGGCGGGAGCAAAAATAGTTATCCCTGCAGCTAAACCTCTTTGAATTAAAAATAATATAGCAGTTAGACTTCTTGTTTTTAGGTCAAACCGACTTTCTAAATATTCATATGCTGTGTAAACATTTAATCTATGATAAATAGGAATAAAAACCATACAAATTACAATCATAGCAATAGGTACCCCAAAGTAAAATTGAACAAACCCCATACCATCATGAAAAGCTTGTCCAGGAGCAGAAAGAAAAGTAATAGCACTTGCTTGAGTGGCCATTACAGATAATCCTATGGTCCACCAGTGTGCATCATTACCACCGCGTATGTAATCTTTTACATTTTTACTGCCTTTTGTTTTCCAGGCTCCATATAATACAATGAATAATAAAGTTCCTAGTAGTACGATCCAATCGACGGTTTGCATAAAAATTGATTGATTAAATTAGTTTGAATTGATGAAGTTGCTCTTAATAGAGAATTATGATGAATACATATTTGTAATGAGATAGAACAGTATAATATAAATTGCATTAGCAATAAGTACTGCTGTATACAATTTTTTCCATTTTGCTTTTTTTGTTGTTTCCTCCATATCAATTTTTCTTAATTTTATGGTTGTAATTTGATGCTTATTTTCCTAATGATAACATATTAGCAAAAAGACGATATGCACCAGATACTCCTGCTGGAAATTCTCTAAAAAAGCTTAATCCAGTATATACATAATATCCCTTTCCGTATTTTGCAACTAATAAAGGGCCTTTCTTTTCTGACTCTCCTTTATCATTAGCTGAAAGGATTGCAGTATATTCTTTTGACCATTCATTAGGGAAGTATAACCCACGTTCCTGTACCCAACCATTAAAATCTTCGGAAGTAATTTTATTTGGTGAGTTTAAAACTTGATGATCTGGTGCTAAGAATGTAATTTTTGCATTTTCATCGGTTACCCGATCTCTAGATAATTTTAAAGGATAAGGACCTAGATTGTCAGTTACTTTTAATCTTCGGTTTGTATTATATTGAATAACAAGATTCCCTCCATTTTTTACATAATTTAATAAATGCTCTTGCTTGAATTTTAATTGATCTATAGTATTATAAGCTCTAATTCCCACGACAATGGCATCAAATGATTTTAATGTTTCTGCAGATATGGATTCAGGGTTTATAGTAGTCACTTTATACCCAATTTGTCTTAAACTCTCTGGAACAACATCACCTGCTCCTTCTATATATCCTATATTTTGCCCTTTCTTTTGTATATCTAAACGAACGACTTTAGTCTCAGAAGGCATCACAACAGTTTGTTCAGGAATATGTTCATATGATATAGTAACTATTTCATTACTATATGTGGTTCCATTTACCTTAACTTTTGGTGAAATATATCCCTCGCTTTGATTTTTAGGAGCAGTTAATGTAAAAACCACGGTTTTTTCTTCTCCTTTTTGGGTTAAACTAAAGTTTATTGTTTCAGGTGATACTTGCCAACCTTCGGGGTAAGAAAGAGAAACGACACCACTAATATTAGGTGCTCCTGTTTTTATAGCTACAGGAATTTGTTTTGAAGGTCCATTTGCATAAATGATAACTTTATCCTTAATACTTGCAGAAACCGCAGGGATAATTTCAAAAGGTTTGTATACTTCACCTTTTACAGGATCATTAGTTTTAAAAACAATATCCTTCTCATATGCGATAGCAGCTCCATTAATTTCAATGTTGAAAACTGCCTTAATTTGATGATTCGTTTCTGGTGTACCAATTAATTTTTGGTCAGTAACAGTATACATGCCCAATGAACCTTTTTCTTTTAACCAATATGCACTGGTGTATTTGGCATCGGCAGTAACTTTTCCATCTAATTTGTACGTTTTTCTTATATTGTTTTCTAAACTGATTCCGGGAGTTTCTGTAATCCCTAATGTTGCAATTTTTATAGATTTTAATGCAATTGGAGCCGAACTACGATTAATAGCCTCAATGTCTATTGTTATCTTACTGTTTCTTGTAGCATTAGATTCTTTTGAAACTGCCTCTAGATAGAGACCAGAAACACCTGCTATAATATCCTTTATTTCTTTGGATTTAATTGATTTCCAATGAGTATCTTCTAATTGTTCTATTAATTGATATGCTTTTACTAATTGTGAAATTGAAGCAGAAGGGTTATTAAAATCAAACTTGTTTTCAACTTCATATAGAATATCACCTATAGCTTTGCCTCCCTTAACGCGATTCCAGGAAGTATCAATTCCTTCAAAAATATTGGTTTTGTCTTTTGGTAATTCTCCTTTTATTAATTCTATATATTCTGTTTGACTTCCTCTGGTACCTGTACTTCCAAACCCTTGAGATTTATGCTGACTTCTACTTAAAGAAGCAATTTCTGGATTAGAAAGGCCTAATGTTGGATAGTACACTCCAGTTTCAAAATCTAATAAATTAGTTTTGTCTGCTTTTTCAAAATTTTCTCTGCTTCCATAAAACCACCAGGAAGTATTAAAAAATAACCGTTTAGGTTGCCATGTACTTACATGTTCTAATTGATCAGGATATACAGTTTTATCAGCAACCAAATCAAAAGCTTCAACACTTAACATTGCAGAAGAGGTGTGATGACCATGTGTTGACCCAGGGGTTCTATGGTTAAAACGATTAATAATTACATCTGGTCTGAATTTACGCATTGCCCATACTACATCACTTAGTACTTCTTTTTTATCCCAAATGGCAAGAGTCTCGTCGGGATGCTTTGAATATCCAAAATCATTTGCCCTTGAAAACATTTGGCTTCCTCCATCTGTTCTTCGTGCAGCTAATAATTCTTGTGTTCTAATTACACCAAGTAATTCTCTTATTTCTGGACCAATAAGGTTTTGACCTCCATCACCACGAGTCAGTGATAAGTAAGCTGTACGCGCTTTTACCTTATTTGACATATAGGAAATAAGTCTTGTGTTTTCATCATCTGGATGAGCTGCAACATATAATACAGAACCTAAAAAGTTAAGTTTTTTAATAGCTTCATGAATTTCTACTGCATTGGGTTTTTTAGGTTGTTGCGCTATGGCAAGAAGAGGGAATGTAATACTAATACTGATTACAAGAAGTAATTTTCGCATGATTATGGTAGCAATTTTTAACTAATAAATCCAAATATATAAAGATAAAATTCTCAGGATTGTGGTTTAAGGATACTTTAACAAGGAGAATGACTTTAGATAGGTTATGGTATCATTTCTTTTTTCGTTCTACAAATTCTAATTGATCGACGGCAACATTGGTGGTGAAAATCCCATAATTCACTACTGCTTTTCCCTTTTCTAAAGTGTCAATTGTACCTACAGATTTGCCATCAATCATTCGTACTCTATCACCAATTTTCAAAGTAATTTTAGGTTTTGATTCAAGTATTTTTTCTTCCTTTTTTTTCTCTTCTTTTTTTCTTTCCCTAATGACTTTAACCTTTTCTTTTACTTCTTTGACTACCTTTTGTTCTTTTACTTTTTCTATGTGTCTTTGTTTGGAGCTTTGTTTTTTTCGTTTGGAATTTTCTACTTCAACGATTTTTATAAATTCATTAATGAGTTCCTTTTTTTTCTTGTTGTTAAAGTATTTTTGGTTTAAATCATCTATTTTCTGACCTAAATATATCATACGTTGATTACTATCATATAATTCCTGATAACTTTCGAGTTTACGTTGGATACGATCATTGATCTTTTCTAAACGTTCTTTTTCTTCCTCAGTCTTTTGTTCTTTTGTTTTAAGGGTAGAAGTTGTCTTTTGTAATTTAGATCTTTCTTTTTGAAGATTGGCAATACTTTTGTCAAAACGAATTTTGCCTCTTTCTACTTTTTTCTTTGCTTTATTAATTAGGCTATAAGGAATTCCGTTTTTTTGTGCGACTTCAAATGTAAACGAACTTCCTGCTTCACCAAGATATAACTTGAATAGAGGTTCTAAGGTTTTTGCATCAAACAACATATTGGCATTACTCATATTTGGTAACTCATTGGCAAGCATTTTTAAATTTGCATAGTGCGTTGTAATGATTCCAAAAGATTTTTTTTCATAAAAAACTTCTAAAAAAGCTTCAGCCAAAGCACCTCCTAGTTCAGGATCACTTCCTGTACCAAATTCATCAATAAGAAATAAAGTTCTATCGTTACATTTTCGAAGAAAATAGTTCATGTTTTTTAAACGATAACTATATGTACTAAGGTGATTTTCTATAGATTGATTATCTCCAATATCGGTTAAGATAACATCAAATAAACACATTCTACTATATTCATGAACAGGAATAAGCATACCACTCTGTAGCATAATTTGTAATAAACCAATGGTTTTTAAGGTAATACTTTTACCACCTGCATTAGGACCCGAGATTACAATGATCTGATTGTTTTGATCTAGAGAAATGGTCTGGGGAAATGTTTTTTCTCCTTTTGTTTTGTTGTTGATATATAATAATGGATGATAGGCATCTTTAAGTGTTAATTCGCGATCATTGGTTATTTTGGGTAAAACAGCATTTAATCTTTCTGCATATTTGGCTTTTGCAGATACGATATCTATATCACTTAGATATTCTTGATATTCTTGTAATAATTCTATAAAAGGCCGTAATTTATCGGTAAGACTTTTCAATATTTTTACGATTTCTTCTCGCTCTTCATATTTTAGATTGCTAAGTTCCCGACTAAACCGTAACGTTGCTTCTGGTTCTATGTAAACAATGCTTCCGGTTTTTGAGTTACCCATGATAGCACCTTTAACTTTACGACGATACATGGCAGTTACAGCAAGAACTCTTCGGTTATCTACAACACTTTCTTTAATCTCATCAAGATATCCCAGACTATTATATCGAGATAGATCTTTACCAAAACTTCCATTTAATTTTCCTTGAACGCTGTTAATCTCCCTTCTAAGCCCTAAAAGGGTAGGAGAAGCATTATCTTTAATCTCACCGAATTTGTCAACCACAACTTCGATTAGATTAATTATTTCTTTAGTTAATTGTATTTGTGAAGATGTTTTGTGAAGAGATGGATATAATTCTGAATATTTTTTAAAAAAAAGTAATAAATCATTTACAGTAGTACTTATAGAAATAAGTCTTTTTAGATTTAGCGCTTCTAAAAAAGTATTTTCTATACTCAACAATTGAATCTCTTTGTTGATGCTATCAAATCCATGATTAGGAATACGAGCATCATTTAAGAAAGAAGCTTTATATTCTGATACTTCTTGCAAAGCAATATGAAGTTGTTCTTTGGTTTTTAAAGGGACAATTTGCAATGCCTTTGATTTACCTAAATCAGTATTACACTGTTCTTCAATATGATTGAGAACAGTATTGAATTCAAGATCGTCTAGTGTTTTTTTAGAAATACGAATCATACTTTTTTTTACCCGATTTTTGGGTTATCTTCCATCGATTTTAAAACGAAGCAAAAGTACACATTTGCAATAATTTTTTAATGACTATATGAATGTAAATATTGAAAAGGGCTGGAATGATGAATTAAAAAGCGAATTTGAAGAGCCTTATTTTGTAGAATTAGCAAATTTTGTAAAAACAGAATATAAACAATATACATGTTACCCTAAGGGTTCTGAGATTTTTGCAGCCTTTGATCATTGTGGATTTAATGATGTTAAGGTGGTTATTATCGGTCAAGATCCTTATCATGGAGTTGGACAAGCTAATGGTTTATGTTTTTCGGTAAATAATGAAGTTGCAGCACCACCTTCATTAATTAATATTTTCAAAGAAATTGAAACTGATTTAGGTATACCTTTTTCATCTAATGTTAATTTAGAACGCTGGGCAAAACAGGGGGTTTTGCTTTTAAATGCTACATTAACCGTAAGAGCTCATCAGGCTGGATCTCATCAAAATAAAGGTTGGGAGAAGTTTACAGATGCTGTAATTCAAAAGATATCTGATAAAAAGGAAAATGTTGTTTTTTTGTTATGGGGAGGGTATGCTAAGAAAAAAGGAGCTAAAATTGATAGATCTAAACATTGCGTTTTATCCAGTGGTCATCCTTCTCCATTAAGTGCAAACAGAGGGTATTGGTTCGGAAATAAACACTTTAGTTCTACTAATGCATATTTAGAAAATACCAATCAAAATAAAATTAATTGGTAAATTTTATTTATGCGGCGTTAGGTATTTTAGAAGATTCCGACTTATCTGATGGTTGATCAGATATTGAATTAATCTGAACTTTTTCAGTTCCAGATTTCTTTTTGTCTGATCCAGTTGAATGTGTACTTAACTTAAGTAGAATAAAGTTAAATGTAACAAGAGCTGCTAATATTATTAAAAAAGTTACCATAAAAGATTTGTTAGTTAACTATTAGATACATGAAACCTTAAAAGGTTGCGTGCACATTAATAATTAGTTCATATCATTGGGGTAGGCTCGGCAAATGTACAAAAATATTTTATGTAAGCGTGTGCTCCCCATATAGTTATTTAATATTTCATTATTTTCTAAATATTGATAAAGTATTTAGTGTATACTTTATTTTAAATCTTAATTCTTTAAAAGATTCTTTATTTAGTAACGTTTCATTTTTATTAAACCCTACTAGGATTATCTTAAAAATGTCAAAATAACTGTTAATATATCTATTTATATACTGTATAGTAGTTCTTCTGGGGTGTATTTTTTGTCAATAATACCTAAACTAAGTAAATGATTTTGGATTTTTAATAGTGTATCACTTTTAATGTTAGATTGACTCCATTCTGTGATTTGAAGCCATTTTTGGATGTCTTCCAGTTTTTGATCATACCTAAGAGCAAGTGTTTTATCAATACTTGGAATATGTTTGAAATCTGTAGTAGTAGTATTTATAATATCGAGAATAGTTTTTATCTCTTCTTTTTTTGAAGTAAGTATTTCTTCTCTAACGGCAATCACAAAACAAGGCCAGGGAGTAGGGCAGTCTGCAATTCTCCTAAAAGTTCCGTTGTCGACCAAAGGTTTTGTGGTAAAGTGTTCCCACATAAAATAATCAGCACTTCCTTTAGTTAATGCTTCTACAGCGCCTTCAAGATTTTTTATAACTTCAAATTGAAGATCAGAAGTTTCCCATCCTTGATTTTCGGCATTTACATAGGCCATTAAATGCGAGCCAGAACCATATCGGCTAATAGCTGCTTTCGTGTTTTTTAATTCAGAAAGATTTGTGTATTTTGAATGAGCACCCACATGAATTCCCCATATTAGAGGAGTTTGTATATAGGTTTGTACAATCTTACTGGGATTACCAGCGATAATATCTTTTATAATACCTTCTGAGAGGATAATGGCAATGTCTATGTCTTTGTTTCTGAGTGCTTCACACATCGCGCCTGTGCCTCCTGGGTAAGATGTCCATTCTAGATCAATATTTTTTTTCGAATAACTGTTATCTTCTATACTTAGATGCCAAGGTAAATTAAAATGCTCAGGAACACCTCCTATTTTGATTGTATTCATATCTCTTAAAAAATTGAAAAATGTGTATTTTATCGATTTTATTTGTTTTTTAACGATAAAAAGAATTCTATTTTGTATGTTTGTTCTGTTGTTTTTCCAGAGAAAAATATATTTGAATAAGTTTTAACCCAAAATAAAACAATATTGCTATGAAAAAGAATTTTTTAAAAAATAAAAATGCGTATGTAAAGGTTGCAAAACTAAAAAATAATTCTCTAGAGAATGGGATTGTAGTCTTTATTGCGGTATTGTTACTTACCAATTTATTAATTAGCCTCAAAATCTTATTTGGTTAAATACTTATGAAAAAGAATTAAAAAAAAGGGAAGATATAGGTCTTCCCTTTTTTATTACATCGTTACCAGCTTATTTAGTGTATATTGTATTAATTCATCAACAATCTTTTTCGGATTTTGGCTGAACTCTCCTGTAGCTCGATTTGCTAATATAGCGTTCATAGATACTGCCTTGTGACCTAATAGTTTAGCCATTCCGTAAATGCCAGCAGTTTCCATTTCTAAATTGGTTATTTTTTTATTTTCATAAGAAAAAGAAGCCATTTTATCATTGAGCTCCTTATCTTGAATAGGCAACCTTAAAATTCTTCCTTGAGGTCCATAAAAGCCTACATTGGTAACTGTAACCCCTTTATGTGCTAAATCACTTACCATATGATTTCCAAGTTTTTCATCAAACGATACAGTATAAGGTAATGATTTGTTTTTATCCCAATGGAGATGTTTTATTAATGCTGTTGAAATTTCTGGTGATTGAATATGGTGACTATCATAAAAATGTAATAAGCTGTCAAATCCAACGGCTATTTCAGAAACTATAAAACTGTCTATGGGGATATTTGATTGTATAGCTCCCGAAGTTCCTATTCTGATTATTTGTAATGCTTTATGTTTTTTCTTGATTTCTCGAGTATTAAAATCTATATTGACCAAAGCATCTAATTCATTAAACACAATATCAATATTATCTGTGCCAATACCTGTAGAGATAACCGTAAGTCTCTGGCCTTTATATACTCCTGTTTGCGTATGAAACTCTCGTTTACTGACTTTATGTTCAATTTTGTCAAAGTACTTGGTAACATGTGGAACTCGATCAGGGTCCCCAACGGTAATAACTGTGTCAGCTATATGCTCGGGTTTTAAGTTTAGATGGTATATACTACCATCTGGATTGAGAATTAATTCAGATTCGGCTATTGCCATATTATAATTTTAAGAGTGTATGTGATTCATCGTTGTATAGGTAGTCATATTTTTTAACTCCTCCGTAATGCCAATCTAATATCTGTGTATTATAAAAATTCTTTTTATGTTGTAATGCCAGTTTCCCTCTTTCTGATAGTAAGAGGCGATCTTTTGTTTGATCTAAAAATTGAAAAAGTCTTGCGAGTACACGTTTCATTTGCATATCTCCATACCCATAATATCCTTGGTATTCTAAAGCATACCCCATGAGTTGCTTAATGTTTTTGATTTGATACTGATCTATCATTTCAAGAATGTTATGCTCTAAAACGTTAAGACCTGTAAGCATATTTGGGAAGCGTTGTAAGTGTGCTCTTAGGCATATTGATAAATACTCAAAAGAAGAGTGTTTTTTGATTTGCCCAACTATTTTTTGAGGTTTTGACTCACAATACAAAGTCCATATGTGAGAAGCAAGCTCTAGGTCATCTTCATTTAAAAGGACTTTATTTTGGTAATGTTTTTTCAGTTGTATGTCAGGCAATTCACAGAGTCCAAATAATTTTTTTTCATGCTCGATTCTTCCGCTACAAACTAAATATACAGGAATGTTGTGAACACCTTTTCGAAGTAATAAACTAATTGCAGCAATCATATTGATATGACAAAATAGATCGTATTCGAACCATAAAATTATTTCATCATATGTTGTTAATTGATCTGTTTTTTTTAGTTGAGAAATGAACTTCTCTTCGTATTCAGAAGAATCAATTCGATAGTATTTTTTTAAAAAAGCTTTCCGTTTTTTTATAGACTGCTCTGTTTCTATTTCTATAACTGTTGGTCCTTCACAAAACATCTCACGCCAGGTTAAAAAATCTCCTGTCACAAGGTTTAGTTCCTTCATTCTTTGGGTAAGACTATCCCCGTTAGTAATATGTAATGTGTTTATGCTCAAAATAGTTAGTGTTAGCTTATTATCCTCCTACACGTTTTACCTTAAACCCTTTGTCTTTAAGGATACTCATAATTTGATCTCTATAATCTCCTTGTATGATAATAGCATCATTTTTAAAGCTTCCACCAACGCTTAATCGAGTTTTTAATTCCTTTGCAAGTTTTTTAAAATCTTCATCAGCACCAGTATATCCTTCTAGTATAGTAATAGGTTTACCTTTTCGTTTTTCATACTTGCATATAATAGGATCTTCTTGCATCCAGATTTGATCCTTGTCATCCTTAATTATTTCTTCTTTTTCTGGTTGATGATCAGGGAATAAATTTTTTAATTGATCTTGTAAATCCATGTGATGAAACTATTTTTTTATGAGACCAATCTCAACTAATCTCTGATGTAAGAAATCACCAGCTGTGATATCTTCATATTGCTTTGGGTTATCTTTAGTAATACATTCTTCAAGGCAATTCAATTTCATGTCGCTTCTAGGATGCATAAAGAAAGGAATAGAATACCTTGGGTTACTCCATTGTTCTTTGGGAGGGTTTATTACCTTATGAATTGTAGAGCGAAGTTTATTATTAGTATGTCTTTCTAGCATGTCGCCGACGTTAATTACCAATTCGTCTTCTTGAGGAATGGCATCAATCCATTCTCCATCTTTACGCTGTACTTGGAGTCCACCAGTTGATGCTCCCATTAATAAAGTTATTAAATTAATATCTCCATGCGCACCTGCTCTAACTGCTCCTTTGGGTTCTTCTTTTATTGGAGGGTAATGGATAGGTCGTAATATGCTATTGCCATTACTGGCCCAATGATCAAAATAATACTCGTCCAATCCGATATATAAAGCTAATGCTCTTAAAACATAAATTCCGGTTTTTTCCAGCATTCGATATGCTTGCATTCCGGTTTCATTAAAATCTTTAAGTTCATTGACTGTTACATTAGGAGGGTATTCTTCGGTTAAGTTAGCATCTGCATCCGGTTCTTGTCCAAAATGCCAAAATTCTTTTAAATCCCCTTCCTTTTTTCCTTTAGCATGCTCTTTCCCAAATGAGGTATAGCCGCGTTGTCCACCTAATCCTTCAATTTCATATTTTTCTTTAGTATCAATGGGTAGAGCAAAAAAAGCTTTAACTTCTTTATATAAATTCTCGACAAGCATTTCGCTTAAAAAGTGATTTTTTAAGGCTACAAAACCTATTTCTTCGTACGCTTTTCCTATTTCGTTGACAAATTTTTGTTTACGTGATGGATCATCAGATAAAAAATCAGCCAAATCTACACTTGGTATATTATTCATTGGATTTAATCTTTGTGTCTTAATAGTACTAAAATAGTTGTATTTGGTTAAAAATACCTAATAGTACTGCAAATTTATTTACAGTTATAAAATATCGGTCAAATTAATTAATTATGTCTGTGTAATCCCTAATTCACAGTAAATTTAATTAATTCATAGAACTGTTTGAACGAAATTAACAACTACTTAATAATATTGTAATACTGATGAGGGTTCTGAAATAAAAATAATTACATTTACCTAACAAATTTTCTTTTATGGAGCACATTTCTGAGGAAAAACAAGAATTGAATTTCGATAAGAAAGCATATAGTGATGATATTCTTATTTCATTGTATTTTAGAATGCTTAAGCCAAGACTTATTGAAGAAAAAATGCTGGTATTATTACGGCAAGGTAAAATATCCAAATGGTTTAGTGGGATTGGTCAGGAAGCAATATCTGTTGGGATCACAGCAGTATTAGATGATGATGAGTATGTGTTACCGATGCATCGTAATTTAGGAGTATTTACAACAAGAGATATACCGCTATCTAGATTGTTTAGTCAATGGCAGGGAAAATCAAATGGATTCACTAATGGTCGTGATCGTTCTTTTCATTTTGGTACTCAAGAATATAATATTGTAGGGATGATTTCACATCTGGGGCCACAAATGGGGATTGCTTGTGGAATTGCTCTTGGTAATCTTTTGAAAAAAAATAATAAAGTTACTGCTGTCTTTACCGGAGAAGGAGGGACCAGTGAAGGAGATTTTCATGAAGCCCTTAATATAGCTTCGATATGGAATTTACCAGTACTGTTTTGTATAGAAAATAATGGATATGGTCTATCTACACCAACAAGTGAGCAGTATAATTGTAAAAACCTAGCTGATAGAGGGGCTGGTTATGGAATGGAGTCTTATGTTATTGATGGAAACAATGTGTTGGAAGTGTATCACAAGGTTAATGAATTGGCAAAAAGTATGAAACAAAATCCTCGTCCGGTTTTACTTGAATTTAAAACCTTTAGAATGCGAGGCCATGAAGAAGCAAGTGGAACTAAATATGTACCTCAAGAATTGATGGAATATTGGTCAGCAAAAGACCCGATAGAAAATTATAAAGAATATTTAGTTAACCAAGGGATTATTTCTCTGGAAGAAGAGCTTGAAAAACGATCAGAAATAAAAAAAGAAATAGAAACTCATTGGGATCTGGCCAATAATGAAGAAAAAGTTAATATAGATTTAGATAAAGAATTGAATGCTGTTTATGCTGAATTTGATTATATAGAAAAAAGACCAAACACAAAAACTACAGAACTAAGGTTGGTTGATGCAATTTCTGATGGTTTGAAAGTATCAATGCAACAATATAATGATCTTGTAATTATGGGGCAAGATATAGCAGAATATGGAGGTGTTTTTAAAATCACCGAAGGTTTTGTTGAGATGTTTGGCAAAGATCGTATTCGAAATACCCCTATTTGTGAATCAGCAATTGTTTCTGCAGCGTATGGTTTGTCAGTAAATCAGCATAAGGCGGTCGTTGAGATGCAGTTTGCAGATTTTGTGTCTTCAGGATTTAATCCTATTGTAAATTTGTTAGCAAAGTCAAATTATAGATGGAATCAATCGTCTGATGTTGTAATAAGAATGCCTTGTGGAGCGGGTGTTGGAGCAGGGCCATTCCATAGTCAAACAAATGAAGCATGGTTTACTAAAACTCCTGGGCTTAAGGTTGTATATCCAGCATTTCCTGTAGACGCAAAAGGGTTGTTAGTAACGGCAATAGAGGACCCTAATCCAGTCTTGTTTTTTGAACATAAAGCTTTATATAGGAGCATTCGTCAAGAAGTTCCTGAAGGGTATTATAATCTACCTTTGGGGAAAGCATCCTTACTAAAAACTGGAGAAGATGTTACCATTATTAGTTATGGAGCTGCTGTGCATTGGGCATTAGAGATACTAGAAAAACACTTGAGTATTAAAGCAGATCTTATTGATTTAAGAACGCTACAGCCTTTGGATATAGAAACAATTTATAAATCAGTTAAAAAGACTGGTAAGGCTATTATTTTGCAAGAAGATACTTTATTTGGTGGTATAGCTTCAGATATTTCTGCCTTGCTTATGGAAAACTGTTTTCAATTTTTAGATGCACCGGTTAAGCGAGTGGCTAGTATACAAACACCAATACCATTTGATACTAATTTAGAAAATCAATATCTATCAAAAAATAGATTTGAAGAAGAATTATTAGCATTGTTAGCATATTAGTTTTATATAGTTTATTAGAATATTTTAGATCAAAGTTGTAGTAATTTTTTTGTTTCTTCTCCGGCATATTGAAAAGGAATGTATCCAAAACTGTCTTTAGCATTTTTGTTGGCTCCATACTTAAGTAATAACCGTACCCGTTTAGGATTATCTTCGAATGCGGCTCGATGAAGTAAGGTTCTATTGTATTGTGACTTTAGGGGGATATCGACTTTAGCACCATATTGTAATAAAATCTCTAATTTTTCAAAACTAACTATATGTACTATCGGTCTACCATAATCATCTTCTGCTCCATTAGTATTAAGACCTATAGATAAGGCATATTTTAATAGACTAATATCTCCTTGTATGATATGAAATAATGAATAAATGGGGCATTTATGTATATTCGCTCCTTTTGACACTAAGTGTTTAAAAACTTGTAAATCTTTTGTTGCAGAAAGTAATGGATGATGACTATCTTTTTTAGGGTTAATCTCTGATCCATTTTCTAGTAAAAAATCAATAAGGGGGATTTTTCCTAGTTGTACAGCTTTATGTAGAGCTTTGTTGTTTATATCGGTGCCTCCATTTTTTAAAATGAAATCTATATTAGGAAGCGCTTCGTCAATAGGTTTTTTTACTAATAAACTTAATGCAGTTTCGCGATTTCTATCTGGAATATTTGGATTAGCTCCTTGTTTGATAAGTTTTTTAACTTCTAAATATTCACTTTTTGATATTGCTTCATATAATTGTTTTTGGAGTTTACTGTTTTGTGCAGTAAGTAAAACGGGGACTAAAAATATAACAATAATAAAATGATACTTAATTTGTCTGGATATTAGATTTGTGATGCTCATGAAATATTAAAATTGTAATATTTTTTTCGTTTTTGACCCTGCATATTCATGAGGCATTTTTCCAAAATAATCAATAGATTTTCTACTCGCTCCATAAGACAATAATAAGTTAACTAGTTTAAGGTTGTCTTGTTTTGCGGCAATATGTAAAAGCATTTTATCAGGTACAGTGGTGTAATTATGAAATGGTTGAGTAGTGTTTCGTGCATCGACTTTGGCACCATATTGTAATAAAAGAGCTATTTGTTCATAGTTTCTAGTTGTAAATAAAATAGGGGTTCCAAATTCACCTTTTACATTTGGATCAGCACCAACAGATAATGTATATTTTAATAAATCAAGGTTTTGTGATTCTATGATGTTTTCTAAAATAGAATACTGATCATATGATTTGTACCTAGTAATATCTGCTCCTTTAGAAATCAAATGTTTAAATACTTTGAGATTCGTTGTTTCATATAAAGGAGAAGCTCCGATCTTAGGATTAATTTCATAACCGTTTTCTAGTAACAAATCAATAAGTTGTATGTTTCCCTTTTGTGTAGCATTCAAAAGAGCCTTGTTGTTAGGGTCTTTTCCGCCTTTATTGATGATGTATTTTACATTTCTTAGAGTGTTGCTGTTTTTTCCTGATGACAATAAACTCAAGACAGTTTCCCCTCGTTTGTTTATTTTATTGAGGTCCGCACCATATTTAATAAGAAGTTTAATCATTTCAAAATCATTAAATTGAGCAGCAATATGTAGGCTTGTTTGCTTATTGTTATCAACAGCATTTGGATTTGCTCCATATGATAATAAAATCTTGATATTATCATTTTTTCTATATCTCATTGCAGTATGCAAAACTATGGAGCTCTCTTTTTTTAAATGATCAGATTCATTACCGTCGAGCATTAGTTTAACAAGTGTAATGTCTTTCATTTTAATAGCTTCAAGTAGGAGTTTTTCTGAAAAAATATAACCTTTAGAATTGAGTAAGTGTATAAATTGTATATCATCCAAATTCTGTTTTACAAATGAAAAACTAAGCGTTTTAATGTCAAAAGAAATACCTTGTTTGATTAACAGTTTACGTGTGCTACTGTTGTTTTTTGAATAATAATATGCATTATTTCCTTTGTTATCTGTTTGATTGATATCTGCTCCTAGAGCAATTAATTGTTTAATTGCTATTGTATCATTATATTTTGTCTGAGTGCATAGCAAACAAACCAGGTTTGGATTAGCACCATGATCAACCAAATATTTCCAGATAGTATTTGTCGAATCATCATTTATATTTTTACTTTGATGATTACCAAATTCTAAAGCATATCTGCCATCGTATCCTGGTGCGTTAAAATCGACAGAAACATCGGCTAAAGTTTGTAATGCCTCGATTCCTATATGATCCACAGTATATTCCCAAGGGATAAGAGCTCCTGCATTGTATAATATTTTAACAGCTTCAGAATGTTTGTTTTTTAATGCATAAGTAATGGCCTTATCATTATATGCGATAAGGTTATTTTTACTTAATTTCTTATTTACATCTGCGCCATATTCTAATAAAAATTTAAGTTGTTCTATGTTTCCTTTTGCTGCTGCGCGAATTAGAAGTGTTTCTCTTTTTCCATTATCATTAAATATCGCATTTACATCAGCACCTTGTTTGATCAATTTTTTAGCTTTTCTATACTTGGTTTTAGATAATACATCGTATAGTTGATCGTTTAGTTCAGAACCCTGAGCAGAGACTGTAGTAAGCGAAGATAGGCACAGGCTCATAAAAAGATGTATTACAATTTTTATTGGATTCAATTTCATATTCTCTCTTTATCGTCTTGTGTAAGAAACTTAGTAGCATCGGTGATGAGTAATACGTTTCAGATTATTAAACTAAATGTAAATATTTTGCTTTTATCATTTTTTATAAATGCCAAGTTTTAGATTTGGTTACTTTGCAAATAAGCATAAACCTTTCTATTAAGCTTAAAAGTGTTATGTTTTCTTACACCTTATAATGATTACTTCTCAAAAATAGTTAGTAAATTAGATTCACCTCCATCATGTTCTTGTATGTAGCTGTAAAAGGGAGATATAATCTGTATATCAGAAAGTAGATTTTTTAAGTCTAGTTTGAGGAGTATTTCTTCGAAAATAGCATAAGCTTTTAATATGATTAATTCATTAATATAGTCATTTTCATACTCCAGATCGCAGTCATCAATTTCATCATAATACAAAGCATCTTCTTTTATCTCGTTATAATTAAATATTTTAATAGGTCCTATTTCACCTACTACTTCATTATCTAATCGATTTGAAAGTGATAGTTCTTTATCCATAAAAGAATCTGGTTTTAAGGCACCGTATGCGCTTAAAAATAATTCACCGCCGTCTCTATTAAAGTAGAATACAAGTGCTTGAATAGGTTTTTTGCCAATTAATAGCTCCTTTAATTGGGTAAAAAAAGCGCTTAGTGTATCAGTCGCGCCCGAATCTACTTTCATAGAGTCAATCAAATTTAATGTTTGATATAAATGTTTTTTAATTTTGTCGTTAACCGCCATTAGTTCTGAATCATCAAATCCTTCAATTTTGGAAAAATAGTCAGCTTTTTTATTTGTATATTCTTCAAGACAACTTTTCTGTTTTCTGTTTTTCATATTTTGATTACTTTATGTTGGATAATTAACCATAACAAAAATATATAATACACTATGCGGATGCTACCCGGTTTACCGTGAATAAATAAGATTTGCTAATTCACACAAATTCTAGTTGTAAATTAAGAAAACGTTATAGTTCATAAAAAATATGATTATTGATAAGTTGTTGGTTTTTAGATTCTTGTGTTTTATTTTTTAGCATAGCTTATCTTTTTTTAATCAATTATGGGTAACGAATTCTAAATAGGGGTAAAATCCCCTTTAACATATGTTGTTTGTTGTGTAAGTAAATGTTAATTTCGCGCTGGCTATATTAATGTATAGTCTTTGGGACTTAAAAACAGGGAATTAAAACAGAATAAATGAACACTAAACAGCTGGAACACCTTCGTTCCTCAAAAATACTTGTGACTGGTGCAGCCGGTTTTATCGGGTCTAATCTTTGTGAAGCACTTTTGGATATTGGGAGTACTGTAATAGGGCTGGATAATTTTGCTACAGGACATAAAAAAAACCTTTCAGCGTTTATAGAAAATTCTAATTTTACTTTTATTGAAGGAGATATTAGAAACCTAGAAGATTGTAATAAAGCATGTGATGGTGTGGATTTTGTATTACATCAGGCAGCATTAGGTTCTGTTCCACGATCAATTAATGATCCTATTACAACTAATGATGTAAATGTCGGTGGATTTCTTAATATGTTAGTTGCTTCTCGTGATACGGGTGTAAAACGTTTTGTTTATGCGGCAAGTTCTTCCACTTATGGAGATTCTAAAGCATTGCCCAAAATAGAAGAAAAAATCGGAAAACCTTTATCTCCATACGCTATTACAAAATATGTTAATGAATTATATGCGGATAATTTTAAAAGAACGTATGATTTAGATACAATAGGTTTGCGCTATTTTAATGTTTTTGGACGTAAACAGGATCCTAATGGAGCTTACGCTGCTGTAATTCCAAAATTTGTAATGCAGTTCATGAAATATGAATCTCCGGTAATTAACGGAGACGGCGAGTTTTCAAGAGATTTTACCTATATAGATAATGTAATTCAGATGAATTTGTTATCCATAGTATCTGAAAATACTGAAGCTTTAAATAATGTGTATAATACAGCTTTTGGGGAAAGAACGACATTAAATGAGTTAACGACACTTTTAAAAGAATATTTGTCAGCATATGATAATGCTATAGCAAATGTAGATGTACAGTACGGACCAGAACGAAAAGGAGATATACCACATTCTTTGGCATCGGTTGATAAAGCAAAGAAATTTCTAGAATATAACCCTAATTTTGATATAAAAACAGGATTAAAAGAAGCAGTAAAATGGTATTGGGAAAATTTAAAATAATTCCAAATTTCCAGTAAATAAAGAATCAATATGCAGGATATTAAGATTGCCGTCATTGGATTAGGATATGTAGGATTACCTTTAGCAAGGTTATTTGCTACTAAATACCCAGTAATAGGTTTTGATATTAATCAAAAAAGAATCGAAGAGCTGTCTTCTGGAACAGATTCTACTTTAGAAGTAGAAGATGATTTGTTACAATCAGTATTGAAAAGTAATGCGGATTTAAAAGAGAATGGGCTTTATTGTTCATCTAATCTAGAAGATATTAAGGAGTGTAATTATTATATAATTACAGTTCCAACTCCGGTAGATAAAAATAATAGACCTGATCTTACTCCCTTATATAAATCAAGTGAAACCGTAGCAAATGTGCTTAAGAAAGGAGATGTTGTGGTGTATGAGTCTACAGTGTATCCTGGGGTTACAGAGGAAGAATGCGTTCCTGTATTAGAAAAAATAAGCGGATTAAAATTTAATGAAGATTTTTTTGCAGGATATTCTCCAGAGCGAATCAATCCAGGCGATAAAAAACATACCGTAGAGAAAATCCTTAAGGTGACAGCGGGATCTACTCCAGAAATCGGCAAAAAAGTAGATGCTTTATATGGTTCTATAATTGCCGCGGGAACTCACCTTGCTCCAACAATCAAGGTTGCAGAAGCAGCTAAAGTTATTGAGAATTCGCAAAGAGATATCAATATTGCTTTTGTTAATGAGTTAGCTAAGATTTTTAATCTAATGGATATTGATACTAATGATGTATTGGAAGCTGCTGGGACAAAATGGAATTTCCTTCCTTTCAAACCAGGTTTGGTTGGTGGACATTGTATAGGTGTGGATCCTTACTATTTGGCACAACGAGCTCAGGAATTTGGATATCATCCAGAAATTATTCTTGCCGGACGTAGATTAAATGATAGTATGGGACAGTATGTAGCATCAGAAGTTATTAAGCTTATGGTAAAACATGATATCCATATCAAGGGAGCTAATGTATTAGTGCTTGGAGTAACATTTAAAGAAAATTGCCCTGATGTTCGTAATACAAGAGCTGTAGATGTTATTCAACAATTAAGTGATTTTGGTACAAATATCACAGTGTATGATCCTTGGGCAAATCCCGATGAAGTAATGCATGAATATAATCTAAAAACAACGACTGATTTACCTAATAATACTTATGATGCTGTTGTATTAACCGTAGCACATAAAGAATTTTTGGATATTAATTTGAAATCTTTACTTGCACCGAATGGAATTCTTTATGATGTAAAAGGAATTCTAAAAGAAGAGGTACACGGGAGATTATAATTAAGATATTTTTAGTTACAGTATTTAAACAACTAATAAACCAACTAGTTTGAGCCAACTAAAAAAAGGTGCGTTACTTACGTATTTAAAAATTATACTTACCAATATTATTGGAATAATGATGACTCCATTTATCGTTAGCAATATAGGGAAGGATGAATACGGTATATTTAATGCCATTGGTGCATTAATAGGGACAATAGCACTCCTGGATTTTGGTCTTACAAATACTGTAGTTCGTTTTGTAGCAAAATATAGAGCAGAAAAAGATAGAGAAGGAGAAGAAAATTTTTTAGCTACGATTAGATTGTTATATCTGGTTATTTCTGTACTTGTAGTATTGTTAGGGGTTATTTTTTATTTTTTTATAGACTCTTATTTTACCAAATTTAGTGCAGAAGAACTTGAGATCGCAAAAATCATGTTTGCCATTTTGATCTTTAATTTAGCGATTCAATTACCAGGTATGATTTTTACAGGAATCTGTAAAGGTTATGAAGCATTTGTGTTTCCAGAATCTGTTGGTATTATTAGATATTTATTAAGGTCAGCGACAATTGTTGCTGTACTTTTATTAGGAGGTAGAGCAATATCTCTTGTTATTGTCGATACTATATTTAATATTTTTACTATTTCGGTATCAGCATATTATGTTCTTGTAAAGCTTAAGGTCAGATTTAAACTTCATAAGTTATCTAAAAAATACATTATTCAGATTTTTAAGTATTCTACTTGGATCTTTGTATTCTCTCTTGTAGGAATGTTACAATGGAAATCGGGAAGTTGGATATTGGGCTCTATGAGCGTACCAAAAGTTCTAGGAATTTACGGAATAGGAATCGCATTGGGGACATATTATGGTACTTTCTCGACTGCAATATCAAGTGTTTTTTTACCCAGAGCAACACAAATGTCAGTGAATAATGCAAGTGGCGAAGAATTGACTAATATGATGATTAAACTGGGGAGATTATCGTTCATTATTTTAATGTATGTATTGGGAGCATTTACGTTGTATGGAGAACAATTTGTGAACCTATGGGTTGGAGGAGGAGTTTCAGAAGACGATGTTAGGTATACAATTCAGGAGTGTAGGGAGATTTATATTATTGCATTAATGATTATGGTGGCATACACGATTCCTTTGCTACAAGCCTTTGGGAATTCTATTTTAGAAGCAAAAAATAAATTGTCATTCAAAGCGATCTTGTATTTGGTATTTATGGTACTGGGAGCAATTGTAGGAGGTGTTTTAGCAATCCAATATGGAGCAGTTGGAATGATCTCGGGATTGATTATAGGATGGTTGATCGTTCAAAATACTATGAATTTTTACTATCATAAAAAGATAGGACTCAATATCATTCGATTTTTTAAAGAATTACTTTATAAATCTTTCCCTGTTGTAATTAGTGTTGTGGTTATTGGCTATTTCATTAATTATATACCAGGTGACGGATGGTTGAATTTTATTTTTAAAGGAAGTGCATACACAACTGTTTTTGTTTTACTTATGTATTTTCTGGGGATGCTTGACTATGAGAAAGAATTGTTTTCAAAACCAATTGCTTCAATATTGAGGCGAAAATAGATTGTAATGGAAAAACTAATACTTCATACAATATCATATATAGAGGAAGGCAAGAAAATTGTTTATGATTATTCTGCCAATACTCAGATTCAGAAATACTTCAATAAGGATAAACCTTTCTATTCTAAATATGGGGTTGATGTGAGTAGTACTCCCGATAGTATTGCTGTGATACCATTTTTATCTAACATGATGCCTATTGCATGGTATGCTGGATTTATAGTCGAAGTTGAAGAAGTAGATGAAGATTTTTTTAATGCTCTTAAACTTGTGGAAAAGGAATTTCAAAAACGAGATTCTTTGCAAAATACAGAAGGTGGATTAGTTGCAAAAAAACTAGTTAAAAATCAAATTAAAGGAGATAGATCTTCAATGCTATTTAGTGGAGGTGTAGATGCCTATGCTACTTATATAAGAGTTTTTGAGAAAACACCGGATTTGGTTACAATTCTTGGAGCAGATATAGAGATAGATGACCATTCTCAATGGAAAGATTTTACCGATTTTATAGAAACAGAGAAACTTCTAGAAAAAAATAATCAGGAATATATAGAAACGAATCTAAGAGAGTTTTATACGTATCAAGTAGAATTACTTCTTAAAGATATTGGATGGTGGGGTAAGGTTCAACATGGATTAGCTTTAATCGGAGCATTAGCACCTTTGTCTTTTATATATAATTATACCTCGATTTATATTGCATCATCGTATACTGATCATATTGATATTGATTGGGGATCTACTCCAGAATTGGATGAAAAAATTACATGGGCTGATGGAGTACAGGTTTTTCATGATGGATATGAATTAAAAAGGCAAGATAAAGTAGATTTGATAGCACAATTTGCTACATATACTGATAATAAATTTAAACTTAGAGTTTGTTATTCTGAATTAAGAACAGAGTTTAATTGTAGTAATTGTGAGAAATGTTTTAGAACAATTTTAGGGTTAATTCTAAATGGAAAAAATCCTAATGATTATGGGTTTAATGTTGATGGAAATGTATATGATCAATTTTATGAAGTATTAAATATTGGAGCAGCAAGTAAAGGGGTGCAATACTTTTGGTGGGAACTCATGGAAAAAGCCAAAACTGTTGATGACTTTTTCGTTTTTGGTAATAAAGAAGCAGAAGTAAAACAAATAAATAGAATTAGAGAAGGAGAAATTCATCAACTTTTAGAAGACAAGATGAATACCAAACAACATACAAAACAAAGGATGAGATTTATTATCAGAAATAAATTTCCCTGGTTACAAAAGTTATATAGAAAAATAAGATACTAATAGAATCAAAGAAAATATATTGAGATGAAATACGGATTACTTACATATGTTGAGAATAAGCGGTTTTTCAATGTTGGTGACAATATTCAGAGTTTAGCTGCAAAACAGTTTTTGCCAAAGGTCGATACGTTTTTAAATCGAGAAAAATTAGGAGAGTATCATGGAGATCCGGTAAAACTTATAATGAATGGTTGGTTTACCCATAATACTCATAATTGGGTGCCATCTGATGATATAGATCCTGTATTTGTTTCTTTCCACATGAATAATACGGCGGCACCAGCAATGCTTAGCGAAAAAGGTATTGCTTACTTGAAAAAACACGAACCTATAGGATGTAGAGACCAATTTACAGCAGATACATTAAAAGCTAAAGGGATAGATGCTTATTTTACAGGTTGTCTTACATTGACTTTAGACTCTTATAAGGTTGATGATGCTGAAAGAGGAGAGGACATCTATATTGTAGATCCTTTATACAGTTACCCAAGACCAGAAAAAGTGTTTTATAACACAAAGTTGACAATCAAAAATATTCTTAATGGCACAGCTTTTAAGCTAGGTAAAAAGAATAAACACCTTAAAAACTTTATTAGTGAAGAGGTATTAAAGACAGCAGAATTCATTAATCAGGAACCGCCATCAAATGAATACACAGATGAAGAAAAGTTCGAAATGGCAGAAAAACTTTTGCATAAATATGCAAAAGCTAAATTAGTGATTACTTCAAGAATTCATTGTGCTCTTCCTTGTTTGGCTATGGGAACTCCAGTGATTTTCATCAATGGTTTTGATAGTTTTGTAGATTCTTGTCGATTCGATGGTATTTTAGAATTATTCAATCGTATAGATATCGATAGTAAAACAGGGAAGTTTACTGCTAATTTTCCGTTAGAAGGAAAAATAGATAAAAACACCATGGTCAAAAACTTAGAAAAACATCATGATTTGGCCAATGCTTTAAAAGAAAAAGTGAAAAGTAAATTAAACTAAACTAATTAATTTTCCGGGGGGATTATGGACAAAAGTGTTAGTAATAAGATACGTATTCTTTCATTCTACTCTATTTTTATGGTAGTAGTTTGTCATGCGTATAATTTGACAAATCTGGATATTGAAACCAATAGGGATGTAGTGTACTATATTGAGTATATATTTGCATTGGAGTTATCCAATATCTTCATACCCATGTTCTTTTTTATCTCTGGTTTTCTATTTTTTAAAAATCACGACTTATCAGTGTTTACTTTTAAAAGAAAGATCAAGAATAGGTTTAAAACACTGGTAATCCCTTATTTTCTTTGGTGTGGATTATGGTTTTTAATTGTATATGGTGTTCAGTTTATTCCTATGCTATCTCATTTTTTTGAAGAGCCATTGCATGAAATGCCATTATGGAAACAAGCATGGTTAGCATTTGTAGACCCCATAAATTATACATTTTGGTTTATTAGAGAACTCATATTTTATGTATGGTTAACACCTCTTATTTACCTTGCTATTAAATACTTAAAATTTTATTTTTTAATATTTCTATGTGCTTTACTCTTTTTGCAACAACCCAGTTTGTTTTATGTAAATAACGTGTATCTATTGCAGTTTCTAGGATTATTTTCATTTACATGTGGAGCCTACACTTCGATTAAAAAACTTAACATTATATCTAATTTTAAACCCCCTGTATATTTAGCATCAATTGTGATTTGGGGAATAGGTATCTTTTTAAATTTTTATGTTCGTGATGCATATGAAGAAACTCATATTATCTCTATACTCTGTAAAAGAATAACGATGTTTATTGGGTTTTTTACAGTTTGGACAATGTATGACTTTATCAATAGAAAATATGAATTTACCAATAAGCCACTTTATGGGTATCGTTTTTTTATATATGCAGCCCATGGTGTAGCATTAACATATTTTACCAAAATATATGTAAAATATATTGGAGAGAACGATATTGTGTTGTTACTATTATTTTTTGTAAGCTCTATATTAGCAACACTAGCCTGTGTAGCATGCGCTAAATTGCTTCAAAAGACAACCCCAAAAGTGTATTCACTTTTAACCGGAAGTAGATAAATGATTAAACTACTCTACATAACTAATAAAACATTTGGCCCAGGAGGTTTAGAACGGGTATTGTCTATTAAAGCGAGTTATCTGGCTGATCATTTAGATTATGAAGTTCATATAGTAACATTGGATCAGGAAAATGAAGAAATGTTTTATGACTTTAGTTCTAACATTATTCATCATGATATTGTCACAAGTAGTAATCCAATCCGATTTTTACGAAGCTATATTAAGGGGCTTAGAAAAATTGTAAAAGAGATTAATCCTGATGTAATCTCTGTATGTGATGATGGGTTAAAAGGATTTGTAGTGCCTATATTAATAGGTAAGCCTTGTCCAATGATTTATGAAAGACATGTGTCTAAGAACATTGAAATAAAAAGTGGAAAACCATCTTTTAAAAATAGAGTATTTACAAACCTAAAATTCAGACTAATGAATTTTGGAGGGAAAAGATATGATCATTTTGTAGTATTAACCAACGGGAATTTGAAAGAATGGGATTTTAAAAATCTTAAAGTAATTCCTAATCCATTATCGTTCTATCCAGAAGGGCAAAGTACATTGAATAATAAAAGAGTATTAGCTGTAGGTAAACAGAGTTACCAAAAAGGATATGATAGATTATTGCAAAGTTGGAAATTAGTGACACAGAAATACCCTGATTGGACATTAGATATTTATGGAACCATCAATGCAAAAGAAGGATTAGACAAAATGGCTGGTGATTTAAAAATAACAGAACAAGTAAATTTTCATGAACCAGTAAGAAATATAGCAGATAAGTATCAAGAAGCTTCAGTATATGTGATGTCTTCTAGATATGAAGGTTTTGGGATGGTTTTGACCGAAGCAATGGCCTACGGTGTTCCATGTGTTTCATTTGATTGTCCTCATGGTCCATCAGATATTATTTCTGATAAAACAGATGGTATTTTGGTAGAAAATAATGATATCACTGCTTTTGCAGAAGGGATTATGTTTTTGATAGAAGAAGATGAAACCAGAAAAATAATGGGAAACAAGGCAAGAAAAGCTGTCAAACGATACCTGCCAGAAGAGATCATAAAAGAATGGAATCAATTATTTGTTAATTTAACACATAGCAATTAATGAAAAATATTTTACTAATTATACCGTACGGGGGTGTCGGAGGAATGGAAAGATTAGCCTTTTCTTTTTATAATTTTTATAAAAAAGAAGGGCACTTCATTAAAGCTGTGAAGTTTATAAAAATGAAGAATGATATCATTAATTTCGGAGAAGATGAGTTGTTTTTTTCTGATCGGGATTTTAGTGAAATGTCAAAAACTGAACGATTAAAATTTTATGTTTCTATTCCATTTCAACTAAGAAAAGTAATTAAAAAACATAAAATCACACATTCTATTTCATTTGGAGCAATGCCAAATGTATATAGTTCTTTGACGTATACCAAGGATTATAAAATAGCAAGTATACATGCGTTAAAAAGTGTTGAGCTTAGTAACAATTCTTTACTAAGTAAAATGACAAGATTTGGATATAAGTATACGTACAAAAATCTGGACAAAGTAGTTTGCATTAGCAATGCTATCAAAGAGGATTTGATAGAGAAATGTAACTTTAAATTTGCTAATAAACTAAAGGTGATTTATAACCCTCATGATGTTGATGAAATACAAAAACGATCATTAGAAGAGATTACCGAAAAAGAAGAAGTAGCCTTATTAGCATCTAATTCTGTACTTTTTGTAGGAAGGCTATCCACGCAAAAATCTCCATGGCACTTAATCAAGGCATTTTCTTTGGTATTAAAAAATGTACCTGATGCAAAACTTATTTTTATAGGTGATGGTGATGCAGGAGTATTGAAACATCTCGAAGATCTAATCGAAGATTTGGGGGTTAAGGAGCAAATACATTTTTTGGGAAGAAAAAAGAATCCGTATAAGTATCTGGTGAATACCAAAATGTTGGCTCTAGCTTCTCATTATGAAGGTACACCAAACGTAATTGTCGAAGCAATGTGCCTGGCAACTCCTGTTGTATCATCATGTTGTACTTATGGTATTGTTGAGCTGATGAGTCTAAAAGCACAAACAGTAGAAGACAAAATGATAGAGGTAGAAGCAGGAATAATTACTCCTAATCTGTATAAAGATAGATTAGGTATTCCTGATACAAGTGATTTTATCGATGAAGAATATGTGTTGGCAGAGGCTATTGAAAAAGTTTTAAAATCTTCAGTTTACAAAGAAAATTTAGAAGAAAAAAGAGAAGAATTATTAACAAAATTTAACCTGGAAAAAGTGGCTAGTGAGTATTTGAAATAGAAAAATTTCAGAATAATCATAAATTGTTATTAACAAAAATAATCAATCAAATGAACTTAATTTCAGACATACAAAGATCTATTGAGAAGAATTATAATAACAATGCTTTTTGTTTTAGTAATACTTATTATACGTATAAAGATTTTGCAGAAGTCATATCAGCAATACGAATAGAGATTCAAACTCATGTAAAAAGGGATGAGATTAATATAGGTTTAATTACTAATGACGACATTTATACCTATGCTTCGATAATTGCATTGTGGATGGAAGGTAAGGCATATGTTCCTCTACATCCTGATTTTCCTCTTGATAGAAATACTACGGTAATAAAACAAGCAGATATTATTACGATTTTAGATTCTTCTGATGATAAAGTGTTTTCTGAATATCATACCATCTTAACAAAAAACAGTAATACTACACAAATTGATTTATTACCAGTGCGAGTAACCAAAGATGATTTAGGGTATATATTTTTTACTTCGGGAACTACAGGTACGCCAAAAGGAGTTCCCATTACTTTTGGTAATCTATCTGGTTTTATGGATGCGTTTTGGGAACTAGAGTATACCATTACTGATACCGATAAGTGTTTGCAAATGTTTGAGTTGACATTTGATCTATCTGTAGTATCATATTTGGCTCCTTTACTTAAGGGAGCTTGTATTTATACAATACCAAAAGATGAGATTAAGTATAGTTATATATTTGAGTTAATGGAAGATCATGAATTAACTTTTGCGTTAATGGTTCCTTCAATACTTCATTATTTACGCCCTTATTTTGAGGAAATTGATTGTCCGGCAATGAAATATAGCCTTTTTTGTGGAGAAGCTTTGCCTCTAGATGTTACCGAAGAATGGAGTAAATGTATTCCAAATGCTACCATCGCTAATGTATACGGCCCTACAGAATGTACTATATTTTGTACCGATTATACCTATAAAAGAAATGGGGATAACAAAACACATAATGGAGTTTTGACTATTGGTAAAGATATGAAGAATACCAAAACTATTATTGTGGACGATGATAATAACGAAGTGCAAGAGGGAGGAAATGGAGAGTTATGTTTAAGTGGTATACAACTTACTCCAGGGTATTGGAAAAATGAAGAAAAGAATAAAGAAGTTTTTTTTACTAAAGAATATCAAGGAGAAGAGACAAGGTTTTATAGAACAGGAGATTTGTGTACTGTAGACAATGAAGGAGATATACTATATTTGGGAAGAGTTGATTTTCAGGCTAAAATTCAGGGATTTAGAGTAGAATTATCAGAAATTGAATTTCATGCTAAAGCAGCTTTAGATAAATTAAATGTTGTAGCTATTGCTTTTACAAATACTATTCAAAATACAGAAATAGGATTGGTATTAGAATCCGCAGAATTTGAAACAAAACAATTGTTGGAAGATTTAAAAAAAATACTTCCACAGTATATGATACCGACTCAAATCAAATTTGTAAATAGCTTTCCATTAAATACAAATGGAAAGACAGATAGAAAAAAATTAAGTAAACTATTCAGCTAACATTAGAGAGCTAATTATATTATTATGGAAGTAGATGTTATAAAGAGTAAAATAAGTGATGCATTAGTATCTATACTAGAGCATGATAACTTTGAGATGCATGATGAATTAACCGCAAAAGATGTAGATGGTTGGGATTCTCTATCGCATATGATGATTATAACCAAAATCGAAGAAGAATTTAGTATTCGTTTTAAGTTAAGAGATCTTAATAAACTAAAAAATATGGGATCACTGGTTTCGGTAATTCAAACTAAAATTTAATTTGTAAGTAGTGGTTTTTAATTCATTAGATTTTGTTGTTTTTATTATTCCAGTGTTTTTATTGTATTGGCTGGTTTTTAGTAAATCTAACATATATCAAAACCTTTTTTTATTAGCAGTCAGTATATTCTTTTATGCTTGGGCAGATTGGAGATTTTTGATTTTGCTGTTAGGTAGCACCCTTATTAATTATTATCTGGGGTTAAAAATCTATAGAACTCCAGAAGATCGTAAAAAAAGCATTTTCTTATATATTGGTTTGGTATTTAACGTTGGCCTTTTGCTTTATTTTAAATATTTCAATTTTTTCTATGAAGGTTTTTATGAGATTCTAAATTTTTTTGGTAGTACATCAACGTATAATTCATTGGTGATATTACTGCCTTTGGGAATTAGTTTCTTTACATTTCAGACTCTGGGATATTTAATAGATGTCTATAATGAAGAAATAGAGCCAAGTGAAAATCTTTTAGATTTTTCTGTGTTTGTAACATTTTTCCCTAAAATTCTTTCGGGTCCTATAGAAAGAGCATCAAGCTTACTACCTCAGATTAAAGAAAAAAGAGTTATATCGTATGAAGTTTCAGTAGATGGATTACGTCAAATATTATGGGGATTATTTGCCAAAATTGTTGTTGCAGAAAATTGTGCATTAATCGCCAATCCGATTTTTAATAATTATGAGAATGAATCAGGTAGTACATTACTTTTAGGAACTTTTTTCTATGCGATACAATTGTATGCAGATTTTTCTGGATACTCTAATATGGCTATTGGGGTTTCTAAACTATTTGGAATACAGTTGATGCGTAATTTTTCTACTCCATTTTTTTCAACAAACATTAGTGATTTTTGGAGAAAATGGCATATGTCGTTAACAACATGGATGATGGATTATGTATTTACTCCATTGTCATTTACATTGAGAAGACATCAAAAAAAAGGATTAATTATCTCCATTATTACCACTTTTGTTTTAGTTGGGTTCTGGCACGGAGCTAATTGGACATTCGTAGTTTATGGACTGCTTCATGGTATTTATTTTATACCATTAGTATTTTCTGGAAAAATGAATACATCAGAAATTGTGGCAAAAGGAAAATTGCTTCCTTCTCTAAAAGAAGTTTTTAAGATGATTCTTTTGTTTGTCTTAATTATGCTTACTGATGTTTTTTTTAGAGTAGAAAGCGTTTCTGTTGGGTTTGAATACCTTAAAAGAATTTTTTCGTTAAGTATTATTGATTTGCCTTCTGTATTGTTTTCTTCTACTACATTAATTACTAGTGCATTAATAGGCTTTTTTATTTTAGTAGAATGGGTGAACAGAGAAAAGAAACATGATTTTGAAATAGGAAATTATAATATTTATCTTAGATGGATTTCTTATATATTCATTTTTGTTTTGATATTAATTTTTGGAAAAAGTGCTGAAACATTTATATACTTTCAATTTTAAAGAATTATGAAACAATTACTTTTAAAGTTGTGTCTTTTTTTTATTTGCTGTTTGGCAATAACCACTTTTGTGTTAGTGCAATATGGAGGGAATGTTGATTATTTTTATCAAAAATTCACGACACCTAAAGCTGTATCAATGGTGATAGGAGATTCTAGAAGTATGCAAGGTATACAACCCAAAGTAATAAATGAACGGTTAAAAGAATTAGAATATGAGTTACCAATTTTTAATTATAGCTTAACTATTGCAGAAACTCCTATTGGCCCTTTATATAATAAAAGCATTGAGAAGAAATTAGATGAAACTTCGAAGAATGGAGTTTTTATAATTTCTGTTACCCCGTGGATGTTTGGATCTGATAAGAATAATGATCATAGTAAAGGTGAATTTAGAGAAGCTGGTAGGCCTCCTCATAATATGAGCTTTGTCAATGTAAACCCTAATTATGAATACCTTTTTAAAAACTTAACTTATTTTCATTTTAAAGCACTTTTTAGAAAGACATCGACCATGCATAAAGATGGATGGCTTGAAGAAAATAATTTACCAACAAATCCAAAAGTTTTTGATGAATGGAAAAAGAGACAAGGTAGATTGTTTGATAAAATGATAAGGAATTATAAGGTATCTTCATTGAGGTTAAATAGCCTTGACGATTTAATTAAAAAGCTGAAGAAGCATGGAAGTGTTTACATGGTGAGAATGCCTATTGACCTTGATTTTGTTGCTGTCGAGAATTCATTCTATCAAAATTTTGATAAGGATATGAATACTGTAGCAACATCTAATCAAATCGATTATTTTAACTTTAATGTATCAAGTACACATACAAATTTTAAAACATATGACGGTCATCACCTGGATAAGCATGGTGGGTTAGAATTTACTGGTATACTTTGCGATTCGATAATAAGAAGTGTAAGTAAATTGAAATGAGAATTGTAACAAACAGAGAAACACATAAAAATAAGATAAATAGTATATGAAATCAATACTTGTAGCCATTTACAAAATATTTCTTATTCCACACATATTTGTATACAAATTGAGTAAGAATAGAAATAAAATTGATATGGATATAGAACGATGGGCATCTGTAAAAGGGATGAATATGGGTAAAAATGCGCTACTTCTTGATTTTTTGGCAAATTCACCAGATTTTAGAACTATATTTTATTTTAGAACAAGAAGCCTGGTATCCCATATTCTTAATCTATATTGCAGAAAACAGAAAAATTTTATTATTGATATTACTACCAAACTGGGTGGAGGAGTTATAACCGGGCATCCGTATTGTACAATCTTAAACGCTGATGCTATAGGGGATAACTTCTATGTAAATCATTTGGTAACCATTGGAGAAGAAAAAGGAAAAAGACCTACGATAGGTAATAATGTATCTATTTATACTGGAGCTATTGTAATAGGAGATATTACTATTGGGGATAATTGTATTATCGGAGCAGGTAGTGTGGTTACCAAGAGTATTCCAGATAATTGTACGGCGGTTGGTAATCCCGCTAGAATACTTAATAAAAAGTAAGCGTTATGAAACAAACGATTAAATAGGAGAGTATGTTTGATTTTATTCCCGTAGAGCAATATTTTCCGGTATATATAAATTTATTCCTGTTTCTGGTTTTGTTTACCCTTTTGCATACTCGTGTATTAAAAATAGATGATCATAAAAATATTGCGTTCACTAATATAGCTGGTTTTATATTAATGACATACATCATATTATATATGGGACAGAGACCATTAAGTGGTAAGTTTTTTGGAGATATGAGAACGTATACCAGGTATTTCAATTACTATAGGTTAGGAGGAGAAGTAACATCAGATACCGATGTGCTTTTTCATTTATATATGAAAAGTTTATCCTATGTAGCTTCTTCTCGAACGTTTTTTACTGTTACAGCGGCAATATATGTACTACCCTTATATAGAATCTCTAAGGAACTTTTTAAAGAGTATTGGTATTATGCTTTTTTAATGTTTGCAGTGTCTTTCTCTTTTTATACGTATGGAGTGAATGGTATTAGAAATGGCGCTGCTACATCTTTGTTTTTATTAGGGGTAAGTTTTAGAAAAAACACAATAGCTATGATATTGTGCTTTTTGTTATCGGTTTCTTTTCATAAAACCATGTCACTACCCATAATGGCTTTTACCATAACGAGGTTTTATAATGATCCTAAAGTGTTTTTAAAAGGATGGTTAGCTTGCATTCCTCTTTCATTAGCTATGGGTGGTTTTTGGGTATCCATTTTTAGTAGCTTGGGATTTGACGATAGACTTTCTGATTATTTAACTGCGCAAGCAGAAGAAGGTACTTTTGCAAGTACTGGTTTTCGTTGGGATTTCTTGTTTCATAGTTCATTTGCTGTTTTTGCAGGATGGTATGCTATTTATAAAAAAGATTTTAAAGACCCCTTTTATTTTAGACTTTTAAATACGTATTTGATTTGTAATGGGTTTTGGATTTTAGTGATAAAAGCAAACTACTCTAATAGATTTGCTTACTTATCATGGTTTATGATGGGATTAGTAACCATTTATCCATTTCTTAAACAACGATTTTTTAAGGATCACCATTTTATGATAGGTAAAATAACACTTATTTATTTTATGTTCACCTACGCTATGTATTATGTATATTCTGGATAACAAACTAACCAACAGAAATAATATGAAAACAATTACAGTATTTACTCCGACATATAACCGTGCTTATTGCTTGCATAAGTGTTATGAGAGTTTGGTGAAACAGTCAAACCAGGATTTTAAGTGGCTTATCATCGATGATGGTTCTTCAGATAATACAAAAGAATTAGTAGCATCCTGGATTAAGGAAGACAAGATAGATATACAATATCATTATCAGAAAAATTTGGGAATGCATGGAGGACATAATGCGGCCTATCGACTTATCGAGACAACACTTAATGTGTGTATTGATAGTGATGATTTTATGGGAGAAGAGGCAATTCAAAAAATACTAGATGCTTGGGAATCCATTAAGGATAAATCAGAATACGCAGGGTTAGTAGGATTGGATGCAGATGAAAGCGGAGCTATTATTGGAACTAAAATTCCAGAGGAGATTAAGGAAACTACAATGTACGAGTTATATAATACTCATAAAGTATTAGGAGATAAAAAATTAGTGTATCGCACCGAAGTAGTTAAGAAATATCCTCCATACCCAATTTTTGAAGGAGAACGTTTTGTACCACTGGGCTATTTATATCAATTGATCGACCAAGATTATAAGCTTTTACCAATTAATGAAGTTTTTTGTGTAGTAGAATATATGGAAGATGGCTCTAGTATGAATATGTTAAAACAATATAGGAGACATCCCAGAGGCTTTGCATTTTCAAGGAAAAGCAGGATGCAATTGGCAACAGGTTTTAAAGATAAATTTAAAAATGCAATTCATTATGTGTCAAGTTCATTGTTTATTAAGAATGGTGCATTTTTAAAAGAATCGCCAAAAAAACTAATCACCTTCTTCGCAATTCCGCTAGGAGTATTACTACACTTATATATTAGATTCAAAACTAAAAATGATTTTTAATGGCTATTACCAAGGTTTTACAAGTTTTTACCATTATGAATCGTGGAGGAGCAGAATCTATGATCATGAATTATTATCGTAATATTGATAGAGATAAAATTCAGTTTGATTTTTTAGTACATAGAAAAGAGAAAGCAGCTTTTGATGATGAAATAGAAAGTTTAGGAGGTAAGATTTATAGAATGGATCCTATTAATCCTTTTTTTCCTGGAGAGTATTATAATAGGTTAAGGACCTTTTTTAAAGAACATACAGAATATGCTATAGTACATTCTCATCTTAATACATTCAGCTCTTTTCCTTTAAAAATAGCGAGAGAGTTTAAAATCCCTTGTAGAATTGCACATGCGCATACAGCATTTGAGAATATAAAACTTAGAAATTTTATTCCAAATAAAGAAAACCTAACAGAAACGGTAAAAAAACTTATAAAATTTAGATTAAAGAAAAAGGTAAGCATCTATGCTACACATCGCTTTTCGTGTGGAGATAAAGCTGGGCAATGGCTTTTTGGTGAAAACAATGATTTTTACACCATGAATAATGCTATTGATACCAAAAAGTTTATCCATAATCCCGAAACAGATAAAAAGTATAGAAAGGAGTTAAATCTAGAAGATAAAGTAATAATCGGACATGTAGGACGTCTTAATAACGCAAAAAATCATTCGTATCTACTTAGAATATTTGCGAACATTATAGAAGAAAGGCCAGATTGTGTTTTAGTACTTGTGGGTAATGGAGAGTTACAACAAGCGATAGAGCAAGAAATTGATGATTTAGGAATTCAGGATCGAGTTAAGATGTTAGGGGTTAGATCAGATATACCAGAATTACTTCAGATGATGGATGTTTTTGTTTTTCCATCATTTTATGAAGGGCTTCCCGTTACTTTAATAGAAGCACAGGCTGCAGGACTTAAAATTCTTGCATCAGATACAATTACTCAAGAAGTAAAACTAACCGATGATATTGAGTTTGTTTCAATTCAAAAACCAACTAGTTTTTGGGTAAACAAGATATTTAATGCTTTATCATACGAAAAACAGGATAACAGTGATAAAATTTCAGAAGCAGGTTATGATATTGTATCTAATACAGAAAAAATACAAAGCTTTTATCTAAATAATAAATAGTTATGGGAAATATGCAGGACAAGATTTATGAAAAATCTCCGCATTTTGTACAAAATTGGATTGTTTCTATTTATAATCTTTTGGCATATAAAAAAAGATATTCAGGAAAATATAAATATTTTCTAGAAGATTATTTACAAAAAAGAAACTTGTCATTAGATGAACTGAAAGAACTTCAAATACAGAAGTATAAAGAACTTATTAATCATGCAAAAAATCATTCTGAGTATTATAGAAATATTTTCTCTAAAATAGAATCTCCAGAAGATCTGGCTAATATAAAACAACTGCCAATCATTGATAAGGAAACCTTAAGAAACAATCTTTCAGATATTTATACAGTTAAAAAAAGCGAAGGTATACTTTCTAAAACAGGAGGTACAACTGGGAAATCTCTAGAAGTATTGTATAGCCCTGATGATGTACAGGAACGATTTGCATTACTTGATAATTTTAGAAATGAATTTGGATATAAGTTAGGGAAGAAAACCGCATGGTTTAGTGGTAAAAATCTTTTAGGTAAGAAGGATCTGAAAAAAAATAGATTTTGGAAAACAGATCATATTCATAAAGTAAGGTATTATTCTACTTTTCATATTCACGGAAAATACTTAAAATATTATATTGAAAATTTGATCACATATCAACCAGAATATATGGTTGGTTTTCCTTCTACGATGTATGAGATCGCAAAATATGGAATGGCTCATGATATAGATTTTCCTGCAAATATTATAAAAGCAATATTTCCTACAGCAGAAACGATTACTGATGATATTAGAAATGTTCTTGAAGGATATTTTAAGACAAATCTATATAACCAATATGCATCTTCTGAAGGAGCACCATTTATCTTTGAATGCAAAAATAAAAAGCTACACATGGATTTAAAAAGTGGAGTTTTTGAAGTTTTGAATGAAAATAATGAACCCAGTAAAAAAGGAAGACTTGTAGTCACTTCTTTTACTACGCATGGTACTCCGTTAATACGATATGATATAGGAGATCAAATTGAATTAGCAGATGATAATGATACTTGTGACTGTGGAAATAATAATCCATTGGTTAAAGAAGTTTTGGGACGTATCTCAGATTATATTTATTCTGAAGAAATTGGTAAAATAAACCTTGGGAATATATCTAACTGTTTAAAAGGAGTTAAGGGGATTGTTAAATTTCAAATTCAGCAAGACGTAATTGATAGTCTTTTGGTTTTAATAGAAAAAGATGATCAAATATACTCACCCGAGTATGAAAAGGTATTTTTAAAAAACTTACGAGATCGTGTTGGATCTAGTATTACAATTGAAGTAAAACATGTTGCAGAAATACCGGTAGAAAAAAGTGGAAAGTATAGATTAATAAAAAATAACATCAAAGAAGAAATTAATGTCTGATTTGAGAGTATTAAGAATTAGGGGTGTTGTATAACAAATAATTATTTTATAAAATGATCAAAGTTTTACAGGTTTTTACGATGATGGATAGGGGAGGTTCAGAATCTATGATTATGAACTATTATAGGAAGATAGATAGAGAAAAAATTCAGTTTGATTTTCTGGTACATAGAAAAGAGAAGTGTGATTTTGATGATGAAATTGAAAGCCTTGGAGGAAGAATTTATAGGCTATCATCAATAAATCCAATATTTCCTGGTAAATACTATGAAGAATTACGAGCATTTTTTAAAACCCATACAGAATACACTATTATTCACTCTCATTTAAATACATTTAGTTGTTTTCCTATAAAAATTGCCAAAGAATTTAATATTCCTATTAGGATTGTTCATGCGCATATAGCAATTGAAAAAATTAAATTTTCTGACCTGATTCCTAGTAAAGAAAATATTATAGATACGGTTAAAAAGCTTATAAAATTCCGATTGAAGAATAAAAATCGTAAGGATGCTACTCATTATTTTTCGTGTGGAGATAAAGCAGGTCAATGGCTTTTTGGTAAAAACACTGAATTTTTGACGATGAATAATGCTATCGATACCGAGAAATTTGTTTTTGATCCAATAATAAGAAAAGAATACAGAAAAAAAATGGAGGTTGAAGATCAATTTGTTATTGGTCATGTTGGAAGATTGGACACTCAAAAAAATCATGTATTCTTAATACAGATCTTTGCCAGTATTATAGAAAAATACCCTAATGCAAAGTTAATGCTCGTGGGAGAAGGCCCCTTGAGAGATAAAATTACAGCTGAAGCAAAACGTCTAGGAGTAGAGGGTAATGTTATGGTTTTAGGCGTACGATCAGATATTCCAGAACTATTGCAAGCGTTTGATTCTTTTGTGTTTCCTTCGTTTTATGAAGGGTTACCAGTAACTCTTATAGAAGCACAGGCGGCCGGACTTAAAATTTTTGCTTCTGATACGATTACAAATGAAGTGAGTTTGACCAATGATATAGAATTTTTGTCAATTACAGAAACTTCTGATTTTTGGGCAAATAAAATTGTCAAAATGATATCCTATGACAGGATAGATAATACATCTCAAATCGTTAATGGAGGTTATGATATCATATCTAACACAAAACGAATTGAAGAGTTTTATCTTCAACAAATAAACAGTTAATTCTTATACTAAAACCAAGAACAAGTATATGCTTTTTAATTCTGTAGATTTTTTCATATTCCTTTCTTTAGTTTTCATTGGCTATTGGTTTGTTGTATATAAAAATCTAAGATTACAAAATATTTTATTACTTGTAGCCAGTTATGTATTTTATGGTTGGTGGGACTGGCGTTTTTTGTCTTTGATAGCATTAAGTACAATTATCGATTATACAGCAGGATTTAGAATATACGAATCCAAGGAAAAATCGATAAAAAAAAGATGGCTCTGGGTAAGTATTATCTTCAATTTGGGAATGTTAGGGTTTTTTAAATACTATAACTTTTTTATAGATTCCTGGATTGATCTTTTTGCTGCTATGGGGTATGAACTTCAGAGTACATGGACTTTACAAATTATTCTACCTGTTGGTATTTCGTTTTATACCTTTCAGACGTTGTCATACTCAATAGATATTTATAAAGAAAAGTTACAACCCACTAAAGATTTTATTGCTTTCGCAGCATTTGTATCTTTTTTTCCACAGTTAGTGGCCGGACCTATAGAAAGAGCCACCAATCTGGTGCCACAGTTTTTAAAGAAGAGAACATTTACATATAAAACTTTTTCTTATGGAATAAAGTTAATGATTTGGGGGTTCTTCTTAAAGTTAGTAGTTGCAGACAGGGCAGCCATTTATGTAAATGCGGTGTATAATAATACAGAAAATCATGATGGTTTAAGTTTTATAGCTGCAACAGTACTATTTGCTTTTCAGATCTATGGAGATTTTGCTGGATATTCGTTAATTGCTATTGGTACTTCTAAGCTTTTTGGTTTTGATTTGATGACCAACTTTAGGAGACCGTATTTTTCGGCTTCGGTAAGTGAATTTTGGACCAGATGGCATATTTCATTATCCACATGGTTTAGAGATTATTTATACATACCGTTAGGAGGAAATCGAGTTGCAAAACCTAGGTGGTTGTTTAATCTTTTTATTACGTTCTTAATTAGTGGACTGTGGCATGGTGCAAATTGGACTTTTGTGGTTTGGGGAGCTTTAAACGGACTGTATTTAATTTTAGAAGTTCTCCTATTTAAAAAAAGAAGAAAAGGAGTGTTTAATGTAGTATTGACGTTTGCTTTAATCAATTTTGCATGGGTATTCTTTAGAGCAAATAGTATTGAAGATGCTTTTTATATTATAAAGAGAATCTGCACTGTGCCGGGTAGATTGTATATTGGTAGTGGAGATGATATAACGGCTTCATTATATGCTACATTGGCAATTGCTATTTTGGTCCTGGTAGAATTGAAAAAAGAATATTTCAATACCCTGTTTTCGATTTCTAATCATAAGTATGAATTTGTACGATTAACAGGGTATGCGGTTTTGATTTATATGATTATGTATTTTGGAGTTTTTGGTAAAAGTCAATTTATTTATTTTCAGTTTTAAAAGATGATTAAAAAAGAATATAAGACATCATTAATCAAACTTGGAAAATTTCTTGTGATTTTTCTTATCGCAGATTTTGCTTTGGGAATGATTTCTAAGCAACTGTTTTTTAGTCAGGAAACGGGAAAATATGCCAGATCTACATATGCCATACAAGAAACAGATGCAAAAGTATTGGTATTCGGGAGTTCTCATGCGCATCGACATTATGTTCCTGAAGTTATAGAAAAAGAATTGCAAACATCTTGTTATAATGCCGGAGCAGAAGGACAGCAATTACTATATCATGTAGCGCTTCAAAAAATGATTGTTAAGCGAATCAAACCAGAACTGATCATCTTGAATATTGATGAAGACTTTTTATATCATTCAAAAGAAGCATATGATAGACTTAGTGATTTACATCCATATTATTCAGAGTATAGAGATGATTTAGAACCAATATTAGGATTGCAGTCTAAGTTAGTGGATTTTAAATTGTTTTTTAATGGATATCAGGCTAACTCTACAATTATGCATGTTATTCGTTATTACGCATCTCCTCAGTTAGATTATAAAGGATATCGACCTTTATTTGGAAAAGTTAAACTTTCTAAAAGTATAAAAGAAGAAACTCAATCCAAAATAGAAAAAGGAGTAGAGGATATAGATCAAAATTTTGTTACTGCCCTTCATACCTTTATTGCAACAGCTAAGGATAATAATATAGACTTAGTTTTCGCGACTTCTCCAACTTATCTTATCGTAGATCATACAACGAATGCATCTTTTATTAGAATTAAAGCTATAGCAGAAAAAGAAAATATTCCTTTTGTAGATTTTTTCAATGATCAACAATTCACTGGTAAACCGATGTTATTTCATGATTCATCACATTTAAATAATGATGGAGCGAAGCTATTCACCAAAAACTTAGCAGATCAAATTAAAGCGCTTAAATAACTAAAATTGATATTGGAAATTTATGTTAATCAGAGTGAAAAATCACTCAATTTGATACCTTTTTAAAATTAAACCTCTTTATTGAATTCACGTTAAATAATACATATTAATATATAAACTATAAAATAAAAACCCCAGAGTAGTTTAACTCTGGGGTTTCTTATATCATATTGTATAACTAATTAGTTACATGTATTACCTGTATCGGTAACTGCACCTGGATTAGTAGAGTTATTATTAATACATACTAATCTAGAAGCACCAGTGGGCTCAAAGATGGTATTATTAGCTAGAGTTACTGCTGAATTATCTCCAAATAATCGAATTCCGTCACTATCTGTAGGCTTAATTTTAGTATTTCCAGAAACCTCTATATTAGAAGCATCTCCAATTTGTAAACCACCATCAACAGTATTATTTCTAAAGATAATACCATTTGTTTTTGTAAAGTTTACAGCTTTAGCTGTAATAAAGGTATTTTCTTCTAAAGTTACACGAAAAGCGCTATGCTCTGGTTTATCATTAAGCTGTGCAAAATATACATGAAAACGACCTCCATTAACAGTATTACGCTTTAGAGAAACATTTTCCACAAAAGAATTCGTAGCACTTATAGCATTACCCGATGTAGTAATGGTATTGTCATTAAATTCTGAATTTTTAGACTTTCCAAATTGTAATCCTATAGCACAATCTGTTATCGTATTATTAAGGATATCAGTGTCATCAGCGTTGGTAGCAATAGCCAGATCATATCCAGATATAGTATTACCAGAAATTATATTGTTGAAAGCAGTTTCGCCACCGTCTGCTGCAAATATGGCAAAACGATCTTTTGCTTCTGGAGATAATGCTTTAAACGTATTATTGATGATTCTGGTTCCATTGGTATGTGTAAACACCAATTGTGTTTCAAAATTATTTTCTTCGACAGTAACGGTCTGACCAATAGTAATAGAAACACATCCACCTCTACTGCCAGTCTCTGTATTTCCTTTGATAAGGACATCAAAAACTCTTTCGAATTCTCTAAGCTCTCCTGTATCAGGATCTCTTCTTCTTGTGGCTTCAATATTAATAGCATATCCAACTTCACCTCCATCAGAATTTGTAGAGGCATTACCAGTATTGGTAAACGTATTGTTCAATATTTTGATATCTCTACCTTCTGTCAACGCGATACTCATTCTTCTACTATTTTCAAATAGACAATTTTGTACGGTTACATTAGTTGTAGGATTATAGGTATCTGGATTAAAAGAAAAACCGATAGAGTTAATATTAAGAGAACCACTAGACCCATCAACAAATCGAACACCATCTACGGTAACATTTCTTCCAGAACGGATTAGTAAAGTATGTGAGCCATACTGTCCTGCTAAATCTCCAGGGGGGTAGGCTCGTTGATTTCTGTCTCCATATAAATTACCTCCTTTTATAATTACATTTTCTGCATCACGAACAGCTAACAGTGCTCCTCTTTCATTATCTGCTACACCCGGAAAAACACGTAGGTTGGTATCTTCAGACATCAAAAGAGTGAAGTTAGAAGGTACATTAACTGCTTCTATAGCGGGGTGATGAACTATACTAAACTCACGTGTTGGATAGTGTATCTGGAAAAAAGCATCAAATTTACCAATTTGAAACGTCTTGGCTCCATAGCTTTTTGTGTATTCCATTAATCGTTCTAACTCAAAATTATTTTCTTGAGCAATATCAGAAGTAGTCGTTCCTTCTACAATGCCTTCCCATCGAGAAGCAAAAAATTGAAATGTAGGATCTTTTAATTGTACATCTCCTTCAAGCTCTAATTTAGAACTCAATAATCTTCCATCGATAGTACCACCTTGAAAGACTAATTTACCTTTTCCGATAATGTCTCCTCCTTCAAATTCGAAGTTTACATTTTCTGGTAAATTAATAGTTTCTCCTTTAAGGTCTAAAACACAATTTAGAACAATAGTAGAATTTGCAGCTACGCTAGATAAATCAAAATCACAAGGTGTTGTGATTACATTGGGTGGCGTATCTGGTACAGCTACAATAGGTTCTTCTCCAGTAGTATCTGGGGGAGTAAGTTCATCAACACTTTCTTTGCTACAGGACGTAACAATAGTGATCGTCAAAATCAGTAGGTAATAAATTAAATTTTTCATTCGGGGGGAATTAATTTTTTTGGTTTAATTATTTCTCTATGAACGGGGTAACGCCCAATTAATTGTACATATTTTATTTAAAAATGTTAAAGTTTGTGTAAAAATAACAAATATGTCGATTTTGTCATAGAACCCTTACAAGGATTGATGAAATGCCGTACAAGGGTAATGATTTTTACTTGTTTTTTTGAGTAATTTATGAAAAATAAAAGAAAACCGAGGATTAAGTTTTCAAACAAGGGCATATACTTATATTTGCCTCTGAAAATATTTGATAATTATATTGTTGAGTTTTGGGGAACATACAAAAAATAATTAGGGTTACTACAGTACCGATATCACTGGGGAAATTATTACAGGGACAATTACAATTTATGTCTCAACATTATGATGTTATAGGAGTGTCGGGTAAAGGAGGTGATACATTAGAAAAGGTATCAAAACAAGAAGGAGTTCGGGTTATTCCGATTGAAATGACTCGTAAGATTACTCCGGTTCAGGATTTAAAGGCGGTTTTTGCCTTGTATAGATTGTTTAAAAAAGAAAAACCAGATATTGTTCATAGCCATACCCCTAAGGCAGGAACATTATCAATGTTGGCTGCAAAATTGGCTGGCGTACCTCATCGCTTACATACGATAGCAGGATTACCACTGTTAGAAGCTACCGGTGCTAAAAGAACGCTCTTAAATACAGTAGAAAAACTAACCTATGCTTGCGCTACCAAAATTTATCCTAATTCTACTGGGCTTAATGATATTATCATCAAACATAAATTTACTTCACCAAAAAAGCTAAAAGTAATAGCTAACGGAAGTTCTAATGGGATTGATACTTCTTTTTTTGATCCGGGTTTATATTCTGATGAAGATAATTTAAAACTATCGCAAAGTCTAGGGATTAATTCATCAGATACTGTTATTGTATATGTGGGTAGATTGGTAAGAGATAAAGGAATACATGAACTTATAGATGCTTTTAAGAAACTGAATACAGAGTCTACTACTGCCAAACTACTATTGGTAGGTACCTATGAAAAAGATCTGGATCCATTATCTCCAGAAACTGAAGAAGAAATTAATACCAATCCTAATATTATTATGGTGGGTTGGCAGGATGATGTGCGACCTTATTTTGCCATTTCTGATATATTGGCTTTTCCTAGTTATCGAGAAGGGTTTCCTAATGTAGTGATGCAAGCTGCTTCTATGGGATTGGCAAGTATTGTAACCGATATTAATGGGTGTAATGAAATTATTACCGATAGTAACAATAATGGTAAAATAATTCCTGTAAAAAATGCAGAACAATTGTTTGAGAATATGAAGTTGTTGGTAAATGATGACACCTTAAGAACTACTTTGGCTGCTAATGCGAGAACATCGATTACCAGTCGCTATGAGCGCAAAGTAGTATGGAATGCCATTTTGGAAGAGTATCGTCAGTTGTAGAAAAATGTTCTGATAAAAAAGTCTTTTTTGGATCTACTTTTTTAGAACTAAAAAAGTTAATTTAAGAGTTTAAAAACCAAAATATTGATTGTATATTCGCAATCGGTTTTAAGGATAAAACCATAAACGAAATATGAGCTAAATTCCCCAATAGCAAATAGTACATATTTCTTTATTTCCCCCAGTTTTTTAGATGCAAACTGTATTCCAGAATTGTTTTTGGAATCTTTTTTTGTGATTAATAATAGCAATAGGATATATAAGAGATTGTAATTCTTTTATTTCACTTTTTAACAAATGCTTTATACATTTGTTTGGTTTAATAATCGAGCCCTCTATATAACTGACTAAACTTTATAAAGGTGTATAAATTTTTTATTAAAAGAATTCTTGATTTTAGTATTGCACTGGTATCGCTACTTCTTCTTTCACCTGTTTTGTTACCATTGATCTTTTTCCTGGCAATTGCGAATGGAGGTAAACCTTTTTTTATTCAGAGAAGACCTGGTAAGAAAGAAAAGATTTTTAGTATCATAAAGCTTAAAACGATGAACGATAAAAAAGATGCCGACGGGAATTTGTTACCAGATAAAGATAGAATTACGAAGATAGGAGCATTTGTTAGGAAAACATCTTTGGATGAAATTCCTCAATTGTTCAATGTAGTATTAGGACAAATGTCGTTAATAGGGCCTCGCCCCTTGATTATAGCCTATCTCCCGGTATATAATGAAGTTCAAAAAAAACGACATAATGTAAGACCTGGAATTACAGGATGGGCCCAGGTAAATGGAAGAAATTCTATAACATGGAAAAAGAAATTTGAATATGATGTATGGTATGTAGAAAACTATAATTTTTTGTTAGATCTAAAAATAATAGGATTAACACTAAAAAAAGTAATACAAAAAGAAGATGTAAATCTATCAAATGATTTGACATCAGAATATTTTGACGGTACAAACTAGTTATATTTCTTAGAAATAATAGATGAGTAAAAATTTAGAGATAGTTGCGATAACCAAGAAAATGCTAAGAGAAGGTATTGATCAAAATACCTATTGGAAAGGAGATCTTACTCCTTTACCAAAAAGTAAAGCATTATGGTTGGTTTCAAATACACGGATAGAAGAAGATGAGTATTGTGGTGTTATCGGGTATGAGGATAATAAAATGATCTCTTTTGTTTTTATGTTTCCCGATTTATTGAATAATGGGAGCAATGAACCATCAAAAGTATATTGGATGATATCCTGGTGGGTACACAAAGAATATAAGGATACGGTTCTGGGAACTTATATTTATAATGAAGCTGTTAACTTAACGGGGAAACAAATACTTATAAAATCTTATGCAGAGAATGTAACTACATTTTATGAGAAACAACCTTTTACTATAATCTCATCAAGATTAAGACATACGATCTTTTTTAGTTTAGATGCATCAATGCTCATTGGACGATTTAGGTTCTTAAAATCATTTAAGTTTATTTTGGATAGAGTTGATAATACTGTAGCATCATGTATTAGACTATTAAATGGACCTAAGGCTAGAAAAAGAACTAAAATGCTTTCTTATGATTATATGAATCAGTTAGATGATGCTACCTGGGAGTTTATAGCTCCACTTTGCAAAGATGATTTGATCTATAAAACAAAGGAGTATGTGAATTGGCAGATTAATGCTATGCAGTATATGCAAACTCCTATTGCAACTAAACATCCCTATACATCGTTACAAACAGGAACCAGTAATAATATCTATATTCATAATCTTAAGATTATGAAAGGAGATCAAATCATTGGATTTTTATCCTACATCATAAATTATAATGAATTTAATGTCAAATACTTCCTGGTAAAAGAGGAGGAGTATTATGATATATGTATAGATGCATTGATGGATAATTTTATTAAAAAGAAAAGAAAGTTCATTTTTACAGATGATACCAAGCTATCAGATTGTATAACAAAAAGATATAGTACTATTTTTACGCATCGAGTGACAAAAAAAGGATTAGCTCATGATGACACCAAACTGGATTTTGAAAATTCGGATATATTAAACAGAGATGGTCATTTTTATTAATGAAATTGTGTTTTGATAATATATTTATAAGTAAACAAATTATAATTTAAAATAATCATATAAAAATATAGGGGTGAATACCCCAAAAAAAGTCTTAAAAAAGTATATATTTTTGTCAATACAATTAAATGTATAGCGCAGAATAAATTGTTTAATATATAAGATGAAATTTGTAAAAAAACTACAAGAATCAATAGAGAATCACTCAACAGGTAATGTGTTATGTATTAACAATACGTTCTATACATATAAGGATTTTGCTGTAGAGATATCCAAGATTAGATCTGCAATAGCAAATACAGTGGCAGAATCTGAAAAACTTATTGGATTAGTTACCAATGATGACCTGCAAACATATGCAAGTATTATTGCTCTTTGGTTTGAAGGAAAAGCATATGTTCCTGTAAACCCTTCTACTCCTATAGAAAGAAATACAAAGGTTTTTGAATTAACAGAAACAAAATACGTTATTGATTCTTCAAAAACTTCGATATATAAGAATCAAACTGTTATACCTTCATCTACATTAGAGAATACAGAAATTAATTTGGGACCAAAGGAGGTTTCTGGGGATGACTTAGCATATATTTTATTTACATCGGGCACTACGGGGCTTCCAAAAGGAGTGCCTATTACTTTTGATAATGTACAGGGATTAGTGAACGCTATTGATGCTGAACCAGAGTTTAATTTGGTTTCGTCGGATAGATGCTTGCAAATGTTTGAACTTACTTTTGACTTCTCAGTGGTTACCTACTTGTTTCCAATATTGGGAGGCGCATGTATGTATACCATACCCAAAAGTGCAATAAAGTATTTCTATATTTTTAAATTGATTAAAGAGCAGAAACTTACGGTACTTACTATGGTTCCTTCGATTATCAATTATTTACGCCCTTATTTCCCAGAGATTAATGCTCCCGATGTTAGGTATTGTAGTTTTGGAGGGGGAGCTTTACATAGCGACATCGCAAGAGAGTGGAGTGATTGTCTGCCCAATTGTAAAATATTTAATTACTATGGACCAACAGAATTTACAGTATACAGTGGTTTTTATCCATACCATAAAGAAACGGATCAGAAAGCGCATAATGGTATTATCGCAATCGGAACTCCACAAAAAGATACATTATACCTTGTTGTAAACGAAAATAATGAGGAAGTGCCCACTGGTGTCACAGGAGAATTATGTTTGGGTGGTCCACAAATAACACCCGGATATTGGAAAAATGAAGAACGAAATGCAATTAGTTTTTTTACAAGAGAAGAGAAAGGAAAGCAAGAACGTTATTATAAAACAGGTGACCTTTGTTTCAAGGATGAAGAAGGAGATTTTTTGTATGTAGGAAGAGCAGATTTTCAGGTGAAAATAAGAGGATATAGAGTAGAACTGGCAGAAATTGAATTTCATGCTAAATCAAAATCTCCCAAGAAGGTAAATATGGTAGCATTAGATATTACCAATAATTTGGGTAATGCCGAGCTAGGTTTGGCTATTGAATCTGATGAATTTGATACTGCTGATATATTTGAATATATGAAAACAAAAATGCCGGATTATATGGTTCCCGGACATGTGAGATTTGTTAAAGAATTTCCGCATAGTATTAATGGAAAGATTAACAGGAAAGAATTAAGAACGTATTTTGACATAAATTAAATAGTCTATAAATGAATAAAGAAGAAATTTTCTCTAAAGTAAAAGAAGCTTTTGTAACAGTATTAGAACACGATAATTTTCAACTTACAGATACAACTACAGCTGATGATGTTGATGGTTGGGAATCGATTACACATATGATGATCATATCAGAGGTAGAGAAATCTTTTGGTATTAAGTTTAAATTAATGGACTTAATGAATATGAATAATGTTGGAGATTTGATCAGAACGATTGAATCTGAACTATAATTTTTTTGAAAGAACGATTATGTATAATCCGTATATTAAAAGAGTATTCGATTTTTTTCTTTCTCTTTCAGGTGTTCTCTTATTGTCACCATTTATAATCATACTCGTTTTAATATTATTTGTGGTTAATAAAGGAAAACCATTTTTTTTGCAACAAAGACCAGGAAAAAATGGAAAGCTTTTTAAAATTATTAAGTTTAAAACCATGTCTGATCTCAAGTCAGATGAGAAAGATGTTCATAATGTGTCTCGAATAACGAAGGTGGGAGCTTTTATAAGAAAATATTCATTAGATGAGATTTTACAGCTTATCAATGTATTAAAAGGAGATATGAGTTTAATAGGTCCAAGACCACTTTTGGTGGAATACTTACCTTTGTATAACGATATACAGAAAAAAAGACACAATGTAAGACCCGGAATAACAGGATGGGCTCAGGTAAAAGGAAGGAATACAATATCATGGATTCAAAAATTTGAATACGATGTATGGTATGTAGAAAACATAAGTTTTATGTTAGATGTTAAAATTTTGTTTTTGACCTTGCAAAAAGTAGTAAAGAAAGAGGGGGTAAATGTTGATCAGAATACTATTATGCCTGCTTGGAAAGGAAATAACCAATGAAAATAATAAACATTTTATATCGTTTTTATTAACAAACTAGAATTCACAAAACCAACAAATCAACTTAACTATAGTAATGAGGAAAATGGAAATAGCTGGAAAATCTAATAAAATAAGGATTTATGGAGCTGGCGGTCATTCTCAGGTAATACGAGAGGTATTAGAAGAGAATGGTTATGAAGTAACCGAAACTTTTGATGACAAGCCTTCTGGTCGACATTATGCATCAAAAAATGTAACTTCTGGAGCTAGAGGAAATCTAAAAGAATTTCCGCATGAAGGACATCCTGTAATTGTTGCAGTAGGTATTAATGCCGAAAGAGCAGAGATTGCGGGATTTCTTAAAAGTGATTTTGAAAAAGCGATACATCAATCCGCAATTATAGCGCCCACTGCAAAAATAGGAGAAGGTACTGTAGTCTTTGCAGGAGCAATCATTCAGCCAAATACTGTGATCGGAAAACATGTAATCATTAACACTGCAGCAAGTATCGATCATGATAATGTTATAGGAGATTATGCCCATATTTCACCTAAAGCTGCATTATGCGGTCATGTAGAAGTGGGAGAAGGTTCTCATGTTGGTGTTGGAGCCGTAGTAATACCAAAAGTAAAGATTGGGAAATGGTGTACTATAGGAGCCGGAACAGTAGTGTTAAAAGATGTGCCGGATTATTCTACTGTAGTAGGTAACCCAGGTAAAATAATTAAAACAAAACAACCGGAAATGTCGCTTAATAATACGCCCAAATCATCTGATGTTACATTCATTGGTTCTGGTATTTCGTCATCTTTTACTATTCTACACTTTTTGGATTTGATAGAAGGTAGTAAAGACCAGAGAAAGATAAATATTAATATTATTGATAAATATGAAGAATTTCATACTGGTATCCCATACGGGGGGCGATCAGGGTTTTCTGTACATTTAATAACCTCTCTAAAAAACTTTCTTCCGGAACCAGAACTAGGAAAGTTTATTAGATGGCTTAATAATAATAAGAATTGGTTAATTGATGAGTTAAAAAAAGATGGAGGGCAATTGTCCCTGGAGTGGATATCTACACATGCTGCGAAAATAGAAAATAACGAATGGGAAGATCTATTTATTCCTCGTCGTTTTTTTGGATGGTATATAAATGAAAAAGTAAAAACGAGATTAGAAGACTTTAAAATACAAGGGTTAATTAATGTTAATTATATTAACCAAGAAGTGGTAGATCTAGAAAAGACAGAGCATAGTTATATCGTATCCTTAAAGGATAAAAAAACGATAGTATCAGAGAAAGTAATTCTTTCTGTTGGATCTCTTCCTGTAAATCATCTTTGGAAGAATGAAGATTTGATAGAAGAAGATAATATGCTCTTTATTAATGATCCTTACAAGCCCGAGCTAAAAAAGACGCTAAATAAAATAGGAAGTTTTCTTGAGAAAAAACCAAGTCAAAAAGTAAATGTTCTTATCGTAGGAGCAAATGCAAGTGGTCTTGAGATGCTTTATAAATTAAATGATATTGAGAGTATAACATCTCACATCAATAAGTTTATGTTTCTTTCTACCCAAGGACTGTTGCCTGATTCTGTAATTGATGAAGAGCAAAGAAAAGAGTATACACCGTTTAATTTACAGGCACTAGCCAAAGAAAATAATGTAACTGCAAAAGGAATTGCAGAAGCTACATTTAAAGATCTTGATTATGCAGATGAGATGCATTTGGGAGCTGCGTCAACAGTTGATATCATATCAAAAGCATTTGGTTCTTTATTAGGAAAACTTAGTCCTCAGGAATTAAAGAAGTTTGCATGTCATTATGGTAATGAAATTGGTAGAAGACAAAGATGTGCCGGTTATCATTATTCTAAAGTAATCGATGGGTTAAAAGAAGAAGGACGTTTTCATCATATTGCGGGAAGATTTACCAATATTATTAAAACCGAAAATAATGAGTATTCTTTAGAGTATTTGGACACGCAATCAGGACAAAATAAAATATCTGAAGAATCAGTGCATCTGGTTATTAATTGCGTAGGAAGTACTAATCTAACAAAAAATAATATTCCTGAATTATTAAAAAATTTAATAGATAAAGGATATTGCAAGCCAAACGATTCTAAAATTGGGTTTGATGTGAATGAAGCTTTAGAATCAAAAGAAAACTTACATATTGTAGGACCATTACTTGCTGGAAATACTTTTGAAGGAAAAGCAGTTTGGCATGTGGAGCATTGTGGAAGAATCATATGGCTATCCCATGTGTTATCACAAAAAATCAATGATTATTTTTTTGAGAATACCGAGTTAAAAGAAGATTGCTAAATGAGCTAATAAACAACCATACCTAACTAATACCTGTACAATTGAAACAAAACTACAAACTAGTAATAAAAAACCTTGATGATAGCTCAGAGATCTTGGCATATAAGTCTCTGCTTCAGAATAGATGGAATAATAATGTATATTATTCTATTGAGCATTTACAATATTTTGAGAAAGATTCTGATGCATTAAAGTGTTTTTTGTTCGAGAAAGAAGATGCTCCAATCATTCTTATGCCTTTTGTTTTTAGAAAAATAACAATAAAAGAAAAAGAACTTCCTTATTTCGATGTGATTAGTCCATATGGTTATAATGGACCTTTATTTGATGATGCTGTTTCTGAAGAAGATGTTATCGAATTTTGGAGACATGTAGATCAATGGTATGTCGATAACAATGTTATTGCAGAGTTTGTTCGTTTTAGTTTAAATGGAAATTCTAATGGATATTCTGGTGCACTAATAGAATCTCTTTTCAATGTTAGAGGTAATCTTTTAGATAATTTTGAAGATCAATGGACCGCATTCTTACCAAAAGTGAGAAATAACTATAGAAAAGCAGTAAATTATAATTTAGAGTTTAAAGTATTTCATAAAGAACAAATTACCAAAGACATCATTAAAATTTTTAATGATATCTATGTTAGTACCATGAATAGAAATAATGCAGATAGTATTTATTTTTTTTCAAATTCATATTTTGAAAATTTGATATTATCTAATTTGGGTAATTTTTCTATAGCAATTGCATATTTTGAAAACATTCCTATTTCTATAGAGCTTATTATTAATTATAAAGACACATTTTTTGCCTTTCTTGGAGGAACCGATGCAGAGTATTTTAGTTATAGACCAAACGATTTCTTAAGAGTAAAAATCATTGAATGGGCTATTCAAAACAAAATGAAACATTATGTTTTAGGTGGTGGTATGAGAGATGGTGATGGGTTGTATAAAAGTAAAAAAGCCTTGTTTCCTAAAGATCAAGATGTCATGTTCTATACGGGTAGAAAAATTGTTAATAAGGAAGTTTATAATGAATTGTGCTCCTCTGCTAATGCAGATTTTATTAAGATTGAAGAAGAGGATTTGAAGAATCACTTTTTCCCATTTTATAGATCTTGTGTATGAAAAAAGAGCATGTTGATTATTTTTTTGAGCTATTTGAAAAAAATTCAATTCCCAAAATATTTTCAAAAATAGAAAGTTTCGGGAGTGATGAATCATTGGTGAATTCTAATTATGATAAAAATATAGTTGAGAATTCTGATAGAATCTATTCTGTTTTTTTTATTCCTGATTACTTAAAACCAGTATTTAATCATCAGGTGTTTAATGCCAAAAAGATTAATCAATTTTTTAAAGGGTATGCTATTTTTCTTGATGGTTTTATCAGTGCTGATGCATATATAAAACATCGCTTTAGAAGTAATGCAAAAGGAATAAGGAGGAGAATCAAAAGGCTAGAGTCTTGTTTTCAAATTTCTTATAAGACATATTTTGGATCTATTGAAAAGGAAGAATATGACGTTTTGATGGATTGTTTACATGAAATGTTAGTTAAAAGATTCGAGCAACGAAATGATGTAAGTCAGAGTTTATTAAGATGGGATCATTATGTAAAAATGTACTATTCTTTGATCAATGAAAAGAAGGCATCTCTATTTGTAGTTATGAATGGTGATACTCCTATCGTAGTATCCTTAAATCACCATTTTAATGAACGATTATTTAGTTCTATATCGTCATATGATATTGATTACGGAAAATTTAGCTTGGGAAGTGTAGAGATTTATAAAAAATTAGATTGGTGTATTGCTAATAATCATAAATCTTACGAAATGGGGATGGGAGATTTGAGCTATAAGCGAGAATGGTGCAATCATATATATAATTTTGAACATCAAATTATTTACCCAAAAAAATCGATTTCGGCCTATCTGGGAGCAATGATTGAATATACAAAAGCTAGTTTTAAAGAATTTGTATTTAAAGTAGCTTATGTAAGGTATAAAAAGTTTAAAGCAAAACGTAAAAAAGGCGCCTCTCATGAGCTATCATATACAGCCTCTGCTATAGAAGAGATTCAGAATGACTTACCATATAATACCGTGATTGATTATAATGCTCGGGAATTTTTGTTCTTAAGAAAATTGGTGTTTGATTTCTTGTATACAAGTATAGAAAACGTTTCTAACGTAAAAGTTTTAGAGATTTCAAAAGAACAGAAAACATTCCTGATCATTGGAAATAAAAAAATGCAACGGATTACATTTAATGATTAATATTTAAAATGAAATAAACGTCTAGGTGATTTAAGAAACTATTGTTCAGATTTCAGTTGTTTTTTGTTTATATACTTTGAAATAAGCTGAGCAATAAGTTCTCTTCCATGATTATTCCAATGTCTATCATAGATTAATGTTGTTGGGCGATCAGAGGCTTCAAAAGAGGATGCGAAATCAATGTAATTAAAGTCGTTTTTCTCTAAGTAAGATAAGAAGAATGTACTTGTTATTCTAGAATCTAAGAGAAGAGTATAACGCTGTTTATCGTATCCATATTTGGAGATTAAATTTTCAAAATTAGCTAAATATTTTTTTTCATTTGCCTCTTTGATGCGTGAAGCTTCAAGCTCATCGATAGGTTTTTTCTTTGGTTTGGATTTAATAATATTAATAATTCGATATACTAATTCTTGTGGAGGATCTAAGATTCCAATACTTTTTGCATAGACCAGTAACTTACTTTTTTTTAAAAGTTTATTCATAGGAGATTCTAGGGCGAGTCGACTATTAACTACGTCGTATTCACCGCGATTGAGATCGTTAGAGAATTTTATACCTAAAATGATATGATCAATTAATAAAAACTGTTCTTTATATGCGTGGGTCAGATGTAACTGATCGGCAAAATCATATCCTGCATATCCATACTCGTATACTTCAATTTCTGGAATTGATTTTTCGATTTTTTTACCAATAGAATTGTAATAATTTTGATGAAATCCTTCTATAAAAGAATCTCCAACGAGTGCAATTTCAGTTTTCTCTTTTGTAGGGTTGAACTCTCTATAAGAATTGAATCCTGAGGTATTGATATGATATTCAGAGAAATTTTGTCGTCTGTTACCAGTAACAGAAAATCCATTTTGGTTGGGCTTCCATTTTTCAACTTTATGCTCATCAAGAAATCGGGTAGGAGTGTCTTTTCCTAAATGAAAAACACGAACTAATCCTTCTAATGTAATAAGTATTAGAAAAGCATAAAGAACACTTTTTAAAATTAATTTTTTCATCCTATTTCTTTTACCTCTATTTTTTACATCATTATTAGATTAGAATTGGAAATAAATAAAAGACCTGTCAATATTGTCATCAAAGAATAATAACATTCCTAAAATTACCAAAGTATACGCTAAAAAACGTGTAATTCGGGATTTAAATTTAAATGGAGAACGTTCATCTCTTCGTATTCTAAATTCATATAAAATAAAAATTCCAAGTAGAATAAAATAATCGATCATTCTATATCCTAAAGGGTGTTGGTAGTTCTTGTAGGTAAAGTCAGAGCATATTTGTTGAAGAAAACCAAAAGCATCAGAGATCGATTCTGACCTGAAAAATACACGTGAAAATGTAACTAATGAAAAAGTGAGTAAAATTTGAGCTATTTCCTTAATACTGGGAAACCATTTGTTTTCTGCTACAACAGTATTCATATATATTCGATTTCTTCCCATTAGAAATACCGGGATATATAATAAAGCATGGATGGCTCCCCAAATAATAAAAGTCCAGTTAGCACCATGCCAAAACCCACTAACTAAAAATATAATAATAATATTTCTTATGGATTTTAATTTACCAACTCTATTTCCTCCTAAAGGGATGTATACATAATGTCGAAACCATGTGGATAAAGAAACATGCCATCGTTGCCAATATTCGGCAACATTTCTGGAGAAAGTTGGAAATTTAAAATTTGACATTAACTCTATCCCAAATAATTTGGCAGTTCCTATAGCAATATCAGAATATCCGCTAAAGTCACCATATACCTGGAAACTAAATAAGGAAACACCCAGAATTAGAGTAGAGGCAGGGTAGTCACTATAGTTAGCAAAAATGTCATCGACTATAGGTGCAATAGAGTCAGCGATTACTACTTTTTTAAATAATCCCCAAAGTATAAGCTTTAACCCTTCTGTACATTGAATGTAGTTAAAAAGTCTTTTTGTTGTGATTTGTGATAATAAATTAGAAGCCCTTTCTATGGGGCCGGCTACTAGCTGGGGGAAAAAACTTACAAATGTAGCAAATGCAATAAAATTTTTGGTAGGAGTCAATCTCTTATAATATATATCAAGAGAATATGACATGGTTTGAAATGTATAAAACGAGATTCCAACAGGTAGAATAATTTGTAATGTCCAGGTACTTTTTAATTCATATCCAAAAAATGAAAGGAAATCAACCCATGAACCTATAAAGAAATTGTAGTATTTGAAAAACCCCAGTAATCCAATGTTAAAGATGATGCTTACCCAGAGCCAAGACTTTCTCATTCTATTGGTATCACTACTATGGATAGCCTTACCAACAAAAAAATCAACCAAAGTACTTGCCAAAATGAGAAATAAAAACCTCCAATCCCATAAACCATAAAAGATATAGCTAGCAGTAAGAATAAAAAAATTCTGGATTTGAAGTTTTTTATAAAAAATAAACCAATAGAGTACAAAAACAATTGGTAGGAATATGAAAAAATCTAATGAATTAAATAACATTTATTTTAATATAATTATAAAATTCGGGGAAGGTTATACAAAAGGATTAATATATGATAAAAATCCCTCTAGATTTGAAGGATGTAAATTTTATGTATTTAATTATATAAATCAAATATTTACTTAACTATTTTTAATTTTATCCTGTATTCTAAAGTGATATATAAGTATCTTGATTTTATAAAGGGGGAAATCCCCCTTTTATAAACAGGTTTAACCCTTGGTGGTTTAAGTGATTATTAAACTATACTTGTGGTACCCAAAATAAAAGGCTGACAATGATCAATTGTAAGATTTACGGTATGAATTTTGATTGATGAATAACCGCGATAAAATTAGTTTTATCTGCGTTTAAAAATAAATAGAAAAGTATTATTACAAGTAATTTAGCACAAAGGATATAATACTTTTCTTACGGGATTACCGTAAAGTAAGACAAAATCAATATAGAGATGAGTCATTGAACGAATTTTTTAAGTATTCTGTCTAAAAAATCAAATTTTAAGTTGATAATTGATTTAACTAAACTATTTTAGCCGTGGAAAATAAATTAAGAATAAATTCGAAAAAAGGAAGTTCTACCCCCCTTCTTCCAGCGTTTTTTAGATTGTCATGAAAAGAAGTTTGATTAATGATTATACTGTTGTGTAGTCTGTAGTCAACAGTAGATTATTGTTCATTATTAATGGGAAAATTATGAATATAATTGATTCTAAAAGAATATGGCTTTCTTCACCGCATATGGGTGGAACAGAGCAAAAATTCGTTAAAGAAGCATTTGATACAAATTGGGTGGCTCCACTTGGTCCAAACGTAAATGGATTTGAAAGTGATCTTGAAACTTATCTTGGAGAAAATGTTCATGCTGCCGCATTAAGTTCTGGTACGGCTTCATTGCATCTGGGTTTAAAATTACTTGATGTGGGTGTTGATGATGAAGTTCTATGTCAGAGTTTTACTTTTGCTGCTTCGGCTAATCCAATAGTTTATCTTGGGGCAAAACCTGTTTTTATAGATAGTGAAAGAGATACCTGGAATATTTGCCCTCAACAACTTGAAATTGCAATAAAGGATAGAATTGCTAAAGGTAAAAAGCCAAAGGCAATTATTGCTGTACACTTGTACGGTATGCCTTATAATATTGAAGCAGTTCATAACATTGCTTCAGAATATAGAATCCCCATATTAGAAGATAGTGCAGAAGCCTTAGGAAGTTCTTATCAAGGAATTAAGTGTGGTACTTTTGGAGATATATCAATCCTTTCCTTTAATGGTAACAAAATAATTACTACATCGGGAGGAGGCTCATTAATTTCTAAAAACAAAGAGCATAGGGATAAAGCAATTTTTTGGGCAACACAGTCCAGAGATAATGCACCTCATTATGAGCACTCAGAGATAGGATATAACTATCGAATGAGTAATATTACCGCAGGTATTGGAAGAGGACAAATGGAAGTTTTGGAACCTCATGTAAATAACAGACGCAGTAATTTTGAATTTTACAAAAAGAATCTTGAAGATTCCTCCGAAATTAAGTTTTTAGAAGAGCCTTCAGGATATTATTCTAATAGATGGCTTACATGTATTGAGACTAGCTCTTATCAACTAAGAGAGGCAATACGTTTGTCATTAGTAGAAGAAAATATAGAGTCAAGACCGTTATGGAAACCCATGCACCAACAAGCTGTATTTGCAGATTGTGATGCTTACCTCAATGGAATTTCTGATGACCTATTTGATCGAGGACTTTGCTTACCGAGCGGGTCTAATCTTGAAGAAGATGATTTATATAGAATTGTATCAGTAATTAAAAATGTTTTGAGATGATTAAGAATTACCTAATAAATAATTCCCATAAACACGCGTCTAAATGGCTTGTGTTATCAATTGACGTGTCCATAACGATTTTTAATTTCTTTTTGGCATACGTGGTTAGGTTCGGGATTACACTAAATTTTGATACTACAAATCTGTTGTATCAATTACCAATAGTTGCAGGTTTGTCGGCATTAAGTTTCTTGTTAATAGGTTCCTACAAAGGTGTAGTGAGACATACAGGAATGCGAGATGCATACAATTTGTTTTTGGCAGTTACTATTCTAATTACGCTTACCGGATTTTTAATGGCTTTTAGTAGAATGTCTCTAATGCCAGAATTGTTAAATATTCCTGTATCAATAATATGTATTCATTATTTATTAAATATTATAACACTTACAACAAGTCGTTTGATATTCAAGTATTGTTACTATTATGTCAAATCAAAAATTGGTGAAACTTCAAGAATTTTGATTTATGGTGCTGGGGATTCTGGTTTAATTACCCAAGCAGCAATAACTAATGATTCTAATCGATCACTATCAGTAATTGGATTTGTTGATGATAACCCCCAAAAAATTGGGAAAACCATAAACGGAATTAAGGTATATTCGTCAGGTTCTGTCAATCAAAATTTTGTTACAAAGAACAATATCAAAGAGATTGTAGTATCTATTCCTCATATCAATAAGAAGAGATTGTCTGAGATTTCAGATAACTTACTAAAACTTCCAGTTACTGTAAAAATTATACCTGCGGTTAATGATTGGATTGATGGAAAACTAAAAGTTTCTCAGATCAAAGAAATTCAAATCGAAGATCTTTTAGAGAGGGCTCCTATTAATATGGATAATCAGAATATTAAGGAGGAACTTGATGATAAGGTTATCTTGATCACCGGAGCAGCTGGATCAATTGGTAGTGAGATTGTAAGACAGGCGTCATATTATAGCTATAAGCATCTCGTATTGGTGGATCAAGCAGAATCTCCTTTATATGATTTACAACAAGAGCTTCTTAGTAAGGGAGTTACTAATTTCACTCCAATCGTTGCAGATATTAGAGATCATCAAAGGATAGAAACTATTTTTGAAAAGTATAGACCTAATATGGTCTTTCATGCAGCGGCTTATAAGCATGTACCTCTTATGGAAAATAATCCTTGTGAGGCTATAAAGATTAATGTTTTAGGAACCAGAAAACTTGCTGATTTATCATCTGAGTTTGGAGTCGATAAATTTGTTTTTGTTTCTACCGATAAAGCGGTTAATCCTACTAATGTAATGGGAGCGACTAAGAGAGTTGCCGAAATGTATATTAAGTGTCTACATAAAAGTAGTAAAACTAAATTCATAACAACCAGGTTTGGAAATGTATTAGGTTCTAATGGTTCTGTAATACCATTGTTTAAAAAACAAATTCAAAAAGGAGGTCCATTAACCGTAACTCATAAAGACGTAACTCGTTTCTTTATGACAATTCCAGAGGCATCACAACTAGTAATTGAAGCAGGAACAATGGGTAATGGTGGTGAAATATTCATTTTTGATATGGGTGAATCGGTTAAGATATTTGATCTTGCTAAAAAAATGATAAGGCTATCCGGGCTTAATTATCCTGATGACATTGATATAAAAATCACAGGCCTTAGACCGGGAGAAAAATTATATGAAGAGCTTTTAGCAGATACTGAAAATACTTTGCCAACATATCATAAGAAAATAATGATAAGTAGATTTGATGATAACGATTGCTTAATGATTAAAGATAAGATAGATGATCTTTGTATCATGAATTTACTTAATCAGGATCATCAAATTGTTGGAAAACTAAAAGAAATTGTACCTGAATTTATTTCTAACAATTCTACTTTTGAAAGTATTGATAAAATAAACAAAGAAAGTGTTCAAAATAAGTCTGGAGTACTTGTATAATATTCCTTAAAAAAAGATTGCAATAGTTTATTTCAAATCTAATGAAATAAACTATTACAATTTTATCTGACCATTAAAAGCCAATATATAACAGATAAGGCAAAATTTCATTGCTAAACTAAATAAAGTTATATTTTTGTGATTCATTATAAACACTTACTTATAAAGTTTTAAAAGTATGAGATTTAGATTTTTGTTTTTAGTTCTGGTTGTAATTTTGGTATTTTCATGTAAAGTCCCAACAGATGTGGTTTATTTTCAGGACTCTGCAAATAAGGAAGAAATTTCCTCAACTAACTCATTTACACCGGTTTTTAAGGTTGATGATATCGTAAGTATATTAATATCTGCAGCAGATATGGATGCTGCAAGGCCATTTAATTTAATGCAGGGATCTTCTATAAGTTCTTCTTCATTGGGAGAAAATGGCGGTGCGGGTGCTGCCGGGAACGGTGCTCCAGAACCAACATATCTAATAGACGAAGAAGGAAATATTGATTTTCCAGTTTTAGGAAGATTAAAAATAGCTGGACTTACACGTATTGAGGTAAAAGAAATGATCAAAGAAAAATTGAAAATTTATATTAATGACCCTATTGTAAGTGTAAGACTCAAAAATTTTAAAATAACAGTAATGGGGGAGGTTGCAAGACCTGGATCATATACAATACCTAATGAACGAGTAACAATAATAGAAGCTCTTGGTTTGGCTGGGGATATGACGATCAAAGGGAAAAGAGAAAATGTTATGGTGATTAGAGAAAATAAAGGCGTAAATACATATCATCGTGTTGACCTTACTTCTAAATCAATTTTTGAATCTCCTGTATACTATTTGGCTCAAAATGACGTACTTTACATAGAACCTAATCAGTCTAGAGTAAGAGAATCCAAAACACGTAATAATACCGTAGGTATTATTATTAGTATAGTTGGAGTTATTATATCTACTGTTGGTTTAATCATAAGATAATATAATACATGATCTCCAATACGAATAACACGCCTACTACCGATACAAATTTTGATTCATCTTCTAGTTTTAGTTTTAATCTTAGAGATCAGATTATAAAATACCTTAAGAAATGGTATTGGTTTGTATTGAGTGTTGTTATTTTTGTCTCCTTGGCATATGTAAAGGTAAGGTATACCATTCCTCAGTATAATGTTTCATCTATGATAATAATTTCTCAAGATGAAAGTATTAGTGAATCCGAGTTGTCTGCCTTTAAAGATTTGGGTTTATTAGATGATTCTCAAAATAAAATCGAGAACGAAATTCAGATTATCAAGTCTAGAACATTGTTGACAAATGTAGTTAATAATCTAAATTTAAATGTACGCTACTTTAGCGAAGGAAGAATCTTAGAGGTTGAGAATTATCCAAAATCTTTAATTGAGATCAACTTTTTGTCAGATGATACTATTGTACATACAAAATCTCAGGTTTTTCATGTAAAAATCAATTCAGGAACATCTTTTTCTTTTCTGGATAAAAAAGGTAAAAAACTAAGTGATCATTCTTTTGGAAAAACAATAAGTAGTGGTGTAGGGGATATCGTTATTACTCCAAGTGTTGAAGATATCGAACCTCACCTTAACAAAACCATAAAGATTCAAATTGCTCCTGTAAAGTCTGTAGCAGAAGGATATAGAGGTAGATTATCAATTTCTCCGCTAAAGAATTCTTCTATAGTTAGAATTTCATTAAATGATCCGGTAAAAGAAAAAGCAAAAGATATTATCAATAACCTTGTTGAAGAATATAATAAAGCTACAATACAGAATAAAAAACAAGCCTCTGCAAGAACAGCAGATTTTATAAACGAACGTTTAGATCTTATTTCTGGTGATTTAACAGAGGTTGATGATGAAGCTGCTGGATATTTATCCAAATATGGACTTACAAATGATATAGGAGCACAAACACAACGGGTTGCTGATATAGATTCTAGGAATGTACAAGAAATAGCTCAGCTAAATACACAACTTAGTCTTATAGAATCGATGAGACGATTTGTGTTAAGTCAAGAAGGTAGGTATGATTTAGTTCCTGCAAACCTTGGTTTTGATGACCCTACAATTACTACTACGGTATCTAGATATAATGGATTAATCCTTCAACGACAACGATTATTGAAAACATCAAGTGTACAGAATCCTGTTGTAGTAAACATAGACCAACAAATAGATGGATTAAGACAAGTACTTATTGGTAGTTTGAATAGTTTAAGAAGTTCAATTAATATACGATTAAAAAGTCTTAGAACACAGGACCAGTATTTTAGTGGTAAATTATATAACGCTCCAATACGGCAAAAAGATCTACGAGTAATTGAAAGAGAACAAACAATTAAAGAACAGTTATACCTCTATCTTTTACAAAAAAGAGAAGAGGCAGAGATTACAAGCCATATAACATTATCTAATGCCAGAGTAATAGATAAAGCCTCAACTTTGAGCTCATATCCTGTGTCTCCTAATAAAAAAACAATATTTGCAGGAGCTTTTTTCTTAGGATTTGTGCTACCATTTTTGATTATTTATACCTCTGACTTATTAAATGTAAAAATACGTTCTAGAGAAGATCTGGAAAAAGTACTTTCAATGCCAATTATTGGATCTATTCCAAAGGTGAAATCAAAAAAACAAATTGTTATTTCTCAAAATGATAGATCTGGTATTGCTGAGGCATTTAGGATTTTGAGAACTAATCTTGATTTCCTTTTAGCGGGTATTAATAAGGATAAAGGAAAAGTTATTTTTGTCACTTCCACAATCTCAGGAGAAGGAAAAACATTAATTTCATCAAACTTGGCTAAGACCTTATCCATTTCTGGTAAAAAAGTAGCGTATTTGGGGACAGATTTGAGAGACCCAAAGTTTCATAAGTTCTTCGATTTACCTAATGGAAGAGATACAAAAGGACTTACTAACTATATAATGAATGCTGAATTAAATCCAGAAGATATTATATACAACGACAAAGAAGAAAATTCTTTTGATATTATACCATCTGGAGCTATTCCTCCAAATCCTGCAGAACTTCTTATGCAAGAACGAGTTAATTCTATGTTTGAGTATTTGCAAAGTGAGTATGATTATGTTGTTGTTGATACTGCTCCGGTTAGTCTAGTAACAGATACGCTGTTAATAGCAAAATTTGCAGATCTTAGTATTTATATAGTAAGAGAAAATTATTCTGACAAAAGAGTTTTACAAGTTCCAGAAAACTTCTATAGAGAGAAACGTTTGCCTAATATTGCCGTATTACTTAACGCAGCAGCTACCAAAACTGGTTATAATTATGGGTATGGATATGGTAAAAAGAAATAGATACGTTATATTAAGAAAAAATAGAATTTTTTTTCATTAACCTAGTTATTTTTTCAGCTACCTTTTTAGGGAATCCTTGTTGTAGTATTCCGAGTTGATGATAATTATGTATGTCTGATCCGGTAAAATCTATATAGTCAAGATCGATTAATTTCTTTGCAAAAGACTTAATGTTTTCCCCGTAATATCCAGATACAGATAACAAATTAAGCTGAAATAAAAACCCAGATTTTTTAAGTTCGTCATATTTTTTAAGATCATCTTCATAGAAAGAATATCGTTCTGGATGTGCAAGAATAGGGATATATCCAGCTAATTTAATTTCAAATAATATTTCATTAAGATTTATAGGAGGACCAAATGTCGACATCTCTACAAGGATATAATTCTCATGAAGAGGTAGAATGTCATTTTGTTTTAAACGATCATAAAACAAATCATCCATCATGTATTCTGCACTAGATAATAATTCAACACCTGTTATTCCAAGAGGGGTAAGAATCTCTTGCATTTCTTCTAGTTTGGTGCATATGGTTTGTGATGAATTTGGCCAAACGTCCTGAATAACATGGGGAGTTGTGATTACTTTTTTGATGCCAATTTTTTCTAATTGCTCTAGGATGTAAGCAGATTGATATACAGTCTTCACTCCATCATCAATACCAGGAAGAAGATGAGAATGAATATCTACATAGCCGTTAGGAACAACTTCATAAAAAGGGGTTTCTTTTTTTGATAAAAATGACAATATTGTTTTATTTGGGGTGAATTTAAACTAAAAAATACTTATTATATTGATATTTAACAATAACTGCAAGTATTTTTCAAAAATAGAGATTATTGAGCATAAAAAAAACTGTTTAAGAATGAACTCCATAAACAGTTTTTTTAATTGTTTTTAAATTGTGATATTAACGTTTTGTAATATCTCCGGATCCAGATACTTTTTTGTCTTCTTTTTCTGGATTTCCTTTATATGCAATATCTCCAGATCCTGATACTCGTGCTTTTAAAAATGAAGTCGCGGTGAGTTGGATATCTCCAGATCCTGATACAGCAGCATTGGCATTTTTTGCATTTAATTCATAAGCTTCGAGATCTCCAGACCCTGCAACACTACAGTTAAAACTATCTGTTTTTCCTTTTAAAACTAAATCTCCGGATCCAGATACTTGAGCATAGGTCTTATCTGTGTCTACTATAAGTTTGATATCACCAGAACCCGATACTGCTGTTTTAAATTCTGCAGCTTTAATAGTATCAGAGCTATAGACATCTCCCGATCCAGATAGAGTCACTTGAGTTAAATCTTTAAAAGGAACTGTAATTAATAGCTTTTTTCCAATAGATGGTTTTAAATAATATCCTTTTTGAACATATATTCTTAATGCATCACCTTCAACTTTAGTTTCGATATAATCAATAAGGTTACTTTCTCCTTCAATAGAAATTTTTCCTTCAGTTCCAGAAACCAAAGAGACGTCAAGGCTTCCTTTTACTTTAATCTGATCATAATCAGATGTAGTTCTTTCTTTAGTGGTCATATTACCGTCACCTTTAATTTTTTTTCCATTTCCCCACCATTGAGCCTGTACTGTAGTTATACTACATAGTGCTATACCTAATATAATTGTTGTTACTTTCATTTTGCTGATGTATTATAATTTGTGTATTAGTTTTTTCTTAGTTTAATTCCCCCATAGCTAGACGTAATATTAATTGTATTTCCGCTATTTGCCTCACCTTGATATCCTTGATACTCTTTTTTAGAACTTTTCACATATTTTTTCTGAACGGTGATGCTTTCATCAACCTTTACACCTCCATACGAAGTTTTGATTGAGAAATCAAAAGTACAACCGTTTTCATATCCGATATCTGCAGAAGTATAATCTGTTTTGATAGTTACATTTCTAAAAGAAGGTTGTAAAGACTGAATGGTAATGGATCCATAGTCAGAATCTATATTTAGTGCCTCAGAAATACTTCCGATTTTTGTACTTACGTAATCTGCTTGCCCAGTTACATCGCCTCCATTTTCTATTTTTATTGAACCATAATCACAGTTATAATTTAGGTTTTTTATCGATTTAAACTTTGATTTGGTATAATCGGCATTAAGATCAATTCTATCAGATTTACCTATTTCAAAATCAGAATAGTCAGCATTAATCTTTCCATTTTTCATATATTCTATAGTGCTATTATTTGTGTAATCTATATTGATGTAGTTGTCATTTCCTAACAATTCACCAAGGATAATTTGTCCATAATCACAATTGATTTTTGCAGTACCCTGTATTTTATCAAGATTAATATTTCCATAATCATTATTAAGGTCGATACTATTGGTTACCGGAACTTTTACGGTGTAGTTGATCTTCATGTTTAGATTGTTATTCCAACCGCTGGTCCATTTATCCCACCATGAGCTATCACTCTTATTAAAAGTAGTTCTGGCACTAACCATTTGAGATGAAGCATCAAATTCTACACCTATTGATTCTAATTTTTTTATAACTTTTTCTTCATCATTACCGCTTACTTTAATATTAATTTCCATGACGATCCGGTTTTCATTCCATGAAGTGATATCCAGATTACCATAATCATTACTAATTTTTAGTAAAGCATTTGCGTTCACCGAGAATTCTTTTTTCAATTTTTTTTCCTTGGTGTATTTCCCTTTTAAATCTCCATTATTGGCTAACGCTAAAGCTGGAATGAGTAATAATAAGATTATATTATAGTATAGAGTTTTCATTTTCTGATAATTTAAATTCTTTAATGTCATTAATTTTTTGAAGTACATCTTCTAACAAATTCGCTCGCTGCTGAAAGTTTTGAATCATTGCACTAATTACCCTTTTATCATTTCCACTATGAAAAAGATCTTTTTTTAGGGTTTCATAATCCGATTCCAATTTTTCTAATTGCAATATTGCATCGGTAACCAGTTTTTTCGTTTCTGGAGAAGAAATCTTATTGATTTCCTCTAGTTGCACTTGAATCGCAGAAGTGAAAAAACTTTGAGTTTCTTCCATTTGAGGTGAAACACTAGCTAAATCTACTTCTTCTTTGGTATCAATTTTAGAGGTCATAGTCACAATTCCAAATAGAATGGCAACAGAAGCTGCGATTGCAATTGGTGTATACCAATTCCTCTTTTTAGGCTTTAACGGAACGACTTTACCTTGACCTTGCAGTTTTTCTAAAAACCGCGCCTTGTGGTTAGCCGAAGGTTCGTATATGTCTAATTGATCCTCCATTCGTTCAAATAACTTTTCTATATTGTCATTGTTCATACAAATTGTATTTTTTTTCGTAAGCTTTCTTTTGCGCGCGAAACAAGCGTACGACAATTAGAATATGATATATTCATAATTTGACAGATCTCTTCATAATCATACCCCTCAATTAGATGTAATGATAATGCAGTGCTATAGCTGTCTTTTAGTTCAGTTAGCGTATTTAATACAGCATTCACCTTTACAGAAGCTAAATCTTCTTCTGCTATTCCTGTACTATCAGAAAGAGCATATTCTACAGTTTCTAAAGCTACTTCACGATGAAGACTATTTTTACGTGACACAGTTAAACTAGCATTAATAACTATTCTTTTTAACCATGCGCCAAACATATTATTGTCTTCTAGCATAGAGAGCTTGGTAAAAGCTGTCAAAAAAGCTTCTTGCATGACGTCTTCAGCTTCTGCGCTATCTTTTATGATTCTCAATGCCGTATTGTACATTGCTTTATAATAACGGTTATATGTTTCGAGCTGCGCATTTTGATCATGCTCTCGACATTTGGCTATTAGTTGCTCTGTATTTAGTTGGGTTAGTGACAAAAAAATTAATTTACTTTTAAATAAAGATATATATTGATTTGATTTGTTACAGTTTTAAAATATTTTTTTTAAAAACTTATGGCATAACAATTGAAATATAAATAATGAACGTATATTAAAACCCTAGTTTTATTAGGTTTAATGAAGTTTTAGTTGATTTAAATAAATTTTAAAAAGAAATGTTGTTTTGTAGTAATGACAAAATGACTTTGATATATACTTATGGCGAAAACCAAATTTACAACACTTGACAGTTTGTCATTTCAAGGAATAGAAGAAGATGCAGAGTTAATACCTTTGATGACTCCTGAAGATGAAGAAGAAATAGACAAAGAAGATCTACCAGAGATATTATCTATTTTGCCTTTAAGAAATACGGTTTTGTTTCCTGGAGTTGTTATTCCTATTACAGCCGGGAGAGATAAATCTATTAAACTTCTTAACGAAGCTAATAATGGAAATAAAACAATTGGCGTAGTTTCTCAGAAAGAAGAAGGAATAGAGAATCCATCTTTAAAAGATATTAATAGAGTAGGAGTTGTAGCTCGTATTCTAAGAGTCTTAAAAATGCCAGATGGCAATACTACTGTTATTTTACAGGGTAAGAAACGATTTCATATCGATGAAGTAGTAGAGGAAGTACCTTATATAAAAGCCAAAGTAAAAGAAGTTCCCGAAGCGAGACCAGCTAAGGAAAATAAAGAATTTAGTGCGATAATAGACTCGATTAAAGATTTGGCTCTAGAAATTATAAAAGAAAGTCCAAACATTCCATCAGAGGCTTCTTTTGCCATTAAGAATATAGAAAGTAATTCCTTTTTGATCAATTTTGTGTCTTCTAATCTTAACCTTCCTGTAGAGGAAAAACAAAAACTATTAGAAGTTAATGATCTAAAAGAAAGAGCATTAGCTACTTTGAAATATATGAATGTAGAGTTTCAGAAATTGGAACTTAAAAATGATATACAGAATAAGGTTCAGCATGATATGAGCCAGCAACAACGCGAATATTTCTTACATCAACAGATGAAAACTATCCAGGAAGAACTTGGAGGAGTTTCGCATGAAGATGAGATTGAAGAAATGCGTATGCGAGGTAGAGATAAAAAATGGGATGAGGATGTAAAAAAGCATTTTGATAAAGAACTCGCCAAAATGCAGCGTATGAATCCGCAGGTAGCAGAATATTCTATACAACGTAATTATTTGGACCTATTTCTTGATTTACCATGGAATACGTTTAGTACTGATAAATTTGATTTAAAGTTTGCCAAAAAAGTTTTAGACAGAGATCATTATGGTCTTGATGAAGTAAAACGCCGTATTATAGAATATTTGGCGGTGTTAAAACTTCGTAATGATATGAAATCCCCAATATTGTGTTTATATGGGCCTCCTGGAGTTGGTAAAACTTCTTTAGGGAAATCTGTGGCAGAGGCATTAGGAAGAGAATATGTAAGAATCTCTTTGGGAGGATTGCGCGATGAAGCAGAGATTAGAGGGCATAGGAAGACTTATATTGGAGCGATGCCAGGTAGAATTATCCAAAGCCTTAAAAAAGCAGGAACTAGTAATCCAGTATTTGTTTTGGATGAAATTGATAAACTTTCTGTTGGTAATCAAGGAGATCCTTCTTCTGCGTTATTAGAGGTTTTAGATCCAGAACAAAACTCAGAATTTCATGATAATTTTCTTGAAATGGGATTTGATCTTTCTAAAGTAATGTTTATTGCTACTTCGAATAGTTTGAGTACAATTCAACCAGCGCTTCGGGATAGAATGGAAATTATTAATGTTACAGGATATACGATTGAAGAAAAGGTAGAGATTGCTAAACAACATTTATTACCTAAACAATTAGAAGAGCATGGACTGGATAAATCTCATATCAAACTAGGAAAAGCACAATTAGAAAAAATAATAGAAGGCTACACCAGAGAATCAGGTGTTAGAGGATTAGAAAAACAAATCGCTAAAATGGTACGATATGCTGCCAAGAATATAGCGATGGAAGAGGAGTACAATATTAAGATTAGTAATGAAGATGTTATAGAAGTTCTTGGAGCGCCACGACTAGAACGCGATAAATATGAAAATAATGATGTTGCAGGAGTTGTAACCGGTTTGGCCTGGACGAGAGTTGGAGGAGATATATTATTTATAGAATCTATTCTTTCTAAAGGAAAAGGAACCTTAAGTATAACAGGGAATCTAGGTAAAGTAATGAAGGAATCTGCAACTATTGCGATGGAATTTATTAAAGCAAATGCAGCCGAATTAGGTATTAAACCTGAAATTTTTGATACTTATAATGTACATATTCATGTTCCGGAAGGAGCTACCCCAAAAGATGGTCCAAGTGCAGGGGTAACTATGCTTACTTCTCTGGTATCTTTATTTACGCAACGTAAAGTCAAGAAAAGTCTGGCAATGACTGGTGAAATCACATTGCGAGGAAAAGTACTTCCGGTTGGCGGAATAAAAGAAAAGATTCTTGCAGCAAAAAGAGCACACATAAAAGAAATATTACTTTGTGAAGATAATAAGCGAGATATTGATGAGATTAAATCAGAATATCTAAAAGGTTTAACTTTTCACTATGTGAAAAATATGGAAGATGTTCTAAAAATAGCCATAACGAATACTAAGGTTAAGAATGCTAAAAAACTTTAAGAAGTAATTATTAATAAAAAAAGCCCCAATATGAATATATTCATATTGGGGCTTTTTTTATATCCTTACCTTAAAATTACTTCAACATTAGGAGAAAAGAAATTTACATTTTGATAATAATAAATTCTGATCTTCTGTTAAGTTGATGCCTGGCTTCTGAACAAGGGGTATCATCAGCGCATTCATTTATGAGTTGAGACTCTCCATAGCCGATAGCACTTTCAATTCTATTGGCTTCAATTTCTTGTGAAATGATATATTTACGAGTAGATTTTGCTCTTCTATCCGATAATTGTGCATTGTAATCATTATTTCCTCTAGAATCTGTATGAGACTCTACTTTTATAACCATATCTGGATATTCTTTCATCAAAAGAACTACTTTATTTAGCTCTGAAGCAGCGTCATTCCGTATAAAAGATTTATCTAAATCAAAATAAATGATACCGATTTTTATTTTTAGAACACCATCTTCTTCTACAATAAGCTTATTTACTGTAGATAAAGTAACAGGTACGTTAGTTTCTCCAGATTTTTTATTTGTTATTGCAGGCGTAGTGCTTGGTTTATATCCTGTTTTTTCGGTCTTTATTTCATATGGAGTATTACAATCGACTTCATAATTAAATGAAAATTTACCTCCAGACTGACTTTGAGTCTCTTCAAGTATTTCTCCATTCTCAGAAAGTAAAGTCAATTTAGCACCACTAATAAAACCTTTTGTAGTAGCATTAGATACTACACCAGTAATAGTTTGATCGCATACTTCTATAGGAGTTCTCTCAAATGAATAAATATCATCATCTCCTTTTCCTGATTTTCTATTAGAGCAAACATAACCTTTATTAGTGTTTTCATCAACTATATACCCAAAATCATCAAGATTACTGTTTAAAGGCGCACCCAAATTAACAGGAGTATCAAATGAATATTCATATTTACTCTCAAAAACATCTAAACCACCTAATCCTAAATGTCCATCAGAAGCAAAATAAAGAGCATTGTCGGTAATATAAGGAAACATTTCTCTCCCATAGGTGTTAATATTAGGTCCCAGGTTTTTGGGTTGAGAATAATTGTTATCACCGAGAATATCTACTACAAATATATCTGTTCCTCCTATAGATCCAGGCATATCTGATACAAAGTATAATTTTTTACCATTTTTACTTACTGTTGGGTGCCCTACAGAATACTCATCACTATTAAAAGGTAATTCTTGAACATCTGTCCATTCAATTTTTTCACCTCCTTCAACAATTTTTGCACTATATAATTTTAAATGATTAATGCCTTCATCATCTCTACCCAAATCACCATTAAAATTATTCCTGGTAAAATAGATTGTTTTTTCATCTGGAGAGAATGCTAATGTTGCTTCGTGATATCGGGTATTTAATTCTCTCGAAAACTCCTCAAGAAATTTAACATCGGTTTGAGCGGGGTTAATTTCTCCTAAAAGCATATTTAGAAAAGGTTGCTCGTTCCAATGATAATTTCTGGTGTGATAATTTGAAGTATCGACTGCTGATGAATACACAAGTTGATCTTTAAAATACATGGGTCCAAAATCAGAAAATTCGGAATTAATTTCCAGGTTTTTTAATGTAAATTGTGGTTCAAGGTCCAGCACATCTTCAATGCTTATTTTTTCTTGAGAGTACTTCTGAGCTCTTGGGTCTTGATTATTAGCTTTTTGAGAGAACTTTTTCATCCATTTTTTGGCAGAACGATTATCATCAATTCCCTGAAATGTATGTGCATATCTAAATAAATATTCTGCTTCGACATTATCTGGATACTCAGATAGTAGTACGTCATACCATTTATGGGCCTCTTCCATATTAGTATTAAAATAATATGCGTCTCCAGCTTTTTGAAGTACTTCTTTAGACTTATCTCCTTTTTCTATCGCTGCTTCATATTCTTTTGCAGCTTCGATATACCACATTTTGTCAAAGAATTCATCCGCTCTTTTGTGTTTTTTTTGAGAATAACCAAAAAGAGAGAGTAAGATTAGACTTAGGGTAATTATATTTTTCATACACTATACTTTTTAAAAGAATCTTGGTGATTTTAATCGTTTTTCCTGTGATTTAAGCTCGAATCTTACCATGATTTCATGACTTCCTGTTGTAAATTGTTGCAATTCTGTCGTGGTATAATCAAAAGCATAACCTATAAGTAATCCTGGAGTAACTTGAAAACCTGCGAGAGCACTTACAGAATCATCCCATCTATAGGAAGCACCAAGCCGTAAACGATCATAAAACATAAAATTAGCAGATAGATCAACAATAAGAGGAGCTCCCACTACATGCTTTACTAAAAAAGCGGGTTTAAATTTTGTTTTTTGACTAAGATCAAAAACTAAACCTCCTATAAAGAAGAAGTGTAATCTTTCTGATGCTACAGATTGTTGAATATCATCATAATGGTCGTCTGTAAAAAAGTTAGGTATAGAAACTCCTAAGTAGCTTTTTTCACTATGTAAATATAACCCGGCACCAACTGTTGGAAAAAACTGATTATTAATATTTTGTTGAAATAGAATATCCGGGTTCTGTGATTGACCTTTTGTCCAATCAATGTTGAATAATCTTCCTCCTCCTTTTACTCCAAAAGAAAGTCTATGAGTTTCTGAAGCTTTTATAGTATATGAGAAATTTAGATCAAAATAGAATTCATCAGATGGACCAATTTCGTCATTTACTATGGACAAACCCAATCCAATTTTTTTACCTATCGGACTGTCAACGGTTAAGGTTTGTGTTCTTGGTGCTCCATCAATTCCCACCCACTGTGATCTGTGAATTCCTGTTACAGTCATATGACCTCTAGAACCGGCATATGCAGAATTAACACTTAATGTATTATACATATACTGGGTAAATTGAGGATCTTGTTGCCCAAAAACGCAGTATGTGGACGCGATCATTAAAATCCCTAATATTTTTTTAGTAATTATATTCATGTTCTGATTTGATTTGGTTTGGAGGTACATCAAAATGGATATACCTCCTTATAACTTTATTCTAAAAATTTATCTGTTTAAATAAACCCAACCGGCTTTTGGTTTGGTACCATCTCCAAGATCCAAAATATAGTAATATGTACCTACGGGTAACTTGTCTTCGACATAGATTACGGCTCTTCCGTTTGAGGTACCATCCCAAGAGTTATCATAACCGTCTTTTTCAAAAACAATATTTCCCCATCGGTTATAAATTTCAAGTCTATTATCTGGATATTGCGAAATACAGTCAATACTAAAAGTATCGTTTACTCCATCATTATTAGGTGAAAACTCATTGAAAACGGTTAAACACTGTGTTACAACAAATGCTTCTCCAGAGTCATTATCTGTATTAATATCAAATTGATCTAGATCAAACAAAGAAGCTACATTGATATAATCATCTATATCTAATACTTCTGCAGTTATAGTTAATGTTTCGGTTTCATTAGTATTCACTGTTGGAACAATCCATAGACCTGAGACCTGGTTATAATCACCAGATGAAGCAGAGGAAGACACATAACGATATCCTGTTGGTAGTACATCTTGTATTTGAACATTAGTTGCAACGTTAGTATTACTATTATTGGTTGCTGTAATGGTAAACATCACTTCTTCACCTATAGTAACATTTACTGGGCTTACTATTTTGTCAACACCTATATCAACAAATTGTGGAGTAACAACCACAGTGGATTCATCATCATCTGGTATACCATCAGCAAAATCATCGTTATCAACTCCAGAGGTAGTATCACTATCAGGATCTGCTTGATCAGATCTGGTGATTTCTGCTATATTAATATACTCATCAGCTGTATTCGTAGGTTCATTTACAGTTGCGAGAATAATTAAAGACTCAGTTGTACCATTTAATATTGTACCATTAATAGACCAAATTCCGGTAGTACTATTATACAACCCAGCGGTCGCTACAAAAGAAACAAAAGTATATCCGATCGGTAATTGATCGGTAATTTCTACACCTGTGGCATTACTATCTCCGCTATTAGTCACATTAATGACAAATTCTACAGTATCTCCAACCAAAGGAGTAGCATTATTTACTACTTTTTCAATTGATAAATCAGCAAGACCAGAAGGCATTGGGTTTACAGTATCCTGATCATCTTCAGAATCTACATTATTATCTGGGTTAGAATCTGGATCAAAAGTGTCTAGCGCAATTAATTCTGCAGTATTAGAATAACTACCAGTAGGTAATACAGTTACTGTAATCGTAAGAGTTTCTGTAATACCATTAGCGAGGTTTCCTATATCCCAAGAACCTATGGTTTCATCATAAATACCAACCGAAGGGTTTGCACTATCAAACATATAACCAGAGGCTAGTACATCTTCGACAACAATTCCTGTTGCATTACTAGGTCCATCATTAGTTATTGTTATTGTAAATGTAATTTGATCACCAACAGCAGGGCTCATCACATCGACTGCTTTTGTAACAGATATATCAGTAATTACTCTTGGGAATACTTGAACTTCTTCTTGATCATCTTCAGCTAAGATGTCATTATTTGGTGTTGAATCCGGGTCTAATTCATTAACAGCAGTTACTTCTGCTACATTAGTATAATTTCCTAGTGTATTAATAGAGACAGTTATGTCAATACTTGTTGTTGCTCCAATTCCTAAATTTCCGATAGTCCATAAACCAGTGCCAGAATTATAATCACCTCCACTAGTATCTGAAATCCAATTAAACCCAGAAGGAATAGGGTCAGTTACAACAACCCCGGTTGCTTCACTCGGTCCATCGTTAGTTAGTGTAAGAGTAAATGTGATATTATCAGTAACATCTGGGGTGGTATTATTAACTGTTTTTGTTAGAGATAAATCAGCAACAGGAATAGGAGTAGTACCAATAGTACTTGTATTATTAGGAATATTTGGATCAGTAGCCAAATTATCTGAAGCTGTAATTTCTGCTATATTGGTATATACACCTGTTGGGTTAACGGTTGCAGTAATCGTTAGTCTTTCGATATCTCCTTGAATAAGCGTTCTATTCACTGTCCATAATCCAGAAACATCATCATAGACTCCAGCTGTTGCTTCATAAGAAACAAAGGTATATCCTGTGGGTAACAAATCAGTAACTACAATATTTCTGTCACTGCTTAATCCTAAATTCTCTAATAGAATGGTAAACTGAATATCACTACCTACTTGTGGAGTTGCGTTATTTACAGATTTAGTAACTCTTAAGTCAGATACTGAAATAGGAATAGGTTCTATAGTGACTTGATCATCTTCTGTATCATCATTATTTGCAGGGGTAGAATCAATATCGTTTTCTGTTGCATCAGTAACTTCAACAACATTGGTATAATCCCCCATTGCCAATACATTAGCGGTTATTGTAAGTGTTTGAGTAACACTGTTAGCAAGATTACCTATTGTCCAGGAACCATTTAATGGTTCATATGTTCCAACGGTGACGGTAGAACTTACGTACTGATATCCAGAAGCCAATAAATCGGTAACAACAACATTTGTAGCATTACTAGGACCATCATTGGTTACTGTCATGGTAAAGGTAATAGTTCCACCAACATTTGGTGTTAGATCATCTGCTATTTTGGTTACAGAAAGATCGATTCTAGGTGTCAATACTGGTGTTACGACTACTTCATCCTGATCATCTTCTGCTAGGATATTGTTGTTTGGTGTAGAGTCTAAGTCTAGTACCCCAGAAGCAGTAACTTGTGCAACATTTGTATAATTACCGGTTTCATTTACCAAAACATCTATCAATAACGTTTCTGTATCTCCACTAGGTATTGTACCTATATTCCATATTCCTGTAGTTTCATCATAAACACCTGCAGTAGAACTATAGAGTACAAAGTCATATCCATTTGGTAAAAGATCGGTTACAGATAATCCTGTTGCAAGAGCAGGTCCATCGTTGGTTACTCTGACCTCAAATGTAATTTCAGTACCTGTAAATGGCGTAATATCATTATCAACAACTCTTTTAATTAAAGATAAATCTGCGACATCTAAATAATCAATTCTCACTTCTGCTTGATTAGAAGGGTTTCCATCATTATCATCTACGGTATAAAATATTGGTGTAGGATCAGTTATAAATCCTGGATCAGGATCAAAAGATAATGTTTGTGTTGCAGGATTGTATGTCCAGGTTCCTTCTCCTGTAACAGTAAACTCTGTTACATCACCATCACCATCTGTGATAATACCAGTTGCACCTGTGGGTGGAATTAAATTTACTCCATTTGGATCTAAGGTACCATCCGGATCACTATCATTAGTAAGTATTGTTATATCTACAGTATCGCCCGGAGTATTATTTAAATCCTCATTATCAACTGCAACCGGCGGTTGGATTGCATAGTCAATAGTTATAGTAGCCGAAGCAACGCTTATTTCTAGGTTGTCTGAATCTATAATATTGTAATCTATGGGAGTTGGATCACCTGTAAATCCTGCCTCAGGTGTAAATGTTATTTGTCCTGTTGCTTCGTTGTATAGCCAGTCACCTTCATTAGGAACAGTAAAACCGATAGTTGTAAAATTGGCACCGATTACAGGACTGGTTGCTGTGATAGGAATCACTAAATCCACAAAAACATCAGTAGGCACAGGAGTGCTTCCATCTGCTAATACATCATTATTAATGATATTAAGTGTTACCGAATTATTAGTTACATTATTAGAACTATTATCATCATTGGCTACAGGAGGTGTAGGTGTATATCCTACAGTTACAGTTGCCAGATTGGAAGTATTTCCATCATTATCATCTACGGTATATGTTACTGAAGTAGGGTCACCTGTAAATCCATCTTGCGGGTCAAAACTAAGTTGTCCTGTAGTTTCGTTATACGACCAGATTCCTTGTCCTGGTACAGTAAACTCTATTACATTGCCATCAAGATCTGTTACGATCCCTGTTGCTCCTACAGGAGTTGTAAGGTTTATAGATGTAGGGTCTATAGTTCCATCGGGATCATTATCATTACCAGTAATAGCTATACTCACGGTCGTTCCTGGAGTATTTCCTGTATTGGAATCATCAACAGCTACAGGAGGTTGCTGATAGGTTACTGTGATCAAAGCAGTATCGGTTTGTCCATTGTCCAGATCTGTCATTTCGTATGTGATCGGAGTAGGGTTACCGGTAAAAGCAGGTTCCGGATCAAAGGTTACAATCCCTGTTACAGGGCTGTAGGTCCAATCTCCTTGCCCAGGAACATTCAATGTCGTTTGTATTCCAGGAGTTCCTGGATCTAAATCGATAGAAACATCTGTAACATCTGGAGTAGTTCCATCAGCCAGCGTATCATTATCTAATATAGATACATCTGTATTATTTCCTATAACAGTTGCAACCGTATTCGTATCATCATTGGCTACAGGAGGAGTAGGTGTATATTCTATATTTACAGTAGCAAGATTTGATGTGTTCCCATCATTATCATCTACAGTATAGGTAACATCGGTTGGATTACCCGTAAACCCATCTTGCGGATCAAAGCTAAGTTGTCCTGTAGTTTCATCATATGACCAGGTTCCTTCTCCTGGAACAGTAAATCCAATAACATCTCCATTCAAGTCTGTAATTACATTTGTTGCTCCACCTGGTGTAGTAAGATCGACTGTTGTCGGGTCAATAGTTCCATCGGCATCAGTGTCTCCTGTAAGAATTGGTACATTGACTGTATCTCCAACAGTATTCGCCAAACTATCATCATCATCTGCTACTGGAGGCTGTTGATAGATCACAGTAATTAGTGCTGTATCTGTTTGATTGTTATCCAGGTCAGTTAATTCATAAGTAATTGGTGTTGGATTTCCTGTAAAGGCAGGAATAGGATCAAAGGTTACAATCCCTGTTACAGAGCTGTAGGTCCAATCTCCTTGCCCAGGAACATTCAATGTCGTTTGTATTCCAGGAGTTCCTGGATCTAAGTCGATAGAAACATCTGTAACATCTGGAGTAGTTCCATCAGCCAGCGTATCATTATCTAATATAGATACATCTGTATTATTTCCTATCACAGTTGCAACCGCATTCGTATCATCATTGGCTACAGGAGGAGTAGGCGTATATTCTATATTTACAGTAGCAAGATTTGATGTGTTTCCATCATTATCATCTACAGTATAGGTAATATCAGTTGGATTACCCGTAAATCCATCTTGCGGATCAAAGCTAAGTTGTCCTGTAGTTTCATCATATGACCAAACACCTTCTCCAGGAACAGTAAATCCAATCACATCACCGTCAAGACTCGTGATTATATTTGTTGCTCCACCTGGTGTAGTAAGATCGACTGTTGTCGGGTCAATAGTTCCATCGGCATCAGTGTCTCCTGTAAGAATTGGTACATTGACTGTATCTCCAACAGTATTCGCCAAGCTATCATCATCATCTGCTACTGGAGGCTGTTGATAGATCACAGTAATTAAAGCTGTATCTGTTTGATTGTTATCCAGATCAGTTAATTCATAAGTAATTGGTGTTGGATTTCCTGTAAAGGCAGGAATAGGATCAAAGGTTACAATCCCTGTTACAAGGCTGTAGGTCCAATCTCCTTGTCCAGGAACATTCAATGTCGTTTGTATTCCAGGAGTTCCTGGATCTAAGTCGATAGAAACATCTGTAACATCTGGAGTACTTCCATCACCAAGGGTATCATTATCTAATACAGATACATCTGTGTTATTTCCGATTGGAGTTGCAACAGTATTAGTATCATCATTTGCTATAGGAGGAGTTGGAGTATATTCTATATTTATGGATGCCACATTGGATAAATTACCGTCATCATCTCTAACTGTGTAGGTAATATCTGTTGGATTACCGGTATACCCTGTTTCTGGAGAAAAGCTTAATAATCCAGTGATACCATTATAACTCCATGTCCCTTCACCCGGAACTATAAATTCTATTACATTTCCATTAAGGTCAGTAACGATTCCTATCGCTCCGCCTGGGGGGATAAGATTTACCGTAGCTGGGTCAATAAGCCCATCAGGATCATTATCATTAGTTGTAATAGGTAAATTAACTGTTGTTCCGACAGCATTAGCTAAGCTTTGATCATCATTAGCAACCGGAGGTTGTTGATAGACAATAGTGATAAGTGCTGTATCGGTCTGATTATTATCCAAATCGGTAAGTTCATAAGTAATCGGCGTTGGACTGTTTGTGAATCCACCTACCGGAGTAAATGTAACTTGTCCGGTTCCTGGGGTATACACCCAGTCTCCTTGAGTAGGAACATTAAGTGTGTTCTGTATTCCAGGAGTAGTAAGGTCTAAATCCACATCTACATCTGAAGGGTTTGGTGTACTTCCATCTGCTAATAAGTCATTATTGATAATGTTAAGTATTGTAGGATCATTAATAGGAGTAGGAGTCAAATTAGTATCATCATTGGCTACTGGAGGAGTGAACGTGTATTCAATATTAACTGTCGCAACATTTGAAGTATTACCACTATCGTCTCTTACGGTATATGTAATATCAGTTGGGTTGCCTGTAAAACCAGGTTCTGGCGAAAATGTAAGTTCACCTGTATCATCATCATACGCCCATGATCCTTCTCCTGGGACTGTAAATCCAATCACATCACCATCAAGATCTGTAATGATACTTGTTGCTCCAACCGGAGTATCCAGATCAACACTTTCTGGGTCTAAAGTTCCGTCACTATCAGAATCATTATTAAGAATGATAACAGGTACAGGGTCTCCTAGAGTATTATTTAAACTTTGATCATTAACTGCAACAGGAGGATCATTTGGTGTAATCGTTACAGTAGCTTCATCTTGATCATCTTCTCCAGGAACATCATTATTTGGTGTTGAATCCGGGTCAAACTCATTGCTTGCCGTAATTTGAGCGGAGTTATTATAAGGCCCTGTAGCATTCACAGTTGCATCAAATGTAAGATTTATAGTGGTTCCGTTAGGGACATTTACACCGCTCCATGTTATGGATAAATTACCAGCATTATAAAGTCCGGAGTTGCTTACTGTACCTGGAACTAAACTATACCCTGCAGGTATAATATCCACAACTTCAACTCCTGTGGCATCAGAACTTCCGCTCGTATTATTATTAGTGATCGCAACAGTAAATGTTACGGTTTCACCAATTTTTGCAGCAGCTGGTAAGACTGATTTGGATAATTCTAAATCTACTATAGGAATAATTACAATAGTTACTTGATCAGATCTGGGATCACAACTCCCATTGGTAACAGTCCATTCGAATATATAAGTTCCTGCAATGGTACTTGTTACATTGCTATTTGGATTTGTATTATCATCGATGTTAGCTACATTTGGACCTGAGACTTGAGTCCATCTTCCTACTGAAGGTGGGGAGGCAGCTGTAGCACCTAAGGTCACAATTGAGAATTCAGGTAAATTTTGATCTGGTCCAGCTTCCGCTATGATTGGATCAGAAACGACGGTAACTTCCATTATATCGGTTGATGTACATCCTCCACCAACTGTGGTCCAGGTAAATTCATATGTTTCTGGTGCAAGATCGATAACCAGACTATTAGGGTTATTGGGAGCTGTAATAATAGGCCCCGCTGGTCCGCCGGTTTGAGTCCAGGTACCTGTGCCACTTGCAAGGGGGACAGCATTTAAGAACGTTTGCGTTTCATCACAAAGATTTTGATCAGGTCCTGCATCTGCAGGAGTAGGAGGAACTCCGGTAAATGTTAATGTTACAGTATCGGATTGAGGATCACACAGATTTGGTGATACGGGATCTGTAAAAGGACTGGTGTTAGAGTAAGAAACTGTCCATGTTAGTACATAAATATCATCAATACCATCATTACCAACATCACCAGGAACATTAGATAAAATAGTTTGTGGATTATTAATATCGTTTATTACTACAACTCCACCTGAAGGATCGTCTCCAGGATTTGCAAAAGACCATGTTCCTTCAGCAAATTCTGGTAATGTAGCATTCAGTTGAGTATCTTCTTGACATGCATTAGTTTGATCAGAACCAGCGCTGATTGGTCCTCCAAAGACCTCTATTCTTACTATACTAGCTTTATCGGTACAATTATCAATAGAGTAATTCCATTGTAGAATATATACACCAGCTTCACTCAAGCCATTTAATGTTGCATTGGGATTATTTATATCCCCTATTGGAATAGAAGCTGTACCAGATGGTTGTTCTAAGATGCTCCAAGTAGCTGTAAGCCCTGGATCTGCAGGCGGTGTACTCCCTGCTAATGTGATTGAAGTAGTATCATCACTACAAATAAAACGACTCGTACCCGCTATAGGATCTACCGAAGGTCCATCACTTATTGTAATAATAACCGTATCTGTATTGTTACAAACATCTCCTGGAGCAGTATAATTAGTTTCGAATTGAAATTCGTAAGTATTACCAGGAATAACTGAAGCATTTGCAGTATTACTACCCGGTGAAGATTGATTAATGGTTGATACGGGGGCACCATTAGCAACTTGTGTCCAGGTTCCTGTAGTTCCTGTAGTAGCTTCTAGAAATACACTGGTTACTTCACATAAATCTTGATCAGGTCCTGCACTAGACGGAGCATATACATCTATCATGACATTTTGTGATGAGGTAGGGCATAACGGATCACCGGTTACTGAGGATATTGGAGAACTTGAAGTAACAGTCCAATTAAAAACGTATGATCCTGTCGTTAAACCAGAAACATTAATATTATTATTGCTAGGATTATCTATGCTAGGCGTATTTGGACCCGATACCAATGACCATACTCCCGACTCTGTGATAGGGTTCAATAAGGGATCTGCTGTAATAACTGCATTAGTAGTCGCGCAAATCACTTGATCTCCAGCTGGAATGTTTGCCACTGTTGGAGGAATTCCTACTACAATAGTAACTTGATCTGCCGGGCTCGTCACCGGACAATCTTCGAAAGAGATAACCCATTCAAAAACATAAGTTCCATCTAAAAGATTAGAGAATGTAGCGGTTGGACTATTTTCATCATCTACAGAGAATTGCCCACCAGAAACTAAATTCCATGTTCCTGTACCTCCAGCCGGTGCTGGAGTAGCATTCATATCAAAAGATAATAATAATGGATCTAAGCATAATTCTTGATCTGGTCCTGCACTTACGCTTAGATTGGTGTCAGCTATTACTACCTGAACATCATCAGAAGTACTAGCACATCCATTAGGAGTAGGAGCAGTATATTGTATCGTCCATGTAAATATATAGACACCATCCGAAGGGACAGTGGCAACAGCATTAGGTTGTGTTGCATCCGGAGCAAAAGTAACTCCAGCAGCAGGTGAAACGGTCCATAGCCCTTCTTCGGGATTAGGCGTGGTAGCAGGAGCATTTCCTGATAATGAAACATTTGTAGTTCCTCCAGCCAAACATTGATCGACTCCGGCAGCGGCAGCTGTAGGCGATATATCTGCAGAAGTGGTTATATCTACTGTGTCAGTAGCAGGAGCTAGTGTACAAGCGGTATTATCTACAATATCTAAAGACCAGGTAAGTGTATAGGTCGTAGAAGGTGAAGAAAACCCAGAAGCTACTGCATTTGGATCATTTATATCAGAAAATGTTATCCCGGGAGGACCAGTCCAGGTTCCAGTCTGAGCGGCGGAGCCTGCATTTGCAGCTAGCTCTACATTAGCTCCAACACAAATATCAATTTGATCAGGACCTGCGTCTACAGGATTATTACTTATTGGTGAAACTTCAATTATTACTTCATCTGTTATAGGAGGTACACAATTAGGTCCTGCGGTTACAGTATATCTAAATTCATAAGTACCAGGAATCATACCTGATAAAAGAGGATTTTGTGCATAAATATCAGAAATAGTAGCAGTATTTGGACCAGATACTTGTGACCAAACTGATAGTTCTTGTGGAAGAATAGGACTTCCAGCAAGGGTTCCGCCTACCTGACCACATGCAAAATCTTGATTCACACCAGCATTAGCTCCACTAGGAGGGGCAGATATGATTATATTAATGGCATCATTAGCTTCATCACATCCTGTTAGCTGATTTCCGGTTCTTCTTCTTCTGAAATTAACGGTGTATGTACCAGGAACGTCAAATATATTAATTGTCGTTGGACTACTTACCGCATTTTGGTATGAAGTAGGAAATGAAATAGCAGAAGCGCTTGGCCCACTAATGATGCTATATTGAGTGTTATTACCATTAGTAAATGTAAAAGGAACATTTACAGTAGTGTCTCCACATGGAGCAACAATATCATTTCCAGAATTTACAACAATATCTATTACACCTACATTATAACGTACTCTAGCGGTTGCTACTTCTGTACAAAGTGTTACATTATTAGTTATGGTATAGGTAAATGTATAATCTCCTGGAGATGCAAGACCTGTTATTTGAGTAGTGCTATTCATTGGACTTACAATGGTAGCAGGAGGACCTCCAGTTTGATTCCATTCTACAGTTTCATTAGTAAAATCTGGAGTAGAACCTACTAATGTGGTTTCTGTAATCGAAGCATCACAAAACCGTTGATTATTATCTTGTATTGTCGCAGGTGTAATATCCTGCGTTGCAGGATCAATAACAATATTAACCGTATCACTACCCGTTGCACAAGGTCCGACAACATTCCATCGAAACGTATACGTTCCTTCTATAAGATCAGAGACATTGGTATTAGCACTATTAGGATTTGTTATGGATGGAAACGAAGGTCCGCTAACGAACGTCCAGGTTCCTTGTTGCCCATTAAGATTATTACCTCCAAAAGAACCATTTAAATTTGTGGATCGACTTACTGTATAACATTGATCTAAACTTTGGTTAGGCCCTGCATTTACAGGAATTTCACCACCATAATTGGTAACTGTAATATCTGAGGAAGAACTACACGAAGAAACAGAATTTGTAATCGTCCATCGTAATGTTGTACTACCCGCATTAGTTTCTGATAGGGTTATAGGAGTACTAGCTGAATTTGGTAAACTAATAGATACACCAGCGCCATTTCCTCCCACTATTGACCATTGTCCTGTTTCATTAATATTCCCAGGACTATTTCCATTAACAACTATAGAGCCTGTATTATCAGGACATGAAGCTACATCTGTACCAGCATCTGCAATGGTTATTGGGTTTACCACAATAGAAACAGTTTGAGATGGGGTATCACCATTAAAACATTCTGCAGTATACTCAAATTCATAAGTATTACCAGCAATAAAACCTGTTATTATAGGGTTGTCTATTGTAGGATCGCTAATGATAACTGTTGGCCCAGCAGTTTGACTCCATGTTGGACCACTGGCATAAGTGTCAGGACTACTACCTTGTAATTGCATTGTATCATTGATACATATCGTTTGGTTTAATCCAGCATTGATGGTACAACTTTGGGATTTGACGGTAGTAACCCCTGCAAAAAAGACTACTAAGAGTACACAAAATTGTAAAAACAACTTATTTGTTCTAGTTAGCAATCGACTTGGGATTTTCTTTTTTTCGGTTAAGTAAAATTGTTTCATAAAATGTAATTAGAAAACTGATGGTAAAAAATCTTATTTATGTTTCGTCAAAGAGCGTATTTATTCCTTGAGAGTTTTGGGTATAAACAAAACTCTTTAAAATACAGGGGGTATGTTTTTTGACAATGTTTGGGGTTTATTGTAGTACCGTATAAAAATAACATAATTTTAACACTCTTGGATACGGCTAAAACGTAATATTTTTAAGGTTTTTCCTAAACTCTTGTTTTTTAGACTATTATCTGGTTTTTAGATGTGTGGGACATCAAAATATTAAAGAATTATTTTAAAAAATGATGCTGTACTAAATATGAAAAAAGGAGATTTCTTTTTTAGAGAAATGATTAGAGATAAACTATGAACTCTTAACACTATATATAATGATTGAAGAAAAAATGAAAATTAAATTTTATAGAACCATGTGTTGTATTACCTCCTCTTTTGTACAAGTACATCAGTATATCTATCGAGATTTTTAAGCACAATATCGCTTCCTTTTACTACAGTTTTAAGAGGTTGTTCCCCAAGATGTACAGGAAGTTCTGTAGTTCTTGATAATCGCTCATCAAGTCCTCTAAGCATGGATCCACCTCCAGTTAGATAGATACCTGTATTGTAAATATCGGCAGATATTTCTGGAGGAATTTCAGAAAGCGTCTCCATGATGGCATTTTCTATTTGTGTGATAGATTTATCAAGACTTTTTTCTATCTCTTTATATGATAATTGTATTTGTTGAGGTTTTCCGGTAAGTAAATCTCTTCCTTCTATTTGGATGTTATCTGGAGGAGAAGTTAAATTATGTATCGCAGAACCAATTTTTATTTTTATTTTTTCTGCCATAGATTCTCCAATGTGTAGGTTACGAAACTCACGTATATATTGAGTGATATCCTCATTAAAAGTGTTTCCGGCGATTTTTACCGATTGACCGCTAATTATTCTTCCCAAAGAGATTACAGCAATTTCTGTAGTTCCTCCTCCGATATCAACAATCATGTTACCTTTAGGTTCCAAAACGTTTATACCTCCTCCAATAGCTGCAGCGATAGGTTCATGTATAAGGAATATATTTTTTGCATTTAATCGTTTTGCAGATTCTTGTACTGCTCGCATTTCTACTTCTGTACTTCCGCAAGGAATAGCAATAATCATATTATATGAAGAAAAAAATAACGAAGAATTAAGAGACGATAATCGTTTTATAAATGTCTTCAACATTTTTTCTGTTGCATCAAAATTAGAAATGACACCATTACTAAAAGGATAAATTGTTTTTATATTTTTATTTATCTTACCTCTCATCATACCAGCCTCTTTACCGACGGCAATAATTTTTCCTGAAATTTGATTTATAGTAATGATAGAAGGATTGTCGACCGCTATTTTTCCTTTATAAGTAATAAGCGTATTAGAAGTGCCTAGATCTATTGCAATTTTTTCGTTTAAAAAGTCAAAAAAGCCCATGATTTGTGTTACTTAGGTTAAGTATGTTGATTTTAAGGTAAACTAAAGTAACTTTATATCATACAAAGGGGGTTCAAAGGTAAATAACTTGGATAAAATGTAATTATTGTGTTGGCATCTTATTTTAACAAGGTTTCTGACCTATGATTTAATATACAAGCTGTTAGTATTTTGTAAAGACTATGTAATCATAACTTTTTTTCTTTAGCTTGTATTTTCAGGATAGTTTCGTGTATTTTTGGCACTCATAATAATTTCATTCATATAAATTCTAGATATAGTTGGAAGCAAAAAAGATTATTATAGCTATTGATGGCCATTCGTCTACAGGAAAAAGCACGGTTGCTAAACAACTGGCTAAGGCACTAGAATATATTTATGTGGATACAGGAGCGATGTATCGTGCAGTTTCTTTATATGCTATGAGAGCTGGTTTTATTGATGAATCTCATTTTGATATAGAAGCTTTAGAAAATGATCTTTCTAAAATCAATCTTAAGTTTGAAATTAGCCCAAAAACTGGCCTGGCTGAAGTATTACTTAATGGAGAGAATATAGAGCAAGAAATTAGAACTCTTGCAGTTTCTCGACATGTGAGTAAAATCGCTGCGGTATCCAGTGTACGTAGAAAATTAGTTGAACAACAACAAAAAATGGGTGTGGATAAAGGGATAGTAATGGATGGAAGAGATATAGGTACTGTTGTATTCCCTAAAGCAGAGCTTAAGTTATTCATGACGGCAACTGCCAAAGATCGGGCAGAACGAAGGTTTATTGAACTTTCTGATCGGGGAGAGGATGTAACCTATGAAGATGTTTTAAAAAATGTAGTAAATCGAGACCACATTGATAGCACAAGAAAAGATTCACCATTACGAAAAGCTGGAGATGCTATCAAGATTGATAATTCTAACCTTACATTAGAAGAACAATTTGATCAAATTTTACAATTAGCAAAAATTACAATAAAAAAATCTTAGTCTTCTGGAGAGGCAAGAGAATCAGATATTATATTCTCTTTTAAGTTAGCATCCACAAGTTCTTTGGATTGATACAATTTTATATCTTCTTTAACCCATTCTACAAGTTCAACGTATTCATCATTATTACGAAGAATTAATACGCGATTTAGTCGTAATAGATCATTTACAACTTGTTTATATTTTTGGATATTAGTATCGGTAACTTGATAAAAAGGTTTGTCTACCAGAATTTGATATTGTTTCCCATTGTTCAACACAATCTGATCTTTACGTTCATATATGATATTAGTCTTGGATATCGATTGAGCGTAATTGTTAATTGTAATGCATAAAAAGACTATAAATAATATTCTTTTCATAATGATTTATTTTGGGTCTATTACAAAATTACGGTAAAACCGTAAAAAGAAAATATTTTTTACCGGTTTTCTAATATATTTTCGATAAAATACAAGATTTAAGGTTGTATAATCAGGTAAGAGATCAAAAAAAGCCACTAAATTCGAATTTAGTGGCTTTTTTTATTGTGTAAAGTATTGAATACTAGATTTTAATACTAAGGTTGTGTATGTATTATATAGTATATACTTCTATTTTTTTGTTTATAAAACTTATAGATTAGGGATAACTAATTCTTGATCAGGATGAATAACATCAGGGTTCTTCAGAATACCGGTATTTGCCTCAAAAATAGCTTTATATTTCATTGGATCTCCATAATAATGTTTAGCAATTTTGCTTAATGATTCTCCACTTTTTACAGTATGTCTATGATATACAGAAGTATCTGCTACATTGATATCAGCTACAATATCAGAAGGAGATTCGCCTCCAATTTCTTTTATTTTATCCCAAAGCTGGTTTTTTTCATATTGAGTATTTGCCGTACCTTTTATTTTAAGAGTTCCGTTTTCTTCAGATACATCACCGTCCTGGATATTTAACTTTTGCCCTAAATCCAGAACATCTTGATACTTTGCTTTTACCATAACTAAGTTGATTTTAAATTATTAATTAGCTTTACTCAAATATAGGAAATTATAAAGTTGTGTTCACATAATTTTAGGATTAAAAAATGAATAAATATCGTTGAAATACATAATTTATCTATATTCGGACAGATTTTAAAAGATATTTGATGTTTCGTAAACGTTTCTATTATATAATTGAGCTACAATATCTTGGTTTTAGATATCATGGGTGGCAAAAACAACCTACAGTAAACACCTTACAACGTATGGTAGAACGAACTGTCGCTTATGTGTTGGATCATAAGGATTTTAAAGTTTTGGCTGCGGGAAGGACAGATGCAAAGGTGTCTGCAAACCAAGCTTATGTAGAATTGTTTGTTGATAAAGAACCTTTAGATTTGGAGATTTTTTATCCGGTATTTAACCAAAATTTACCACAAGATATAAGAGCTTTAAGTATTGAAGAAACTGATGAAAATTTTAATATCATTCAATCTCCTAAAATTAAAGAATATCTATATTTATTTTCTTATGGAGAGAAATTTCATCCTTTCTGTGCACCGTTTATGTATAATGTATTAGAAGACCTTAATATTGATTTAATGCAAAAGGCAGCTGTATTATTTGAAGGGAAACATAATTTTAGATCTTATTGTCATCGTCCTACCGAAAAAACAATTTTAGAAGGAGAAATAACACATTGCGAAATAAAAAAAAATGATGTCTATGTTGCTAATTTTTTTCCAAAAGAGAGTTATCTTTTACAAGTGAAAGGAGAAGGGTTTAAGAGAAACCAAATTCGATTAATGATGGGAGCTTTACTAGATTTAGGAAAGGGGAAAATTGATTTAGATTTTTTTAAAAAAACGTTAGATCCAAATGAAGAAGAAATTGTCTTAGAGCATATTGTTCCTGGTTCAGGTTTAATACTAAACTCAGTAGAGTTTAAATAAGCATACTGTACACTATGTTGGATAATTGAGGTAATAGTAGTTTTATAATCTTTTTAAAATAATATATAAGCATGAAGGTAATATCTACAAATATTGGTGAACCACAAATAGTGTCTTGGAGAGGGAAAGAAGTTAAAACAGGAATCTATAAACATCCTGTTAATCTACCAATATATCTGGATAAAGAAGATGTGAAAAATGATCATGTGATCGATCGAAGATATCACGGAGGTGTAGATAAAGCATGTTATATATATGCTACAGACAACTATTCATATTGGAAAGAAAAATATCCTGATTTGGATTGGAATTATGGGATGTTTGGAGAGAATCTAACAGTTTCAGGTTTTGATGAAAAAAAGATCAAGATAGGTTCTATTTATACCTTGGGAGAGACCACTGTACAAATATCAAGACCGAGACAACCTTGTTACAAATTAGGAATTAGGTTTGGGAATCAAGCAATTATTAAACAGTTTGTTGATTCTTTACTTTCTGGAGTATATGTAAGAGTGTTAGTCCCTGGAGAAGTTAAGGTGAATGATGAATTTGTATTGGATACAGAAAATAGTGAAGGGATTTCAATTTCAGAATTAAATACCTTGCTATTTCATTATGATGATACATTACACAAAAACCTATTACAAAAGGCACTTAATGATCCTTTAATTTCTGAAAGTGATAAGAAGTATTTTAAAAAGCATGCATCATAATATTCAAAATTATCTAATCAACTTTTTATGGCTGATACTATAAAATTACGTAGCGATGACAACCATTCTGTTGTTACCATTTATAAAGGTGAATTGATAAGTTATCAACTAATGGGTGTAGAGGTAATGCATCAGAAAGGAGATCCTGGATGGGGAAGTACAGAAATTGAAATGTTTCCTATTATTGGAGCAACTGCAGCAAATGATTTTTCTGTTCAAACAGCAAAAGGAGAAGCAAAGCTAGATCAACATGGGATTTTGAGAGGAATGGAATATCTTCCAATGCAAGAAGAAAGGAGTAAAGCTTCTTTTTATAAAACATACAAGGCAAATACAGAAGTTAAGAATCCTAAATTTCCTGAAAAATCAACACAGCAATATATGCATTGGCCATATGATTTTCAGTTTACAAAAACCTTTGATTTAACAAATGGAAGTCTAACCATTTATTTCGAAATAAAATCAGAAGATGGGATGCCATTTATGTTAGGTTTTCATCCTGCATTTAAAATTTATAGCAAAAATCCGATTTTAAGAACTGGAAATACACTTGTTTCTTTGGACGAGGTTCTTGAGGTCGGCTCATCTGCTTTCCTTCTCGAAGAATGTAAAGAGTTAGTACTGGAAAATAATGATAGCCTTATAGTTAATCTTAAAACAAAGGGTTTTCGGCATATGATGCTTTGGAGTGAAGTTAGCAATATGGTATGCATAGAACCTATTACCTTTTATCCATCAAGTGTATCGATACCCCAATTGCATAAAGGATTTGACTATAGTTCTGAATATGAGAAATATCAAGTTACTATTTCACCTTTACTATTATGAAAATTCAAGAACTTGAAAATTTAGTTATAGGTGCAGGACCAGCTGGGTTAGCAGTAGCAGGGAGACTACGAAAAAATAATATTCCGTTTGAAATTATAGAACAATCCAATAAAATAGCATGGAGTTGGCATAATCATTATGATCGATTACTGCTACATACAGTAAAAGAATTATCTCATTTACCGTATCTAAAATTTCCTGAAGAATATCCAAGATATATCCCCAAATCCTTGTTAGCAGAATATTATGAGAAGTATGCAGAGCATTTTAAAATAGAACCTCAGTATAATACCAAAGTAGAAACAATACAAAAAAAAGGAGATCATTGGATAGTTGACACCAATACTGATATATCGTTTATGGCTAAAAATGTAATTGTTGCTACTGGAGTAAATCGAGTTCCTTATACTCCAAAATGGAAAGGCCAGGATGATTTTAAAGGAAAAATAATTCATAGCAAAGTATATAAAAATGGCAAACCATTTTTGGGCCAGAAAGTAATCATTGTCGGGATGGGAAATACTGGTGCAGAATTGGCATTAGATCTTAGTGAAGCTCATATAGATGTAACACTATCGGTGAGAAGTCCATTACTTATTGTTCCAAGAGATATTAATGGTCGCCCCGTACAGACCACAGCAAAGAAACTAGAAAAGTTACCTTTTGGATTAGGCAGATGGATTGGTAAGCAGGTTCGGAATATTATTATTGGAGATTTATCAAAATATGGAATTTCTATTTCTAAAGAAGATCCTATAGATCATTTAAAAAAGACAGGAAAAACTCCAGTGATTGATCTGGGAACGGTTAAAAGAATTAAAGAAGGTAAAATTAAAGTAGTAGGAGATATAGATCATTTTAATAAAAATGGAGTTCAACTAAAGAATGGAATTGATATTGAGGCTGATGTTGTACTTCTAGCTACTGGGTATAGAGCAAAAATAGAAGATTTTATAGAAGATACAGATGAGCTTTTGGATGTTGAAGGTGTGCCAAAAAACCCTATTGCAGTTGGGGCTCATCAAGGGTTGTTTTTTGTAGGTTTTGATAATTATAAGCTTGGCGGAATTTTAGGTACGATTTTTAATGATTCTAAAACGATAGTAGATGAAATTTTGAAACAATAGAAGTGATTTCACTGTTTACCGTGTTCTGTATCAGTTGTTATTGAATGATATTTGTGATAGTTTTTAATAGTATGAAAAATAAATTTTTGATTGTTGCTTTACTTTTGATTAGTTATCGATTATTAGCTCAGGAGTTAGATACTCCTTCTATTGTATATAACGATACCGATTTGTCATGGCAGAATTTTCCTGCGATCTCAGAAGATGGATCATATTATCTAATTATTTACAACGAGTATTCTTGTTGTGTGGATACCGGAAGTATTTTACAACAACGTAGTGTTACTACTGGAGAAATTAATAAAGAAATTATTTTATATCCCAATGAAACTGATCAAATAGAGTTTTCTTCAGAGAAAAAAGCTACTATCATTAAAGCGGTACAAGATTTATTAAAAGAAACGAGCTATTTTAAGTTATTTGAAGTGAAAAAACATGAACAAATTCAACAAAAGGATAATAATGAATTATTTGTAAAAGCCAAATTACTAACTCAATCTTTCACAAGTAAAAGTGTGAATTTACCTTTGTCAAAACTTCATGGGTTTTGCTGTACGGGAGATTATGATAGTAAAGAAAGCTGTGATGTAAGTCAAAGTATAGAAAATGTTTGGTTAAGTAAAAAGCATCAATTATTACTTATAGAGTCAGGTGTAACACATCTTGCCGATGGTTGCGATGACGGCCCATACTATACTGTAACATCTTTTTTAAAAGAATAACTTTTAATTCTTTACATCTATACTCTCATCTTTTAAAACAGTTAAGGCTATCTTGATTGTATTATAATCAAGAGCTTGTTCAAAATGTTCAAAATATGGTTTTAATGTATCAGGTTGGTCGAGTTCTTCTTTTGCTTTTTTAACTGCTGATAGATCCGCAGCACTTACGAATTGTTTTAGATCGATATCCTCACCATCTTCATGTAATTTCATAATATGAGAAAATACTGTAGAAGCGGCTAGTTGTCTTTTTATGGCTATTTCTTCTATTGAGAACCCTTCTTTATAAAGCGTTAATGTTTCCTTATGTGTATTTCCTTTTTTTGAACTTTTCTTTTTCTTTTTTGTCGTTTTTTCTTGAGAAAAATCAATAATCGCTTTTATAAATTGATAACCGTAATTTTGCATTTTTTGTCTTCCAACACCATTAATTTGCATGAATTCATCATCACTCATCGGACGGGATTTCTCCATTTCTTTTAATGTGGCATCACTAAAAATTTGATAGGCGGGAATACCGGCTTCTTTTGCTAGCTCTAATCGCAGTAATCTTAGTTTTTCAAATAGATCAGGAGTTGATGATTTAGCAATTTGTTCTATAGCAACTTCTTTTATTTTTTCAAACTCTTGTAAATGGGCTATACTTACTTTTTTGCCTTCAAATAATACCTTCTTAGAACGCGAAGTAAGTTTTAGTTTATTGTTTTGATGAAAAGCAATTTCTAAATACCCTTGATTAATTAATTGTATAATATATTGTTGCCAATCTCTCCATGATATTTCATTACCAATACCATACGATTTAAGGTTTTGATATCCCTTATCATATACTGCTGCATTCTGTGCACCTCTTAAAATATCAATCACAGTTCCAATAGGTTCTTGTTCTTTGATTCGGGTAACCGTTGATAATGCTTTTTGAGCAATGATTGTTCCATCAATAAAAGTTGGTGGATTTTTACAAACATCACAATTACCACAATCTTCTTCGATCAGTTCTCCAAAATAACTCAGTAGAATTTTACGTCTGCAACTCAGCGAATCAGCATACTGCTTCATACGATCAAGTTTTGCTAGCTGTACCTCTTGATTACCAGACATATTGGCAAACTTTTGCAATTGTACAACATCAGCATAACTATGAAACAGTAGTGTAGAAGAGGGGAGTCCATCTCGTCCCGCACGGCCGATTTCTTGATAATACCCTTCAATGTTTTTTGGCAAGTTATAATGAATAACCCAACGAACATTTGATTTATCGATACCCATCCCAAATGCAATAGTTGCACATACAATTTGTACTGTATCATTAATAAAACCCTCTTGTACTTTAGATCGCTTATGATGATCAATACCTGCATGATATGCTTCTGCAGTATACCCTTGTTGCTGTAATTTTTCTGCAATAGCTTCTGTAGTTTTTCTACTTAAGCAATAAATAATTCCACAATCATTAGGTTTGTCTTTAAGAAAATTAATGATCTGTTCTATTCGTTTGTTCCCCGGTCGTACCTCAAGGCTTAAATTTTTTCGATCAAAAGAAGCTAAATGCTGTATGGCATTAGGGATGTTAAGTTGATCACAAATATCCTGGCGTGTTGCTTTATCAGCGGTTGCCGTTAATGCAATCACAGGGGTTTTGGGAAATTTGGTTTTGAGATACCCAAGTTGAGTATAAGCAGGTCTAAAATCATGTCCCCAAGCCGAAATACAATGTGCTTCGTCTATTGCAATTAAACTAAGTTCTATTTGAGAAAATATTGTATCCAAAAAACTTAAACTTTCTGGAGCGACATAGAGTAACTTTATTTCTTTATCCAGGAGTTTCTGGTATATGTCTTGCTGCTCACTTTCCGTTTGACTACTATTAATAAAGGCAGCATGTATACCGTTGGCCAATAAACCATCTACCTGATCTTTCATTAATGCGATTAAAGGTGAAATGACCAGAGTTACACCAGGTAGCAATAATGCAGGAAGTTGATAACAAATTGATTTTCCGCCACCAGTAGGCATAATAACAAGATTATCCCGATGATTAAATACAGCATCTATAATCTCTTGCTGTAATGGCCTGAAAGTGTCATAACCAAAATATTCTTTTAATGTACTTTTAATTTGTTGTAGGTCTGGCATAAATGCAAAGGAACAAAATTAGCATGGGAAAATGAAAGTGTTTTGTACAATGATAACACATTAGGAAAATCTCGTAACAAAATTGGGTTTGATCCGTCTTCAAATAAAACAGCGATTTTATGGCAGCACTAAAAAACGTACAAAAATTAGGTGGAATTTCAGCAATACTTGAAGCTATTATTTATGGTATCGCCTTTATCATTTATGGAGCAGTATTAGTATATCCTCCAAGCGATGCGAATACGATACAAGAACTTAAGTTTCTATCTGATAACCAAACTATCTTAATGATTTTGAATTTAATAGTTTATGTGTTATTTGGGGTTTTACTATCCGTATTGGTTCTTGCTATTCATGAACGTTTAAAAAATACTTCTCATGTTCTTTCAAAAATAGCTTCTGTATTTGGTTTAATTTGGGTTGGATTAGTAATAGCAAGCGGAATGATAGCTAATATTGGCTTAGACTCTGTAATTCGAATTGGTGCCAAAGAACCAGAACAGGCGATGTTGATTTGGAAAAGTGTTGAAATAGTTACTGAAGGCTTGGGAGGAGGAAACGAAATAGTTGGCGGAGTTTGGGTATTGCTTCTTAGTATTGCAGCTTTAAAAGGGAAAAGTTTCTCAAAACCTTTAGTTTTTTTAGGATGTATAGTTGGTTCAGCTGGTATTCTAACTATATATCCAGCAGATATATTTACTGAAATTTTTGGCTTAAGTCAGATCATATGGTTTATTTGGTTAGGAATATTCATGCTTCGTAACAGTCAAAAATCAGTACATTAGAAATCGTTAACGATCAAAAGTTCTTATAAAAAATAAGGGTAACTACTTTGCTTATTTTGGAAGTCCTAAAATATAGTATCCTAATTTTTTCCCATTATCTTTTTTTGCTTTTTTAATTTCCCATAAGTATGTGTCATTTTTTATGTCTTTTAATAGATGTTCTACATCACTAAAGGTATAAGTTCTCATTGTTGATGCCTGACCATCCCATGCATAAAAAAGAGGAATTATCGGTATGATATAAGTGAATACAATTTGTTGCCATGTTAATGGTTTTACAAATGGTGTCATAAAAAGTGACATTATAAAAAGTATAGCTAACGAGAGGGGTAAAAATAACCACCATAAAAGGGTAGGAACAAAATTTTCTCCCATTTCATATATAAGAATAGGTTCGTTATTATCTTGAGCAGATTTTAGTATGCTTTTTGCTTGATTGGGTGGCATATGATGAAAACTATTCATCATGGTCTTTAATCCAGGTGGTGTTTCGGTTAAATTAGTAGCATCAATAGATGTCTGTTCATAAATAATGTTGGCTAATTGGCTATTGTTAATTCGATTTACAAAATCAGGATTGGGGTGTAAGTCAGTTAAAATTAGTTGAACCAACTCTGATGTATTAGTGTCATTTATTTTTTTTATTACTTCCAACATGGCACCACCTGATCCAGAGCCTAAATCAACAATTTGTGAAAAATTGTGTCTGTTCTTTATATTTATAATTAGATTGGTAATAACCTCGCTAGTTCCTAGTATTTTGTGTAAAACTACTATAAGATTAGTCATACTGGTTCTTATTGTATTCGGGAACCAATCAAAATCTTCAAATTCAAAAAGTTGTATTCTTTTCATTAGTTTGATTGTTGTCGTAAGAACAAGTTTAACCTTGTACTTAACTAGTTATATTTTTTCATCTGTTTTCTAAAGAAATCTAATTCTTCTACTGTCAATTTCTTTTTATTAAAGTTGATATAGCGCAGTCTTGTTTCATTTGTTTTTAACCAAATTTCATTATTTTTCTCGGTAATACTAGTTATCCAATCCCAGTTCTTGTATTCAGGTTTTTGCTTACTACCAACATGATGTATTGCTATAGATTCATTGTTAAATTCGATAACAGCATTGAATATTAAACGATTTGATTGAATTTTTGCGCTTAATACTATGATTATTAGTGAGATAAATATAATGATTAACGTGATTCCTATTGCCGTTTTAAGCATTGATCCAAAAAGGTTTGGATTTACAATCGCAATTAAAATAGATGCTATTATATATTTAATAATACTTCGATTAATAAAATTATATACTTTGGCTTTTAGGATCGTATAGAAATTAATAGTTACGGTCTTTGTTACACTCATGGTTAAATTTTAATTGTAAATCTAATGTATTGGTTAATTCAGAGTTTTGTCAAATTGTTTTGTTAAAAATCAATCTATATTTTGACTATTTTTGTTTTTAGTTATGAAAGTATGTATTGCCGAAAAACCAAGTGTTGCCCGTGAAATTGCTTCTGTACTAGGAGCAAATGTAAAATGCGATGGATATTATGAAGGTAATGGATATGCTGTAACCTATACTTTTGGTCATCTCTGTACATTATTTGAACCTAATGATTATAAACCTTATTGGAAAAGTTGGGATCTTAATAATCTTCCTATGTTGCCCGATAAATTCAGAACCAAAGTGGTCGACAATTCTGGAATCAAAAAACAATTTAGTATTGTAAAAAAATTGTTTGATAAAGCTACAGTAGTAATTAACTGTGGTGATGCCGGTCAGGAAGGAGAGCTAATACAACGATGGGTTATAGACCAGGCAAATTATAAAGGAGAAGTACAACGTTTGTGGATTTCATCATTAACCACAGAAGCGATTAAAGAAGGTTTTGAAAAGCTACAACCCTCTACGCAGTACGATAATCTGTATTATGCAGGGTTTTCGAGAGCAATTGGAGATTGGTTATTAGGTATGAATGCCACAAGATTATATACCGTTAAGCATGGTGGATATAAACAAGTATTATCTATTGGTAGAGTACAAACGCCTACACTTGCGATGCTGGTAAATCGATTTAAAGAGATTCAGAGTTTTAAACCCAAACCTTATTGGGAGTTACAAACGGTTTATAGAGATACCTTGTTTAATTGTGAGGAAGGAAGGTTTTTAAAAAAAGAAGAAGGAGAGACCTTTGCTAAAGTCGTTAAAGAAAGTGATTTTGAGATTTTATCTATCACTAAGAAAAAAGGCAAAGAATATGCTCCCAAACTTTTTGATCTTACTGGACTGCAAGTTTATTGTAATACTAAGTTTGGTTTTTCTGCAGATGAAACATTAAAAATTGCACAAAAGTTATATGAGCAAAAGGTAATTACCTATCCTAGAGTGGATACCACTTTTTTACCTAATGATATTTACCCTAAAGTACCTGGCATATTAGGAAAATTAACGAATTATCAAAAGTTGATCGAACCGATCCTTAATGAAAAGATTAAAAAGTCAACTAAAGTTTTTAATGATAAGAAGGTTACAGATCATCATGCTATTATTCCTACCGGAGTTCAGATCAATTTACAATATAACCAACAACAGGTGTATGATATTATTACCAAACGATTTATAGCTGTGTTTTATGATGATTGTTCTGTAGCCAATACAACTGTGATTGGTAAAGCAGATACCGTAACTTTTAAAACTACGGGAAAAGAGATTTTGGAAAAAGGTTGGAGGTTGGTTTTTGAAACCCCAAATGCTAAAGAAAAAAAAGAAAAGGGAATACTTCCTTCTTTTGTAAAAGGAGAAAAAGGTCCACATGAACCTTCTTTTTTAGAAAAAGAAACCAAACCTCCTAATCAATATACTGAAGCTACTTTATTAAGAGCTATGGAGACTGCCGGAAAACAAGTAGATGATGATGAAATGCGTGAACTAATGAAGGAAAATGGTATTGGAAGACCATCTACAAGAGCAAACATTATCGAAACTCTATTTAAGCGCAAATATATTGAGCGAAATAAAAAACAAATTCTTCCTACAGTAACAGGAATACAACTTATTGATACCATACAGAATAAACTCCTCACTTCTGCAGAGCTTACAGGGCAATGGGAAAAACAACTAAAAGAGATTGAAAAAGGGAACTTTCATGCTGGTAACTTTATTAAAAACATGAAACAAATGGTGGATCATTTGGTATATGAAGTTCGTACAGAAAAAGTACGAGCTAATATCTCCCATACAACATCGGCTAAGAAACCCATCTCAGGAAACAAAAAACAACAAGTAAAACTTAATGAACAAGTATGTCCAAAATGTAAGCATGGGAAACTTCTGAAAGGGAAAACTGCTTTTGGATGTAGTGACTATAAAAATGGATGTAATTTTGTACTTCCGTTTTCTTTTGAGGGAAAAAAGATATCAGAAAAACAGTATTTACGATTACTCCAAAAAGGATGTACAGTTAATCTTAAAGGTTTTAAAACTTCTGAAGGGAATAAAGAAGGACTGCTTCGTTTCGATGATCAATTTCAATTACTCTTAGAAGAGAAGAAAGTTGCTAAGACCACTCATCAAGAACAAAATCCTAATACCATGTCTTGCCCCATTTGTCAAGAGGGAACTGTTGTAAAAGGTAAAACAGCGTACGGATGTAGCGCGTATAAAAATGGATGTGATTTTAGATATGCTTTCGATACTATACGAGAAAAGGCTAATGGAAAACCATTGACAACTTCATTAGTTTTTTCTTTGCTAAATGAAAGTGTAAAAGCAGAATGATTTGCAGACTATACCTGAGATGTTTTTTAACTGGATTTCAAATGAGTTTTGGTAAATTATGTAATGGTTATGATTTGATACACTTTGTCACTACTACTGTTACTTTTCTAGCTCTGATTTCAATCTATTTGATTCAGTAATAAGTACTTTTTCAATTGATAAGTTCGCTTTTATAGTCAAGTCAACTTTGTTTTTATTTTTATCCAACCAAAGAAAAATCTTCTCATTATCAAAATAATATCTGTCTTCAATTATTTTAGTTTTACTTAAGTCAAAGACTTCACCATCCTCAATTTCTTTTGCTGCCTTTTCATCCCAATAAATTGGTCTATTGTATTTATGTCGTTGATTGAAAGCAAAAAACAATTTTTTATCCTTAAAATAATACGCTATTATATTTTTTCCGGTTTCACCAAATTCAGTTACCTCGATTAACTTTAAATCTTCGTGGTCCAAATACGCTGTTATATAACTACCTTCTGTTGTATTTAATTCTATGTCAATATCTTTTTTTATATAAGAAGCCATATTGTTTCTTATTAATTTGTACTCAGATCGTATTTCTTTCAAAATAGATTCTCTTGATTGAGCGGATAGCAACCCTAATCCAAGAAACAAAATAGTTAATATGGTTACGGTTCTTTTCATTACTCTTTTATATTAGTTATCATCTCAAGCATACAGGAGGTGTCTCCATATTTATCTGATAAAATATCAATAGTATAATTTTCTACAGAAATAGTATATTTATCTTTAATCATATCATCATAAAAGCTAAAGCTTTTTACGGTATCTTTTGTTATCACTTTTAGGGTATAATTTGCATTATCAAAGTATTTACGATTTTTATCTTCAGGAGGTCCATCATATCCCCATTCATGACCACAATCTGTTAGTTCTATTTCTAAATTACCTTTGCTATCCTCAATAGTTAAGTTACCATTATTTAATAATGCAAATGTTTTTCCAAATTGTGCTGGCTCAATACTTAAATAATAATTGTTATTTTCAATCAAAAAGGTTAATAAGTATTTTTTATATGCTTTGGTATAATAAGATCTTTCTGATGGATCATTATTAATATAAAAAGAGGCAATGGATTCGGCATTGTTTTGGACTCCTAAGGATATATCTCCAATTAAGTGAGCCGCAGAACTTTCATCATATATACTTAAGTTGGTGGTTATCTTCAGGTCATTATACGCAGTAATGCCACTTTGTCCATGTTTTAAAGATATCTTTTTCATACTCTTTTGTGCGCTAATGCTATATAATATAAAGAATACAAATATGGATACTATAATTTTTTTCACGTTTTTATTTAATGTATTGTAATTAATCTTTGATGTGTAAAATTTAATCTTTAATTCTTGTTTTTAATAATAGGCGTAGGAGGATGAGCAACAGGAGTAGGGAAAAAAGTGGGATCAAATCTATCTAATATTTCGATCCTTGATGTATTTAAATTTATTTTTAAACGATACTGCTCAAAAAGTGTATTAAAATGTTTAACATCAATAAATTCATTGTCCATTCTTCTTATTGTCATTTCGTATATGTTTTCTTGTTCTTGGGTCAATACAATAAGATAATTTTTAATTAATTCTGCTACCCCGTTTGCAGTGAAATATTTGATTTCTTCTAGTGTGCTGCTTACGATGGTTTTATTTATTTTTTTCAGGATAACATTATGATCTTTTAATAGAGTGCCATAATCATAAGAATCTTGTAAGCGATAAAGGTTCATGATAAGGTCTTCGGGGTTTATTTTGCGACCAACTTCAAATTCAATACCTCCATCTGGTGTTCTTATCACAGAAGGATCCTCCCAATCGATACCGATGTTCTCAATTCCCCAATTAAATTTATCTTTTTTGTAAATTCCTGGATTAACAAAAAAAGTAATTTCATTATCAGAATAATAATCTGTAGTATTATCAATTCTTTTTTTGAGATGAATTCTCGTCAATTGATTTATGGGAAACCCATTGTTTTCTAGTTTTTTAGCAACTTTCAAAATAAGTTTTTGTTCTAGATTTGTAAATTCTGAAATAGAAGATTGCAGGCCTCTGGGGATATCCATAGCTGAATTTTTTTGATGTTTTTTTCCACTAAAGAAAAGTGTGAAAACGGACAATACAATTATTGATATATATCTATATTTCATGAAGCTTCTTAGGTATTTGTCCAGACTATATAATATTTTAAACCTTGTATGTTTTGGTTTTTTCTTAAACTTATAAAAATTTAAGGCTTTTACAAAAAAGTAAAGACCTTTTGTTTTTTGACTAAACCTTCTATAATATTATATGGATGTTAATTTCTTTCTTTTTTTGACAGTTGATGATATGAAAACTATTTAAATTATTTTTTACTTTAAAATACTGTAACATGGGCTCTGAATTTTTATCTATATAAAAGATGATTTAATTATAACAATTATGAAATTAAAGCAAAAATTTATAATCTCTCTATTTTTTGCACTTCCCATGGTACTTTGTGCACAAGCAGAAATGATATTCAATGATACTCAATTGAATGAATCATTGGAGACCGTAACTAAAAAATTAAAAGATATCTCTGAAACTACGAATGTAATTTCGATTGATAATCCAAGTTTTCCTTTAGCCAAAACCAAAGAAGAACATTTGGTTTGTTCAAAAATAAAAACAAAGCATGGGATAATTGAAAAAGCGGTATTTACTTTTGCCGATAACAAACTTAGCTATATTGAAGCCAAAGGAAATGTTTTTAATACATTTACAGAGACACGTAATGACACTGCCAGAACGTATATAGATTATGATGTTTATGTTAAGGATAAACTATTCTTAAACAAGAAAAAAGATATAGCCTGGATAATTACCAAAGAAGCTATGCATACCAATTTATTTACTTGGGAAAATCCATATCTCAATTTTCCATCGACAACTGAAATTGAATCCAATGATTCAAGTAAAATACCACCATTTCTTAAGACAGGAAAGACTTTGAATGAATTAAAACCAGTATTAGAAGCCAATAGTAAATTTATAAATATAGAAGAATTAGATGGCTCTGACCCTAATGCACAACTGCAAATAAACTGTTTTGGAGTTGATTATTTAGAGTTTCCAAGAAAAGTAGAAGCGCGTTTTGGAGATAACAAGCTTAATGTGGTATGGATTTTAACAGGAAAAGGGGAGGAAGATAGAATTCGCAAGGCTTTAACTAATCAATATGGTGATCCAATTTTTGTAAATGATGCTTGGGAGATTTTCAATAACTGGCAAGTTGGTTTAAGAAAAGATAAACCAGAGGTCTTACTTATAAAAAAAGAATTAGGACTAGAATACAAAACAACCTATTTTAAGCAGTAGTAATTCTGGTTTAATGATTAGGGGTAAATATGCTTTTCTAGTATTATGATAAGTTAGGCTAGCTTGTTAAGCCTTCTTAAATAATTGAATTGTATGATCCAAAAGTTCTGTTCCTCCCGGTTTACCATGCCCAGGAATTATAATTTTTAAATCAGGGATTTGCTTTTTTATCTTTTCAACAGTTTTAGACCATTCATTAGTATTAGCATCTTCAAGATTACCTTTGCCTGCTTTGGCTGATTTAACTAAACATCCTCCAAACAATACTTTTTCATTGGGGAGATATCCGACAATGTTATCTATGGTATGTCCCTCACCAAAGAACTTAACATGAACGTTTTGAGCACCTATTTTAATTTTCATTTTATTTTTAAAACCATATTCTGGTACTACTTTTAGATTATTTTGTTTTACCAATTTAATCGTGGTATTATTAGCGTATGATTTTGCTCCGTTATTATGGAATTGCTGTAATCCTCCCAAACAGTCTGTGTGAAAATGAGTAACTACAACAGCTTTAACTTTCTTTTTTCGTTCTTTTTCAATCCAATGTATAAGCTCTTTTGAGGTTTGATCATTTGTGGGAGTATCAAAAATAATAGCTTCATCTTCATTAAAATATACCATTCCGTTACACGCAACTTTTCCAAAATCATTTGTCTCTAGATAAGAAATATGCATAAAAACATTATTACCAACTTGTTTGATTTTTAGTATTTCAGATTCAAAAATATTTGTTGTTTGTCCACTAGACCTACAACAGCAAAAAACAATAGAAATTGCTAATAAAATAAATGTTTTGTTCATAAAAACTATTCTGTTTTTTAATTGGATCTCACATTGGGTATAAAACACCTGACGCGGTAAATTAGCGAATATTCAAATATAATCATTGCTTTTGTTTGCTATTCATGTAAAATTTATATTTTTTTTAATAAAAAGCTTTTATATATAGTATGCTATAACTACTATTTTGCAGGTAAACTCATGACATAATCATAGCTTTCATTTAAATATTCTGATAATTTGTCTAAATCACTTAGCATATTCTCTGGGATGAGTACATAACCTCGCATAACTGCATTGTAAGATTTATAAATAGTAGTATCAAATTCCTTGATATATTTTTCCTGAACTTCTTTTGAAAACCTAAACCCTATTTCTCCAGCCTTATTAAAAAGCGAAAACATATGTCCATTTGCAGAAGTGTATGGCATTATTTTTCCTTTTCTTTCAAATCGGTTACATTTTGCAACAAGTTGATCGTATGTTTTTAACTTTTTTTCCCACATAGTTTATTGTTTTTCAGCAAATTCTTTAAATTGACTCATCCATTTTTCTACTTGTTTTCTGTATATACCCGGAAAAAAGAGGGCTATTATTTTTGGTAAAAACCAATTAATCCTGATATATTCACATTCATAATCGTATTGTGTTGTTTTAGAATTAACTTCTGTAAAGGTATATTTCATGGTATTGTCCATATGTTTGTGATGATAAAAAGCTTCTAAAGATTGAGGTAAATCATTTTTAGTGATCGTTTCAGTGATTACCATATCTTGTTTACCATATTTATAATACATTTTTGATTTTGCTCCTTTTTGACCAGGAACACCATTAATTAACTCTTTTTTTATAAACCCATCTTGGTATTCTTTGTTGTACTCTTCATTCATAAAAAGAGCGACAACCACCTCTCTTTCTTGATGTATTGTTACTGAACCTTTATATTTCATAATTATAGTCGTTTAATCTCTTGAGGCATAGTTAAAGAGATAAAATTACATTTTGGTTACAGAATCGTTTTGTAACCTTATTTTTTTACAGTTTTAGTTACGTTTTATCTTTTCAAGATATTCTGAAGGAGAGATGCCTTCAAATTCTTTAAATGTTCTATAAAATGAAACCTTGTTATTAAAACCACATTCAAAGGCAATTTCGATTAGTTTTATTTTTTCTCCATTAGCATTTTGCATAATTTTTTTGGCTTCATTTAATCTATATTGATTAAGCAATTTTTTAAACGAATAGTTGAATTTTTGATTAATAATTTCTGAAACATAAGCAGAAGGAAGTGCAACTGATTCAGAAAAACGTTGAAGATTTAGAGTGTCATCCAAATAAATTTTGTCGATTTCAAATTTATTAGCGATCAGGATTTCATCTTTTTTTCTTTTTTGTAAATCACTTAAATCAGGGGTTTTACTACTAAATATAGTCGATTTGTCAATTAGTTTGTAAGCTACGGCCTGAATAATAAAAGTCATTACAAGCATACTCATTTGATTTACCAAAGCAAAGTTGTATTTACCTATGGGTTGAATTATAAAATACATAAGATGTAATACTAAAAACACTGAATAAATAGATAAAACAATATGATACCAGTTTACCAAAACATTATTGGTGACCTGTAGTTTAAAGTGAGTTAATTTTTTGATACTTGAATATATGTATACACCTATATATACGAAGAAACTTAAGCTAAAGTAAAAATCAAAACTTTGAAATGAGGGGACTTTTTCCATGAAGATTTTTATGGTTTCTAATTTTTCAATTCCGTTTAAAAAATAGAAAGGAAGATTAGAAAGTAATATTAAACCAAAAGGAATAAAATGCAGATACATTTTTTTTGATAGCTTAAAACCTTTAATTGTTATTGCAAGTGTCATAAATAACATCAAAGGAGGTTTTAAAAAACTAATAGGATAACTTATACCCAATAGATGGGGAATAGAAAGAATTAATTGAGTTTCTACTAAAAGTCTTTCAAAAAGCGTAATGCCTTCAATTATTAAAAGGGATGCAAATAAATTTTTAAACAGAGTTTTATTGTCTGACTTTAATAGAATAAATGCAATGAAAAAAGCCTGGCAGGTGCCATAAGTAATTATAACGTTAAGTATCAGTGAAGTCAACCCCATTATTTATACTTGCTAAGTATTCTTTCAAAGATAACTAGTTTGATTTGAAGAAGAAATCTAGAGAGGCTTAATTATATCTTTTATTATGAATGTTACTTTTTTGTTTTAATCAAATGGAAGTAAGTCAGGGGTTAAAAACTCTTTCTTCGCATACTTTGAATTAAAAATATCAAAACTATAATGACTTTCAATAAGTTGTTTAAAGCGCGTTTTTAATTGTGGAAACTCAAGTATGAAATCTTTAAAATTATTAGAATTTGATTGTCGTATGAAATGATTTACAACTTTGGTTGCTGCAATAGTTAGGGTTTTGTTGTATTTATCTTTTGCGTCAACAAAGGTTACAAAATTTTGTAATTGTTTTTGAATATTTTCTTCTGCTTGTTCAATTCCATAGTTTTTAATATGTATCCATGCTAGTCTTAAATGAGCTTCGTGACTGAAGATTTCTGGATCAAGAGTACAGTCAGTAAATGAGTTTTCAAATGCTTCGTCTGTGAGTTCAAAATGTTTTTCCATAGTATATTACATTATATATTTTAATGTAAAGAAATGGATTTCTTATTTTTTTCTCATTTACATTTGTTGATAAATTGTTTTCGTGCTCTACTTAATTGTGTTGGTGTAATACCCAGATAATTTGCAATATAATAATGAGGTATTCGATTAATTAAACTTGGATATTCTTTTAAGAATAACTCATATTTCTCAACAGAATTCAGGTTTAATAATGATACCAATCTTGACTGTAATTGTTTATTGAGTTTTTGGAATTCGTTAGTTACTATTTTCGTGATTTCTTTGTCTTTATTAACCCATGACATAACTTCAGAATAATCGGCTATAGAAATCTTACATTCTTCTAATGCTTCTATGGACATTACGACATTTGTTTTTGGGATATAACTACCAATAATCATATCGTTTTCCTGGTAAAAGTGAGTCGTAATTTCATTACCGTCATTATCATATACAAACCCTCTCATAATTCCTTTGATGAGCATTCCTATTTCTATACAAGGTTTACCATACTGAAGAAAAAAATCCCCGCGATTGAATAACTCAGTTCGATGTAGAGATTCGCTAATTGTGGTTTTTTTAGACATTTTAATTATGATTATTTCTTAGTTGAAATATAAACTCGGTATATTATTAACTATAGAATGGAGAACTATTATCGAACTCATTATAAACTTTGTTATATATAATTTTTTCGTTTCTTTTCTCGAAGTATTCCTAATATTAAACCAAGTATAGCGATTAAAAAGCATGCTATAATCCAAAAACCAAAGTTATGCTCATGAAAGAATAATCCAAAAGCAAATATAAAAGAGAATAGTATCAGTCCAATAACTTGCCAAATGTAATCTTTTTCCAGTCGCATTCTTTTGTCTAAGACCGGAGTTAAATTAAATAAAATTTTGATTTCGTCCCATTCCCAAATAATAAGTAATAGATTGGCTAATAGCATTAATCCAGTTATTACCGGGGTATATGCAAAATAATATGATATGGTTATAATGAATATATTCAAAATAATAGGGAGATTAAATAAGGCTCCAAGTTTAGAGTATTTTTGAGTCATTAGTAAAAAACCAGCTATTAATTGAGCAATTCCGATGAACTTCCAATATAAACCTGATTGATACATAGTTTCAAAGAAATGCCAAGCGCTATTAATGGGGTTCAATTCTCCACTTTCAGCAGTGAAACGATTTCCTTTAATCTTTACGATGCTTGCAAAGACAAATGCTCCACCAATTAATAACCTCGTGTAAATTATAAAAATTTGACTCCAGACCTTTTCTTTAATATCTCCCATGATAATGTTCGTTTTTATTACGACGCATAAGCAAAGAGTTTGTTACTTTATAACATTTTGAACAAAAGATTGAAACATCTAAAAGAAACCCGCTTAGATCTTAAAACTAAGCGGGTTGATTATATACATTTTATTCTATAAATGGCTATAGATCAAATCGATCAAGTTTCATTACTTTACTCCATGCATTAACGAAGTCTTTTACAAATTTCTCTTTTGCATCGTTACTAGCATAGACTTCGGCCAATGCTCTTAATTCAGAATTAGAACCAAAAATAAGATCTGCTCGTGTAGCTGTCCATTTTAGTTCATTAGTTGCTCTATCTCTTCCTTCATATTTTTCTTTTGCTTCAGAAACGGCTTTCCATTCTGTACTCATGTCCAAAAGATTAACAAAGAAATCATTGGTTAATGTTCCTGGGCTTTTAGTAAAAACACCATGTCTGGAGTTATCATGATTGGTATTTAGAACACGCATACCTCCAACGAGAACTGTCATTTCTGGAACAGTTAATGTTAATAATTGCGCTTTGTCAACAAGCAATTCTTCTGTAGTCAAAGTGTATTTTGTTTTTAAATAGTTTCTAAATCCATCTGCCATCGGTTCAAGTAATGCAATTGAGTTTATATCAGTTTTCTCTTGTAAGGCGTCCATTCTTCCAGGAGTAAAAGGAACCTCAATAGAATAACCTGCTTTTTTTGCTGCTTCTTCTATGGCTGCAGAACCTCCTAAAACAATCAGGTCAGCGATAGATACTTTTTTTCCTGTTGTATTAAAATCACTTTGGATTTTTTCTAAAGTTGCTAAAACCTTATTCAATTGTTTTGGATTATTAACCTCCCAGGTTCTTTGAGGTTCTAGTCGGATACGAGAACCATTGGCACCACCTCTTCGATCAGAATTACGATAAGTAGAGGCAGAGGCCCATGCTGTTGATACTAGTTCACTAATTGTAACATCTGCATTAAGAATACTCGATTTTAATGTGGCAATATCCTTTGCATTTATTAATTCGTGGTCAACTGATGGAATTGGATCTTGCCAGATAAATTCTTCTTTAGGAGTTTCTGGACCAAGGTATGTAGTTCGAGGTCCCATATCTCTATGGGTTAATTTAAACCATGCCCGAGCAAATGCAGCATTAAATTCTTCGGGGTTTTCAAGAAATTTTCTTGAAATTTTTTCATATGCAGGATCAAATCGTAACGAAAGATCTGTTGTTAGCATCGTTGGTTTATGTTTCTTTTTGTCATCAAAAGCGTCTGGGAATATTTCGTCAGCATCTTTTGCTTGCCATTGATGAGCTCCACCCGGACTTTTAGTTAGTTCCCATTCAAAATTAAATAAATTGGCAAAGAAAGTATTATTCCATCTGGTAGGTGTAGCGGTCCAAATAACTTCTAAACCAGAAGTAATAGCATCTTTACCTTTTCCGGTTCCATGATCACTTTTCCAACCTAGTCCTTGTTCTTCAATAGTGGCATCTTCTGGTGAAGCCCCCAAGTGTGAACCACTTGCAGCGCCATGTGTTTTACCTAATGTATGTCCTCCGGCTATAAGGGCTACTGTTTCTTCATCGTTCATTCCCATTCGTCCGAATGTTTCTCTTATATCTATTGCTGCGGCAACAGGATCTGGATTACCATTAGGCCCTTCTGGATTAACATATATAAGTCCCATTTGTACCGCTGCTAAAGGTTTTTCTAGTTCTCGATCACCAGTATAACGTTCATCATCTAACATTTTACCTTCGGGTCCCCAATACACATTACTTGCAGGTTCCCATACATCTTCTCGGCCTCCGGCAAAACCAATGGTCTTAAAACCCATAGATTCAAAAGCAACATTACCAGTGAGTATCATTAAATCTGCCCAAGAGATTTTACTTCCATATTTTTGTTTAATAGGCCAAAGAAGCCTTCTTGCCTTATCCAGATTGCCATTATCAGGCCAACTATTTAAAGGAGCAAAGCGTTGTTGCCCTTCTCGTGAACCACCACGGCCATCACCAGTTCTATATGTACCAGCACTATGCCATGCCATACGAATAAATAAGCCCCCATAATGTCCATAATCTGCTGGCCACCAATCCTGAGAATCTGTCATTAATTCGGTTAAATCTTTTTTTAGTGCATCATAATCCAAGCTATTAAATTGTTCTGAATAATTAAAACCCTGCCCCATAGGATCTGATTGCGATGAATGTTGTCGAAGTACACTTAGATCAAGTTGGTTTGGCCACCAATCTCTATTGGTTTTGCCATCGTTGCTTACGTTAAGTCCTCCAGATGGTCCTTCAGAAGTGAAACCAAAAGGACATTTTCCTTTTTTTTCTCCATCACCTTTTACTTCACTTTGATGGCAGCCGGTTAAAAGAATCATAGCAAAAGCTAATGTTATTAAGAGTTTGTTTTTCATTTGTGTAATTTTTAGTTAATATGTGGTTTTATTGTCGGTTCATAAAGTTAAATTTATTTTTTTGCAGATAAAAGTTGATATTATTTATAAAATTATAGTTAGATAGATAATATCTATGATTTAACACATAAAGCATCTAAAAAAATTATATCGTCAAACAGACTTTTATAAAGAATACAAGTTTAAAAACCAATACCAAAATGTAACGCGGCAGTAAATGATATTTCTTGGTCATTACCAACTCTTATGGGCAATACGAGTTCTGCAAATACATTAGTTTTTCCTAAGGAAAACCCTCTGTTTAAAAGTGGTGTAATTCCATATCTTCCACTTTTAGTTTCATAAGCGATCCGATTTCCAAACGTAAGTTTATTACCAATGCCCCATAATAAACCAGGATGTATTAGAAGCTCATTTACAGCACTAGTATTATCTCCATCAGAATCTTCAATAGAACTTATAAAAGGAACGAGTTCTACATCAAAAGCAAATTTTTCACTTTTGCGAATCGTAACACCTATTGGAAATCCAATAGTATACGGATCAAATCCATCAGTGGTATCTCCATCCTGAATGGTTACTATGGGCTGAACAAAACCAAAGTGACCACCGATAGTGTTTTGCCCTCGGACATTGTAAACACTTAAAGATAGAAATAGAATACTAACAATTAAAAAGGACGGTTTTAGAGTCATGACATTTTATTTTAAAGATTATTAAAAAATTAAAAATGATTTACATATTGTATGATGTATGGTAATATGTAGGACGATGCATTAATCTTCCTAGTATTTCAAATAGAGTTTGTAGAGACTAGCGCTTTTGATTATCATATTTTGTTTAAAAATATGCTGTAGCAGAAGGTTTCTCTAGATTTAGAAAAGAATCAGAATATAATTAACAATATTCTACCAAGGTATTGATCTGACTTATGGGTATAGGTATACCGGATATAAGTTAAAATAGATACAAATCTATATCACTTCGTGACTAGTCAGATAAAATGGAAAAAAATGTAGAATATTAAAATACCTATTTCAATTAAAGTTGAAATAGGCATAAATATCGCTTGTCAAGAAAACGGAAAGTTTAATTAGATTTTTCATGTAATAAGAGGATTTAAGTTGGTATTTCAAATCTAATATTATAAAACTTGAAAGTTTGTTAGCTAGCTAACAAATTATTTACATAATCCTGTTATATCTTTTATTAGTAATTGAAACCAATTTTTGAATCCTAATCATGTATTTACTTCTGATTAAAATATCGCCTAAGAAAATAATTTCTTAGTATGCTTAAAAAGGTTAAGTATATTGTTAAGATTACATTTTTTCCAGAATCATTTTCTATTCCCAGTATTGGAAATATGATATGTAGTGAAATCATAGTAATAAAAAAACCAACAGTAACATTAACTAAGCTTTCTATAAGCGACTGTTTTTTAGTTTGCATCGCTTAAAAGTTTAATTGTTGAAGATTGATGATTTTTTTCTAACTCAATAATTCTGTAACCAAAAATAGAAGTGTTTATTTCTATGGTATTTGGGTTTTTCTCAACTTGAAAGGAAACAGCGGGAGTTATGTTCTGAGTGATGTTTTTGTAGACAACTTTACTTTCCATATGATAATGGCCACAAAAAATAGTAATCTTATTAGGATAACTTTCTAATATGGACAGTACGGCGTCTCTATTTTTAAGCTTTCCTATATTATCAACTTCTAAATTCAAACCGATTACAGGGTGATGCATGAAAATGATAATGAGCTTTGGCGAAACAAGTTCTTTTTCAAGCCAAAATAGTTGTTGGCTATCAATTATACCTTCAGAAGAATCTAAGTATATGAATTTATATTCTTCTTTCTCCACACTACTATATAATTTTAGAGAATCGTAATGCGCTCCTTTACCATAATATTTAGAAATTTCGGTAAATGAATCATGATTGCCAAGAGTAATCGATAAATAGATCGTTTTAAGTTGTTCGAAGAAATAAGATACTCCTTCATTTTCACCAATATCACCCGTACAAATTACTTCTGTGATTTTTTCATTTTTTATATCCTTTACAATGTCATCGAGTCGTTTTCTTGTTGATATACCATTTTTTGAAGGTAACTCTTCATCCAAATGTAAATCAGTGATATGTGCTAATCTAATAGGCATAAATCTTTATTTTAATTAAGAAAACAAAAGTACCTATGCGATTGATAATGTATTTATAGAATCTTGCAGATTTCTATACATTATTTCGATACTGAGTTGGAGAAGAACCTATATGCTTTTTAAATGTATTAGAAAAATAGGAAATGTTATCAAAGCCGCACTCAATAGCAATTTCAAAAATAGAACATTTAGAATAACGTAATCTATTCTTGGCTTTTTCTAAACGGATAGAAGTGAGATATTCTAAAGGGGTAATTCCGTTAATTTCTGTAAACAATCGATGTAAATAATATTTACTAATTCCAATATTGCTACTGATTTTTTCTAGTGAAACAGTATTACTTATATTATCATTTAAATATTCTTTAGCCAAAGAGACCCTTTGAAAGAGCTCTTTTTTTGTATTGTGTTTAATTATTTTTAATGCCGAAAATTTATGATCAATATTGATTTGTTCCTGAATAATTGTTTCAGAAAGTCGAATAAACAAATGATCTATTTGATGTTTGAAAGTAATGGAGTCTTTCTCATAAAGATGAGTTATTTTTTCTAATAGCAGACTTACGTTATTATTGGTTTGTTTTTGAATTACTTCTAGAAATTCAGGTTGAGGTTTAGTATTGGTATGATAACTATATACTTCATTGATGAGTTTAGGTGACAAGAAGAATGACAATCCTTTTGTTCCTCTTTTTGCGTTTGTAGTAATTCTACTATTGTTATTTAAAATTAAATATTGATTTTTTGATACCTCAATATTTTGATTATTGAAGCTATAATGTTTTACACCTTCTATGACATATTTTAATGTATATGTAGAATCATAAGATATAGAAATATCATCAGAGTGATTAGAATATAACACCTTATTTTCTAACTGATTTGAAAATTTTGGGATATCTATTACTTCTTCAAGTTTTACCATAAAATTAGAATAATGTAACCTCTATATTCGAAAAGTAATTTACAAAATAAAAATATAGCGACTTGAATTACAATTCAAATCGCTATTGTCTATATATATTGTGAGTCAATACTAAACAGCTAGTTCTGGTTTATGTAAACTCACAACGCTTAATACAGCAATACCATTAATCCAATAATAGTACGCATCTATTCCTTTAAAAGAAAAAATAAATGGTGCTAGTATAAAAACTATAGCCACCAGGAAATCTACGATTAAATGAGCTTTGTATGAAATAACTCGTACTATTCCTAAATGATGATCTGTTAATATTGTTAAAATTAGTGCTGCTATTCCAGTGGCAATAGAAAGCCAAAATGCAAATGGGTTAGATGCACCTAGGCCTAGTAAAAATGGAAGTATAATTAATGCAATTGCTACTGGATAATCTAAAAAAGCATGTATTCTTTTGGTTACAAATTTCATAATTCTAAATTTTAGTGATTAATACACTACAAAGATGAAGTAGAATTAAAGCTTTTTAAGTACAAAAAAAGGACTAAAAATTGCACTTTTTGATTTAAATGGATAAGAAGGAGTGTACTAAAGCACTTTATAATAAGAGATTGTTGTAAACCAAAAAGATTTGATGGACTTGATTTAAAACTGTGATAGCAGAAAAGAACTACATTTTAAAATGTAGTTCTTTTCTGCTATTTTTATATGTTGTCTGTGTGTGGTTATTATCCGATATGGGACATTTCATTGAGAATAAATTCTTCGACAGCACCATCAGTTGCTTTTATATACTCAGCCAAATGGGTGTTATTCATATGCGTTTGCCATAGTTCTCTGCTTTCCCAATTTTCATAAAACAGAAATAAGTTTTTATTTTGGTTGTCCTGATGCAGGTCATAATTAATACATCCTTTTTCTTTTCTTGTGATGTCGATAAGCTTTATTAGTTCATTTTTGACTAATTCTCTCTTTTTATCTTTCGCTAAAATTCTAGCTACGATTGTTAACTTTTGATTTTCCATTCTTTCTATTTTATACTGTTGTAATAACTTTATTGATGTCTCTTCTTGATTTTGGATTTTTGCTTGGTTGATTAAAATCTTCTTTGTCTCTATAGCCAATTGCGACAGCCATAAGGGTGGAGTAGTCTGTCTGATTTAAGATTTTGTCATAGTTTTTTGGTTCAATTCCCTCCATTGGTGTTGCATCAATTCCCATTTCAGCACAAGCGCTCAATAAAACACCCAAAGCTAAATAAACTTGTCGATCAAACCAGACTTTTATTTGCTCCTCGGATTGGGGCTTTATAAATTCTTTATAATAATCAACTGCACCTTTTGGCAGTTCTTGATCAATTTGTTTTTCGAATACATCTATATTGTTAATACGACTAAATACCACAACAGTATCACTATCAAGAACCTTGTTTGTGTTTAACCACGAAACTTTTGAAAGTTTTTGTTTTTTGTCATTATCTGAAACAAAAGTAAATTTCCAAGGTTGACTGTTTATTGAAGAAGGACTTAAATGTAAAATCTCCTTTAATTCCTGAATTTTTTGACTTTCAATTTTTTTTGTTGCGTTATATTTTTTGGTTGTGTAGCGTTGCTGCATTGATTCTAGAAAGCTCATATTCTATATTTTAATTTAACTATACTAATTATAGTTGCAAAATTAAGTATAGTATTATAGTTTTGCAATAACGGTCAAAAAGGATAGTTTAATTTTATATGAGTTATGCATAAATTTAATGGAAGACAATACCCTTGTTGTGCAAGCCTAACAATGGGAATTATTGGAGGAAAGTGGAAAACAGTAATCTTATTCTACTTAATGGAAAAAACGTTACGTTACAATGAGTTAAGAAAGAAAATGCCAACAGTAACCGAACGAACTTTAAGTTTACAGTTAAAGACTTTGGAAGAAGATGGAATTATTAAAAGAAAGGTTTACACTTCAAAACCTCCTTTAAGAGTAGAATATTCTTTAACAGATTTTGGTAACACTTTAATTCCGTTAATTCAATCTATTGCTGACTGGGGCGACTATGTGGTTGAAAATTATTCGAAATAAGTGTTCCAATTAACTTGCTATTCATATTTTAAAAGGTCATTAAAACTGAAAATTTTATTTGATTTACATTATCTATTGACTTACTATCTAAATTTTTATTTTTTGATTTGATTGTTTTAGTTGGTGAGCTATTTTTATATGTAATTAACTTAACTAGCATATGTTATAATTTACCATAATTAATAACTTATAACATACATCCTTTTACAAGGATTTATAATTATTTGTAAAAGGTGTGTTACATATTTATTGCTATTGAACTATACTACATTGATTTTGAGAAAACATAAATAAATAGGATGAGAAAAGTCTTTTATTATGACAATATTAATAAAACACTTTATTCATTCTTATAAAACAATAAGAACCCTTAAAGAATAATTACAAACATACTTTAGAACGGTAATTCTTCGTTATTACGAGTAGATAGAACAATGTGCTATGAACAAAAAAGATTAATATTTTTCTTTAAAAACATCATATTTCGTAGTACATTTAATAAGAAAAGAGATTATATTCTCGATAGACATTTGTATAATGAAGACCCTCTTTTATTTACGTATTCTTTACTGTTTTAGTCTTACTATTACCTTTGCCCAAGATAATATTGATTCAATTCCAGCATTACATAATCAAATTGTAGTTTCACCTCAAGATAGTATAAATAAATACAAAAAATTATCAAGAGAAGCATATGGCAGAGGAGATTTAAAAGCTTTTAAAGAATATACAGATACCGTTTTAGAAATTGCTATATCTAATGATCTGGGCGAAATTAGGGTTAGATCCTTATTAAATCTGGCTATATATTATCAGCAAACTGATCAATATGAGCAATCGTTATCCAAATATTTTGAAGCTGAAGAGTTTGTTAAATCATTACCAGAAAAAGATTATTTAACATTATTGATTAAGGTAAATTTAGGGAATTTATACAACGCTATCGGAAATTATGATATGGCATCGAGTACAATGAAAAATGTCATTAACCTTGCTGAAAGTGTTGAAGATTCTGAAGAGTTTGTGTTGGTAGCCAATAATACATTGGGTACAACCGCCTTACATCAGAAAGATTTTTTAGGAGCTCTTGAGTATATGAAAAAGGTAAAAGACTTTGGAGTAAAGAAGAATCGTAATGAGGTTATTATTAGAGCAATGATTAATATTTCTGATTGCTATTTAAAATTAGACCGCTATCAGGATGCTATTGATAATAGTACAGAGGCATTAAAACGTTTTACCCCAAAAGAATCTATAGAAAGTAAGGCTTTGGCTCAATTAACTATTGCTGTAGGATGTATTAATTTAAAGAAAGATTCAGAAGCTTTACCATATTTAAAAGAAGCAAAAGAGATAGGTATTTCGGGTAATTTTCTAAAAATAAAGATGGATTCTCATCGATACCTTGCTCAAGCCTATGAATCATTAGATAGCATACAAAAATCATTAGAAGAACAAAAAGCCTTTACAAAAACTAGAGAGCAATATCTTAAGACATTATCTAAGGCAAAACGATTAGAAATAGAAAAAGAATCAGAAACAAAGTCAACTATTATAGACAAACAAAAAGCATCTATTGCATTTTTAAGTAAACAAAAACAATTCTATATTTTCTTAGGGGGCGTATTGGTCATTTTATTAATAGTGTTTGCCATTATGTATTGGAATAAAAGAATGAAATTAGCCAGAGAATCCTTGCAATTTCAAGATGATAAAACTCTTTTAGAAAATGAAAATGAGGCATTAAAGGATAAATTGAATGAATTAGCCATAAAAATTCAAGCACAAGAAACAATTGAAGAAAATACTAAATTATCATCACACAAAAAGGCTACGATTACCTTACAGGATCAAGAAAAATACATGAAACGTATTTTAGATTATATGGAGGAAGAAAAACCTTATTTGGATCATGAAATTAAACAATCAGATATTGCAGATAAGTTAGCCATAAGCACACATCTTTTCTCAGAAATATTAAATGTTTGTTTTCATAAAAACTTCAATAATTTTATAAATTTATATAGAGTAGACAGTGCTAAGCAATTGATGAAAAACCCAGACTATAAACATTATAAAATTCTTGCAATAGGTTACGAAGCCGGTTTTCCTAGTAAAACATCCTTTAATAGAGTATTTAAAAATTTAGTTGGACTTACTCCTTCAGAGTATCAAAAAAAGAACATACCTTCTATTGATTTAGAAAATGCATAATTTTTATACTCTATTGATATACATGCTTTTATATCAATATTTCTTTGTGATTGGTAATTTTATATTATAAAAAAAGGAGTTCCATATTATAAATTGGAACTCTTTTTTTATGGTACTCACTTACATTTGAAATCTAATTAATGGACAATAAAATTAAGAAAAGTATCAAGTTAAATATATAAGGTATGTGGATATCGGTTAAGGAAAATCTAATAGAAGAACGTTTTTTTGAACTAAAAACAGGTAATTGTTCATCTGGTAATGTTGTTCTTCAGTTAATAAGACGAGATGCCAGAATTTCCTTTTTTCTTTTTCCAAAAAAGATAACAAATCTCATATGCCAAGATACCGGAAAACGGGTGAAAAAATCCCAATGGAGTACAGAAATAGTGAAGACAGCAGAAGAAATGAAAAGAAATCTAAAAGTTCCTTCATGGGGGTATTGGAGCTTTGGTATTATTGCTTTAACAATTCTTCTTGCTGTTCCTATTGGGTTTTATTTAGAAGTTAAAGATAGTATAGGTGCAACTAGATCCTTTATGACTGAAAATAACCAACAAAAAAAGTTTATTTTACAAACTTTGGATATTGGAGATTTAGTAGCTACTTCAGATAAAGTATATATAATCTCTGAAATGACAGATAAGCATGTGAAATTAATAGAAAGTGAAATTCCGGCAAAACCAGAAAATTATACAGAAGGCCTATCTAATGAAGAATATCCCGCAGCTTCTTTTACAGGAGAAGAAATTCAAGTATTACGAATAATATTTGTTACTGCAAGAGTATCCAATACAGATCAAATTCTTAATATTCTGGATAATTAAGTTGTAAAAAACAAATACCTTTTCTTTAATACTATAGAAGGATATGACTTTTTATTTCATTTTTTGATTAAAGCTGCTTTTGTACTATTGTAAAAAGGAATATTGACTTGATATTGATATTGTTTAGATTTTACTTCAATTTTAATTTGACTATTGTCTTCAGCTATTATTTTTGGTTTTAATAATTGGAGCTTATTTTTTGAAGGCTGAAGTATCCAAACTAATGTTTTGTTGGCTTTAATTGTAGTACTATATGAGGTTGCCGTATTAGGTTCAAACTGGTTATACATTGAGCTATACCATCCTTGGGGGCTAGGTTTTTCTCTTCCTTTAATTTGGGTAATTTTAAAATCCTGATACCCCACCGGAATTATTGCTAAATTTCCTTTTTCATGATTTGTTTTTACGATTTTATTTTCTTGTTCTACAATACATTCTGGATGCCAATGCCATAGGGTTTCGATTTCTCGCGGTCTATCAGTAATAATTTTATCTACTACAATCCAAAAATCACCACGAATATAAAAGATGGATCGATTATGTATTGCTTTGCCTTGGATATCATTAAAAACATTAAAAGCCCCTGTAGCGTAATCAAATTCGTCAGTGATTTTATAGGAAGCAGTATCCAATGGCTTTTCTGTAACCGAAGGACCTTCTCCTTGTCCTTTATGATCAATTAAAACGGTATTATGGCCAGCACTGCTTTGTGCGTAGGATCTAAATTTTTTTGCTACTTCTCCTTTATACGCAAATCTACCCGAATCTACAAGCAGATCACGCCCGTATGCAGATACCGAAATATGTAATTTATCATTATGTTGATGTGTAGCTCCCCATGGACCAACATCAAAAAAGGACCAATGTGCATCTTTATCAAATCCATTCCTTGATATCAACTGACCAGCCCACGGGAAAAAATATGATAAGGTAAAGGGAGCTAGTCCTGTCTTACCATTAGATGCTATATATTCCCAATCAGGACGGTCAAATTTTTTTGCACTTTTGAGAACATTATCTCTGTTGTACATTAAATCACCATCATTATTTAACCCACCAAAACCACTTGGACGTATAGATTTTGCGGTATAATCATACATTTTTTCTATTGTTCTTATTAGAGATGAAGGAACTTTTTTTCCTGCCAATTCACAAGTGTTTTTAAACTCTTCAAAGTTCATTAGAGCTACATAATGATAATGTGATGTTAATTCATTCTGTACTCCATCATCATAGACTTGATCTGCAATGCTTTGCGTTAATTTTTCTGTAGCATAAGACAACCACTCTTCAGATTTTTTATATTCTGGAAAACAAGTAGCGACTACAGAAAGTCCAGATAGCTCCATAGTCAACCAATTTCCACCTATGTGGTATTTGTGATTATAATCAGCATGATCAGACAAACTGCTTAATATTAGTAATTTTGTGACATCTAATAGATGTTCACTGTCTATTAAACTATAAAATATTCTAGGCCAGGATTTATTTCTAAAAGAAACTTCTAAACCACGCCATATTGCACCCCAAGTTTGTTTATTAGGATACGGTTGACTTTTTATAATAAAATCTCTTAAAAAAGAATCGATATAGATGACATATTTGGGATTACCGGTATCAAAATATGCGTTCAATACTTCATCGACTTGATGGTGCCTATTAGAAAGCCAAGCCCATTCAGCATCTTCATTTGGTCCTTTATAATACCAATCCCTATGACCATCTTTACCGTAGGGTACTTTTCCTTTAACATTCTGAATGGTAAAAATATTCTTTAATATAGTATCTGCCTGGGCTATAGTTTTATGTGTTTGTATAGGGAGTTTTTTTCGTAAATAATTTGAAGTATTTCCATTTTTATAATATAGAAGTAAGTACTCACAAGCCTTTATAAATTCGTTATTATCATATGCGTCCTTTACTTTTTCTAAACCAGGATAATTAAGGTTAATATGATCAAATATATGATGTAATATTTCGGGGTAATTGTCATTCAAATCTTTAATAGATAGAATCTCTTTCCAATTTTTTTGTGCAAGAGTATTGTCTGGAAAGAAAATAAAAACTAAAACGATTAAGATGTTTCTGATGATTATTACCATACTCTTATGTGTTTTAAATTCAGTTAAAAATTAAAAAGATAAGAATACTACTACTATAACTTATAGGTATTTTTCTATACGATATGATATAAAAAATGCTTAATACTGAGAAATATGGTAAAGGTATATTGTATTAAAGAGCTACTAGTAAGATAATAGTGAAAAAACTAGCTAATCAAACAAGTCAGAACTTAGATAACGATCTCCTCGATCACAAATAATAGCCACAATAACTCCGCTTTTTAAAGTTTTAGCAAGTTTAATCGCTGCAGTAACAGAACCACCACTGCTCATACCAGAGAATACACCTTCTTCTTTTGCAAGACGTTTAGCCATTTCTGTAGCTTCTTCCTGACTTACTTCAATTACCTGATCAACCTTATCGGGATTAAAGATTTTAGGAAGGTATTCTTTAGGCCATTTTCGTATTCCCGGAATTTTGGATTCATCTGTAGGTTGAACTCCCACAATTTGTATAGTTGTTGATTGTTCTTTTAAATATGTTGAAGTACCCATAATAGTCCCTGTAGTTCCCATAGAGGATACAAAGTGAGTGATTTTACCTTCGGTATCTTTCCAAATCTCTGGGCCAGTGGTTTTATAATGCGCTTTCCAATTATCGTCATTTGCGAACTGGTTAAGCATGATATATCCATCTTTATTCACTTTTTCTTCAGCATAGTCACGAGCTCCTTCAATGCCTATGTCAGCAGAAGTAAGTGTAACCTTAGCACCATAAGCTCTCATTGTTTGTACCCGTTCTTTGGTAGAGTTTTCGGGCATTACCAGTTCAATATCAAGTTTAAAGATTCCTGCAATCATAGCAAGCGCAATGCCTGTATTTCCACTGGTGGCTTCAATTAATTTTGTTTTTTGATCGATATCTCCTCGATCCAATGCTGATTTAATCATGTTATAAGCAGCACGATCTTTAACGCTGCCACCAGGATTGTGACCTTCTAGCTTTAAATATAATTCAACATTAGGATTATCAATTAAGGAAGTGGCCTTTACCAATGGAGTGTTTCCAATAAGGTCTAAAATACGATGTGACATTAAACAACTTTTTTGATCTTGATTTCTGCTGTGTTTGAGATAATTGAATTTTCGGGAACCGAAGATGTAATCCAGGCGTTACCACCAATAGTACTGTTAGCTCCAATAATCGTATTACCTCCTAATATGGTTGCGTTTGCATAAATGGTAACATTATTTTCTACAGTTGGGTGCCGTTTTACATTACGAAGTTTTCTATCCACATAAAGTCCACCAAGAGTAACTCCTTGATATATTTTTACATTATCCTTTATAATTACAGTTTCTCCAATAACAATACCTGTAGCGTGATCAATAAAGAACGATTCTCCAATTTCTGCACCAGGATTAATGTCAGTACCGGTTAATCGATGAGAATATTCTGTCATTAATCGAGGGACCAGGGGTAGACCAAATTTTAATAGCTCATGGCTTAATCTATAAATTGCAATAGCATAAAATCCAGGATACGCCATATAAATTTCTTCGATAGAATTAGCAGCTGGATCACTTTTCATAAAAGCTTGAGCATCAAGATTCAATTTTTCTAATATCTTAGGTAATTTTTCTAGATAAGATTGCCACAACTTACTACATGGTCTTTCTGTTTCCCAGCAAGCAAGATCAACGAGTTCTTCAAATGTTTGTTCGAGTAGGTCGATATTTTTAGCAACTTCAGTATCGGTATCAAACAAAGTATAGAAAAGTAAATTTGTAAAATATTCTGTTCTTTCTTTTAGTTTTAGCTTTAAATTTGGGTTCTTTTTTTGTTCTTCGATCTTTGCTATAATCTGATCTCTTTCTTTGGTCATCATAGTTCTTTTAAAAACTCTAGTAAATATATAGAATAAAGAATAACATGAGTCCTTATAAGTTGTAAATCCTTACATTTTTCAGATAATTATAACAATACGTGGTTTAAATTTGTATTTATCCATAAAAATAGGTTAAAAAACAAGAAGAATCTGTAAAGCAAATACGCTTTTATAAAAACTTAAAAAAAGAAATATCTTCAGTTTAAAAATTTTTCTTGACGTGTTCCTTTTCCTTTTATTTCAACTGATATTTATCATAATTTTTTTGAAAATATGATCCTAAATTTGATTGTAAATTTAAACTGATTACAATGAAAAAAAGAACTCCCATTTCCAAAATAATGACTTCTGATGTTATTACATTAAACAGCACTAATGGTTTAGAAACAGCAGAAATGTTGTTTAAGAAAAATAAAATTCGCCATATCCCTGTAGTTAAAGGGGATGCTGTTGTAGGGATATTAAGCTATACAGATTTACTTCGTATAAGTTTTGTAGATACGGTTAATGAATTTGAACATGAAGTAGATACTGTCGTTTATAAAATGTTCACTATTGAACAAGTAATGGCAAAAAATCTTGTAAGTGTAAATTCTGACACGACAATTAAGGAAGTAGCAGAAATATTATCTGAAAGAGAATTTCATGCATTACCAGTTATTGATAATGACAAATTAGTGGGAATTGTGACTACTACCGATTTAATAAACTATTTATTAGATCAATTTTAGATACTTAAAATTTTATGTTTATAATAATGATACTAGTAAGTATGTAGTGTGAACTATACTTTTTCTTTTATTGATGTTTTACTTACGGGTTGTAAAGAAGGGAAATGATGGTACACATTCCATAAATTTTAGTTAAACTTCAATTCAGAAGATAGATTTTAGTAATTTTAAGTTTCAAAATTAGTATATGAGTACCATACCAAAATCGTCATTTGAGTTTTTAAAAAATCTAAAGAAAAACAATCATAAAGATTGGATGACCGAGAACAAGAAAGAATACCAACGTAATGAAAAATTACTAAAAATATTTTATGCCGAGGTTGCGGAGAGATTAAATGAAAAAGATGAAATTGAAAAAACTAAGGTTTTTAGAATCAATCGAGACATTCGTTTTAGTAAAGATAAAACACCATATAACGTACATCGTAGTGTAAGTTTTAGTAGATCGGGAGCACATAGGAGAGGAGGTTATTATCTGCGATTAGAGCCAGGTAATTCTTTGATGGCAGGTGGTTTTTTTGGCCCTCAACCTGCTGATTTGTTAAGAATTCGAAAAGAATTTGAAATGGATGATCAGGAAATTAGAGACATATTATCCAAACCAGATTTCAAAAAAGCATTTGGAGGTTTTAATGAGGAATATCAGGTTAAAACTGCTCCCAAAGGATTTAGTAAAGATCATCCTGCTATTGATCTGATTAAGAACAAATCTTTTTTCGTTCAACATAGTTTTACAGATGATGAAGTGTTTGCATCTGATTTTATGGACAAAGTTGTATTTCATTATGAATTATTAAGGCCTTATTTTGATTATATGAGCGATGTGCTTACAACAGACCTTAACGGGGTTTCTTTATTAGATGATTAACAACTATAAATAGATACTCTTAAAACGTAATTTTCGTTCATTTATCGCGACCATTATGTAGTAATTATCACACATTATAAATCAACAAAAAATATGAAGAGAATAGCAATTAATGGATTCGGAAGAATAGGTCGTGCAGCCTTAAAAGTAATTATGGAAGAGCCAAATTTACAGGTTGTAGCTGTAAATGATCTGATGTCTATAGAGAATGCACAATATTTACTAAAATATGATAGTGTTTATGGGATTTATGATAAAGAAGTCAGTGTTCATGATAATCATTTAGATGTTGATGGACAAAAAATATTATATTTTAACCAAAGGGATCCAGAGCAATTACCCTGGAAGGAAAATAACATCGATATTGTAATAGAAAGTACAGGGTTCTTTACTAACCGGGAAGATGCTGAGAAACATATTCTTGCTGGAGCTACTAATGTTGTGATATCTGGACCAACAAAGAGTAAAGATACCCCTACTGTAGTTCATGGAGTAAATACCGAAGATGGAAAAACAGCAATATTTTCTTGTGCAAGTTGTACTACTAATAATATAAGTCCGGTTGTAGAGATTTTAGGACGTACCATTGGAGTTAAAAAGGCAATTCTGAATACCATTCATGCATATACAGCTTCTCAAACCTTAGTCGATGCGCCCTCAAAAAAGAACCCAAGAATGGGTAGAGCAGGTGCTATTAATCTTACTCCAACATCTACTGGAGCAGCCATAGCAACAACAAAAGCATTGCCACAATATGAAGGGAAATTTGACGGAGTAGCGATAAGAACTCCGGTTCCTGTAGGATCAGTTAGTGATGTTACTTTTGTTGCCGAGAGAAATACCAGTGCAGAAGAGATTAATGAAATCCTTCAAAAAGAAGCAAAAACAGATAGATACCTTAAAGTACTGGACGTTACTTATGAGCCTATCGTTTCTTCTGATATTCAACAAAACCCATATGCAGCTACTGTAGATGCTTCTATGACTAGGGTAGTCGATGGGGACCTTGTGAAAATAATGATATGGTATGATAATGAATGGGGATTTACAAATCAAATGATTCGACAAATATTAGAATTGTAATGTATCAATGATTCCTTATGATTTTATATTAGAAGCTTTATATCCACTTCAATTAAAACATCATAAAATGTTTGGAGTGGATGCTTTTTATTATGGAGAAAAGATTGTTTTTGCTTTATGTGAAAAAGAAGAAAATCGTCATGATAATGGTGTGTGGATCGCTACCAAAATGAAGTATCACGAAGAGTTAAGGAAGCATATAAAAGATGTCAGGATTATAAAAAATTTCGGACCTAAAACATGGATGCTATTACCCGCGGATTCTGATTATTTTGAAGAAGGATGTAATCTAATAGCAGAACTTATTAAATCAAATAGTTCGCTTATAGGTAATGTTCCAAAACCTAAAAATAAATGAGATACTAAGAAGTTTTGTTTTATACGATTGGAAGCGTTATAATGGTTTCTACACCTTTATTATTAGGAATAGAAGAAAGTATAAAATCAAAATTAGTATCGTATAGTGTCTGCAGGCGATCTTTTATATTTTTTAAACCCATACCATTTGTAGGTTTTTGCAAATCTAGAGCTTTTCCATTATTTACTATATGAAGCCTAAGGGAGTTTTCCCTTTTGCTTATGTTTAATTGTACCTTAAGATTTGTTACATCATATGAGTATCCATGTTTCAATGAATTTTCTATAATAGGTTGAATGATCATTGTTGGAATGAGTACATTTTCAATTTCTTTTTCAATAGAAATATCGATAGATAAATGATCAGAAAATCTAATCTTCATGATATCTAGATATTTATTAAGTATGGTTAGTTCTTTATCAACAGTAATAAGGTTTTCATCTTTTAGAATTAATAGTTCTCGCAATAAGTCCCCTAAGTACATAATCATATCTTGAGCTTTCTTTTGATCTTCTTTTATAAGTGCAGAAATACTATTAAGCGTATTGAATAAAAAATGAGGGTTTAACTGAGATTTTAGAGCTTCCATTTTCATGGTTAGAAGTTGTTGAGATAAGTATGCTTTCTGTAACTCCATTTTTGTACTTCTATTAATGTAGTAATAAGAATAAATAATACTCACAAACCCAACGTAACCTAAGAAATCACGACTTGAAAAATATATTAAGTTATAAATTATTTTATCTCCCGAAAAAGAGGTAATATCTGCTTTGGAAATCGCTATATATATTTCTCCAAACAAAGAGATAAAAAAACCATATATCCAAGACATCATAAAATGTATTATTATGATATATGACCATTTATAGTTGTAGCCTATCATAATTTTGGTTAGGAAAAGAATTAAGCAGACTATAGGGGCGACAATAAATATTGCACCAGTTAACTCTCTAATAATTATGGTAAGTAATTCAATATTTTTAAAACTTTTTTCTTCATAAAACCAAAATAAGATCACTCTTAATATAATGACTATCTTATAAGCAATAACATAGCCCATAAGGATGAAGAATAACTTTTTATCAATGTAATTTTTCATTTTTTACTCCCATTTTTACTAAAAAGTGATTTTTATGACCTTTACTAACTCTAAATTGATGATTGTCTTTCATTTTTACATCAATTGTTCCATAAGCCGAATTTATAAGTTCTTTTGTATAGTCAATATTCACAATGGTAGATCTGTGAATTCGTATAAAAGTATTAGAGTCTAGTTGCTTTAGTAAGTTTTGCATCGATTCTCTTAGCAAATATTTTCTTTCTTGTGTATAAATTTCTACATAGTAGTTAGAAGCAGTAATATACAAGATAGATTCAGTATCAATAAATGTCGTTTTATTTCTAAGTGGAATCGGTATTCTTTTATTTAATGAAGAGATATTGTTGTCATCATTTTTGATATAATTAAGTAAATCACCTACTTTTTCCTGAAGCAATAGGTTTTCTTTTTTATTGAAAATTTCTAAAGCTTTTTTTACTGAAATATAAAAACGCTCTTCATTAAATGGTTTTAATAAATAATCAAAGGCAAAAAAATTAAATGCTTTTAATGCATAGGATTCAAAAGCAGTTACAAATATTACAACAGGCGTTTTTACAGAAATTCTTTCAAGAATATCAAACCCTGTCATATCTTTTAATTTAATATCTAGAAATATAAGATCCGGATTTAATTCATTAATCAGATAAATAGCTTCTCGCCCCGTTTTACAATGGCCTATTACTTCAATTTCAGAAATTGAGATTAGTAGATTTGATATTAATTTCCTCGCAAGAGGTTCATCATCAATTATCAATGCCGAAATTTTCATTATATGTTGTTGATATGGTTACAAGATTATTGAACAATGTAGTTAAAATTAATTTGTTAATTTTTTGATAATTCCATTCACATCAAAATAAAAGCTATTCACTTCAAAAAAAGGAAGGTAGACTTCATTACAAAGAAAGCATTGTCCAAAAAAGATAATTTTAAACGAAATAATTACGATAAGTCAGTAAGTTTTAATTCACTCAAAAACCATCATAAAATGAGGAAATTCTATTTTTTTATATTCATTATTTTATCTTTCACAACCTATGGCCAAAATGTAACTACGATTTTAAACTCTCCCGAAGTAGATATTGATGATGCGTTGGCTCTTGATTCTAAAGGGAATTTATATGGATCTAATTTTGTAGGGAATACAGTATATAAAATAACACCAAAAGGAAAAGTAAGTACTTTTGTAACCGGATTACAGAATCCCAATGGTTTAGCTTTTGACTCTTGGGATAATCTATTTGTTGCAGAGTATGGGGGTAGAACAATTAGGAAATATGATACTAACGGAAGTCTTGTGAAAAGTTTTCCATTAGATAGCGGAATTCCATCAGGAATGATCAAATCATTATATCGCAATACTATAATTTATACAGATGTACAAGACAATGGTATTAAAGAATTATTTCCAGATGGTACGATTAAGGTACTTTATCAAGGAGTACCTCTTGATTCGCCTGTAGGGTTGGCTTTTGATCGAAGAGGAGCTCTTTATATAGGTAATTTTAATAATCGAGAGATTTATAAATTATCTTCAAGAAAAAAAGAATTAGAATATGTAGCTACGGTCCCTGATTCTGGAACAGATTTTCCTTTTCTAGCTTTTCTTGCATATGCAAATGGCTCTCTTTTTGGGACTAATTATGGAGAGCATAAAATCTATAAAATTAACCCCAGAGCGATTGATGATGTAGAGATATATGCAGGTAGTTCTAATGGCAATGCAGATGGTAATATTTCTGAAGCTACATTTTCTTATCCTGCAGGAATTATTTCAAATAGATCAGGAAGTGAATTGTATGTTTCTGAGTTTAGTGGATTAGGAAATGTAAGAAAAATATCCAGAAGAAAGAGAAGATGTGATTTTTATATAGGACTTAAAGCTTATCCAAATCCTGTTTCTGAAATATTGAATGTGGCGATTGACTCAAAGGAAAAAGGAACCTTTAAGATTAAAATATATGATCTATTTGGTAGAAAACTTGTTTTTCAAAGTGAAGAGACAAATGAAACTGAAGATATTTTAAAAACAATTAAGGTTGAAGGTTGGAAAAGAGGTTTTTACAAACTAGAAGTTTCTAAAGGAAGCTGTAAACGTTATAAGCTAATCATCGTAAGATAAGTTAATAGTAGTTCGATAATTGTGGTATTATCCAAACACACTATCAATATTGTAAACTAACATAAAAAGCTTTAAAGATATATTTACTCTAAAGCTTTTTATGTTAGTTTATAAATTATTTTTTTTAAATCTGACTCATTCCACCATCAACTTCTAATTCTATACCATTGATATAAGAAGCATCGTCGGAAACTAGAAATAATGCTGATTTGGCTATTTCTTCTGGTGTGCCAAAACGACCTAATGGTACTCGTTGGGCAAAACCTTTACCCATTTCTTCGGTAATATCTTTTGGTAATCCCATTTTTGTAAAAATATCTGTAGCAATTGGACCTGGAGCAATAGAATTTACTCTTATTTTTCGGGACTTAACTTCTGATGTTAATACTCTTTGATAGGCACGTAATGCACCTTTGGTTGCAGAGTATATTCCGAGGCCATCAAAACCTCGCTGTGTAACTACAGAGTTATTAAATAAAATCGTTCCTGCATCATTTATATGCGGCAAGGCTTCTTTTATAGCTAGTATTGGCCCTTTTACATTGATATTAAATATCTCATCATAGTGCTTTTCTGTAATTTCATCAGTTGGAGTAGGTTTTAAAACAACTCCGGCATTAAGAAATAAAATATCAATGTTACCGTATGTATTGATTGCTTCCCTGATTAATCTTTTGTTATCTTCTGCTATAGATACATCTGCAGTAACAGTAATGAAATCTCCTGTAAGAGAAGCTGCTACTTCATCTAAGGCTTCCTTACGCCTTCCAGAAAGCACTACCTTGGCACCTTCTTTTAAATATAGTTTGGCTGTTGCTAGTCCGATTCCACTATTTGCACCTGTAATGATGGCTACTTTGTTGTGTAATTTTTTCATTCTATTGTTTTTAATTATAAATTTTGTTAATCGTAATTATTTCAGTTATAACAATCAAATAGAGTTGTTTTTATAGAGTTTAAGTTTGTGTTTAAAAAAATAGGAGTGTAATTGATTATTACATTTAGAATTATTTGTCTACCTGTTTTTTTGGGATTATCAATTGTATATGTGCTCAAAAAAAAAGTAATGAACTTATCCTTTTTTTTCTGATCTTCAGATTTATGACCGGTATAAGCATTAATTTGATTTGTTTCAGAAGAAACTATTAATTCGAAGAAATTTTGTGATAGTTCTATTAACGAATACCACTTGTGATTATCATTTTCTTTTCCCATAGTATACTTTCAATAAGTTATATGCCAAATGGGAGGAGTTTGGAAATTTGATAAAGAATTCGTAAAAATTATGTAAATAATAAATTTTAAAGATTGTAATATACAAATAATGTATTTTTTATACAAAAATCTATTATGATGAGTTTTTATTAGCTATCGCATACTAGTAGAGATAAAGTGATGATTTAGAAATAGAAAAAGCTGATTATTCTTATAATCAGCTTTTTCTATTTCTAAATCATTTATTTCTTAAATCTGACTTAATCCACCATCTATTTCTAATTCTACACCATTAATATATGATGCATCTTCTGAGGCTAAAAACAATGCAGATTTTGCAATTTCTTCAGAAGTCCCAAAGCGACCTAGGGGTACTTGTTGTGCAAACCCTTTACCCATTTCTTCCACTACATCCTGGGGTAATCCCATTTTATCGTATATAGGAGTTGCAATAGGTCCCGGAGCGATAGAATTTACTCTAATACCTCTTGATTTCACTTCAGAGGTTAAAACACGTTGATATGCACGCAATGCCCCTTTGGTTGCAGAATATACTCCTAATCCATCAAAACCTTTCTGGGTAACAACAGAATTGGTAAAAAGAATAGTTCCCCCGTCAGTGATATGTGGCAATGCTTCTTTTGTCGCCAGGATAGGACCTTTTACATTTGTGTTAAATAAAGTGTCATAATGTTCTTCGGTTATTTCGTTTGTTGGAGTAGGAGGAGCAATACCTGCATTAAGAAAGAGGATGTCAATTTTACCATATTTTGCAGTTGATTCTTCGATTAATCTTTTGTTATCCTCTGCTTTAGATACATCTGCTTTTATTGTAATGAAATCCCCTTCTAATTCTGCTGAGACTTCATCCAGAGCTTCTTGACGTCTTCCTGAAATGACTACTTTGGCACCTTCCTGTAAATAAAGTTTAGCGGTTGCCAATCCTATTCCGCTATTAGCGCCGGTAATAACGGCTACTTTGTCTTGTAATTTTTTCATTTTATTATTTTATGTTAAGATGTTTTATTTGAAACAATCGTTTCAAATCGATTAAAAAAAATATATTAATAAAGTACTTTAACTAAGTTTTGTATTAAATTTCTAAGGTCTTCTTCATTTTTATTCAATATTCCTGTCATTCGCAATCCTTGTATGGATGAAAATAGATAAAGCGCATATTGACTTGCAGTTTGATCTTGATTAAAAATTTTCTCCATTTGTCCGTTGTATACAATATCCTCAAGCATAGCAATCATTCTATCTTGATTTTTTTCCATGAACGAATTGATTAAAGGTTCCTGATTTGTCATTTCCGATTTACAATTTACTATCAGGCATCCTTTTTTATCATCATCAATCAATATTTCATCAAGATACATTTCAAAAATTGCATTTATCATATCAGATGCATTATGAGCGTGAATAAGTCTACTATCCATTTGTCCACCAACACTGGATTGATAATAAGAAAGAACTTCTAAGAACATACTTAATTTACTACCAAAAGAATTATAGATACTAGACCGGTTTAAAGCAGTTGCATCCACCAAATCTTGCATAGAAGTACCATTGTATCCCTTGATATGAAATACTTCTGTGGCTCTTTGTAAAACCTGGTTTCTGTCAAATGTTTCTACTTTTGGCATTTTTAATTGAAATGATCATTTCAAAATTACGTTATATTTGGATTCAATATTGTTATTAAAATCATAATTTTTAAAAATTATTAGATTTCTAATTTCATAATGATATCCGTTTGGATTTCTGTTCCAAGCATAAATTCATGACTATCAATGGTTTTGAATCCGTTTCTTTCATAGAATCTAATAGCTCCGGGATTCTGATCCCAAACACCTAACCAAACATAATCTGCATTTTTTTCCTTAGCAATACGTATTGATTCATTTACTAATGATTGTCCAATCTTTCTACCTTGATATCTATTTAAGACATAAATTCTTTCTATTTCGAGCGGATTACCCTGCATAGGCTCAGTTTGGGCATCTCCCATATTTAGTTTAATGTATCCAGTTATTATATTATCTAACATGGCAAAATAGAAAAATGAATTATAGTGTTGAAGTTCCTTCGTAATTTGCTCCAGGGTAAATTTTTCATTTAGATAGCTTTGGATATTTTCCTCAGTATTGGCTGGTGGACCAAAGGCATCATAAAAGGTTTGTCTTCCAATTTTGGTCAATTTTTCACTATCTGTAAGGGATATTTTTACCAGACGTATTTCTTGAGAAATCATAAGTATAGTATTCTCAACTAAAATAACAAATAGTATTCATTTTATCAAAGTTAAAAGGTGACTCTATTACAATAGAGTCACCTTTAATACTAATACTTAATAGTATAATAATCTAAGTTAATTTTTCATGAATTGAAGAGTAGTATTCTTACTAGCACTTCTTACCATTAAAAAGTAAATTCCGTTTTGAAGACGAGATACATCTAGTTTCATGTTATTTTCTGTTGATGTAGTTTCTCGAATTACTGTTCGTCCTGAAAGATCTCTAACAGATATAACATCTTGTTTTGCGATACCTATAAGTTGTAATTGATCTTGTGCAGGGTTAGGGTATGCGACTATTTTAGTGTTGTCTAAAGCAATTTTGGCACTGGCCGGCGCATCATAAGTAATAGTTAAAACGGGTTTTCCAGTCGCAGCTTCAGAAGAATTGAAGTTAGCATCTCCACCGCTAGCCTGGCTAACGATTAAGGTTAAGAAATTACCACTTACGGTAACACCAGTTAAAGCGATATCTTTAACTGCACCATTTGAGAAAGGACCATTTACATTTCCTAATGAAGCACCTTTGGCAGGAGCATTAGCAGAAGTTAAATTCGTTTCTGTCCAATTGCTATTAGTTCCCAGGTTAACGTTAATTACTCCGTTACCCACATCAGTATTTCCTGTAAGTTTTAAACTTGCAGAAGTAATAGCTCCAGTGATACCCGAGACATCGAATTTTAAGTAAGAAACACGATTTGTTCCATCAACATAAAGAACACTATTATTTATTGTAGAATTATTACTTGCTTGTATGTAAGCATCATCTACAGGGTTTAAAGTTGCTGTTTGCGGTGTGGTAGTTGTACCTCCAGAAGTACTACCAGAAAGTGTAGCAACTGGACTTGGTCCATTTCCTCCTGCACCACACAGAGAACGTACCACAAAATCGTATGTAGTACCAGCTACTAAATTATTAACAGTAATTGATGTAACACCTAAAGATCCAGAAGCAAAAGCGAAAGCACCAGATAAAGAACCTGTATACGTGCCATCATTAAATGCTCTTACCTCAATTGTTCTAGTATCATTAGAAGTATTATCAAAAGATAAAGTTGCAGATGTATCAGTAACACTTGATACTGTTAACCCTGTTGGAGCAACACTACAATCAGCAGTATTGATAGCATTTACAGTGATAGCACTGGTAGCAGTAAAGTTTCCATCTACAGAAGTAACAGTAATAGTAGCAGTTCCTGCATCCACTCCGGTAACTACACCAGTACCATTAACTGTTGCTATAGCGGTGTTGCTAGAGCTCCATGTTACATTTTTATTAGTTGCATTAGCGGGAGCTACGGTTGCAGTTAAGTTACTAGTTTGTCCAACATCAATTGAAGCTGTTGTTGGCGAAACACTTACTCCGGTTACAGCAATTGTAGTTGTACCTCCAGAAGTGGTTCCGGTTACTATAGGAGAAGTAGTACTAACTCCTGGAGTTCCTCCAACGCATAAAGCACGGAAAACAAAATCGTATGTAGTACCAGCGACTAATCCGTTAATTGTAATAGAAGTACTTCCCGCAGGTGCACTTGCATAACTTGAAGCTCCAACACTTACATTTCCTGTAAAAGTTCCTGGTGCGTAAGATCTTAATTCAAAAGTTCTGGTATCACTCGCAGTATTATCAAATGATAAAGTTGCAGAAGTATCAGTAACATTGGATACTGTTAAACCTGTTGGTGCAGCACTACAATCGGCAGTATTGACTGCATTTACAGTGATTGCACTAGTAGCAGTGAGGTTTCCATCGACAGTAGTTACCGTAATAGTCACAGCTCCTGCAGATATTCCAGTAACTACACCACTAGTATTAACCGTTGCAATTGCAGTGTTACTAGAACTCCATGTTACATTTTTATTGGTTGCATTAACTGGAGCAACAGTTGTTGTTAAGTTACTAGTTTGTCCAACATCAATTGAAGCTGTTGTTGGCGAAACACTTACTCCGGTTACAGCAATTGTAGTTGTACCTCCTGAAGTAGTTCCTACAACCGTTGGAGCTAATGGACTTGCTCCCGGAGTTCCTCCTGAGCATAGAGCACGGAATACAAAATCATATGCCGTACCTGCTTGTAAATTATTCATAGTAACTGATGTACTACCTGCAGCTGCAGCTGCAAAACCAGATGAAGTTGCATTTATATCTCCTGTAAAAGTTCCTTGAGGGAAAGCTCTTAATTCAAAAGTTCTACTATCATTAGTAGTATTATCAAATGATAAAGTTACAGATGTATTGGTTACACCTGATACTGTTAAGTTTGTTGGTGCAGTATTACAATCAGCAGGTGTTGGTGTATTGTCACTACACCTAAATTCTAATGATGTCCAACGTCCTCTAGAAAAAGCAGTACCATTTCCTTCTGGAATATTACCATTAGTATTAGAATTAAATTCTACTCTAAGTACGGCTTCATTGGCCACAGTTATGCCTGTAAAAGTTTGACTAGCAGGAGCATAATCTGTAGTTGTAGTAGGGTTTTGGAATGTACCAATTAATACTTCATCTATAAATATTCTATAGGTACTTTCACCATCTAATTCGGTAAGTGTATTAATAACGACATCATAAGTTCCAGCTTCACCACTGAATGAAGTTGTTGCAGCAGCAAATTGATCTTTGTATTGTGATGCATCAATTGCTAAAGCATTTCTTACAGTATCTACATATCCAGGAGCAAACCCAGTTAATTCTCTGTTGGCAAAATCAGTAATAGCGCTTAGGCTTACATTAGTACAAGAAGATCCTCCACCGACAGTAACAGTACTTGTAGCAGTAAACCCACCATCAGCAGTTGTTGCTGTGATAATTGCACTACCGGTTGCAACACCAGTAACTACACCAGTCGCACTAACTGTAGCTACTGCAGTATTATTTGAACTCCAAGTTATACCTCTATTAGTGGCATTAGAAGGGGTAAAGCTTGGTGTTAAAGCACTAGTCTGACCAGCATTAATAGAAACCGTTGCAGGAGATACAGAAACTCCAGTTACAGCTATAGGGGTAGTATTACCCTCTCGTGGAGATTCTGGAGTTGTAGTGTTCATTGCTATAGTTCCTTTTCCAGTTTGGAACATAAATAACCTATCTATAACATGTCCCTGTGAACGTCCTGCTACTTCAATAGAATAATAGCCGGGAGCATCAAAGTCAGCAAAAATTACTAATCCGTTTTGACCGTTATGCTCACCAAAACATTCATTAACAAAGGCATCTTTCTGTACCCATACTTTCATCCATTCATTTAGACTTCCAACCTTGGCACTTCCTTTTGTTCCATAAAAATCGGTTCCGTTAACTTTTAACCAGGAATCATTTGCACCATCAAATGTTGTTGAATTGAAACCATATCCTGTTCGCCAAATAAATTGATAAGTACCAGGAGTATTTATCTTGATATCATATTTTAAAACTCCATCAGGAAGAGGATCAACGAATTGGCGATCTGGACCATCATATTGGATATAACCATTACCTAAAGGCTGATTTCCTCCAGTTGTTTTTTTCGACCAAAGTGAATTTGTGGGAAAATCAAGTGATTCAGTATCAATGACTAAATAACCATCAGATTCTACCCAGGCACCTGTTATGACTGGCGCAGGAGTAACAGTAACTGTAGAGGTATCAGTAAAACCACCATCTTGAGTAGTTACAGTTATAGTTGCTGTACCTTCTACAACTCCAGTTACAACACCGTTAGCATTTACCGTAGCTACTGCTGTATTATTTGAAGACCATGATACATTTCTATTAGCGGCTGATGAAGGAGTTACTACTGCTGTCAAATTAGATGTGCTTCCTACATTTATAGATACCGTTGCTTGTGTAATGCTTACTCCAGAAACTGGATCTGTACCATTTTGTCTTACTAAAGCAACCCAATCAGAGTTTGCAGAATTAGGAGGGTTACCAATACTTCTGTTAGCACCACCAGCAACCTGAGTAACACTACCATTTAATAGCGCTCCTCCGTTACGTGGATTAAACCATTGTACTGAGAAGTCTCCTGATTGTCCATTTAAGTTTAGATTGGTTGAACCTCCATTTTCTAGATAGATTACATAAGTTCTACCAGTTTCAGCCAAACAGTTTGCAGAACCTGAAACTAAATTGTCATTATTTGAAGTTTTCCAAAATTCAATATTATTATTTTGAAAAAAATCAATTACAGCATAACGTGACCAGTTGAATAATGTATTAAAACGGTTAAAATTTTCGGTTTTAAAATCACCTTGTCCACCACCATACCACATTACACCAGGTCCACCAGCGATCATAGTTTTCCAAAGAATACGGGTTCTTGCTTCTGTTTTTACTGAGCTATTAGCGATATCTTGCGATGTAAATATTCCAGTTCCACCAGGGTTTTGTTCATCAGAAGCAACTACCCATGGAGTTCCGTCATTTTTGGAATTATTAATCCAAGTTAATATTCCGTCAGGACCATTATAAGCAGAGGCATAATTATTTTTACTAGAACTCTGTATAGATGCTCCTGTTAGTTTTGCATCAAGACTTAACCAAGTTGTGTACTTATTGTGTTCATCTGGATATGTGTGAATTACACGATGGTTTTGCCAAGGATCATTAGCAGCCATAAAATCAATACGTTCGATAGCACTGGCAGGAGTTCCTCTATATTCTTCAGAAAAATTCCATTCTACTGCAAGATGATGCCCAAATCGTGCAATCATTTCTCGATAATATGTTTTTAATTCGGTACTGTTTAAAGCATCCCAGTTTTCGTTTTCAGCTAATTTTAAATGTAACAATAACCCATTTTGTTCAGCATGGTTTAAAACAATTTCCCATTGTTCTAATTTAGATACGTCATAAACAAATTTAGCATTAGCGGTTGTCCATGGGTATACATTTTTATCATCACCCCCAAAAAGACTCATAGAAACAGAGTTCATTTTTTGATCTTTCAGATAATTTAAGGCACCGATAATATTTTTACCTTTACCACCATCCCAGGTTGGGTCAGTGTTGTTATAATCTGTAGCATGTGGGTTAAATTGATGTTCTGGAGTAAACCCAGAATTAATATTACCCGCTACATCAGCATCAAAATCATTATAGTTTAAGAAATTTTCAGGAGAATCAGGACCTAACTTCAAATAGTATTCTCCTGTTTCAGAGAATTGAAGATAACGACGTTCACTATCGGTACCAGTCGTTTTATAGACCAAACGTCCTTTTGCTCTTAAATCAGGAACTGTTTTATTAGACGCAGTAATACTTCCAGCACTTCCTGTGAGATTATGCACGGGAGAAGGTAGATTACCAACATTACTAATTGCAATATCATTACCGGTATAATACAATACACGATATGTCCAGTTTCCCGTTTCATCGGGTCTTAGATAAGCCTTATATACTTTACCTTGTTTTGCATTGGTGTTAGCTGCATTTCCATCTGCAGCAAAAAAACCAGGTACTCTGATATTTCTACCACTTGGACTTGTAAAAATCACATCCATTCTAGTATTTCTAAATGTGGCTGCAGCTTCGGTTAAATTATTCCCTGGTAATGTTAAGGAAACGGTTATTTTATGCCATTTCTGGAGTGTTCCGCTGACATCAACGGATTGCGAATGCCCTCTAAAGGGCATAATTAATAACATCACTATTGTTAATAATGATGGAATTAATACTGGAGTTTTTTTCATGATTTGTGTTTGTGTTAAAAAGTTTTTTTAGTTAAATAGTTCTGTTTTAAATAAACCGAGCTAATGTATTGTTACCATAATGGAATCACTATAGTTATTACATAAAAGAAGGGTACAAATGATTTTGTACTCCATTTGTACACTATGTACCCTGTTTGTACCCCTCTTAAGAAATACTCCCGTTCTCAATACATGGTTTTGGTTAAAGGTCTTAAAATCAGAATTTTAAATATGAATAGGGTGGTTTGAAAGTTATTTTTTAATGTTACTCTTAATATGAAGGCAGTAGGAGCTTCCAAAGTGAGATGGCAGTAATAATTGTCTAAAAGAACTGATAAACTAAAATGTTAGAAGTCAGTTTTATATAAGGTTTATTTGCTGAACGATTTAATATTTATAAGTATAATTAGAGCTGCTATATTATAAATGACAGAAAGAGGAATTTCTACAGTTAAAAAAAATAATCTATTAATGAAATGTTTTTAACTGATTGATAATAGGATATAGAGTGCTGTAATGTGTGAATGAAAGATAAAAATGATATTGGTTTATTTCACTATCTAAATATGAAATTATAAGCTTTAATAACTATAAAAACGCCATGCATTTATTTTGCATGGCGTTTTAAGATATTGAATGATTTGATTTATTTTAATTTTTCATAAATCGAAGTGTGGTACTTTTACTGTTGTTTTTTATTGTTAAAAAGTATACTCCTTTTTGAAGGTTAGACACATCTAGTTTCATATTTTTTGTTGTTGATGTATTTTCTCGAATTACAGTTCTTCCTGAAAGATCTCTAACGGATATAACATCGTATTTAGCAATACCAAGTACTTGCAGTTCATTTACTGCTGGATTTGGATATACCATTGTTTTAGAGGTGTCTAACGCAATTTTGGCACTAGCTGGCGCATCATAGGTAATAGTTAATACAGGTTTCCCATTAGCATTTTCATCAGAAGCAAAACTAACGTCATTTCCTCCAGTTTGTGTTACTACTAAAGATAAGAAATTACCACTAATGGCTAAATTACTTAATGTGAAATTTTGAGCTTGATTTAAACTATACGTTTTGTTTAAGTTTCCTAACAATACACCTTTAGCAGGAGCATTTGCTGTATTTAAATTAGCTTCAGTCCAATTATTACCATTACCAAGGTTTACTTCTATGTTACCATTACCACTATCACCACTTACAGTTAGTTTAAGTGTAGCGGCTGTAATCGGCCCATTAATACCTGATACGTCAAATTTTAGGTAGGAAACTCTTTTTCCACTTTCAGTACGTAATATAGAACTATTGTAACGAGTATTTCCTTGCAGGAATGCATCATCAATGGCTGATAATGTTGTAGTTTGAGGAGTGGTTGCGGATGTACCTCCTGTAGTACTTCCTACGATAGTAGGAGCTAGTGGACTCGCACCAGGAGTTCCTCCACTACATAAAGCTCTTAATACAAAATCATAAGAAGTTCCGTTTTGTAAACCATTCATCGTTATAGAAGTATTTCCGGCAGCACCAGCAGCAAATCCTACACCGCCAGAATTAATGTTTCCTGAGAATCCACCCTTAGGGAATGCCCTTAATTCAAACGTACGTGTATCATTAGCAGTATTGTTATATGATATAGTGACCGAAGTGTTCGTAGCACTTGCAATAGCCAGATTAGTAGGTGCTGTACTGCAATTAGCAGAACCGGTTGGAGTAGTCAAAGTTAATACAGCACGATCAAAGTTAAACAAGAAACCAGCAGTACCAGTATACGTAAAACGAATTTTTTGTGTACCTGCAGCCAAATTCAGGTTTCCAGAAACAGGAGTACTATAGTTATGCCAGTCATTATTTACAGGAACAGTTAAGCTTGCCAAATTATTTCCGGCAACAGAAGCTACAATATTTCCTCCCACACCATTTGAAGATACGAAGGCATCCATTTTATAAGTACCCGCATTAGTAACATTAATATTGTATTCTGTATAGTTATTATTTGTAATAAATCCTAAATTTTGACCGCCTCCTGGTGTGTTTTCAGCTTTTACTCCTCCATTTTTAGCGACAAAGTTTTCTACTTGAATGGTTCCCGGAATAGCAATTGAAGTAGGGTTAGGGTTTGGATTATCACAATTTGCTGCAATAGGATTGGCTCCTGCACCAGATGGCTTAGTATACGCTTTTGATAAAATAAATTTATCCATTTCAAAACCATCTTCTCTCATAGAAAACGAAATGGTATGAATACCAGCGGTAGGTACGTTTATAAATATTTGCTGTGCAACTCCACAGTGATTAGCATTCGTACGTTGTTTACTTTCCCATGTCCAGGCATTTTTACCGGCACACCATTGCATTTTCTTTCCAGAATCTGGCCAGGTACCATCAATACCAACATGTATTCCGTTATCCTCGGATCCAGTAGAATACGCTCTTACCCAAACAAAATATTTACCTGGAGAATTAAATTTTACTTTGTAATCTAATACTGCAGCGACACCTGGTGCATCAGAAAAGCTAACTCCAGGAACTAGAGGGTCACCATGCGTTACACGAGTATCAGGTAATAACTCAACATATTTTCCTCCACTTGCAGCTCCTTGATGACCTGGATCTGGATCTGGATTAGGCGTGCTACCATTTCCTCCGCTACCAATAATAAACCACTCTCTATCTTTAGTTTTAGATTGTTTTACAAAATCTTCAGCTTCGATAGCTGCTACACCATTTTTTTCTTCAAATGTTTTACCAGTACATGGAGTAGGGTCTGGACCAGGGTTTGATATAGTATTCATTACATATCTTGACCAAAATTTGTCATGTGTATCTGCATTTGAACCTATTTCAAAAATCCACCAGTTTTCTACACAATCTGAATAATCAACACCATCTGTGAAGAAGAATGACCAATCATGGGGAAATCCGTTTGGGAAATAATTGTTGAAAATACGATCAGCCTCTGTCCATAGGGTTTTAGCTACACTATTGGGAGAGTTTTTAGCTTGATCAACAAATGAATTACTTCTATTTCTGTACATAGGAGTAGACCAGGGTCCATGATCTCCCCAACCATCGTTCCAACCAGCATTTCCATCATCAAGAAGAAAATATCTAGTATTTGCTTTTACATTGTTGAGTTTTGATTGATTAGCCTGCCCCTCATTAAAGCCATCATCATGTTGTACGAGAATGACATTGTTTTTAGTTGTATTAGAGTTGATACCATTGCTGGCATTAATTACTGGCATTAACCAATCAGCAGTAACATCTGATTGCCCTCCTTCCTGAACCCAAACTTTTCCTCCGTTTTGAAGAATGGGAACTACCTTACTGGTTATAGCAGCGATAGCAGCAGATCTATTAGAATGTGCATCGGTCCAGTTATTTCCAAATGCCATATTGAAAAGTGAATTTGACTGTAGATAACTACCACCTTGACCACCATAAGCACCAGCAACAGCAAAATAATTCACCCCACTTAAATCTGGATGTGCTAGCATACTACCTAAGGCAGCTACTGCATGGATATCATCCGGATCGGGTTTAATATCAAAACAAGCGATCAAAATATCCTTGTTTTTATTAAAACTAGGACGCTGAGCAAAGACTTGTGAACATATGGCCATAGTGACCATCATTAAAAAAATACGAATTTTAGATTTCATGATTTGTGTTTGTGTTTGTGTTTAAAAAGTTTTTTGTTTAAATGTTAGTTTTACCTTAAACTGTATATACTAAATGTATTACTGCTATAATGGAATAACTATAACTATTATTTAAAAGAGGATTACAAATGATTTTGTATACCATTTGTACTCTATGTACACTTTTTGTACACCTCTTAATAATTACATTTATAATCAGGGTTTATTTTTAAATTATGTTTTATTTTTTTACGAATTGAAGTGTGGTGTTTTTATTAGCATTTTTTACTGTTAATACGTATACTCCGTTTTGAAGACGAGATACATCCAAATTCATGTTTTTCTCTATAGATGTAACTTCTTTTATTACCATTTTTCCTGATAGGTCTTTAACAGATATAATATCTTGTTTAGCAATCCCAAGTATTTTCAATTGACTTGATGCAGGATTAGGGTATATTGCTATTTTATTATCTTCTAATGCACTGGTTTTAGAACCGACAGCATCAAACTTCCATTGTGTGTAGTTACCAGAATATGTTGTAGGACGTTGTACCATTGGACTGTTATCAGAGTCAGTGGTAGGTCTGAAGTAATGATTAGTTTGTCTGTTTTGTAAGTAAAAATATCCATTAGAAGAATTTACTTTTTTCCATTGTGTATAGTTGCCACTATAACTAGTAGGCCTTTGCTCAAGGGCAGAACCATCATTATTACCTACTGGCCTAAAATATTTCCCAGTTTCTACATTTTTTAAATAAAAATAACCATTAGAAGTATTTACTTGTTCCCATTTTACAATATTACTTGTAGTGCTTGCCGGAACTTGGATTAATGTAATGCCATCTGCATTATTCTGAGGACGTAATTTTTTTCCTGTTTGACGATTTACTATAAAAAATTGCTGATTTGGATTAGGGTTTGGACCCGGGTTTGATGTTGTATTCATTACATATCTTGACCAAAATTTGTCATGTGTATCTGCATTTGAACCTATTTCAAAAATCCACCAGTTTTCTACACAATCTGAATAATCAACACCATCTGTGAAGAAGAATGACCAATCATGGGGAAATCCGTTTGGGAAATAACTGTTGAAAAGACGATCAGCCTCTGTCCATAGGGCTTTAGCTACACTATTAGGAGAGTTTTTAGCTTGATCAACAAATGAATTACTTCTATTTCTGTACATAGGAGTAGACCAGGGTCCATGATCTCCCCAACCATCGTTCCAACCAGCATTTCCATCATCAAGAAGAAAATATCTAGTATTTGCTTTTACATTGTTGAGTTTTGATTGATTAGCCTGCCCCTCATTAAAGCCATCATCATGTTGTACGAGAATGACATTGTTTTTAGTTGTATTAGAGTTGATACCATTGCTGGCATTAATTACTGGCATTAACCAATCAGCAGTAACATCTGATTGCCCTCCTTCCTGAACCCAAACTTTTCCTCCGTTTTGAAGAATGGGAACTACCTTACTGGTTATAGCAGCGATAGCAGCAGATCTATTAGAATGTGCATCGGTCCAGTTATTTCCAAATGCCATATTGAAAAGTGAATTTGACTGTAGATAACTACCACCTTGACTACCATAAGCCCCAGCAACAGCAAAATAATTCACCCCAGTTAAATCTGGATGTGCTAGCATACTACCTAAGGCGGCTACTGCATGGATATCATCCGGATCAGGTTTGATATCAAAACAAGCGATCAAAATATCCTTGTTTTTATTAAAACTAGGACGCTGAGCAAAGACTTGTGAGCATATGGCCATAATGGCCATCATTAAAAAAAAGTGAATTTTAGATTTCATGATTTGAGTTTTAAGAGTTTTAATAAAAAGATTTAGTTGGTGTCTTAAAATAGACGGCGCTAATTTATTATTACCATTATGGAATGACTATAGTTATTGTGTAAAAGACAGATCGTATATTATTTTGTATACCATTTGTACTCCATGTACCCCTTTTGTATACCTTTAGGAAGATGTATTGGTTACAAAATTGATGTAGTTTAGTTATTTGATAGATAGTGTTTTGTATAAAATCAAAGATGTTTTATTACTATTTATGACAAATATTACAGTTTTTGAGAATTTACAAGATTTATGTAAAAATAAGAGAGGTATATTAAAGGTTTTAAGAGAAAATTTGATAAACAATAATTATCTATAATACACTCCCGAAAAATAAAATGTTTTACAACAAATGGTTTTTGTAAGTGCTATAATAATCCAATCCGAAAATATAGATAAGATTTAGATAATTCGTTTAATTACTCGTAGTTGATGTGTATGAGTGCGTTTTTCTACATTGTAGATTCCGGTATGATCAATACGATCCACACGCACTTTTCCGTGCGCATGGATAATATAGTTATCTTTCATCATAATACCTACATGTGTGATAGCGCCTTCATCATTATCAAAAAAGGCTAGATCCCCAGGTTCACTCTCTTCAATAAAACTAAGAGCTTCACCTTGTGTAGCTTGTTGTGAAGCATCTCTTAGCAATTGGTGACCAGTAAGCTTATATACCATCTGGGTGAATCCACTACAATCAATTCCAAAATTAGTTCTTCCTCCCCATAAGTAAGGAGCATTGAGAAAAAGAAAGGCAGTTTGTACAATGGTTTCTTTAGGTAATACGTCTAGAATTCTAGTTCCTTCGTAATGATGCTTAAAAAAGTCAAGAGCTTTTAAAGACGAACCTAACGGAATGGGCATTAATTGATCTTCTTGACAGCTTACAAACTCTACCATGTCTCCTACAAGACATTGAGGTTTGTCATTAAAATTTTTGTATATCTGTTCTGTAATTTCTAAGTATTGTTTATTGTCGATCCAGCCCTCATATTTATCAAAAGCTAATCGAATTTTACTCCACTTTTTACGTTGCTCTAAAATTTTAAAATGTTCACCATAAAGAACTTGAGAAACCATTTCACTGGTATCTTGTGGTTCGAAACGTAATGGAACAATACTTAGATTACAAATACCGTATTGCATGTAATAATTTTAGTTAGAATTTTAATTTAATTATTACACACGTTCAATAACCATTGCTGATGCACCACCACCGCCATTACAGATTGCAGCAGCTCCGATTTTTGCATTATTTTGCTCAAGAACATTGATTAAAGTAATTAGGATGCGTACTCCAGAACAACCAAGAGGATGTCCTAATGATACAGCTCCACCATTTACATTTGTATTTTTATCAGTAAGTCCCAAAATCTTCATGTTTGATAGCCCCACTACAGAAAAAGCTTCATTAAATTCAAAAAAATCAACATCATCTTGAGAAATCCCAGCTTTTGCTAGTGCTTTAGGTAGTGCTTTAGAAGGCGCTGTTGTAAACCATTTTGGTTCGTGAGCGGCATCTGCATAGCCTTTTATTTTCACCAAAGGCTTTAGACCTAATTCAGCAGCTTTTTCTGCACTCATAACAATAACTGCTCCGGCACCATCATTAATTGTAGATGCATTTGCAGCGGTTACGGTTCCATCTTTAGAAAAAGCAGGACGCAATGATGATATTTTTTCCATTTTTACGTTTCTGTATTCTTCATCTTCGGTAACCATTACAGGTTCTCCGCGCCGTTGAGGAACAGCTACAGGAACAACTTCATTTGTAAATTTACCTTCAGCCCATGCTTTTGCAGATCTTTCATAGGATTGAATAGCAAATGCATCCTGATCTTCACGGCTGAAATTATATTCTGTAGCACATAAATCAGCACATGTACCCATAGCTTGCTGATCGTAAGCATCTACTAGTCCGTCTTTTTGCATACCATCTTCTAAGGTCTGAGGTCCAAATTTATGTCCAGCTCTTAGTCTAACATAATGAGGTATTAAACTCATACTTTCCATTCCTCCGGCAACGACTATATCAGCATCACCCAGGGCTATGGCTTGTACCGCATGCATTACAGATTTCATACCACTAGCACATACTTTATTGACTGTTGTACAAGGAACATTTTCAGAGATTCCAGCTGCTAATGCAGCTTGTCTTGCGGGAGCTTGACCATTTCCTGCCTGTACTACATTACCCATAAATACTTCTTGCACAAGAGAAGGGTCGAGGTTTATTTTATCTAGAGCACCTTGGATTGCTGTAGCTCCTAATTGTGTAGCTGGAACAGTAGATAAACTTCCCATAAAACTTCCAATTGGCGTACGAGCTGCAGATACAATTACTACTTCTTTATTCATTATTTTTATTTTAAAAAATGTGTGTATTGTTATTCTGCGAATTTAATGATTTTTGAAGGATATACATAGTGAAGTTACTAACAAGCCGCCTAATATTACACTGACTTATTTTTTATTACTTTTGAGTAATTTATAGAATAATATTTGTGAAAAGGTTTTTAAACAATCTATATAAACGGCAATCCTCAATGTACAGGATTTTTCTGTTTATATGTACCACTGCACTTATCGTGTATTTATTTCCTAAAGGAGGAATTTTTAAATACGAATTTACCAAAGGTAAACCTTGGCAATATGAAAACTTATATGCTCCTTTTGATTTTGCTATAGCAAAGACTGAATCAGAGATAGAGATAGAGAAGACTCGTATTAAAGACAATGTTATTCCTTACTTTGATTATGATACAATAATTGCGAATACAGCTAAAGATTCTTATGATATAGCGTTTTCAAGTTATTTAAAAACTTTTAGTCAAAGCAGTTCTAGAGATGAAGCTAAACTTTTTGGAAGAATAGTCTTAAATGATATCTACCGACATGGTGTTTTACAAGAAACCTATTCTTATGATGATAAGAGACAAATATTTTTGAATAAAGGTAATGAAGCAGAAGCGATAACTTACGGACAAATTCTAACACCTAATGCGCTAACAAAACTTATCAATTCTAGAATAGATAAAAGTGAATATGCTAAGTTTAAAAGTGACTTTGTAGCACTGTTTTTTGATTTAATAAAACCTAATGTCAAATTAAATCAAAAGCTTACTGAAAGTACATTAGAGAATGAATTAACAAAAGTTTTGACTACTAGGGGTGGAGTTTCTAGAGGAAGTAGAATTATTGCCAAAGGAGAAGTAGTAGAAGGAGATAAACTACAAATATTAAATTCTTTAAAAGCAGAATATGAATCTCAGGTATGGAGTGATAAAAACTTCTATTGGATTGTATTGGGATATTGTCTGCTGGTTTCTTTGGCTCTTATGATGCTTTTATTGTTTATAAGAAAATATAGAAAAGATATTTATGAGAATAACACACAGGTGACCTTTATTTTCTTCAATGTTTTATTTTTGGTTTTAATTACGACATTGATGGTAAAATATCGCTCAGACTATATTTATGTCGTCCCTTTGTGTATTCTTCCTTTAGTACTTAAAGCATTTTTTGATTCAAGATTAGGGTTGTTTACCCATGTGATTACAGTTTTAATATTAGGTTTTGTTGTGCCTAATAGTTATGAGTATACGTTCTTACAGATCATTGCAGGAATTGTAACGATTCTTACAATTTCAGAATCATTTAAGAGAGCCAATTTGTTTATATCTGTTGGACAAATTACTATAATCTATATTTTGGCATACATTGCTTTTCATGTTATCCATGAAGGAAGTATTGGCAATATCGATTGGGTTACTGTAGGGTTATTCGTTATTAGTGGGTTTGCTACTTTAATTGTACACCCTTTGATATATGCTTATGAAAAGATTTTTGGATTAATTTCTGACGTATCTCTATTAGAATTAAGTGATACTAATTCGGTATTATTAAAAGAGTTATCTAATAAGGCTCCAGGAACATTTCATCACTCTCTTAACGTGGCTAATATTGCAGAAGCTGCAGCAAATGAAATAGGTGCAAATGCGATGCTAGTTAGAGTAGGAGCTCTATATCATGATATTGGTAAAATGGCCAATCCTACTTATTTTACCGAAAATCAATCGGCTTCTGGTAATGCCCATGACGTGCTATCTCCAAAAGAAAGTGCAAGAATCATTATTAATCATGTAATTCGAGGTGTAGAAATTGCTAAAAAAAATAACCTGCCTGATCGTGTTATTGATTTTATTAGAACACATCATGGAACCAGCACAGTATATTATTTTTATTCTAAAGAAAAAGAGGCAAATGAAAATGTAAATATTGAAGATTTTCAATATCCCGGACCTAAACCTTTTTCTAAGGAAACTGCGATTCTTATGATGAGCGATAGTGTTGAAGCTGCATCAAAAAGTCTTAAAAACCCTACAAGTAGTCTGATTGATTCTTTTGTAGAGAAGATAGTGAGCAAACAAATGGAAGATGGCCAATTCTTAAATGCGAATATCACCTTTAAAGAAATTCAACAGGTAAAAAAGGTTTTTAAGCGCAAATTGACTAATATTTATCATTTGAGGATCGAATATCCTGAGTAATTTTTTATGGCATATTGTTTGATTAAATTGATGTAAGATTTACACAATTTAAATCAACATGAAAAAAGACTCTTTTTTACTATTATTTTTTAGTGTATTAATAATATTTCCAATTTCTGCACAACTTGTAGTAGGAGGTAGAGTAGCTGTGGATGTAGACATAAATTTACCTATCCCAGATGTTGTTATTGAAAGAAGAACATCTAAACAACAGCTTCCAAAATCAAAGAGGGGACGTCCAATTGTTATACATAGATGTGATCATACGTGTCATCATGATTTTGGCGCTATCCAAAATCAAAATGCTCCTAGTGGAGAATATTTGTATCAAGTTGCGAATGCTTCTTTAGTACCTTCAGAAAATGGAGAGGATCATATAGTCTACGATTTAGATACAGGTGATGTGCTTGAAATTATTATAGTTACAGGTAATTATGCAGACTATAATTATCATTATTTTAACCCTGATTATAATAGTTTACCACCCGATAATATAATTTTAGCGATCACTTTTAATGGACAGGAAATTCCTTTACATACCGGGAGTATATCCATAGAACCCCAAGGTATAGGAGGATATCATAGTGTGCTTAATTTACATAGTATATATGAAGGAAATTTCAATGGTACTGTGAATTTCTAACGTAAATATTTTTTATCCATCCAAAATGTCCCAAATGGAATTATCGAACAAATAAGTACAATAGCTAATGTCTTAGTATCCCATTTTTTTTCTGTTTTTATAAGAATAGCAACTACGATATAACCCAAAAAGAGAAACCCATGAGCCATTCCAATTATTTTATTGGGTTCAGGAGATTCGAATATGTATTTTAATGGCATGGTTACAAATAGGATAAGTAAATAGGAAATACCTTCCAGGTAACTAATAATTCTAAAACTGGTAATCATAAATTTCTATTTAGTACAAAAAAGATTATTGTTTTTCAATCGTATAATTAAGTTCAAACACTTCTAGTTTAAAATAAGGTATTGCAGATAAAAGATGATCAAAAATATCAGCCATTATTTTTTCGTAATTTTTCCAAACTTTATCGTTGCTAAAAGCATATATTTCTAATGGTGTTCCTTGTGCACTAGGAGCAAGCTGTCTACTCATAATGGTCATGTTTTTATTAATATAAGGATGATCTTCGAGGTAGAAATCTACATATGCTCTAAAGACTCCCATATTAGTTAAGTTTCTTCCATTTATAAGTGTACTTTTATCGATGCTATGATCCTGATTATATGTGTCAATATCCTTTTGTATACTTTTGATGTAATCACTAATAAGTGCTATTTTTTTTAAATCTTCAAGATCTTTTTTCGATAAAAATGAAACACTGGAAGTTTTGATTAATAAAGCTCTTTTAATTCTTCTTCCGCCAGAATCCATCATACCTCGCCAATTTCTAAATGATTCTGAAGTTAAATGATACGTAGGAATTGTTGTAATGGTTTTATCAAAGTTCTGAACTTTAACAGAAGATAAATTGATCTCAATCACATCTCCATCAGCGCCATATTTTTCCATAGTAATCCAATCCCCAATCCTAACGGTATCGTTTACTGCTACTTGTATACTGGCTACAAAGCCTAAGATAGTATCCTTAAAAATCAAAAGAATAACCGCTGACATAGCTCCTAATGCAGTAAGAAATGTTAAGATAGATTTTCCTGTCATGGATGAGAAGACAAAAATAATTCCGATTGTCCAAACAAAAATCATAAAGACTTGTACATAACTATCAATTGGTTTGTCTTTAAATGAGCTTAAGGATTTTAAAAAATCTCTAAAGGTTCTTAGAATACTTCTTAAGATCCAAATCACTAATACAATAACCATAATATCGAACAAGGTCTCCAAATACCTTTCTGCAGTTGGGAAAGCAATAAATAGCATGGGTAGAACCCAAATGATAATGGATAGAGGGATGATATGAGCTAGATAATCAAAGGTTTTATTCTTAACTAAATAATCATCAAACGTATTTTTTGATCTAAAGGCATAGCTCTTAAAAATGGCTATGATTACTTTCCTCATCATAAGATCTAAAAAGAAAATAACAATAACAAGTATGCAAACTCCAATAAGTACATTTAAATATTCTGCTATATTTTCTGAAAGTCCTTTAGAAACAAAAAGGTTATAAAAGTAACGTGTTAAATCTTTCATCTGTATTTCAATACTATTTTATACAAAATTATGATTATAGTTATTGATGGAGCAATGAAACACAATATTTTTATACCAATTATGAAAAAAATAAAAAACGCTACATCATTCGATGTAGCGTTTTTATATCTTTATGATGTAAACTTTTAGAAGTTGAAATCTAATCTTGCATAGTAATATGCTCCGCCAAATCCCATTTGCACAGCATCCCAATATCCACCAGCTTCAGTTTCTCCATCATCTTGTTGATCAGGATATTCATTAAAAATGTTATTTCCGCCGATAGTAAATTTTAGTTTATCTGTTACTTTGTATCCTAAGTTTAAATCAGCAGTAATTTTTGCTCCGTATACATCTTCTGCATCTGTAAAATCGATAAGCGTTATTTCACTAAAATGAGTTAAACCAATTCCGGCATTAAATTTATTTTTGGTATAACTTGTATTCAAAGAAAATTTACTTTCTGGAGCAGAAGCTAATAAAAAGGCTTTTTCTCTTTCTCCAAAGAAAGTTCCTTCATCCAAAGGCCCATTATTCACATCTTCGATACTCATGTTATTTATATTTCCTGCTAATGTAGCAGAAAGGTTACCAAAACTATAATTTCCTTTCCAGGAAAGTATTAAATCTAGACCTACAGTTTCTGTGTCCACTCCATTAGCAAAGAATTGAGCTTCTGCTACATTTGGTATTTGTGGTGCAGCGAATGTACCAGTTAGCACAATTCTATCTTTAACATTAATATAGTATCCATCTATGGTTGCTGTAAAACTCCCAAAAGTAGCTGTAGCTCCTAGTGCTCCGTTTATTGCAGTTTCTTCTTCTAGTTGATCAATTCCAAAAGAAGCCGTAACCGGACTGTTGTTAGCAGATAGTAATGTTTCTGTTGCTACACCTCCTTGAAAATCTGTAAATCTAAGATTGTAATAAATTTGAGCTAATGATGGAGCTCTAAATCCTGTGCTCACAGAACCTCGAATATTAATATCCTCTGTTGCTTTGAATCTAAAGGATAATTTTCCATTAATTGTACTTCCAAAATCACTATAATCTTCAAATCTTGCAGCAGCTCCTAATAAGAAACGATCAGTAATATCAAGTTCACTATCTGCATATACTGAAATGTTTGACCTAGAACGATCTACTTCGTTTGCAGGGCTATACCCCGGGAATCCTTGTGAACCACCTGGTCTTAAATTACCAGAATCGGGATCAGTTGGTTGTGTCTGGGTTGCAGGATCTGTTATTGGTAAACCATTAACATCATATGTAGCATAAGATCCTTCTTCACCAGCAAAAATTTCAAAATTCTCAGTTCTGTATTCTGTACCAAACGCTATATTAAGTCCTTGAAGGATATTAGGGTAGTATTTAGAAAAATCTAAGCTGGTCGTGTTCTGACTTAAACTATGTCCTCCGGCATCAAAATCTGTTGGAGAAGATTCCTGAAGAGAAGCATTCAATGTTCCTTTAATAAAATAATGAAAGTTGTTTTTACCCCAGGTATTATTAATGTCAATTTTCCAACCACTATCTGTTTCTGTTCTAATTCCTGCAGAAACTGAATTATCTATGATATTAGATGTTATTCTAGGAGTAAAGCCATTTGGATAGATTTGAGTTACAACGCGTTCTCCTCCGTTACGAGTAAATGCAAAAGCATCAGTATCCCTATAATTTCTTCCTCCAAAAGCGTACAGTTCTGTCTTTTTTGATAATGGTATTGCGGCATTTGCAAAGAAATTGAAACCATCTATTGCAGCTTCACCAAACCCCCTTCTAAAATCAAAACCAGGACGTAATGTTTTATTTTTACTAAGATATTCTGTAGTGAAGTTAGCAAAACCACCTTCTCCAATTTCAACACCATAATTTGCAGTAATTTTTACTGACCCTCCATCAAAATCCTTATCATCTGCGATTCGGTTTCCATCGTTTTCTGTATCCAAACGATTTCCATCTGTATTAGGAGTCCCTGCCGGAAAATCTCCTTTAGCATTTGTATTGTATGCTCCATAACTAATACTACCCGTTAATTTGTTGACACTGTTCTTTAAAACAATATTGATTACACCGGCAATAGCATCAGAACCATATTGCGCTGCAGCACCATCTCTTAAGACTTCAATTCTTTTTATAGAAGAGGCAGGGATAGCATTAAGATCTGTACCAGAATTACCTCTACCTCTTGTTCCAAACACATTGATTAGAGAAGAAGAATGTCTTCTTTTTCCGTTAATTAAAACAAGAGTCTGATCAGGACCGAGACCACGTAGAGTAGCAGGGTCTATATGATCTGCTCCATCAGATCCAGATTGTTTATTCGCATTAAATGAGGGAGCAGCATATTGTAATAGTTCATTAATTTCTATTTTACCACTTTTGGTAATTACATCCTGCATATCAATAATATCAATAGCAACAGGGGTATCTGTGGCAGTTCGTTTTGGACTCCTTGATCCAACAACAACAATAGTTCTTAATGCTTCTCCATCTAATAGAACAACATCAATCTTCTCTTGAGTTCCTACCAGAATTTCTTGAGTTTGGAAACCAACAAAACTATAGACTAAGGTAGCATTTGCATCTACTGCAATAGAATAATTACCTTGATCATCTGTGGTTGTACCCTTAGAAGAGCCTTTTTCTATGATATTTACATAAGGTAAAGGAATTCCTTGAGTGTCTGTTACAGTTCCTGTTACAATTTGTTGACTGAAGCCTAAACTTGTAAGTAACCCGAATAAAATGAGTGTGAATTTTTTCATGTATTAATGTTTATTTAAGTTGATTGTTATGCTAAAGATATTTAAAAGATAATTATAACACATCTTATTCTAACTAGTTTTTAACCATATTATGTAGTTCTTATATATTTAGTTATATAATTTTAGATTTTGAAAATCAAAGAGATATAGATTCATAAAAACAAAAAAAAGAGCCTTGTGGATTTAAGACTCTTTATAATTAAGATAAGCTTTTTTGATTAAAGGCAGACAGAATTAACAGGTAAGGCACATAATGGGAAATCCCATTCGCCACCACAAAGAAGACAATCTTCCTCATTTCTAGGCCATGCACCACCTTTAATCGCTTGTTGTTTATTTTTGTTCAATTTTTGAACTCCATTTAGATTTAAAATACTTTGTAACATAATTTTAGGTTTTAAGATTATATAGACTAAGATACATATTTATAAAACCATTAGTATTGAGTATAATAAACAATTAACAATTAGATTTCGTTAATTCATATAAATACGTAAAGTCGAACTCGTAGTTCAACTTTACTATGTATTATAAAAAGATTTTGATGATTTTGTATAAGGTTAATTAGCTTGATAAACTGTTGTTATAATCTCATCTGTTTTTGTATCATAAGCTTCAAGAATAAAGTTTTTATCTTTATCAAAATGACCGACACAATTATCTTTTTCTCCCATATTAACAAGATAATACCCACTTCCTATAGGTCTTACTTTTGAAACTTGATTACCTTCTTTTTTTAAAAAAGTAATAACAAAACCTTTATCATCGCTAACCTTATTATATTTTTCCATATCAGAAGAAGAATGAGACTTTTGTACTATAACTTCATCTTCTGTATATTGAGCAGATTGATTGGTTTTGTTTTCATCGCCTGGGTTAAGCTTGATCTGACTCTTTTTTTTGATCACTTCTTGTTTTTTAATCACTTTTTCTTCTCCATTTGGGCCTTTTATGCGAATAATCTTGGTTACTATTTCTTCAGATGAATTTTTGGTTTTGTTTTCATCTTCTTGCGCGTAGTTAACAGATGCGCAAATCATGAATGTCAATGTGACTAGTGTTTGTAAAGTTTTCATTTTGCGTATTTATTTTGGTTGTCAAATTTACAAAAAATGTAAAAAAGACTTTGGTTTGTATTTTTAATAAACGTAAAAAAGAGCCTTTTATGGTGTTTTTTTATGCTATTTGAATTAATCTATAATCTAATGAATCTGTTATTTGTTTACTACGTATGAATACCATTATCTTTGCATTCTCAAAATTTGGGATTTTATATTAAAAGATCCCGGTCATTATAATATTAAGTACCATGAAAGCAGGAATTGTAGGATTGCCAAATGTTGGAAAGTCAACATTATTTAATTGTTTATCTAATGCCAAAGCCCAGAGTGCTAACTTTCCGTTTTGTACGATAGAACCTAATATAGGTGTGGTTAATGTACCAGATTCTAGGTTAGAGAAACTTGAAGAACTTGTAAATCCTGAGCGAGTACTACCTGCTACGGTAGAGATTGTTGATATTGCTGGTTTGGTAAAAGGAGCAAGTAAGGGAGAAGGTCTAGGGAATCAGTTTTTGGGAAATATTAGAGAAACAGATGCTATTATTCATGTATTACGTTGTTTTGATAATGATAATATTGTTCATGTTGATGGATCAGTAGATCCTATTAGAGATAAGGAAACTATAGATATCGAATTACAACTTAAAGATTTAGAAGCTGTTGAAAAGAAAATAGATAAGGTAAAACGTGCTGCTAAAACAGGTAATAAAGAAGCTCAGAAAGAAGAGGCTATCTTGTTAGAACTTAAAAAAGGATTAGAAGCAGGTACCTCTGTTAGAGCTATTGCAGTTTCTGATGATGATCATATGGCATATGTTGCACCTTTACAATTAATTACAGACAAACCAGTGCTTTATGTTTGCAACGTAGATGAAGGAGCTGCTGTTAATGGAAATGATTATGTGAAAAAGGTAAAAGAAGCTGTAGCTAAAGAAAAAGCTGAAGTTATAGTTTTGGCTGTTGGAACAGAGGCGGATATCACAGAGTTGGAGGATTATGAAGAACGTCAACTTTTTTTACAAGATATGGGATTGGAAGAACCCGGAGCATCTGTATTAATTCGTGCTGCATATAAGCTATTAAATCAACAAACATATTTTACGGCAGGAGTTAAAGAGGTTAGAGCCTGGACAATAAACATAGGGGCGACGGCTCCCCAAGCAGCAGGAGTAATTCATACAGATTTTGAAAAAGGATTTATACGTGCAGAGGTTATCAAATATGATGATTTTATAGCATATGGAAGCGAAGCAAAAGCAAGAGAAGCAGGAAAACTTGGAGTAGAAGGAAAATCATACGTGGTAAATGATGGAGATGTAATGCATTTCTTGTTTAATGTATAATAAACAATATCAAGACATTTTAAAAAACCTTCCTATTTTTTAGGAAGGTTTTTTTGTGTTGGCGATTGTAATTTATACAAACCGTGATTATGACTAAAACTGAATACTACTATTTTTGAGAAATGCAAAACACCAAATTATCTTCGTATGGAATTGTACTGGCTGTAGTTGGAATAGTTCTATTTTCTGCGAAAGCTGTTTTAGTTAAACTGGCGTATAAGTATGAAATAAGTTCTGAACATCTATTATTATTTAGAATGGTGTTTTCGCTACCGGTTTATCTTGTGATTACTTTTTTTAATAAACCTGTACAGAAAGAAAAAATTAAAATCAAAGATTATAGCTGGATTGTATTTTTTGGGTTTGTAGGATACTATTTAGCCAGTTACTTTGATTTTCTTGGATTACAATTTATAAAGGCAGGGTTAGAGAGAATCATTCTTTTTTTATATCCAACATTAGTAATTATTATTTCAAGAGTTTTTTTAAAAAATATTATAACACGGCAACAGTTAGCTGCTATTTTGATAACTTATATAGGGGTAATTATTACATTTTGGGGAGAACTCCAGATGGAAACAGAAACCAATAACATTACGTTAGGAGCAATGTTAATCTTTTTGAGTGCATTAACATATGCTACTTATCTTGTAGGAAGTGGATGGCTGATTCCTAAATTTGGAGTGATAACCTTTACATCATATGCAATGATAATTTCTTCATTATGTATCATTATACAATATCTGGTTTTTGATAGAGGAGATATTATGAATTATCCTTTAGAATTGTATTTGATTTGCATTGCAATGGCAATTTTTTCAACAATTATACCGTCTTATCTTGTTTCAGCAGCGATAGCTAAACTAGGAGCATCTAATTTTTCTATTATCGCAAGTTTAGGTCCTGTATCTACAATAGTATTGGCATATTTCTTTTTGGGAGAAAACCTTTCATTAATACAAATTGTCGGAGCTTTAATTGTCATTTTTGGAGTTTACGTGATTTCAAAACAGAAAAAATAAGATAAAATCTATATCGATATAAAAGGATCAATGTTACTTTTAGGTGTTTTTTAATGTTTTTTTCATTAATTTAACATTCTGATAGTGAATATCTGTTTACAGATTTTGGGGAAAATCTTTAGGAATTACAAATTCACTGTATTAATAGAATACATATTAAATCTATAGTTTGGGAACTTTTAGAAAAGTATTGTTCGTATGTTACTTTATATTCATGGGATTTGTTTCTTATGGACAAAATAATGATGTAATAGAGGTTAGTGATAGTTTAGAAGTGTTCCTTTCAAAATCCAAAAAATTTCGTACTGCTTTCAAAATAAAAGAGTCATTGGATTATGCCATTAAAACAATTGATCTTGCACATCAATTAAATAATGACGAGTATATATGTAAAGGTCATTATTTAATGGTAAGTAATTATGAAGTTATAGAAGACTATAAAAACATGGAGTTTCATAGTCAGGAAGCATTAAAATATGCAAGAAAAGCTAAAGATACAGTAATGATATCATATAGTTTAAATGCGTTAGGTGGGGTGTATTCAGATGGACTTGGAGAGGTAGAAAGAGGTATGGATTATTTCAATCAATCGCTTGAGGTAGCAGAAAGGGTTAAAGACAAAAGCAAAGAATTTCCGCCTGTATTAAACATAGGGTGGATATATATTAAAGAAAAAGAATTTGATCAAGCATTTCCATATCTAAAAAAAGCCGAAAAATTAACCGAAGATCATGCAGGTTCTTTTGGTATTGTGGCAACAAGTCATGTGAAATACCTTTTAGGCCGTTATTATATTGGCAAAGAACAATATGAGAGATCTCATCAGTTATTAAATGAAGCTATAACAAACCTAGAAGGAATAAATGTTTTTTCGATCCTTAATGAGGCATATAAAGCAAAAGCAGAAGCTTTTGAAAAAGTAGGTAATGCAGACTCTGCACTATATAGCATAAATAAACACCTGTTTTATAGGGATAAACTATTAGATGAAGAAAAATTACAACAAATAGAAGTTGCTAAACTAAATTTTAATATAAGTGAATTTAAAAGAGAATTAGAAGCTAATAGAAGAGAAAAAGAGTACCTGGCAAAAATTGATAAGAGAAATATTGTTATTACTATTACTTCGATAAGTCTTATTTTGTTACTAGCTGGGATACTTTTTGTTTTTTATGGATATTCATCAAAGAAGAAACTTAATAAAGTATTAGAAGAACGAAATGAAGAGTTAATCAAAGCAAAAGCTGAAGCAGAAAAACTTACGAATACAAAATCTCAATTTATTTCTACCGTAAGTCATGAATTAAGAACTCCGCTATATGGGGTTGTAGGTATTACCACCTTATTATTAGAAGAAAATGATATTCCTGCCAAACATAAAAAACTCCTTAACTCTTTAAAATTCTCTGGAGATTATTTATTGGACTTGATAAATAAAGTTCTGAAAATAAGTAAAATAGAATCTAACAATGAAAAATTAACACGTACTCCAACTAACCTTCTTCAATTATCAAAAAATCTATTATACTCTTTTGAGTATCAGGCAAAGAATAAAAACAATGAACTTATCTTACAAATACCAGATGAATTGCCGGATGTATTAAGTGTTGACTCGCTTAAAGTCTCTGAAGTTTTAATTAACTTAATAGGAAATTCAACTAAGTTTACCGAAAACGGAAAGATATGGCTAAGAATTAAGATCATTTCCCTGGATAAGGATATGATCACAATTCGATATGAAATAGAAGATAATGGTGTAGGTATTCCCGAAGATAAAAAAGAATTTGTATTCGAAAAATTTTCTCAGGTAGGTAGGGAGTTTAACAAGGCAGAGGGAACTGGATTAGGGCTGTCGATTGTGAAAAATCTCTTAGAAATGATGGATAGCGAAATTCATCTGGATAGTAAAGAGGGAAGAGGGACACGATTCTATTTTGATTTAGAGTTAGAGGTTATAAATGAAAAAGAAGAACAAGACATCGATACGAATGCTGATGGGATTAATGCAATGTATAGAAGAATATTGGTTGCAGAAGACAATAAGATAAATCAAATTGTGACTAAAAATCTTTTAAACATAATAGGATATGATTGTACTATTGTAGAAAATGGTTTTAATGCTGTACAAATGGTTCAAAAGGAAGATTTTGACCTTATTCTTATGGATCTTAATATGCCGTACCTTAACGGAACAGAGGCTACTAGACGTATACGCGAATTTGATCAGACGACACCTATTATTGCACTCACCGCTTCAGAGTTAAGTGAAATAGAAGAAGAATGTATGGCAATTGGAATGAATGATATTATAAATAAGCCACTTAATAAAAATGACCTCAAGAATATAATTACAAAGCATTTATTGAGATAACACTTTATAAACTTCTTACAAACTTTATAGTTTCACCAATAACAACTTCAGGATTTTCCCGATGCGGAGTGTGACCTACTTCATGAATTAGTAATGATGTTGAATTTCCTTTAGTTGTATTTACAATAGCATTTACTTGATCAATTGTGCCATATTCATCTTTTTTACCTTGGATTATTAATGATGGACAGATGATGTGTGGTAAATATTCTTCAATATTCCAGGATTGATATGATTTGGATAACCAGGTTTTGGTCCATACTCTAAAAACGTCATCAGTCTTATCTCCATGATATTTTATTAATTTTTCCCTAAGATTTGTATTTTTATAGGCTTCAACGGCAGCTTTAATACCATTAATAGTTTCTTGTTCTACAAATACATGAGCTCCTTCTGTAATAATACCAATTATACTTTCAGGAAATAATGCGGCTGCAAGGAGTGCGATACTTCCGCCATCACTATGACCAAATAAGATTACATTTTTTAACGATAAATGTTTTATTATTTTTCCTAACGTCTGTGCTTCCTTTTTTAAATAGTTATGATCACGTTCTAAGGTTGCAAAAGGCTCTGATTGGCCATATCCCTGCCTGTCATAAGAAATAGCATTATATCCTGTTTCAGAAGCCAGTTTCTGAGGGAAATCTCTCCATAATTCATTGCATCCTAGAGAATCATGAAGAAAAATAAACGTCGGTTTTCTCTTGTCAATTAAATCGATTGTTGTAGAGAGTCGTAATCGATGATTATCAATTATTAAGTCCAAAATTGAGGTTTTGTTATAAAAAGTGCTAAAAATAAGCCAAAGTCTACACAAAATGTATAATTTGCGATATTAAAGTTGAAACACTCAACTTTTTTTTTAGTCTAGAAATAGTAAATAGTTAATTTTATACAATGAAGAACACATTAGCCAAGATTTCAATTGGTGTATTACTAATTGGATGTGGAACAAAGAACCCATCCAATGATATTGCAACAAACTCACCTATAGCGACAGCTATTGACTTAACTCAAGTTAAAGAAGATAAAATACCGGTTACAATAGATCCGGGACGTTTTACCCAAGATTCTGTAAAGTACTATATTCCTAAAGTAGTTCAGGGAACCTATGCCGTTAGTGATTTTGGAAAGTTTGTTGATGAGGTTAAAGCTTTTGATTATGAAGGGAATGAAATTAATATCGAGAAAAAGGATACTAATATATGGTTAATACCAAATGCTAAACAACTTGATAAAATAACGTATTTAGTAAATGATACGTATGATATTGAAAATACAGATGTCGGTACTCCTTTTTCCCCATCAGGAACTAATACAGAACCAGAAAATTACGTGTTAAACCTTCATGGATTTATTGGGTATTTTGATGTTTTAAAAAACAATCAGTATGCTTTGGATGTAAAAGCACCAACAGATATGAAAAGGACATCTGCGTTACAAAAAGTAGGATCAGAAACTAGTGAAGATGGTAAGGTTACTACAGATAAGTATTTTGCAGCTAGATATTTTGAGGTAACAGATAATCCAATGATGTATGGTAATCTTGATGTCGAGGAATTTATGGTTGGAGATATTAAAATTGTTTTGAGTATATATTCTCCGAATAAAGTACATACCGCAGCAAAAATAAAAGAGACTGTATTTAAAATGATGAAAGGACAAAAAGCATATCTTGGAGATATTAATAGTACCCCTCGATATGATATTTATCTTTATCTAGCAGAGGGAACTGAAGATTCGCCAACAGGGTTTGGAGCGTTAGAACATCATACGTCTACTGTTGTTGTTTTGCCAGAGCAAATGCCAGATGAGGCTCTTGCTTCGGCTATGATAGATGTAGTATCTCACGAATTTTTTCATATTGTAACTCCACTTAGCGTGCATTCTGAAGATGTACATTATTTTGATTATAATAAACCGACTTTTTCAAAACACTTATGGATGTATGAGGGAGTAACTGAGTACTTTGCTACTTTATTTCAAGTAAATCAAGGTTTGGTAGAAGAACAAGAGTTTTATGATAAAGTAATGGGTAAAATTCAAAGTGCAAATGGATTTGATGATACAATGAGTTTTACGGTAATGAGTGAGAATATTTTAGAAGAACCATACGCGTCCAATTATGTTAATGTATATGAAAAAGGAGCACTCATAGGAATGTGTATCGATATTTTGATGCGAGAAGAAAGTAATGGTACGAGAGGCATTTTATCTTTGATGAAAGAATTATCTTTAAAATATGGGAAAAACAAACCTTTTGAAGATGACAAAATTATTGAAGAAATTACTGCCATGACGTATCCATCGATTGGTGAATTTTTGAAAAAACACGTAGAAGGAAAAACACCAATTAATTATGAGAATTTCTTTAATAAAGTAGGGCTTTCTGTAGCGTCTGAAAAAGTGGAAACAAATTATATTCAAAATTCGGGAGCGTTAATTGTTGCTGGTAATCAAGAAAAAGGCACTATCTTTTTTACTGATTTAGTTTCAGACAACAGTTTCTGGGCAGATAATGGAGTGAAGCCTAATGACGATATCGTAGAGGTAAATGGTACAAAACTAACCTTACAGAATGCAAATAGTGTATTGGGTTCAACTTTTCAATGGCAAGAAGGAGATGATGTCGAAGTAAAGTTAAATAGAGCAGGAGAGGATATTGTTATAAAAACTAAAGTAACTAAGTCTTTTACAAATGGTAAAAAACTTAAAGCAGATACAGCAGCATCAAAACAAAAATCCACGCTTAGGGATGCGTGGTTAAAAGGATAACTATTCCTTATAGTATAAAAAAGGCCCTTTTAAAGGGCTTTTTTTATACTATAACATTAGTCGAAAACCAAAAACAGGTAGTTCTCCTTGTTTAAAATCTAAATCTTCAGACCTTTTAAATCCAATATTCTCATACATCTTCCATGCAATTTGCATTGCTTTTGTTGAGTGAATTATAATCTGATTTTGATTTTCATCTTTCGCTATTTCTATACAAGCTTCAGTCAAGAGCCTGCCTAAGCCATTGCCTCTGGTATTTACATCAACCGCTAACAGCCTAAAGCCCGCTGCGCCTTTCTCTTTTGTGGCAGTACCTCCCGAACCATAGTATTTCATATCACCAAAGTAAACCACACTCCCTCCAATCTTTCCATTAGGAGAAACGGCTACCAATAGCTTAGTCTTTGGGTTTTTTGTTAAATTTCCAATATTTGCAAGCATTGAATAATAGTTTGGTTGCTCATTTTTATTTGGAAAGCCTTCTAATTGAGAATATACATTAACCATTAATTCTCCTATTTCATCAAACTCATTCTGATTAGCCTCTCTTACATTATATTTTGTAGTGCCTATATTCAATTTAATTAGATTTTTGTTACATAAATAATACCTGTTTCCAAAAGAGAAATTTAACGTTTTACATACCATTTAATAGCAAATGGTACCAAACCATGTCCTAATATTTCTCCTGTAACTACATTTCGCATCATTGTATCAGATTTGCCATTTGTTGCTGCTATTAGCGACCATTCCAGGTTTTCTTTTAGTTTTACAGTTTGTGTGTCATAACTTGGCGTTTGCCCAATTATAGGATCTATTTGTGCAAAAACAATGGTGTCACTTAATATGGTTAAAAATTTTGCATCAGTAAAATGCTCAACTTTTTTGGTTTTATCACTTCGTCTTTGTGATGACCAATATACACGTATTTTTTCTCCATTTCGAACAGCTTTAATAAGGGTTTCAATTTTTCCTTCTAAGGCTTTTCCGTCTTTATCATTATGATAGATGAGTTTCCAGTTACTACTATCTTGTGCAAAACTGTGTATAGACAAAAATAAGATTGATAGTAAAACGATTATTTTTTTCATTCTTGAATTTTAAATTATGAAGTAATAGTTAATTATTCTTTATAAAGAATAGTTTAATAATAAGAGATTAAAGGTAAAAAGGAAATAAATTATTTAGACCTTTAATAACAATTCTTTAGCATAATGTACTAATGAACCGATAAAGAACTATTAAAAGAATATTAATAACTTTATTCTAAATTTTGGAGAAGCTTTTTTGAACCTCATTACTATTTAATAAGGATGTGATTATTTACAATGCTAATTAAAAACCGCCTATGATGTTAAATCATAGGCGGTTTTTAATGAGTTAGATTTCGTTTTGTTAAGTTGGTTTTATGGAATAACAACTGAAATTGCATCCACAGTATTGGTATTGACATTGGGGAATACAGTTCTTCCCAGATCAGGGTCTTCATAAGAATTACTATAAAAGTTATCTCCATATACTTTAAACCATAAGGTTTCTCCAGATTCGAAGCCTAGTGATCTGAAAAATGAAATAGAGAATGTTAAATTGGCCGGATTGCCAGTAGTACCAATAATAGGAGAGAACTGTGTATACACTTCATTACTTACATCATCACTTTTATGATAAAAAATTCGTATTCTTTTTACCAAAAGATTCTCTGTCATGGGTCGACTTATATTAAGTATAATAAAATTGCCTTCTATTCTAACAGAAGTAGCAGTTATCATGCTATTAGATATTTGACCTAATTTAAGGACATTGGCCATTAATGTAAATTCTCCTTCATCTTTATGCTCGATATTAAAAATTTTGTGGATCCCAAAACCTTCTTTCTCAAATACCAAATTATATGTGCCAAAAGGAACATCTTTTAAAGAATAATTCCCATTGAGATCTGTTGTGGTAGTAATTAATGGATCGCTTCCTTCTATACTTACAGACATACCAGAGTTATCAACCATACTTTGATCATCGTCAAATAAATCTACTGTTCCGATGATATCAGCAGCGGGTATAGGATCTGGTTCCGGCTCAGGTTCTGGTTCTGGTTCTGGTTCAGGTTCTGGCTCTGCAATTGGTTCAGGTTCAGGTTCTGGGATAAAATTATCATCATTACTACAACTTGAGAATAATAAGAATGAAAAAAGTAAAAAATAAATTGACAGTGTTTTCATGATTTTGTGTGTTTTTGTTTTCCAATTCGTATTTTTTGTTTAGTGTTTTTTATATTGGTTTTGAGGGAAGTTTTTTCGCTAAACAAATGTATGAAGCAAAGCACACTAGAGTCTATACGTATTTTTACGTATTTTTAAGGTGTTTTTTACCATTTTTGTTTCCTTATTATTAGATCTTAAAATTATTAGGTATAATTTATCAATTCACTGGATACCAAATAATCAACAAAATTCGTTATGCATTTGTTAATTACTTTGTAGGATGGCTATTTTAATTTAATAAGTGAAGCCTTATATTAGCAGGCATTCTACCCGAAATTTATGAGCAAGGAAACCAAATATACCGAAGATAATATACGATCCCTCGACTGGAAGGAGCATATCCGTATGCGACCTGGAATGTATATTGGTAAGTTAGGAGATGGATCTTCTGCAGATGATGGAATTTATATTTTATTAAAAGAAGTACTCGACAATTCGATAGATGAATATGTAATGGGTGCTGGTAAAACTATAGAAATTTCTATTCAAGGAGATAAGGTGATCGTAAGAGATTATGGTCGTGGAATTCCTTTAGGAAAAGTGGTTGATGTGGTTTCAAAAATGAATACGGGAGGGAAGTATGACTCTCGCGCGTTTAAAAAATCGGTGGGACTAAATGGAGTTGGTACCAAAGCGGTAAATGCGTTATCTACTTTTTTTAGAGTTGAATCTACTCGTGATGGTAAATCAGCTTCTGCAGAATTTGAAAAAGGAAATTTAACCAACCAGGAAACACTGGATGAAACTTCGCGAAGAAGAGGAACCAAAGTTTCTTTTGTTCCAGATGATACTATTTTTAAGCACTACAAATACCGTTCAGAATATGTAGCCAAAATGCTTAAGAATTATGTATATCTTAATCCAGGATTAACCATCATATTTAATGGAGAAAAATATTTTTCAGAAAATGGATTAAGAGATTTACTTGCTGATAATATAAATACAGAGGATCGTTTATATGATATTATACATCTAAAAGGAGATGATATTGAAATCGCGATTACCCATAGTAAAACACAATACAGTGAAGAATATCATTCTTTTGTAAATGGGCAACACACAACACAAGGAGGTACACATCAAGCTGCATTTCGGGAAGCTGTTGTAAAAACCATCAGAGAATATTATGGTAAGAATTATGAAGCGAGTGATATTCGTAAATCTATTGTATCTGCCATAAGTATTAAGGTTATGGAACCTGTTTTTGAAAGTCAAACAAAAACAAAATTAGGATCTACCGATATGGGAGGAAACTTACCAACAGTGAGAACCTATATTAACGATTTTGTAAAAACTAAATTAGATAATTTCTTACATAAAAATCCTAATACAACAGAAAGTTTACAACGTAAAATCTTACAGGCAGAACGAGAACGTAAAGACTTATCGGGGATTCGTAAACTGGCTCGGGAGAGAGCTAAGAAAGCTAGTTTACATAATAAAAAATTAAGAGATTGTCGTGTTCATCTTACTGATAGTAAGAAAGATCGTAATCTTGAAAGTACATTGTTTATAACAGAGGGAGATTCGGCAAGTGGTTCTATTACCAAATCCAGAGATGTGAATACCCAGGCAGTATTTAGTTTACGAGGAAAACCCCTCAATAGCTACAATATGAGTAAAAAGATTGTGTACGAAAATGAAGAATTCAACTTGTTGCAAGCTGCATTAAATATTGAAGAATCTTTAGAAGATTTAAGATATAACAATATTGTAATTGCCACTGATGCCGATGTCGATGGAATGCATATTAGGTTATTATTGATTACATTTTTCCTACAATTCTTTCCAGAACTTATAAAAGAAGGACATTTGTACATACTGCAAACACCATTGTTTAGGGTACGTAATAAAAAAGAAACCATTTACTGTTATTCTGAACAGGAAAGAAGAGATGCTATCGCAAAATTGTCAGGGAAACCCGAGATTACTCGATTTAAGGGATTAGGTGAAATCTCACCTGATGAATTTGTACATTTTATTGGAGATGACATACGTCTTGATCCGGTAATGTTGGATAAAGAAAAATCAATAGAAGAATTACTGTCTTTTTATATGGGAAAAAACACACCACAACGACAAGAGTTTATTATTGATAACCTAAAAGTAGAATTGGATACAGTAGAGGAAGAGTTGTAATTATTAAAGTGCCCCTAAATTATATATAGATTTGGAAAACGAAAACGAAGAACTAGATCACGATTTAACTCCAGAGGATCACCAGCCGCAAGAGGTGATTACTAAAGTTACAGGAATGTATAAAGATTGGTTTCTGGATTATGCATCTTATGTAATCCTGGAACGAGCAGTACCCGCAATAGAAGATGGCTTGAAACCAGTACAACGTCGTATTCTTCATTCTATGAAGGATCTGGATGATGGTAGATATAATAAAGTAGCTAATATTGTTGGACATACGATGCAGTATCATCCTCATGGTGATGCTAGTATTGCTGATGCTATGGTACAAGTAGGACAAAGAGAGTTACTAATTGATATGCAAGGAAACTGGGGTAATATACTTACCGGTGATAGAGCGGCTGCATCCAGGTATATTGAAGCACGTTTGTCTAAATTTGCACTAGATGTAGTTTATAATCCTAAAGTTACAGATTGGCAATTATCGTATGATGGGAGAAAGAAAGAACCCATTAATCTGCCGGTTAAATTTCCTTTGTTATTAGCACAAGGCGCAGAAGGAATTGCCGTAGGATTAAGTACAAAAATCCTTCCTCACAATTTTATAGAATTAATTGAAGCTTCAATTAAGCATTTACAGGGCAAAAGATTTACTATTTTACCTGATTTTCCTACTTCAGGAATCGCTGATTTTACAAACTATAATGATGGTAATCGAGGTGGTAAGGTAAGAGTACGTGCAAAAATTGCTCAATTTGATAAAAACACATTGGTCATTGATGAGATTCCTTTCTCTACTACAACTACTAGTTTAATTGATTCTGTCCTTAAAGCAAATGAAAAAGGAAAGATTAAAATTAAAAAAATTGAAGATAATACTGCCGCAAAGGTAGAGATATTAATACATCTTCCTTCAGGAATTTCTCCTGATAAAACAATAGATGCATTATATGCATTTACAAATTGTGAAGTATCTATTTCACCATTAGGTTGTGTCATTGAGGACAACAGACCTAATTTTATTGGAGTGTCAGAAATGCTGCGTCGTTCTACTGATAATACAGTAGAATTACTCAAAAAAGAATTAGAAATTCAACTTGAAGAACTTCAGGAACAATGGCATTTTGCATCTTTAGAAAGAATATTTATAGAAAACCGTATTTATCGTGATATTGAAGAGGTAGACACTTGGGAAGGAGTTATAGAAGCTATAGATAAAGGGTTACAACCTCATATAAAACATTTGAAGCGAGCAGTAACAGAGGAAGATATTGTACGCCTAACTGAGATTCGAATTAAACGTATTTCAAAATTTGATATTGATAAAGCCCAGCAAAAAATAGAAGCTCTGGAAGAGGATATTGCAAAGGTAAAATACAATTTAGAACACCTTATACAATTTGCAATTGATTATTTTAAAAGATTAAAAACAACATACGGAAAAGGGAAAGAGCGTAAAACCGAAATCAGGATTTTTGATGATATTGAGGCTACCAAAGTTGTTATTCGTAATACAAAACTATATGTAAATCGTGAAGAAGGTTTTATAGGTACTTCTCTGCGAAAAGATGAATATGTAGCAGATTGTTCAGATATTGACGATATTATCTGTTTTACAGGTGAGGGAAAATTGATGATAACCAAAGTAGGAGCAAAGACCTTTATTGGCAAAAATATTATTCATGTAGCAGTATTTAAGAAAAAGGATAAGCGTACCATTTATAATATGATTTATCAAGATGGTAAAGGGGGTTCGTCTTATGTAAAACGTTTTGCTGTTACAGGGGTGACTAGAGATAAAGAGTATGATTTGGCACAAGGTAAAAAATCTTCAAAAGTCATATATTTTTCTGCAAACCCTAATGGCGAAGCCGAAGTGATTACTATTTTCTTACGTCAGGCAGGAAGTATTAAAAAACTAAAATTTGATCTGGATTTTTCAGATTTATTAATAAAAGGTCGAGGGGTAAAAGGAAATATAGTTACCAAATACAATATTAAGCGAGTAGAGCTCAAAGAGCAAGGAGTCTCTACCTTAAAGCCACGAAAAATATGGTTTGATGACTCTGTACAACGTCTTAATGTTGATGGAAGAGGAGAATTGTTAGGTGAATTTAGAGGAGAAGATCGTTTACTGGTGATTACTCAAAAAGGTATAGCAAAAACAATTATCCCAGAGATGACACTGCATTTTAATTCAGATATGATCGTTCTGGAAAAATGGAAACCAAAAAAACCAATATCTGCGATTTATTGGGATGGAGAAAAAGAAAGATATTATGTTAAACGTTTTCTTATCGATAGTCCTGAACGAGAAGAAATGTTTATTACAGAGCATCCTAAATCATTTTTGGAAGTAGTATCTACAGATTATAGACCTATTGCAGAAATGGTATTTACTAAGCTTCGAGGAAAAGACCAACGCCCGAATGAAGAAATAAATCTTGAAGAATTTATTGCTATTAAGGGAGCAAAAGCACTAGGAAATCAGTTAACTACACATAAGGTAAGACAGATCAATTTATTAGAATCTTTACCATATGATGAGCCAGAAGCACTACCGGCAGAAGAAATAGAGGTAATAGAAGAAGAGAATGTTTCTTCTTCTGATTCTAACGGAACCACAGAAGTAGATGATGATAATGAGCAACCGACATTGTTTTAGATTACACAATTCTTAGGTGACAGAATTAATTAAAAAATATATCAATGTAGAAGATATAGAAGGTGTTATTCTGTACGCTTTTATTATTATTCTGATCAGTTGGGGTATTTCTTTGGTTGTTAAGTGGTTATTAATTCTTTTTTTAAATAGAAGACAAAAACGAGGGAGTTATAATGTCACAAAACTAAAATTTGTAAAAAACTCAATACGTTTCATTTTTATTATCATTGCTTTTGTGATTATTGTTGGAACTGTTCCTTTTTTAAGAAGACAGGCTACACTAATATTTTCTGGAGCAGGTATTCTAGCTGCAATTATAGGTTTTGCAGCTCAGGCAGCAATATCTAACCTTATCGCCGGAGTTTTTATTGTTTTGTTTGAGCCCTTTAGGATAGGAGATTATATCAAATTAGACCTTGAACGAGTTGGTATTGTTGTCGATATAACACTTAGACATACAGTAATTAATACGTTTGAAAACAAGAGATTAATCATACCAAATTCTATAATTAGCACAGAATCCATTCTAAATCATACTATTGAGGATAGCAAAGTACTTAGTTTTAATAATTTTAAAATAGGATTAAAAGCAGATGTGGATGTGGTTCGAAAAATTATTTTAGAAGAAGCAGCAAAATTAGAATATATCGCTAAGTTTAAAGAAGAAGAAAATAAGGTTGTTTCAGAAGTTCGTGTAATTGATGTTCATGAATCTTATGTTCATGTTAGGGCATATGTATGGATTTCGGAGCCTTTTAAGGAGTTTAAAATGAAATGTAAACTCAAAGAAAATGTACATAAAAGATTTTTAGAAGAAAATATAGAAATGCCAGTACCTATTCGTAGAATAATAAATTGATTAGGAGGCCGGCCTTTTAAGTAATATATCTAAAGTAATCTATTATGTTTTTTTGACAAATTTAGTAAGGATTACTATGTGTTGGCCACTTACACGTCCTTCTATATGTTCAGGATTGTCATACACTAGCGAGATATTACGAACAGCTGTACCTCTTTTTGCTGTGAAATTTGCTCCTTTGACATCCAAGTCTTTTATCAAAACAACAGAATCACCTGTTTGTAAAAGTGCTCCATTAGCATCTAAATGTTTTATAGCCTCATCTGGGTCATCACCTTCACCCGTTGCTGCAGCCCATGCCATTCTATCTTCATCTAGATATAGCATATCAAGTAAATCTTGAGGCCAACCTTCAGATTTTAGTCTATTTAGCATTCTCCAGGCCATTACCTGTACAGCAGGAACTTCACTCCACATACTATCATTAAGACAACGCCAGTGATTAGGGTCTATACTTTCTGGGTTTTCAATTTGATCTAAACAAATTTGAGAAATAAGAATATGAGCATCTATACCGGTTCCAGGAGATTTTGGAACCTGATAAACTTTTAAATTTTCAGTTTCTCCTGATAATTCACATACAGATCCGCTACGTTTAAGTAATTCTCTTTCAAGACTCATATTCAAGACTAATATTTGATACGTTTTTTAGAAATACAAAAATGCCTAAAATATTATAATTATGATAATTCTACATCACTTATATTTATTGAAACTCTTATTTTACGAGCAATAGAACTTCTTTGTCATATGTAGAGTTACACCATTGATATTTTGAAAACACCTTATCAGGAATTTGATAATTATATTTTTGATAGTCTACAAAATCAAATTTTGAATAAAAGCTTTTGAGATTTTTGAAAGGTAAACACCAAACTCTTTTCTCAGGAGTTGTAAGTTCTAATAGTTTTTTTACTATAGCATCTGCAATTCCTAAACCACGATATTTACTAAATACATAAATGCCACCTAATTCTAAATGATCAGCATCGATTTTGGTTAATCTCCCTAATCCACATTTTTGATTTTCGATCTCAGCAATAACGATATCTTCGGTATCAAAATTAGATGAAGTAAAATCCACCTCCTTATATTTCATGTTTATCCAATCCATTTCAGAATGGATTGCTTTTCGTACAGTTATATTATTTGATTGCCCCATTATTTTTAGTTAGACATAGATTTGTTGTCTTAGAAAAGAGTAGAGTATAAGTTATTTCTATATCTTAATTGTATTTTTTTAAATCAAATGAGAGCTGTCAATTATTTAGATTTTCTTTTTACAAGTTCTATAAATAATACGATTTCTTGTTTTTTTGTTGCATCAAAAATAGATTGATAAATTTCGAGTGCCTTGTTGTAGTTTTGTTTTCTTTCATAGAGCCATCCTAAAAAAAACATACTAGGCACATGATTTGGATTCATTGTAAGACATTCTTTGTAATCAATTTCTGCCTTTATTAAATCATTGTTGGCAAAATATAAATTAGCTCGCTCCCAAAGCAAATCAATTGTTTTGTTTTCTGAGAGCTTAACATTAATGGATTGCACTTTAGATTGACTGTACTTTTTTTTCATTGCAAGAATTGACTGCGCTCTTAGATTATCAAAGTAATTGAAGTATGCATCACAATTTTTGACTAAATTCTGTTGCATTTCAAAAAATATCTTCTTCCCTAATTCCTGACCTTGTTTGTATTCTGGAACAGATGAATTTTTATCAATTAACTTATCTAACTCGGTTTTATAAGTATCAATATGTTTTGTAAAACACTTTTCTAATATACTGGTGTCATCACCTTTATTTTCTGTAAAACAAATACAGACATCTTGACTTATCTTTTCTATGATATCTTGTTGTCCAAAAATTGATATAGAAACAAGAAAAAGCAATACTGTTATATTCTCTTTCATGATAATTTTATTTTTTATAAACTTAAAGAGTTCATATAATTAGTATTCTATTTTTCTTTTTAACTAGTTGTTTTTTTATTTTTTTTGCGCAATTTAAAGTTTAAAAACTCAATAAATAAAGAAAAAGCTATGGTAAAGTAAAGGTACCCTTTAGGTATCGTACCTACTTCACTATCAAATATTTGCAAATGAGCTAAATGTGCTGCTTCTGCAATTAACATAAATCCAATAAGGATTAAAAATGAAAGTCCAAGAATTTGAACCGATGGATGTTTATTTACAAAACGCCCAACAGGGGTCGCGAATAACATCATGATTAAAACGGAGATAACGACAGCGATAATCATGAGTAATAAAGCATCATTAGGATTCTCACTTAATCCGTTTGTCATACCAACCGCTGTAAGTATAGAATCAAAAGAAAAAACAACATTAATCAATGTAATTTGTACAATAGCGTTAGATAATGATGTTGAACTTTTGGCTTCGATTTCTTTCTCCTCTTCACCTTTTTCATCTACTTTTTCATGAATTTCATGTACACTTTTATATAATAAGAAAATACCTCCTCCAAACAGAATTAAAGCTTGACCACTTATACCAGCTTCTATCCACGGCAGGTTGATGTGCCAAAAAGGAGCTTCCATAGCGACTAGTAATGAAATCCCAAACAGTAAAACAATACGCATTAGCATAGCCAACATTAACCCTATATTCGTAGCTTTTTTCTGTTGTTTTTCAGGTAATTTACTAGAAGCTATTGAGATAAATATTATATTATCAATACCAAGTACAATTTCTAGAAAAGTAAGTGTAAGTAAAGCTACCCAGGCATCAGCCGATGTGAAAATTTCTAACATTATTTTATTTTTTTTGCAGTTCCTCGTTCTTTATTAGTTGCACCTACAAGTCCGTATTCAAAAGTGTAAGTGTTTTTATCTGTAGATAAGATTTTCATATGTATGGCTTTTTCTTCTGCCATACTTTTTGGATGCAGTTTTTGTACAATATATTCACAATCATTGATCCATCTAACACTAGAAGTATCAGTCTTTCCTCTGAAATAATCTATTTCTATTTTTCCATCGCGAATAAACGTAGTTTTTACTAATTCACCATCTAATAAGGTTTCAAATTCAAATGTTCCCGTATGAAAATTTAAACAATCACGTTCTTCTTGCTGACAGCTGATTGTCAATAGTAAACAAAAGAATAATAAGAGTATTCGTTTCATGATGACTTTAAATGAAAAACGAAAATAAATCTATTTCGATAAAGTTAATAGGCAGGAAGAAAAAAGTTGTTAAGATTTTTTCATTTGATAAGAAGTAAAGGTACCATCTTTATAGAAAATCACAATACGATCGATTTCACCTTCTGAAGAAATAACTCGCGAAACCTTCTCAGGGGAAGATATATTTTGTTGAACATTTTCTTTTTCTGAAGATGACTGTGAGAATAAATCTTGTTCTGTATCTATAATTGGAGTAGAAGTTTCTTGTGTATCAGTAGGAGGTTCTAAAATAGTTTTTTTTTCTTCTACAATGGTATTTTCTGATTTAGGAAATGTTCCTTTTCCATATAATAACCATTGTAACTCTACATCACTATAGGCATCAACTATTTTCATAACAAAGTCTAAACTAGGTTTATTTCGTCCACTAAGAATATGAGAAATAGAAGAGCGACCTACTCCCATATAATCTGCAAAGGATGAAGCCGATACGCCATAATAATCCATTACTTTTTGAATTCTTTTACCAAAGTCTTTATTGTTTACCATTGTAAACGAGTTTTAGAATAAATATTGATTACAAAGGTAAACAATTTTGGTCAGAAGTATAGTTTACAATTGTAAACCAAAGAGCTCTACGCTTTAATAATTTGTTTAGGTAAATACTCTTAATAATCTCATTTAGATAATTTTATAATATATAATAAAAATACTTTAATTAATTTACTAATAACTATTATACAATTGGAAACTACTAAAAACAAACTGTTTACCATTGTAAACATATGCAGCAAAAACCATTGTTTACAAATGTAAATATCTTCTTTTTACAATTGTAAACCTTATCCTAGTTTACATATGTAACTAATTCTTTTATTTGTTATGAATCCTCAACAAACTATAGTAATTTCGTGACCTTCTAATACATACTATGAATATTGATACATTAAAAAACTGGTTTACTTTATATAAAGAACCTTCCTTATTTGGACGCTACATTTGTTTAGATCACATTAGCCCTCTTTTGGACGAATTATCAAAAAAAGTTGACCTTAGACAAATAGGTTCTTCAGAAAATAACGCTCCAATACATTTAATAACTTTGGGAACTGGACCTAAGAAACTTTTGTTTTGGTCACAAATGCATGGTAATGAAAGTACAACTACAAAAGCTATATTTGATCTTATTAATCTACTTATAGATTCAAATAATAATATTGCTTCAACTATTTTGAAAGAATGTACATTGTATATTGTGCCTATTTTAAGTCCAGATGGAGCAAAGGCATATACAAGGCTAAATTATAATAAAATTGATCTTAATAGAGATGCCCAAAATAAGACTCAGAAAGAAAGTGTTGTTTTAAATGACTTAATCCAACAGATAAAGCCAGATTTTGGATTTAACCTTCATGGGCAACGTACTATTTTTAGTGCAGGAGAAACCAATTATCCTGCGACAGTATCATTTTTATCCCCAGCAGGAGATGCTAAGCGCTCAATAACTAAAAGTCGAAAACAGGCTATGCAGGTAATTGCAAAAATGAATGAGGTGCTTCAAGAATGCATACCAAATCAGGTTGGGAGGTATGATGATGGTTTCAATTTAAATTGTGTAGGAGATACATTATCATATATGGGTATACCAGCAATATTATTTGAATCTGGACATTATCCTAATGACTACGATAGAGAAACAACAAGACAATATATATTCTTTTCATTAATTACTTCATTACATTATATAAGTACAACAGAAATTACTGGAAAGGGATATAAAGATTATTATTTGATACCAGAAAATGGAAAATGTTTTTATGATATCATTGTTAGGGATGTTATTCTTAATGGAAAAAATACTGATATCGCCATACAGTATAAGGAAGAATTAACCAAAAATAATGTCAAATTCATACCTAAAATTGTTAAAATCGATAATCTTCAAAAGTTTTATGGACATAGAGAGATTATTGGTGAAAAAAGAGCAATACGTAACGAAAACGTTACAGTAGAGATAGTTCCAGAGGCAGAGCTGTTAAAATTTTACCTAGATTCTGAATTATTCTTAATAGAACAAGCAAAAAGTTAAAATAAAATGTGTGAATACTTGATTTTTCTGCTAAATTTGCAATGTAAATAATCGGGAAAAATAATATTATTACTATGGCAAAGTTTAAATTAGACGAAGTAGATCATCAAATTTTGGATATGTTGATTGAAAATACCCGTACACCTTTTACAGATATTGCAAAGAAACTATTGATTTCTGCAGGTACTGTACATGTGCGAGTAAAAAAAATGGAAGAAGCTGGAATTATTGAAGGGTCTTCATTAACATTAGACTATAAGAAATTAGGATATTCATTTATAGCATATGTTGGTATTTATCTTCAAAACACCTCTCAAACCAAGTTTGTTTTGGAGAGAATTAATCAAATACCTTATGTTACGGTTGCTCACATTACAACAGGGAAATTTAATATTTTCTGTAAAGTAAGAGCAAAAGATACTAATCATGCTAAGGATATCATCTTTAAGTTGGATGATATTGATGGAGTGTACCGTACAGAAACTATGATTTCATTAGAAGAAAGTATTAATGACAAGAAACGCTTGATGCATTCTATTTTTCAGGAATTATAAAGGGATAACTTTTTAAATATAAATATAAGCCCTTTAGGAAAAATTTCTTAGAGGGTTTTTTAATTCAAGAAAAACTTCTGAATGATTAGGAGGGCAGAGTTGAATAGAAACCTCTTGATAGTAAAGAAGTTATATTAACCAAAAACCATATTACCACCACACACATGGCTAGAAAACCAAAGATCGAACGTTTTAATGAGAATGTTCTAGCAAAGTATCAGATATACAATAGTATATTTATTACATTACCTTTTGATACTATTAGTAATACAGGAGTTTTATTACCACTGTTTAAAGAAGTATGTGAAAAAGGATACGACGAGCATAAGAATCCTACTGAAATTGTAGAAGATTTTTTCAATCTTTATCAGGATAACCCATCGACTACCGAAAAACACGATTTACTATTTAGATTTATCCAGTATATCGAGCGTCAGGTAGTATTATTTGATGCTATAGAAGATGCAGCTTTTCCTATAGTTAATAATATGGACGGTCGAGGGACATTAAGAAGTATTAAGGAAGAGGCTCAGGCAAAAGGACAATTAGAGGAACTTAAAGATTATTTAAAACGTTTTAAGATTCGTCCAACACTAACTGCGCATCCTACTCAATTTTACCCAGGAACAGTATTAGGAATTATTCATGATTTAGATGCCGCAATTAGAGATAATGATTCTCCTAGAATTCAAAAACTGTTAGCGCAATTAGGTAAAACTGCTTTTTTTAAGAAAGAAAAGCCAACTCCGTATGATGAGGCAGTAAGCTTGATTTGGTATTTAGAAAATGTATTTTATCATGCTGCAGGGAATATTTATAATTATGTACAACAAAACATTTTTGAAGGAGAAGATCTGGAAAATGATTTAATTAATCTTGGTTTTTGGCCTGGAGGAGATAGAGATGGAAATCCGTTTGTAACGACAGAAACTACTTTGAAAGTAGCTAAAAGGCTTCGTAAGACCATTTTGATAAATTATTATCGAGATATGCGATCGTTAAAACGTAGAATTACATTTGGTAATCTTCAGGATAAAATTGCAGTTTTAGAACATGCATTGTATGAGAATTTCTATTATGCAAAAACAGCAGAACCATTGTCAATCGAAACATTGATGAATGGATTGTTAGAGATAAAGGAGGAGTTGATTTCTCAGCATCAATCTTTGTTTCTTGATGAGTTACAGGATGTAATCAATAAAGTAAAGATTTTTGGATTTCATTTTGGAACTCTGGATATTCGTCAGGATTCAAGAATTCATCATAAAGTACTTACAGAAGTAGTACAAAAAACCAATGCGCTAGGATTAGGTTTTTTTCCTGATAATTATGACACGCTATCTTCAGAAGAACAGTTCGAAGTACTTTCGAAAGTAAAAGGTAAGTTAGATCCATCTATTTTTGATGATGATATTGCCAGGGCAACAATAGAATCTATTTATGCTATAAAAACCATTCAACAAAATAATGGAGAGCGAGCGGCTAACCGTTACATTATCAGTAATAATGGTAATGAACTTAATGTAATGGAAACTTTTGCAATGATCAGATTATGTGATTGGCAATCTCCAACAGTAGATGTTATTCCACTTTTTGAAACGGTTCCTGATTTAAAAGTCTCTCATGAGGTGATGGAATCTTTATATAGCAATCCAGTATATATGGAGCACCTGAAACGTAGAGGAATGAAACAGACTATTATGCTTGGATTCTCTGATGGGACCAAAGATGGAGGATATCTTATGGCAAACTGGGGAATTTTTAAAGCTAAAGAAGCTTTAACTGAAATCTCAAGGAAATACGATGTAAAAGTAGTGTTCTTTGATGGTAGAGGTGGACCTCCGGCAAGAGGAGGAGGAAATACAAATCAGTTTTATGCATCTCTAGGGCCAACTATCGAAGATGAAGAGATTCAGTTAACTGTCCAAGGACAAACGATTAGTTCTAATTTTGGGACATTGGATTCTTGTCAATATAACCTGGAACAATTACTTGGTGCAGGAGTAGAAAATCAATTGACTAGTAATGAAGGCAATCTTTTTTCTAAAGAGAATAAGGAGACTATGCAAGAATTGGCAGATATAAGTTATCAAACTTATGTTGATTTTAAAAGTCATCCTAAATTTCTTCCGTACTTAGAACATATGAGTACTTTAAAATATTATGGAAAAGCAAATATTGGTAGCCGCCCATCTAAACGTAGTAAAAGTACAACTCTTGATTTTGGAGACTTACGAGCTATTCCGTTTGTAGGAAGCTGGAGTCAATTAAAACAAAATGTACCAGGTTTTTATGGAGTGGGAACAGCATTAAAAGCATTTGAGGATAAAGGAGAGTTTAAGAAAGTTGAATCATTATATAAAGGGTCTCCTTTTTTTAGAACTTTAATCGGTAACAGTATGATGAGTCTTACTAAATCATTTTTTGAACTGACTTCCTATATGAAAGAAGATGAAGAATATGGAGCTTTTTGGGATATTATTCATGAAGAATATCTATTAACAAAACGATTGCTTTTTAAATTGACAGGATATTCAGAATTGATGCAAAATGAACCTGCAGGGAAAGCATCTATTGATATTAGAGAAAATATTGTATTGCCATTACTTACGATACAACAGTATGCTCTCAAGAAAATTCAGGAATTAAGAAGAGATGATAATGTAAAACCAGAGGACTTAGTTATTTATGAGAAAATGGTTACCCGTTCTCTATTCGGAAATATTAATGCAAGTCGTAATTCTGCATAAAAACTAATAAAGTACTGTTAAGAATATTGAAAAATGAGGTGGAATTATTAATTTTCTGCCTCATTTTTATTTCTGAATAATTATGCTTGATATTTATATCAAGATTTTAACAGTCATTTTTAATTTATAATAAAAAGTTATGTTGTCTCAAATAAGCGAAAACGAATACAATCCTTATTATGCTATGTATATCTCAAAAGCAGAATATCCAGATATTGTATTAGGGCTGCAAAATAGTCGTGAAGAATTTGTTGATTTTGTACAATCTATTCCAGAAGATAAAATGACTTATGCTTATGCAGATGGAAAATGGACAGTTGCAGAAGTATTACAACATTTAATTGATACAGAACGTATTTTTTCATACAGAGCATTGCGTTTTGCAAGAAATGATCAAACACCTATTATGGGTTTTGAACAAGATGATTATGTTCCTAATTCTAATGCAAATCATTATAGTAAAGAAGATATGTTATCCGATTTTGTAGCAGTAAGAAATAGTTCTATAACATTATTTAAAAGTTTCACAGATGAAATGCTAACCAGGATAGGCGAAGCCAGTAAAAGTCCAATGAGTGCTAGAGCTGCTGGGTATATATTATCAGGACATCAAAAACATCATTGTGAAATTATTAAAGAAAGATACCTCTAAATAATGACTAAAGAACAAGTTGCTCATGACTATCTTTCTTTTTTGGAGAAAGGTAAAATGGATAAAGTAGTTGATCTTTTTGCTAAAAATGGATGTGTAGAATCTCCTTTATATGGAGTACTACCTGCGGTCGATTTTTATAGAGATTTGGCTAATGATACTATGGCATCTATATTAAAGTTTGATGGTTTATTTTTTGAAAAAAACACAAATCGTGTTTCATTGCTTTTTGAGTATATATGGAAATTAAAAGAAGGAGAAAAAGTGCAGTTTAAAGTAGTTGATATTATCGAGCTTAATACTGAATTTAAGATAGAAAAATTGACAATAATTTATGATACGGTTAAGAGCAGAGCTGCGTTAGAAAAGTTACGTAAAAATCGAATGCAATAGTTATACATAAAGATAAATTATAGAAATGAATCTAACACTCACGAATACACTTTTACTTTTTGGGATTTTTCAAAGTGTAGTGATGATTTTTTTGATATTGACAACCAGAAATTGGAGGCAAATTCAAAATAAGATTTTACTTTCGATATTAGTGGTGTTAGGAGTATCTCTTCTTCCAATGTTTCTGGGTAATTCTGGAGTTGTCGAACAGAATTCTAATTTATTGTTTTTACCAGCACACCTTTCTATTTTTATTTTTCCACTTTTGTTTTTGTATTTCAAATCCATTTTCGTTCTTAATTTTAAAATAGATAAATCTAGTGTGTTACATCTTGTTATACCTATTATTTTTTGGGTCTATCTTGTTATTATATGGTTTAATACTTTAGGTGAACCTATAGCTCAAAAAAGAGAAGTGGCTATATCTTTTTATTATTTTCAAATTAAAACTATACATGATATTGTGTTGCTGCTAATGGTTTTGATGTATACCTGGCTTGCAAGTCAATTGATGTATAATGCTAAGAAAGAAAGGCTCTCAAAAGATCAAGAGAAATTTTCTAAATGGCTCAGGTATTTGTTATTGTTTTTAGTTGCTGGAGCTATTTTAGATATTACTTCGCTTGTAATAGGAGAAATGTATGGTTATTGGAAAGGAAGCCCGTTAGATGAACTATTAGGTATTCCCTTTGTTTTACTTATAAAAATATACTATTCATTTATAGTGTATGTAATCTCAATAATTGGTTACGCTTCATATTCAGAATTTAAGGTAAATAACTATTCAGCTATTAATAGTTCAGTTTTTGATTATTCCCCGAAGGTTATTGAAGCTATGGAAATAAGAAAAATGTTTCTCAATCCTAATCTTTCTTTACAGGTTCTAGCTAAAGAATTAAATACAACATCAGGTGTTATATCTACAGTAATTAATAGCGGTTTTAAGATGTCTTTTAATGATTTTGTAAACCGGTATCGGGTAGAAGAGGTTAAGAATAAGCTTCAGTCAGAAAACTTGAATCAATTTACTTTATTGGCTTTAGCACAAGATTCAGGTTTTAAATCTAAAACTACCTTTTATCGCGCTTTTCAAAAATTCACATTGCAAACTCCAAAATCTTATATTAAGATGCTTCATGCAAAAAAATAAAGTTTCAAATTATATTTTGGGACATTTCATACAGTGATTTACTTTAATATGATTAGATGTCGCAATAGATTTGTGATATCAAAATATCATAAAACGTATGAAACTTTCAAAACAACCTTTATTTATTATTGCTTTTCATTTCTTCATTTTATCAATCTATGGTCAGGATAAGACTTTGATTGTTGATATACCAGATTTTTATCTGGAGAAGGCAATAAGAGATTATCAAGATAAACCTACAGGAGATATAACAATAAAAGATATAGAATCTTTAACTCGATTTGTTGCCATAGGAAGAGGAATTACCAATCTCAAAGGATTAGAACATGCAAAGAATTTAAAGGTTTTATTCCTTGATAATAATAAGATAATAAATTTAACACCATTGCAAAAACTTAGAAATTTAGAAAAACTTAGCGCAAATGGAAATTTAATTCATGACCTTCATCCATTATCTGATTTGGTTAATTTAAAAAGCTTAGCGTTAGATAGGAACCAAATTTCTGATATAAACCCTTTACGTACATTAATACATCTGAAAAGGATAACATTTAATTTTAATAAAATTAATGATATCTCTATAGTTCGCTACTGGAAAAAATTAACCCATTTTAATATGGCTTTCAATCAATTAGAAGATCTTTCTCCTTTATCAGAGTTAGTGGATTTATACGGAATTTGGATACCGGAGAATAATGTAACTAGCATTAATACACTGGCAAAGTTATCACAGTTAGAAATTCTTATTTTGGGGAAAAATAATATATCAGATATTAAAGTACTCAGGGTATTGAAAAGGCTTGTACAATTAAATTTAGAATACAATAAAATAGTAGATTTTTCGCCCTTGTCCGAACTACAAAATGTAGGAGTTCTAATGCTTAGGGGGAATAGTATTGATGATATTGGTTTTTTGGAGAATATGCATAGTATAGAATGGTTAGATCTTAGAGATAATCAATTGAAAGATATTTCCTCTCTAAAACAATTATCTAGGATGAGGAAATTATTGGTATCTAGGAATACAATTAAATCAATAAATTCAATTGTTAATATGAAAAATTTACGCTGGTTGGCGATTGAAGATAATGATATTGATAATTTGTGGCCATTATATAATCTTAAACAACTTACTGATGTGATGTTGTTTAATAATCCAATAGCAACTATCAATAAAAAGAATAATGAAGAAGTCTTAGCCAAAATCAAATCTGAAGGAAAAAAAATAGAAATGAATCCTGTCGCAATAAATTCGATTTTTGAAATGGAACCTAGTAGAATAATGCGACATTAATTGAATTAAGGAAACTTATAGAATATTTTTTACCGTTTTAGGGTCTAATTCATGACCTCCAGGATGAGTTCTAAATTCAATTTGCGGTAAGATGTGTTTTACTCTAACTTTTTCTTCTTCAACTTTTGCTATTTCAAAATAAGGATCTTTTTGCCCAAGAATATGAGTGATTTTTGTTGTTTCATTGAGAAAAGAAAAATCTTTTTTAGATAATTCTTTAGGAAACCCACCAGAAATAATGACAAAAGCATCAGGGTTTATTTTTCGAGAAGAAATCCATCGACTGGCTATACTCACTCCCTGAGAATATCCTAGTATTACTAAATTTTTATCCTTAGGAATATTCTCTTCAGATAATATTGCATCAACATAACGCAATACATTTTGAGTGTCTTTCTTTGTATTTTCTTTAGTCAACCAGCTAGAACCAACTCTTCTATAATCATCACCTTTATAGTATTTTGATGGAGCTTGAGGAGCAATAAAATAATTATCTGACTTATCCAGACTTTCAAATAACCTAATGAAATAACGACTAAGATATCCTATTCCGTGAAAAACAATCCAAATCGTTTTTGTATTAATATCTAAACTATTTAAAGTAGAGTAGGTGTTTGTTGTTGTATAAGATATTTCTTTTTCAGAGCTATTCATAAGGGTTATAATAATAAAGTATGATGTTTTTAATTAAGCTGAAACCAATCGCTAATTATTGGCCACAAGATATCTCGATTTTTAATTCTAAAAAAATCAAAATGCCCAATTGTTTTTAAATTAAAATCAGAAGGATTTAAATGTTTTCGAGTGACATTTGCATTTTGGTATACACGATCACCAAGAATGTCAACAGATTTTTTAGGAGCAAAAAGATCATCATCAATACTAACCAAAAGCATAGGGGCTTTTATGTTTTCATAATAAGTATCCATGTTTTCTTTGGTGAAATATAACATAGAATCAGGATGTAGTAGGAAAATAGCCCAGTCTTTAGCTGCTTTAGTGGTAAGAGGTTTGCCTAATCCAAACCAGCCAGAGGGGTAATATCCCAAAAGAGATGTGGTTATAGGTACAAAAAGTTTGAAATTTAAATAAATCAATATTCGCATTCTTAATGAGAAGTGTTTGTAGAATCCAAATTGTGATGCTATAGTAATGTATTTGTCATAATATTGGTATGCATCGCTAAATCCAATACTATTTCCTCCATAACTATGGCCTATCATATATTTCTCATTGTCAGGATACTCTTCTGCCGCATATTTAGATATCGACTTAAAATCCATTGCCCAGGAAAAAAAGCCGTGCTCCTTTAAGGATTGGATACTTCGCGAAATTGAAGTTCCAATTCCGCGATAATCAAAGGTAAATACATTACATCCTTTTTCTGCAAGGTATTCTGCCAGATTAAAATAAAATTTTTGAGGAACAGCAACAGCAGGAGCAAACACTATCGTTTTATAATTGGGAGATTTAGGAGTAAATTCATGAACTGATATTGGATACCCATCGAATGATTTTATAGTGTAAGATTCCATGTTGATTGTAATTTTAAGGTTGAGAAATTAAACATAGTAGTCTTTAATTATTTATTTAGAATTAGTTTTTCCATTCTTATAATGGCATTATTAAGATACTTTGAGTCATCATAAACTTGCATCAATAATATACCCCCTTCTATATCTTGAACTATTTGCTCTGCTAATGTCAATGCGTTGTCAGGTTCATGATTAATTTCTAGTAGATATTGTAATCCAGAAATAAAATCGTGAAAAAACAATCGTATTTCTTTTTTGTATATTGGATCAAGGTGAATGGTTTCTAATGCAGTATTTGCCATTATACATCCTCCCTCTGAAACTTTGAAAATTTTATTCATAAGCCCCTTGGTCTTTGTAATTTTCTCTTGAATATCGAGGGTGTCACTTTGAATAATTTTAAAGAAGTTGTAATTAAAATAGCTATGTACTAAAGCCAGCACTTCCTTTATCAATTCTTCTTTATTACTGAAATAATAATAAAAATGGGATTTTTGAATACCACAGGCTTTAGAAAGCTCGCTCATACTACTATTTTGAACTCCTCGAGTTCTTAGAATCGGAATCACCTTTTGTAATACTTCTTCTTTTGATGTTTTTATTTTTGGCATTTTATTGAACGTTCGTTAAAATAATGATCAAATATAGTTAGAATTATTAAAAGGCATTGTATACTTTTGTTTTAAATTTTATAGTATATGAATTTGACAGAAGAAGAAATACTGAAGCAATGCGCAAAAATGTGTAAAAATACACTTATGGAGACATTGGATATCTCTTTTTGTGAAGTGGGTAAAGATTATTTGGTAGCTAAGATGCCAGTAACACCTAGAGTACATCAGCCAGATGGTGTTTTACATGGGGGAGCTATGGTCGCACTTGCAGAAAGTGTTGGTAGTGCAGCTTCTTTTATGTTTTTAGATGCAAAGGAATTTTATATTAGAGGGATAGAAATTTCTGCAAATCATGTTAGAAGTGTCAAGGAAGGGTATGTGTTTGCAAAAGCAGAAATTGTGCACCCAGGGCGCACTACTCAGCTATGGGATATAAAGATCAGAGGTGAAGAAAATCAACTCATCTCAGTTGTAAAGTTAACAACGATTGCACTTCCCAAAACTAAGTAGGATGAGCATAGATAATGTTTATACTGACCTTAAGAAGCAGTTAAAAGCAGAACTTCCTTTTGTTATATATAGAAAAGCTAATACTCAAGAAATAGATGTTTTTCTACAGGAAGATGATGAGTTGTATGAGTATAAAGATAACACGATTTCGGGATTTGTTTTTGCACCATTTAATACATTAGAAAAAACAGTACTTATCCCAATGGATAAAAGTATTTGTTATACTGTTACTATTACTTCACCGACCAATATTGATAAAAATGAAAATGATGTAAAATACGATTCTGTTTTAGTATCTAGTGCTAAAGAAGAGCATATGCAACTGGTTAGACGGGGAATTGATGGTATCAAAGCAAAATGTTTTAAAAAAGTAGTCTTGTCGCGAAAAGAAGAAGTTGTTTGTGAAAATAATGATGCATTAGAAATTTACAAACGATTAGTGATGAATTACCCTAAAGCTTTTGTGTATTGTTGGTATCATCCTAAAATTGGGATGTGGCTAGGAGCTACGCCAGAAACATTGCTTCATGTAAAAGAAAATAACTTTTATACCATGGCACTTGCAGGTACTCAACCTTATCTTGGTGAAATGAATGTGGAGTGGGGGGATAAAGAGATCGAAGAACAGAAAATGGTTACCGATTTTATTCTGGACGAACTAACTCCTGTTTCTAAACGTATAGAATCGTCAAATGTATATACATATCGTGCAGGAACGCTTTTGCATTTGAGAACTGATATCAAAGTGGTTTTAAAAACAGCAAGTTCTGATATAGCAAAAGTAATACAGATAGTTCATCCAACTCCTGCTGTGTGTGGTTTACCTAAAAAAGATGCAAAATCTTTTATCCTCGAATATGAGGGATATGATAGAAAGTATTATACTGGTTTTCTTGGAGAATTAAATGTAAATAAAAATGGAAAAATAGAATCTAGTCTATTTGTAAATCTTCGTTGTATGGAAATGAAACCTGATAAAGCTATTTTATATGTAGGAGGAGGGATTACTAAAGATTCTGAGCCGGAGAAAGAGTGGGAAGAAACAGTAAAAAAAACAGAAACAATGAAAAAAGTTTTGTTTTAAATTACCTAAAAAATCTGGCTTAAATTAGTATGATATTGTAATTTAGCGATTCGAATGAAGAAACGCTTATATTCAAAGATTCCTTTAGCACAAACTATTGTTGCCTTATGTGAGGCAAAAGGAATTTATCATATTGTTATTTCACCAGGATCTCGTAATGCACCTTTGACTATTGGTTTTAGCGAACATCCTGAGATGAAATGTTATAGTATTGTAGATGAACGATGTGCTGCATTTTTTGCATTGGGTATCGCACAACAGATTCAAAAACCAGTGATACTGTTATGTACGTCTGGAAGTGCATTATTAAATTATTATCCTGCAATTTCAGAAGCCTTTTATAGTGATATTCCATTAGTAGTATTGAGTGCAGATCGACCAATAGAAAGAATTGATATTGGAGATGGACAAACGATTAGACAGAAAAATGTATTTGAGAATCATATCACATATTCTGCAAACTTATACTCAGAAGTTGTTGCAGAAACCACAATTGATGATGTAAAAATACGTCAAAAGCAACATGAGGCTCAAAAGCATAATGAAAGAGAGATTAACATTGCACTAAATGCTGCGTTAGAAAAAAATGGCCCTGTACATATTAATGTTCCTTTTTATGAACCTTTGTATGATAAGTTGGATCAGCCTACAGTTATTCCTAAAAATATACCCTTAGAATACTCGTATTATAAGTTTTCTGATGATCTACAATTCGAAATGTTAAGGGAGTGGAATAATGCAGAACGTAAAATGATATTGATAGGTGTGAATTCTCCTGGGACCGTTGATCAAAAATGGGTAGAGTATTTTGCAGAGGATCCATCTGTATTAGTATTAACAGAAACTACATCAAATATTCATCATGATTCTCATGTAAATTGTATTGATCAATTGATTTCTACTTTAAATCCGGGCGAATTTGAGATGTTACAACCAGATGTTTTATTAACTATTGGCGGGATGGTAGTATCCAAAAGGATTAAAGGTTTTTTACGTCAATATCAACCTAAGTCTCACTGGCATATTGATTCAAAAAAAGCATATGATACTTATTTTTGCCTTACTGAGCATATAAAACTACAACCCAACCAATTCTTTTCAAGCTTTTTGCAAAATGCAGAGTTTGTAAAAAGTACGTATAAAGCAGATTGGATTTCAGTAAGAAATCAAAGAAGAAAAGATCACGATACTTATTTAAGTCAAATTCCTTTTACAGATCTTAAGGTGTTTGAATCTATTTTTAATGGAATTCCTGATCAACAAATGATTCAATTAAGTAATAGCTCTACAGTACGTTATGCTCAATTGTTTTCGTTGAAATCATCGTTCAAAGTGTTTTGTAATAGAGGTACAAGTGGTATCGATGGATGTACGTCAACATCAATCGGAGCGGCATTGGCCTCAGGAATACCAACAACATTAATAACTGGTGATCTTAGTTTTTTCTATGATAGTAATGGGTTGTGGAATGAATATATACCATCAAATTTTAAAATCATTATTATTAATAATGATGGAGGAGGGATATTTAGAATTTTACCAGGTAAGGAAGAGAGTGATAATTTTGCCAAATATTTTGAAACCACTCATGGTTTAACCGCATTACATTTATGTAAAATGTATGGTTTTGAATACCATGCTGCAAATACTCTCGAAGAGACTGTTGAAGAGATTAAAAATATATATAGTAACGATAGTTTGCCTCAGTTATTAGAAGTTTTTACACCTAGAAAACAAAATGATAGTACTTTAATCGATTATTTTAAGCATTTCAACTAAAAGAGACGTTTTTATATACTTTATGGATTAATTATTCATTTATAATTCATCTATATTTGATATAGTAAAGTAAAAAATAACTAAAAACCTAAAACATTATCATCTTATGAGTAAAAGAGACGAATTAATTGCTAAATATGCAGCCGATATTAAAGATAAAATAGGAGAGACTCCAGATATGGATCTTTTAACTAAAGTTACTATTGGATGTGGCCCTTCAATTTATAATAGTGATGCTTCTACAGTTTCTGGTAGTGATGAAAAAGAATTAGCGACAGTAAAGCAAAATTTTCTAATCAAGAAATTAGGACTATCTGATGGTGCAAAACTAGATGAAGCAATCGCTTCTGTAATAGATAAATATGGTAAGTCAAACCGTAACAAATATAGAGCTGTTGTTTATTATCTATTAACAAAACATTTTGGAAAAGAATCTGCATATAAATAGTATGCGATATTTTACGAAAAAGAGGTGTATGCTATTGTGTACACCTTTTTTTATTGAATTTAAGTAAACAGGAAGATTAAAGAATTATCTTTGCGCAAAAAATAAAAGAATGCTAAAGCTTGGTGCGTATAATACATTAGAAGTTGTGAGAGAAAGAGATCAGGGCGTTTATCTCTGTGATGAAGATGGTAATGAAGTTCTTTTGCCGAATAAATATGTTCCTGAAGAATTTATGATAAGAGATCTTCTAAAGGTGTTTGTGTATTTGGATAGTTCAGAGCGTATTGTGGCTACCACATTGGAGCCCTATGCTACCGTAAAGTCTTTTGCATATCTAAAATGTACAAGTGTTTCTGAAGTTGGTGCTTTTTTAGATTGGGGTTTAGAAAAAGACCTTTTTGTTCCCTTTAAAGAACAAGCCAATAAAATGAAGAAAGGAAATTGGTATCTAGTATATGTGTATCTTGATGATGAAACCGATAGATTATTGGCTTCAAGCAAGACGAATGCTTTTTTGGATAATTCTCTGGTGTTATTGTCATCTTATGATGAAGTTGATTTAATTGCCTCTCATCCATCTCCATTTGGATGGAATATGATTGTAAACCAAAAACATTTAGGGCTAATATATGAAGATGAAATTTTTCAGAAGATTACTCCTGGGGATCGATTTAAAGGATTTGTAAAAAAGGTAAGGCCGGATGGTAAAATAGATCTTACACTGCAACGACATGGGTATAGAGGTATAGAACCAAATGCAGAACAAATTTTAAAAGAGTTGCAAGCTAATGGAGGATTTATCGATTTAAATGATAAATCTGATCCAGAAGATATAAAGGAAGTCTTTCAATTAAGTAAAAAAAGCTTTAAAAAGGCAATAGGTTCATTGTATAAAGCTCGAAAAATTACTATTGAAAAAGATGGGATTCGAATTGTAGAATAGAACTAAAATGATACAATCAAAAAAGACTGGGTTAAAATCACTATGTGAGCTGATGAGTTAGTTCTTCAGTTACTAATAAGCTAACCCGGTAATAGGGCAGTAGGCTCCGCTATATAGGCTAGCATCTTTATAGGCTATGTTTTTTATACCTCCTGCGGCATTAGTATTTGGATTGTAACCACTACCAGATATAGTAAAACCAGATGTTTTTGGCTGTGGGATTGCAACACTGTATTTTGGTGAAACTATTTTACTTTTGGGTAATTCAAGAAACATTGTGGCCGGTTTTCTTAAAGCCTGTTGTCTTAAATCTATATCCAGATTTACCTCCATTAACTGATATGTTGTTGTTGGTAACGCTTTGTTAGCAAAAGATATAGGAGCACTTAATTGCTCCCATTCTATAGAGATAGTTTGTATGGGATTTTCTTGTGCGTATGATAAAAAACTAATACTTCCGATAAATACTGCTAAAAAGATCTTCATAAAGGTAAATATATTATCAATTGATGAAAAAAACATCAAAAACTATGCTAAATTCTATTTTTGTTTTAAATAAAATTAAAATTTAAGGTATTTACCCCTAAAATCATATAGTTTGGTATATTATATTGTATTATTTTTGAAGATACAAAAAAATACATAATGAGTTCAATAGATTGGAAAACTGTAAAGGAATACGAAGATATCACATATAAAAAATCAGGAGGAATTGCACGTATAGCTTTTAATAGGCCTAATGTTCGTAACGCCTTTAGACCTAAAACCACAAGTGAACTTTATGACGCTTTTTATGATGTGCAAGAGGATACGTCTATTGGGGTTGTTTTGTTATCAGCAGAAGGGCCTTCTACAAAAGATGGGATATATAGTTTTTGTAGTGGAGGAGATCAGAATGCTAGAGGGCATCAAGGTTATGTAGGAGACGATGGTAGGCATCGATTAAATATCTTAGAGGTACAACGATTAATAAGGTTTATGCCAAAAGTAGTTATTGCGGTGGTGCCTGGATGGGCAGTAGGAGGAGGGCATAGTCTCCATGTTGTTTGTGATCTTACTTTGGCTAGCAAAGAGCATGCAATTTTTAAACAAACTGATGCAGATGTTACTAGTTTTGATGGAGGATATGGATCAGCTTACCTTGCTAAAATGGTAGGACAGAAAAAAGCTAGAGAAATTTTCTTTTTAGGAAGAAACTACTCAGCACAAGATGCATATGAAATGGGGATGGTAAATGCGGTAATTCCGCATGCAGAATTAGAGGATACTGCATACCAATGGGGGTTAGAGATTCTGGAAAAATCTCCAACATCGATCAAAATGCTAAAATTTGCAATGAACCTTACTGATGATGGTATGGTGGGACAGCAAGTATTTGCAGGAGAAGCTACACGGTTAGCTTATATGACAGATGAAGCGAAAGAGGGACGAAATGCATTTCTGGAAAAAAGAAAACCAGATTTTAAAAATATTAAATGGATGCCATAACTTAAATAAATAATTATCTTATCTAAGTTAAGAATTACCTTTTGTAGCATATGGACAAAAAAGAAGAAGAACTTTTATCGATGCACTATCAGATGGAAAAAACTGATATCAAGCAGCAGCGACTGGAAGATCGACTTATGTCTATTTCTGAGGATTTGAAAAAAAGTAAAAAGAGGCGTAATTTTTATTTTATTTTCATCTTGTTTTTAATGCTATTATTAACGGCAGGAAGTATTTATGTAATTAACACAAATACTGCATATACTAATAATGGATCTTCTGCAACCCCCGAGGATATTGAGCAATTACTATTTGTAAATGATTCATTGCAAAGAGAGGTAAGTAGACTCAAAACAGATATCTCAAAATACCAAAACAAAGATTTGTCAGATATCAATGATACTATTAGTGATCTCTCAAGGGGTATGGTTGATGGTATTCAAGAAAGGGTGGCAGCAGATATAGAAGTTGCTACAGATACAGTCGGGGATAATTCCAAGCTTAAGTTTGAAAGAAAATATTGTTACATAAATAAAGTTTATAAAAGCAATGATGTTGTTTTTATTGAAGCAGATATAATAGAGTATTATCAGGGTAGAAAAGCAGTTAAAAAAGCTAAAGAATACGGTGAAGCTGAGTATGATTTAGATAAAAATGGAGATACGTTGTATTTTTTATATAATAATTATTATATTCATAACCAAAGTTCCAAGTCAATAATTTTAGAACTTGACGATAAGGCGAGGGTGAAGATTGAAAGTGTCAATCGCATTTCTAATGGGTTTCCATTGAAAGCTTTCCAGAAAATTATTAAGGATAAACCTGTTTTAATTTTGGAAATAAATAATGGAATCGTTTATAAAATAACCCAAAAGAGACTCCCTTAAGCATTGTTTAGAATATATCTTTAGAAATAACTAACTAAACTTTTGAAGCTACCCCCACAATGAAAGTTATGAAAGATGAGGATCTTCTATCTTTGCATTACCAGATAGAAAAAGCCGAAATTAAACAAAAAAAGCTTGAAGACCTTCTGGATGTAGAGTCTGATAAGCTGAAAAAAAGTAAAAAATCTAATCGATTATTCGGATCCTTTTCCTTGGTTCTGTTTCTGTTAGCAATTTTTTTAGTTGCTAATGCTTTTTATTTTAGTAAACCTCCATCAGAAGATATAGCAAAGGAGAAAAATGAACTCCTTTTATTGAAGCAAGAACTAACTTCGGCAAAAGAGGAATTAGAAACCTTAAAAAAAGAAAAAGTAGAACTTAAGGAAATTAAAAATTTATATTTATATAGAAGTTTAATCAAAAGAGATACAGTATATTCTGTGCAACTTAAAGCATTTAATGCTAAAAACATGCCAGCAATTTCTGAAAAATTTACAAATACACTGATTTATAGTGACACTTCGTTCTATAAAATGAGTTTAGGTATTTTTGAAACATTACCTGAAGCCCAAGATTTTAGAAAAATGTTAATAGGGTCTGGGTTTGATAAGAAAATCTTTGTGATTTCTTATAAAAATGGAAAACGATTAAAAATCGAAGATTTCCAATAACCTGTTATCTTAATTTTGGATAAGCAGCAGGATCAGCTTCATTCATTATTGAGTATATATATTCAAAAATATCTTCAATAGAAGGTTTACTGAAATAATCTCCATCTGTTCCAAAAGCAGGTCTATGTGGTTGTGCGCTTAATGTTTGTGGTTTACTATCTAGGTATTGATAAACATTTTGTTCATCAATAAGCTTATGTAAAATATAACCAGTAGCACCACCAGGTACATCTTCATCAATAATTAATAATCGATTGGTTTTGGATACACTTTTTGCGATATCATGATGTAAATCAAAAGGGAGTAAAGACTGGACATCAATGATTTCGGCATTAATGCCAACAGATAATAATTCTTTTGCAGCTTGTTCTACTAATCGTAGTGTAGAACCATAAGATACAAGAGTGATATCGCTTCCCTCTTTTATAGTTTCAACAACACCTATCGGGGTTCTGATATCAGATAAATTAGAAGGCATCTTTTCCTTTAGACGATAACCATTAAGGCATTCTACTACTAATGCCGGTTCATCACTTTCCATCAATGTATTATAAAATCCTGCGGCTTTAGTCATATTTCTTGGTACAAGAATGTGAATTCCTCGAAGTAAATGAATAAGACCACCCATTTGAGAACCCGAATGCCATATCCCTTCTAATCTATGACCTCTAGTTCGTATGATCAATGGAGCTTTTTGCTTGGCAAAAGTTCTATACCGTAGTGTGGCAAGATCGTCACTTAATCCTTGAATACAGTATAGGATATAATCTAAATACTGGATTTCTGCAATAGGTCTTAGCCCTCTCATGGCCATCCCAATTCCTTGTCCAATTATAGTAGCTTCACGAATACCAGCATCAGATACTCTAATTTGACCAAATTTTTCCTGAAGACCTTCTAGTCCTTGGTTTACATCACCAATTTTTCCACTATCTTCTCCAAAAATTAAAGCTTCTGGAATTCTATCGAATAATTTTTCAAAATTATCTCTGATAATAAGTCTGCCATCTACTAGTTCTGCATTGTTATCAAAAACAGGTAACACTTCTTTGATGCTGATAACATTGTTATCATTTTCACTGTATAAATGATCACTGTATTTAGGCTGGATATTTGCAATATATGTATTGATCCAATTTTGCAACATCAATTTTTCTGCAAAATTTTCTTTCGTGAGATAGCGTAATGTTTTTCTTGTGGCTTCGAGAATGTCTTTTCGAATTGGCTCTTCTTTTGATGCCAACGAAGTAATAAGAGGAGAGATAAAGTTTTTATTAGCACTTTTTTCTTCAACAGCTTTTAATACTTCGAGTGCTTCTTTTTGTTCAGATTTTATTTCAGATATAAAAGCGTTCCAGGCATTTGTTTTTCCTTGTCTTACTTCCTTTTTTGCTGCTTTCTCAAAATCAAGTAACTCTTCTACTGTTGCAATGTTATGATCAATGATCCATTCTTTAAATTTTTTATTGCAATCATATTCACGCTCCCAATTTAATCGTTCTTCACTTTTATATCTTTCATGCGATCCAGAAGTAGAATGCCCTTGAGGTTGGGTAAGTTCTTTTACGTGAATAATAACAGGAATATGCTTTTCCCGAGCTAATTCTTCTGCACGTTCATAAGTACTCATTAACGAAGGATAATCCCAGCCATTTACTTTTAAAATTTCATAACCCTCATGATTTTCATCTCGTCTGAAACCTTCTAGAATTAAAGAGATATCTTCTTTTGTTGTTTGGTGTTCTGCATGTACAGAAATTCCATATTCATCATCCCAGATACTAATTACCATAGGTACTTGTAAAACTCCTGCGGCATTTATTGTTTCCCAGAATAAGCCTTCGCTTGTACTGGCATTACCAATAGTTCCCCATGCAACTTCATTTCCTTGAGTAGAAAAATTAGTAAGATTCTCAACACTCTTTTCATTGCGGTATACCTTTGATGCCTGAGCTAAACCTAATAGACGGGGCATTTGTCCAGCCGTAGGAGAGATGTCAGAACTAGAGTTTTTTTGTTGAGTTAGATTTTTCCAGGAGCCATCTTCATTTAAACTATGGGTGGCGAAGTGGCCTCCCATTTGTCTTCCAGCAGCAAAAGGTTCTTTTTGGATATCTGTATGTGCATATAAGCCAGCAAAAAATTGTTCTATAGTATATTGATCAATAGCCATCATAAAGGTTTGATCTCTATAATATCCAGACCTAAAATCTCCATTACGAAAAACTCTTGCCATTGCAAGTTGAGGGAGTTCTTTTCCTCCTCCAAAAATTCCAAATTTTGATTTACCCGTTAATACTTCACGTCTTCCTAATAAACTACATTCTCTACTAATCAATGCGATTTTATAATCGCTAAGTATTTGATTTCTATATTCTTCGAATGAAATATTAGATGAAGTAACGGTTTCAGGCTGCATGTGAACGATTTTTTTATAGGGTGCAAATTTAGTTAAAATAGACGCCATTTGCAAGGTAAAAACTCTTAATTTTTTTGAATATAATTCAGTTAAAATGCTTTTTTATTAGCAAATTGTCTTTTTTGGGTGGTATTTTAAGGATTGATTAACAAATGCGCAAAATTTTCACATTTATATGATGTCTTGGATATTCCTAATACCATTCTCTGGTAAAAAGTCCTATCAATGTCTCTGGACTTAGCGTAATAATAAATCGAATCTGTTCTTCATAGTTGGGTTGTGAGATTTCCCATCCTTTATTTGAAACTACTGGAAAGAAAACTTCAAAATAATCAGCAACTAAGCTTAATCGAACTCCTGCGTCATATACAAATTTGGGAGAAATATTTTTGTTTTTTACTAAACCAACATCTCCATATGCATAAATCCAATTCCAGATGTTTGTATTTGCATTAAATGTTGTAATCCATTGATTTGCAAATGGATAATCTAGTTGAGATTTAAATCCTCCTTCGGCCAAAATAATTTGTTGGCTTACAAAACCAGTATCTTCGCTACGTCCTAAATAATTATAATCAAATAAGTAATCTGTTGGCCTATCCAGAGCAAAGCTAAAGAAATCTCCATCTTTCTCTGTATCATTAAAAAGGAAAGTACCAGCAAATAATCTTAGATTTAACTGACGATTATTTAGAAACAACTTTCTGTAATTTATGGTTGTAGATACTTTGCTAAAGTTTTTTGATAATTGATAATCAATTGTATATCCTAAAAAATTAATAAGATTAAAATCAGAGTATCTGTACCTGGCATTAAATACATTATAATCAGGAGTGACAACAGGATTCTCCTCATCTCTTTCTCTAAAGACATTAATGTTTCTAAGAGTTAATCTTTGATTTTCATTTGACCTTAAATCCTTTGGTCTGAAACGAAAACTAACAGAGGTAGAAAATCGCCTAAACAATAAATCGGGAGCATAACTAAACATGCTTCCACTTACACCATATCGTATCTGATATAATCCATAATCTGCAATTTGATGTCTATTAAAAATAGATGCTGATCCTAATAGTTTATTCGATTTAAAACCATATGCAGGGGATATATTGTATTCAAAATTTCGTCGTATAATGGATCTATTGTAAAATTTTGAAGCTAAAGTAAAACCATCATATACATTAAATTCAATTTCCGGAATAAAAAAAACTTGACTATATCTTGGATCTTCAACATCTTCAAGAAATCTGAATTGTATAGGTTTGTTAAATATCCATTTTAAGTTTCTATAATTATTTCTTCTATTTACCTCAGGTATATTTTGATCATAATCCAATATAAGTTTACTAATATCCTCATTAGCAATTGTTACTTTTTTGGTATCATTAATTTCTGTAACCCATGTTTTAGAAACTAGTTCTTTTTTTCTAAAGCCGTAAAGCGATACGGGCATAGTATTATCGCTCTTATTTTTTATAGTAACCTCAAGAGAGTCATTTCTTTTTTTAACAGATTTTATTTTAAAGTCTAGTTTTTTGTTTGTTGCAATAAAATCTTCAAAAAACCACTCAATATCTTTAGAAGACAATGATGAGAGTACTTTTTTATATGCGTTTGAATTTGTGTGTTTTAGAACATTTTGCGTGTAAAAGTCTTTTATACTTTGGTCAACAATATTATCGTCTCCCAAATAATCTTCTAAGTATTTAAATCCAACTCCTGCTTTATATGAATTAGCAATATTTCTATTAAATTTTACCAACTCATCTCTTGGCATGGTAAGAGGTTGATCTAAGAATAATCTGGCCATATTTTTATAAGCTAGAAAATATTGATCGTTAAAATCCAAATCTGCTGCATGAAACCATCTTATGCCAATTACTTTACTAAGCTTACCAATAATTTTCATTTCTGGATAATACTTTTCTGTATATGCCATCATTAAGTAGATGTGTATAGCATCTTTTACCCAGGTATCATTTCTTGGATCGATAAGTAGTGTTTTCTCAAGATAATTTCCAGTTATTGTTTTTAATTGCTTTATTTCATATTGAAAGCCATCTGGAAAAGGTCTTAGGATATCAGGTAACTGGTTTAAGCCATATACAGGATTGTTTTTATAATCATTTTCAGAAACCAATAATTTGTCAAAAGGGTAAGGGCCTAACCTTTGATTTAAAAAAGTAATAATTCTGTCTATAGCTACAGATTTCATTTTTGGCATTAGATCATTATCATCTATATTGCTAACCAATTCAGTACCATTTGTAGAAAAACTATAAAACGAAAGGTTCTTTTCAATGTAAAGATTTATTTCATTTCTATTATCTCCTGTAAGTTGGATCGTTTTATTTGTTTTTTCTTCTGAAGATGAAATCGTCTCTTTTTTTAACTCACTCATGACCTCATATTCTTCTGGAATAGTGAGATTTATTTTATAATTTGCCAGTGGGGCATACAAGTCATCTAAGTTTTTATGGCTATAAATATTCCATTTTGTATCATATACAGCAGGAACGATATACCAATATTTTAAACTAAAATTTCCGTTTGCATGATATCCATACCGTGTAAATTTGTTACTCGGTACTTTGATTTGGTATTTTAAAAGAAAAGTTTGATTTTGCCCTGGATAAATAGGTTGGGAGGTCTCAATCCATATAATATCGGGAGTCTTGTTATAGCGACTCCATAATAAAGGCTGAGAATTGTTATCAGTTACTTTTTGAATTACAGAACTCCCTCGTTCATTGTCCTTTGCAAAATAGAATTTCTTTAAAAAGTCTTCAGAAAATCTTTTCCCTAGCGGAGTGTTTTTATTTGAGAAACTATGCGCCCAATCATGAAAGAATATTTTTGAAAGCGTATCATTTGATGTATTTGTATAGGTAATTTCTTGCTCAATTGTTAAGATCTTTTTTTGAGGATCCAATTGAGCATCTATAAGTATACTATGCTGCGCTGATGACGTAATAGTCAACGCAAAAAAAACAATTATGAAATTATATAGTCTCTTAATATTCAATTCTTAGATTTAATAAAAAGTGCTTTTAACAAATAGAACAATTATAAAACTCACTTTATATACGAGCTGGATTTAAATTGTTTTTAAAAAGCTATGCCTTGATATGTGATTATTTGTGTTAATATTCAATTTAAGTAACTCATTTGATAATAAAATGTTTCAGAAGTTTGGACTTAAATTATATTCTCCATAGAATTTATCTAAGATATCTAATACTTCTTTGGGGGTATCTACAACATGAATAAGATCCAAGTCTCCCGGACTTATGTTGCTAAACTTTTCAAGTAATGTACTTTTAACCCAATCAATAAGTCCCCCCCAAAACTCAGTACTTACTAATATAATAGGAAATTTTGCAATTTTTTTAGTTTGTATTAATGTTATCGCTTCGAATAACTCATCTAATGTTCCGAATCCACCAGGCATAACTACAAATCCTTGAGAGTATTTCACAAACATTACCTTTCGAACAAAGAAGTAATCAAAATCTAGGCTTTTATCGCTATCGATATATGGATTATCATGCTGTTCAAATGGTAATTCAATGTTTAGTCCTACAGAAGTTCCACCTCCTAAATGAGCACCTTTATTTCCAGCTTCCATAATACCAGGGCCACCACCAGTAATTACTCCATATCCTTGATTTACAATTTCTTTGGCAACATCTACAGCTAGTTGGTAATATTTATCGTCTACTTTTGTACGTGCTGATCCAAAAATTGAAACACAAGGTCCAATTTTACTCATTTTTTCGAATCCATTTACAAATTCTCCCATGATCTTGAAGATTGCCCAGGAATCATTAGTTTTTATTTCGTTCCAACCTTTATGGTGTTGTTCTTTTCTCATAAATCGTATGCTTTAATTTAAAACGCCTAGTTCTTTCTTTAAAAACTTAGCAGTATAACTCTTTTTATCTTTTATAATTTCTTCTGGAGTACCTTTGGCTACAACTTTTCCTCCGTTTTTTCCTCCTTCATAACCAATATCTATGATATAATCAGCCATTTTAATTACATCAAGATTGTGCTCTATAATGAGGACTGTATTTCCTTTGTCTACCAATGTATTCAATACATCCATTAGTACTCTAATATCTTCAAAATGCAGCCCTGTAGTGGGTTCGTCTAAGATATAAAATGTATTACCAGTATCTCTTTTGGATAATTCTGTAGCCAGTTTGATACGTTGTGCTTCTCCACCAGATAAGGTAGTGGATTGCTGGCCCAAGGTAATATATCCTAAGCCAACATTTTGTATAGTTTTTAATTTTCTGAAGATCTTTGGAACATGTTCAAAAAATAAACATGCTTCATTAATAGTCATTTCTAGTACATCTGAGATGGATTTACCTTTGTAACGAATTTCTAAAGTTTCTCTATTAAAACGTTTTCCTTGACACGTTTCGCACTCTACATACACATCTGGTAGGAAATTCATTTCAATAACCCGTAAGCCTCCTCCTTTACAAGTTTCACATCTTCCTCCTTGTACATTAAAGCTAAAACGTCCAGGTTTATATCCTCTGATCATTGCTTCCGGAGTTTTAGCAAATAAGCTTCGTATTTCAGAGAAAACTCCAGTATATGTAGCAGGATTAGATCTTGGAGTACGACCAATTGGAGATTGGTTGATATCAATTACTTTATCAGAATGTTCAAGCCCTTTTATGCTTTTGTATGGCATTGGTTTTTTTACTCCGTTAAAATAATATGCATTTAAGATAGGATAAAGCGTTTCATTAATAAGCGTAGATTTGCCACTTCCGGAAACTCCGGTTATTGCAACCATTTTTCCTAATGGGATGTCTATAGAAACATTTTTTAGATTATTTCCTGTTGCTCCTTTTAGTGAAATAGTTTTTCCATTTCCTTTTCTTCTTTTTGCAGGTATTTCTATTTGTTTTTTACCACTTAGATAGTCAGCTGTTAATGTATTGTGAAGTTTTAAATCCAGAGGAGTACCTTCGCTAATAATTTCGCCTCCATGTTTTCCTGCTAAAGGTCCTATATCAATAACATGATCGGCACGTTCGATCATATCTTTATCATGTTCAACAACTATAACAGAATTGCCTATATCCCGTAATTGAATTAGAGAGTTGATTAATTTTTCGTTGTCCCTTTGATGTAACCCAATACTTGGTTCATCAAGAATATATAAAACTCCTACTAATTGAGAACCTATTTGAGTAGCAAGACGAATACGTTGAGCTTCTCCTCCAGAAAGGGATTTACTACTTCTGTTAAGAGAAAGATAGGTAAGACCCACATCAATCAAAAAACGAAGTCTGGCATTAATCTCTTTTAATATTTCTCCAGATATGGCTTTTTGTTTTTCGCTTAAGAGCTCAGGAAGTGCTATAAACCATTCAGAAAGCTCTATGATATCCATTGCAGCTAATTCTGCGATATTCTTTTCATTAACTTTAAAGTATAGTGACTCTTTACGTAATCGTGATCCTTCGCATGTTGGGCACTGCACATTGTCCATAAAATCTTTTGCCCATCGTTTTAAAGAAGTGGAGTCATTATTTTTATAGGTGTTTTCTATAAAAGTAGCTATGCCTTCAAAGTCAATTTTATATTCTCGTGTTACCCCTAAGGTTTTACTATCTATGCTAAACTTCTCTTTTCCTCCATGAAGAATAATTTCCATTGCATCCTCTGGGATTTTATGTATTGGATCGCTGAGTTTAAAATCAAAGCGTTGAGCTATTAATTCTAACTGTTTAAAAATCCAATTATTCTTTTGTGGCCCTTGTGGAGCTAACCCTCCGTTTTTAATAGATAAAGAATCATCGGGTATTATTTTTTTTAGGTTAACCTCATAAAGATTACCAATCCCATTACATTTTGGACATGCTCCTTTTGGAGAATTAAAGGAAAAGTTATTGGGTTCAGGATTTGGATATGATATTCCGCTAGAAGGACACATTAGATTTCTACTAAAGAAACGAGCTTCTTTAGCACCTTCTTCAATAACCATTAAAACATCATCACCATGATACATTGCGGTATTGATGGTTTCCATTAGACGTTTTGAATTATCTTGACCTTCTGTAATCATTAATCGGTCAATTACAATCTCAATATCATGAGTTTTGTACCGATCGAGTTTCATTCCTTTGGTAATATCCTTGATTTCACCATCTGTACGAACTTTTACAAATCCTTGCTTAGCGATTTGTTCAAAAAGTTCACGATAATGTCCTTTTCTTGAGCGTACAATGGGAGCTAGAATATTTATTTTTTTTCCAGTGAAATCTTTTGTTATAAGGTTTTGGATTTGCTCATCACTATAGCTTACCATTTTTTCCCCAGTATTATAACTATATGCATCACTTCCTCTGGAAAATAACAGTCTTAAAAAATCATAAATTTCTGTGATTGTTCCTACTGTACTGCGAGGGCTTTTACTTGTTGTTTTTTGTTCTATAGCGATGACAGGAGAAAGTCCATCAATTTTATCTACATCAGGGCGTTCTAGGCCTCCCAAAAATTGTCTTGCATAGGCAGAAAAGGTTTCTATATATCGTCGTTGCCCTTCTGCATAAATAGTATCAAAAGCCAAAGACGATTTTCCAGAACCTGATAATCCGGTAATTACTACTAATTTTTCGCGAGGTATGGTAACGTCAATGTTCTTTAAGTTATGAACCCGTGCTCCTAAAACCTCAATATTTTCTTCTGATGCGACCATAAATTTTAAACCAAGATTGCAAATGTAGTTATTTGAGAGCGTTTTGTAAAATAGGTTTAGTTTCAGTTTTGTTAATTGAATCTTATTTTTTTAAAGAGAAGCAAAATAATCGCAATACGACTGATGTTGAAGAAGAAAAAGTATCAAAATTTAATTTCATTATATACAAATGAGTTGGTAATCGACATTCATTTCCTGGCTTTTTTTGCAGTATTAATTTTTCTAATTAATACTAATCTTACTATTTTTAAAAAAAAATATAATTATGATTTTAGGGATAGGATCCAGAATAAAACATCCAGAATTTGGATTAGGTGTCGTCACTAATGTGACTTCAAAAATGTATTGGGTAACTTTTATTGAAAATGGACTGGAGACCATAGGAGTTGATGATGAATATGAAGTTATAGAGGGGGTAGAAGATGAAGTAGATACTGTGAGTTTTAGCGAAGTAGAGAAGGCCTTAAGAGATATTTTAAAACGATATAGTGATGTTTCAGAAATTATTCCTATTGCTGATAAATGGAAAGGGGGAAACCTAATTTTGCAACCAGGAGATCAGAATCTGTCATCAAAAGAATTACCTATAGATAAATTCTTTCATAAAATAGTTATGGTGAGAGATAGGATCAGGGTTATGGAACAAAAAATTAATAGTTCAAAACTTGATGATCAAGATAAAATAGATTTACAACAATATATTACAAGAATTTATGGTAGTTTAACAACATTCAATGTGCTATTTAAGAATAAATCTCAGCAATTTGTTGGGGATAGTTCTAAAAATAAATAAGCACTAAAATGATCACATTACTTAATGGAAAAAGTTTTGTATATTTTTTAATCGTTCCATGCTTTTAGATTGGTTATTGGAATTCCAAAGCCTAATAGTTTGTGTTGTTGAGAGAGGTGCGCTCCGCTATCTGTGTCTATCCAGTTTTCCCATGTGGCTTCAATACCACCTATAGGAATTATAGAAACCCACATTTTATAACTAATAGGACGATAATTAGAATCAACTTTCCATAAATAAGAATCACCGGGAGTTGTACCACCAGAGGAATATGTTACTAATAACCCTTTGGAGTTATCTTTTAATGTAATTAATTGTCGAGTAGTTTTTTTGTCGAATAATTTATGGGGAGCAACTACCCAAAATGAATCATTGTTAAAATTTGCAAGGGCTTTTTTTATAATTTTATCCGAGAAATGCTCAGGATTTACAAGCTTATTTCTTTCTGGGTGATCAAGATCAAGAATTACTTTATGTCCATCATAATCTACTTGTACTGTGTTCTTTCGTTTGTCCCAGATATAGTGATTTTTATTTCTAAAAGTCCATTGTAAATAATCTGTTTTTATATATTGATCATGTTTGACAGCATTTTGAATTTTTAATGCAAAATTATCAGCCTTAATTCCTGCTTCACCTTCAGGAAGTTTTTCGTGTAAAGAAAAATATAAAGTGGCAATTGTAATAACGATCAAGGCAAGAATACTTAATACTAATATTTTAAAAAGCTTTATAAGTTTTTTTCTCAATGGATAGTGGTTTAAAAATAGTTTTATATTCTATTGATATTATTACAATAACAGAAACTTAATGTACTAGAATATAAATTTCTGCCAATTTAGTGAAATACTAAAAATAATATTGGTTTTTTAAATTAACTTTATTTGATTCTAAATGTTTTAGCACTAATGTGGTTTACCGTATTTTAAATATAGTTTTTAGGTTTTAGTTAACAATTTTTTTATTTTAGCTAAGCTTCCTATAAATGCCCCTATTGTTTTGAAAAATATTTTTAAGCTACATTTCTTTGTTATTTTGTTTTTTGTATCTGCTATTTCACTTCCTGCGATTCAAGCACAAAAACGTAATGTTATTGATAGCCTCAATTCTAGATTGGCAAATTCTAGTGGTGAAGATCGTGCTTCTACATTATTAGCCTTGGCTAAGGTTTACCAAAATAAAGATCAAAAAAAGACAATTAAATATGCAGAAAGAGTAATAGAATTAAGTGAGAAAATAAATGATCAGGTAAATATTGGACGAGCACATACGTTGATTGGTGATGCATATATCATTACAGGTAAGTATAAAGAATCTGCTAAGCATTTTGAGATTGCAAAAACTATCTTTTCTACGATTAAAAGTGAAAAAGATGAAGCGAACTTATATAGGTATATGGGAGAATTATACCTTAAAACTCATGATGACCAAAATGCTAAAGAATATTATCATAAAAGTTTAACAATTTGTAAAAAAATAAATGATACCGATGGAATTGCCTGGAGTATGAATGGACTTGTTGAAATTTATTCTGATGATGGAAAAAATGAAAAAGCCAAATCTTTTGCTGAAGAAGCATTAAACTTTGCAAAAATACTTAATGATAACAATCTACAGATTAACCTGCATGCAAAAATTGCAGATTTAATAGCTAAGCAAAACGGTAGTATAGAAGAGGTAAGTAGACATCACGAAAAAGCACTTTCAATTGCAAAAAGAATTGATAATCCCAGAGCAATTAGTGGTATTACTATGCGTAGAGCATTGTTTTTTAGTAGAAGAGGTAAATATGATGAAGGTCAAAAGTATTATTTAGAAGCTTTAAAAGTTTGCCAGAAGCATGGATATTATAAAAACATTATTAATATATATACCAATTTAGGGATAACTGCTCTTATTGTTAAAGGAGATTACCAAAAGTCTTTGGAGTATTTTGGTAACGCTTTGGAGATCTCAAAACAAGTAGAGGATCAAGAAAATGAAGCTAGTCTTCTGGGTATGTTGGGAGCTGTACATATAGAGCAAGGTAATTATCAAAAAGGGATTGAACTTTTGTATGAAAGCCTTGTTTTTTATGAAAAATCAAATGATAAACGAGAATTACCAGGTATTTATAATAATATTGGCGAAGCTTTTTTTCTATTGAATGATTATAAGATGGCTGAAGAAAATTATAAAAAGTCACTGGCTATTTTCAAAGAAAAGAATAGGGTAACAGGAATGATGGTTGCAAATTTAAATCTAGGCAGAACCAAAGTCAAACAAAAAGAATTTACTACCGCTATATCATATTTGGATCAGGTTTATAATGAGTTTGATGAAAATACAAGCCCTAGACAAATTCTACTTTATTATGATGCCATGGCAGAATGTATGCGTAGCCAGGGTAAAAATACTGAAGCTCTTACTTACCTCAATAAGGCTTTAGAAATGGATAAAGAATTAGGAAAGTTGAAAAAAGTTGCAATAGAATTGTATACTAGATTAGGCATGATTTATTATGAATTGGAAGATTATAAAAAGTCAGAACATTTTTTTCAGAAAAGTTTAAAGCTTTCACTTGAAACAAAATCCCGAACCGAAATTCAGAATAATTATTTTTGGCTATCTAAATGTTATGAAAAGTTAAATGAACATGAGAAAGGATTATTATATTATAAAAAATATACTTCAATAAAGGATAGTATTTTTAGCCTCAATAAGATTAAACAAATTGCAGATATACAGATAAAATACGATACTGATAAAAAAGAAAAAGAAATTTTACTTCTTCAAAAAGAGAAAGAATATCAAGCTATTTTATTTAATAGTCAAAAAGATGAATTATATAGAGTGAATCTGGAAACAGATTTGGAAAAAGAACGAAAAGAGCGAGATATAATTCAATTAAAAGCGGCACAACGAAAAAGTTTGATTGATCAATTAAATATGGAGAATAGTCTGCAAATTGCAGAAAAAGAAATTCAAAATAATCAAATAAAAATTCAAAAATCACAGTTAGCACGTGAAGCTATTCTTAGAAATATAGCTATAGCAGGAGGGATCCTTGCTTTATTGGCATCTTTCTTTACAATAATGTATTATCGTCAGAGATTAAAAACACAAAAGATAATAGCTAAAAAAGAAATAGAAGCAATAAATGCAAATCATGATGGTAGAGAAAAGGAAAGAGAAAGAATAGCAAAAGAATTACATGATGGGATAGGAGGAAATCTAGCTGCTATAAAATTGGATTTAAATAAACTATCAGGAGTTTCTGATTCTGATCTGCAAACTATAATAAAGAATGTAAATGGAACATATAATGAGGTGCGTGCATTGTCGCATCATTTAATCCCTCCTAAAATTCTTAATAATACGTTTGAAAAATTAATAAACGATTATCTAACCGATTTATCAAAGACATGCACTTTTGCAATACATAATGATTTCTTTCCTCCGTCTGGGTTTAATCAACTCGAGGATACAATAAAAATCGAATTATATAGAATCACTCAGGAATTAATGAGTAATATTATTAAACATGCATATGCAGAGAGAGTAGATTTACAATTCACAATCCTGGATGAAACGATTAAGCTTATCATTGAAGATGACGGAATTGGTTTTGATGTGGAAAAGTCCTCAAAAGGAATAGGGTTAAGTAATATCTCTTCGAGAACAAAAACATTAGGCGGTACTATGTATATTGATACGTTAAGAAATAGAGGAACTGTAATAGAAATTAATATACCATTTATAGAGAAAAAGGTTATTGCAAAACGTAATCTACTTAAAAGGTCTGTTTCACAGTTTCTTAATGTTATAAATTTTTAAATCAAATTTTATAATGCCATTAAAAATTAGAGTGAAGCATAATATCCAAAGGATTTAAGTATTAGTTCGTCTGATGCGGTGCAATTATATTTTGCTTCTCCAATTGCAGATAATAAAACAAAATAAATATTTCCTTTTTCATTCTTTTTATCATGAATTAGTAAGTCCATAATGTCTTGATATGTATTAGGGTCAATATCTATTTTTGGGAATGTAGCCAAGATCACCTGACTAATATATTCAAGATCATTAAAAGATAAGGATAGTACCTGGGTAGAAAGATATGCTTCCATTATCATCCCTATGGCTATAGCTTCTCCATGTAATAGTGTGGTTTTTTCGGGATGTGTTAGATAAAACGATTCTATAGCATGTCCCAGGGTATGCCCGAAATTTAGGTACTTTCTAATGTTTTGTTCTGTAGGATCTTCAAAAACAATTTTATTTTTAATAACAACAGAATCATAAATCATTTGATCTAAATCTTCAAAATCCAGTTGTGATAAATCACTTATTTTTTCCCAATATTGACGATCTTGTATAAGTCCATGTTTTAACATTTCTGCGAATCCACTACACATTTGGTTAACTGGTAATGTTGTAAGATATTCGGTATCTATTAAAACCATTTCAGATTCACTAATCACTCCGACCATATTTTTCAAATTTCCTAAGTCAACACCTGTTTTTCCACCAACAGAGGCATCTACCATAGCCAATAATGAAGTTGGGATATTGATATATGTAATTCCCCTCTTATATGTACACGCTATAAAACCACCGATATCAGTAATTACACCACCTCCTAGGTTAATCATTAGACTTTTGCGATCCATACCTAACTCTGATAGTGCATTCCATATACCACTACAAGTTTCAATAGTTTTATGAATTTCACCGCTTTCTATTTCAATAACTTCAATATCATACTCTTTTTCGATTTTACTCATAAATAATGATAAACAATATTCGTGTGTATTGCTATCTACAAGAATACAAATCTTAGAATGATTAGCTTTTTCTAAATAATTGTTTAACGTAGTATAACATTCCTGACCAAAAAAAACGGTTGAATCTTTTGAAACTATGGGCTTCATATATGGGTGAATTAATGAGAGGCGAAATTAAGTAGAATTTGCAAAAAAATAAACTCGCAAGTTCTATATTTGCAGATATCCTAAAATAAGCAATAAGGATTGATGAAAATCAATCATATTTTTAGTAATATATCTTCTGGACTGAAGATTCTTAAAAATTAATTATTAATGAGTCAAAATAACTTGTTCGACAATACAGAAACAGCCTTTGCTTTGAAGAGTGATTCAGAGCTGGAAAGAGCATATTTTCTTTTTAAAATGATTTCTAATGAACCTTTGGTTAGAATAGGTACAGCGGTAACAAATTTTGCAATAAAAGCACATCTACCAGTTCAGGGATTGATAAGAGCCACTGTTTTTGATCATTTTTGCGGTGGAGTTAGTGAAGAAGATTGTTTATCTGTAGTTGATAAGATGTATGTTAAAAAAGTATGTTCTGTACTCGATTATTCTGTAGAAGGAAAAGAAGAAGAAACTCAGTTTGATGCGGTGCTAGAAAAAACATTAAAACTTCTCGAATTTGCCGATGAAAAAGACGCCATGCCTTTTAGTGTATTTAAACCTACAGGATTTGGGCGCTTTCTAATTTGGCAGAAGAAAACAGAAGGAACAACATTAACTTCAGAAGAAGAAAAAGAATGGGAGCGTATCGAGGAACGTTTTGATAAAGTATGTAAAAAGGCATACGATTGCGATGTAGCACTATTAATTGACGGAGAAGAAAGTTGGATGCAGGACGCTGCAGATGAATTGGTTGCCAGAATGATGCGCAAATATAATAAGGAAAAGGCTATTGTTTATAACACATTGCAATTATATAGACATGATCGCCTAGAGTATTTAAAACGTTTGCATGAAGAAGCAAGGGTGCATGATTTTAAAATAGGAGTCAAAATCGTTCGAGGCGCATATATGGAAAAGGAAAATGAACGCGCTAAAGAAAAAGGATATCCAACACCTATTTGTAAGGATAAAGAACATACAGATCAAAATTTTGACGAGACGATGACCTATATTCTAGAACATCTTAATGATATTTCGGTTTTTATAGGAACGCACAATGAAGAAAGCAGTTATAAGGCTATGGAATTGATGACAAAACTAAATATTGACAAAAATGATTTTAGAGTTTGGTTTGGCCAGCTCTATGGTATGAGTGATCATATAAGTTTCAATCAAGCGGCAGAAGGATATAATGTTGCAAAATACTTACCTTTTGGACCTGTACGAGATGTAATGCCCTATTTAATACGAAGGGCAGAAGAAAACACATCTGTTGCCGGCCAGACAAGTAGAGAGTTAAATTTATTGTCACAAGAAAAGAAACGAAGAAAGTTATAGGCAAAAATGTATTAGGCTTATAATTTTCAGTTTATTTTTATGTTTTGTAAAACTTAAGAGATTATCTGAAAATGAATTTAAATCAAATTACTGTACCTTCTCTTGATCTAGAGAAATCAATTATATTTTATAAAAAATTAGGATTACGTCTTATTGTAGAATCGCTACCGCATTATGCGCGTTTTGAATGTGTAGAGGGTAATGCAACATTTTCTATACATGAAGTTGAAGAATTACCAAAAGGAGATGGGGTATATGTTTATTTTGAAACCGAAAAATTAGATACAGAAGTACAACGTCTTAGTAAGGAGGGACTTGAGTTTGATCAGTTACCCACCGATCAACGTTGGCTTTGGCGAGAGGCAAGATTGAAAGATCCAGATGGGAATCAAATCATTTTATACTTTGGTGGAGATAATAGAAAAAATCCGCCCTGGAGAATAAATTAAAATATAAGGTATTATTTTCAACAGGACTAAATAATGAGCAATTCTATTCTAGATCAAACTTTCAAAAACAAAAATTTTTCTGGACAAAAGTTACCTGCCAGAGAATATGACAATTGTATTTTTTTTAATTGTAATTTTTCTGATACAGATCTGTCTGTAATTACTTTTTTAGAATGCAAATTTGATCGTTGTAATTTTAATAACGTAATGATGAAAGAAACTTCTTTTCAAGAAGTAGTTTTTACAGAATGTAAAATGCTGGGAATAGATTTTAGTACGTGCAATGATTTTTTATTTACCATAGAATTAGATCATTGCAATCTCGAATATGCCTCTTTTTATGGATTTAAACTAAAGAATACAATATTTAGAAGTTGTAACCTCAAAAGAGCTGATTTTACAGAAACTAACCTTACAGGTTCCGTATTTGCAAACTGTGATTTAGCAGAAGCTTTATTTGAAAGGACCATTGCAAGTAAAACAGATTTTAGATCGGCTAAGAATTATAACATTAATCCAGAATCTAATATGCTTAAAAACGCAAAATTTAGTGTTTTAGGTTTACAGGGGTTATTAATGAAGTATGATTTGGATATTGAATGATCCCAAAAAAATAAAATGTATGATGTTTAGATTTCATAAAAAATACTTTGCTTTAACAATTCTTGTGTTTTTAATAGAAGTATGTATTGCGATGTATATAGATGATGCTATTATTCGACCTTATTTTGGAGATACACTTGTTGTGCTTCTTTTGTACTATGGAGTTAGAAGTTTTTTTGATATTCATCCAAAAACAGTAGCAATAGGTGCACTTTTATTTTGCTATCTCGTCGAAATCATGCAATACTTTCAAATAGTTACTATTTTAGGACTACAAGAATCAAAATTAGCCAGAATTATTATTGGAAGTTCTTTTTCATGGTTTGATATGATCGCTTACACTTTAGGGTTTATTTTAATACTTTGGTTAGAGAAAATAAATGTTTTTAGTATGTTCTCTGCAAAGCATTCATGATTTATAATTCATTTTTGAATATATCCATTGAATCATTGTTATTTGCTACTATAATCAACTTACCTCTTGCTGTTTTAATGGATACCATATGCCTAACGTCTTTATCAGCAAAAAAACCAGACTTTAAATTTGAAAGAAGAGAAAATTCACCTTTACTATCACCTTTTAAAAAAGAACCAATTCCTGCATCTGCTCTAGTAGTTTCTACCTCTGATTGGTAATTATTGCCAGCTAAGACCAAATCCTTTATTCCATCTCCATCAAAATCATCAAACAAAATACTATTAATCGGAGACTGTTGAACTTGTTGAGGAAAAGGGGAGAAGGTATAATTGTTATCTCCTTTATTCAAAAATATACCCGAACGAAATTCTACAGCTTTATAGTGCAAAGCAGATTCTAGACCTTTCCCCAGGATACTATTGAGATCACCATTTGCAAATTCATTATATGTTGGAATTTTCCTCGCTAAATGTGGAATTTGTTGTGCAGTACATACTTTTCCTCTTACAGGAACTTTTTTATCATTATAATATTTTGCCAAAATGATATCTTCATTTCCATTAAAATCAAAATCATGAGTATATACATGAAAAGGCTTTTCTTTAGAGGCATGAAATTTATAGTTTGTTCCCAGGTTTCCTGCTATAATATCTTGATCTCCATCATTGTCAACATCTGAAACTAATACGGTATTCCACCAACCCGTTGTAGTTGACAGGGTTTTGTACTGAGTACTTTTTATAAGTTTATTTTTTGTGTTGATAAAGACTTCAATTCCCATCCATTCTCCAGTGACTATTAAATCTAAGGCGTTATCTCCATTAATATCTGTCCATACAGCATCAGTGACCATTCCTATTTGTTCCAGTTCTGGAGCTAATTCTTGTGTTGCACGACTAAATGTACCTTTGGTATTAATCAATAAATAACTTATAGGTGAATATGGATATTTTCCTGGTATAACACGTCCTCCAACAAATAAATCAATATCTCCATCGTTATCATAATCAGCGGGAACGACAACAGATCCAGCAGTTATTACTTCTGGAAGTGCTTGCGTTGTTTTTGAAAAATTTCCATGGCCATCATTTAAATATAATCTGTCCTGTAATAATTTAGGGTTCTTACTAAACTCATAACTCCCACTCACAACATAAAGGTCTTGATCTCCATCATTGTCAGCATCAAAAAATGAAGCTCCGACATCTTCTCTTTGTTTATCGCTTACAAAATCTTTTACAGGTATATGCTTAAAACGATTGTTCTTTTGTCCGATTAAAAGAGTACCGGGTTGTTTATGAGCTCCACCGATATAAATATCTTCTAATCCATCATTATTGACGTCGCTTTTTGCTATTGCTGGTCCGGTTTGAGAAAGTTTATGAGGTAGTAATATCTGTAAATCATAATCATTAAATGGTTGTTCGGTATGATTATAATTAGATGCTATTTTACTAAAAAGTGTAGTGTTAGCTATCTTTTCGGGTGAAGTATTGTTTTCTTCTATAAGTGATGCATCTATATAATCCACTTTGATGGTCTGATTTGCATTTGCACTTATAATTTCTTGTTGTTTTCCATCTGGCCAAAGGATATCGATTTTTGCAATAGAGTCATTTTTTTGAAAGCCGAAATGTAAAACATTTGAAACAGAAGATAAAAAACCTCTTGTATTTATAAGTTGACGAGATTGTTTGTTGTTGTTTATGAAATGAAGTTTTACTGTTGTACCGACTCCAAATTTATTTTTTTCTGGCCCTTGTAACTCAACTTTAAGAAAACTACCGGTTTTTGTTTGTATAGCATTATTTTTAAGTACTGTAGCTTTATCATTTATATTATTGACTACTATATCAAGATCTCCATCGTTATCTAGATCTGCATAAGTTGCACCATTTGAAAATGTGGGTATGCTATCTGCCCATTTTGCTGAAGTGTTTTCAAAAGTATGATCTCCATTGTTTTTAAAAAAATAATTTGTTAGTTTTTGCTGAGGTAACATCTGAGCAAATTTTAAAAAATCTTCTGGAGATGGTTTTCTATTATTGTTTCTTAATATCTGAAGGATTTCATTATTCTTATCTCGGTCAATAACATCTCTATATACACCATTAGTAACATAGATATCGTTATAACCATCTAGGTCAAAATCGGCAGATAATATAGACCAACTCCAATCAGTATTTGCCATACCGGCCATATTTGCTATCTCACTAAAGGTGGAATTACCGTTATTAAGCTGAAGCATATTATGCATATATTGATGGTGATATCCATTCTTTGTCATCGCTTCAAATTTTGCTATAGAAGTCATCGCCATAGTGGTTTTGGATCGTACATAATCCTCAGGATTCATGTCTAAAGTCATAATATCCATCAACCCATCGTTATTGATATCTGCAATATCACTCCCCATGCTATTAAATGACATATGTTTAAATAGTTTGTCTTTAGACTCTGTAAATGTGCCATCGGTATTATTGATGTACACCAAATCGGGTACATTAAAATCATTGCAAACGTATATATCTTGCCAACCATCATTATTAAGATCTCCTACTTGTGGATTTAGCCCAAACCCAATATCGTATAAAAGCCCTGCTTTCTCAGAAACATCAGTAAAATGACCTGTTCCATCATTGTTATATAACCTGTCGCACCCTTTAAGTGTAAGTGTTTTAGAATCTTTTTGTACAGCATTAAGATCGATTACTTTAGCTCTACTAGTGATATCAGGAGTATTAGAAATGTATACATCAAGATCATTGTCATTGTCATAATCAAAAAATGTAGCTTGTATTGTTCTATTTGCATCAGCTAACCCAAGTTCTTCAGCTTTTTCAGTAAAAGTTATTTGTCCTGAGCTTGTAGATGGACCGTTATTAATATAAAGCATATTGGCAAATGCATTATTTTCATCTTGCCACCCTCCACGAGAGATATAGATGTCCAGAAAACCATCATTATTTACATCGGCTATAGTTACCCCGGTATCAAATCCTTTTCTTTTTTCTATACCGGATGTTTTGGTAATATCTTCAAATTTAAAATTTCCTTTATTTATATAAAGTTTGTTGTCAGATGTATTTGAAATAAAAAATAAATCTATTAGTCCATCATTATTAAAGTCTGCTGAGGCAACACCTCCTCCAATATAAGTATACATATATTGATAATAATTAGACTCTAAAGTTTCTGTTAATGTATTTTCAAAATCAATACCAGATTGATCAGGAAGAATCGAAGTAAAGAGTTTTTTTGTTTCTGTATTTTCTTTTGATATAGAATTGTTTTCTGATTCTGAACAAGAGGTATAGAAAAGACAAATTACTCCCATCAGAGCTATAGTTCTTAAATATTTTGATGAGTACAATTTTATATCCAAAATTTTCATAGTGTAGTAGTATCTTCAGCCTGATTTATAATGGTTGTTGTAAAATACACAACGGTAAAACCGGTTAAAACTTCACCGTTGTGTTTAAAAATAATTAATTCAGTTTGTTTAACCTTTTTTCATCTAGTTATTAACACTTGGATTAAGGTCGATTTCTCTTTGCGGAATAGGGGCAAAGTAATTATCAGTACCCAAAGAACCTTTAATAGGGTTGAATTCTGGTAATAATTCACCACTACTATTCATAGAAGTTTGAGGAGCTCTATTGGAGAGTGCTTGTTCGACGCGTTCCATTCTTACCAGATCATTCCAACGTAAATATTCTCCTGCAAATTCCCATTTTCTCTCTGTAAACGCTAATTCTGCCAGATCACCAGTAGTTACATCTACTCCTGCATTTGGAGTATTAAACGGTAACCCTTCGGCTCTTCTTCGAATCATATTTAATGCCTCCCATGCCTCTGCAGTAATATTGCCTGATCGAGCAGAAGCTTCTGCATATATCAATAATACTTCTGCATATCGTATAAAGAAATCATTTCGATCCGTTTGAAAGTCAGGAGCCAAATTATCTTCAATAGGACCTACAATTTTCTTGAAAACAGGAGTTGGTTGATCATTAAAGTTTTCCCAATCATGCTCTGTTCTATATGTTGCTTCTTTTCTGGGGCCTTCTGGGAAATCTTCAAAAAATCGAATTTCAGCAAAAGTTTCTTGCCAACCAGCTAAGTCTGAAGGATTACCTAGTTTTCCAAATTTACGATTAGGCTGACCACAACTCTTGCAATAAGGTATTGTCCATACAGACTCACTATTAAATACATTTGCTAAGGTCCATAAATCCTCGAGGTCATCTAGTAGAGCAAAATTGTGTGCAGCACTGTTATCGATAACTTGTTTTGCACTTGTAGCAGCTTCTACATACTTTGCATTGTCTTTAACAGGAAAACCTGCCCAATCCAAATATAATCTAGCTAATAATGCTCTCGCAGAACCGCTGTTGGGTCTGGGGGCTCCTGCATTAACTCCAGGGTATACATCTGGTAATCCACTTTCTGCTGCTAAGAGATCAGATTCGATTTGCTCATAAACGGTTACCTGATCTGATAAACCTAATTGTTGATCTGGATCAGGAACGAGTGGTAAAGGTATTTGTCCATGAATTCTGGCTAAATGAAAAAACATTACCCCTCTTAAAAAGTAAACTTCTGCAATTAACCGAGTTTGAGTTTCTATTTCACCGGGGTCAGTAAGAATAAGTCCTTCGTTATTAGATATAACAGTATTTGCAGCACGAATTGTTCTGTAAATCGCTTCCCAATTATTTTTAACTCTAGAGTTTGCTTGAGAAACTTGACGTTGATCAAATTCTCTAAATTCAGCTTTGTTACTTCCAAAATGAGTAGTAATATCATCTCCAGCCCAGAAAGGAGCATAAAAAGTGGTCATCCAGGAAGCATCATTTAATCTAGCATGAACTCCGGTAACTCCTAGTTCTAATTCTTGAATTTTAGAATATGCACCCGGAGCTAGTTGCGCTATTGTTGGATCTTCATCCAAATCTGCACAACTTTGAAAAATAGATGTTATTATCACTACTGATAATAAATATCTTATTTTGCTTTTTATTTTTTTGTTATATGTTGTTTTCATAAAATTTGTTTTTTGTGTTAAAACCCTACTTTTACTCCAAAAATGAATGATCTTGGATTTGGGTAGGCTCCTGCATTTATACCTGCTGCTACATCTACACTTTTATTTCCTGCATTATCATCTGCCGGGACAGATGTGAGCTCAGGGTCATATCCAGAATAATCTGTGATTAAGAATAAATTCTGTCCTGTTATATACAGCTTAACATTGGCATTTAAATGTTTTACATCTTTTAATGTGTATCCTAAAGTAAGATTGCTAAGTCTGATAAAATCCCCTTTTTCTATATAGCGTGTTGATCCGGCTTCATTCGGTCCTCCTGCGGGAATATCTGTTTCATTTTGCGGTGTCCATTGATTTAATTGTTCTGGAGCTAAAAAACTTCTTTGATTTCCTGTGTTACCAACGATTACACCTTGTACAGCATTTAAGATATCAAAACCGTGTACTCCTTGAAAGAATATATTTAGATCCCAGTTTTTATAAGTAATAGTATTGTTAAAACCCCACGTTAATGTAGGTGTACCGTTACCAATAGCACTAAATACAATATCTCCATTTTCATCTCTAAGATATCTGGCGTCCCCCGGTGCTCTTCCAAATGTTGCCGCTTCAGCTGCTTCAGATGTTTTCCAGGTTCCTAAAAAAGTAGCTCCATTAAATTGCCCTAAAGGTTGACCTACTTGTATAATGTTCCAGGTTCTACCTTGTCCATCGATACTACCAAAAGTTCCTTGAATTTCATCACGACCACCTAAGTCAGTTACTTCATTTTTAAAATGGGATAGATTAAAATTGGTATTCCAGTTAAAATTATCTGTATTGATTACATCTGCAGAAATAGCAACATCAATTCCTTTGTTTTCTACTTCTCCAATGTTTTTTGAAATTGTTACATTACCACCGTTAGAAGGGATTACAGGGTCATCAAGGAGTAGATCTGTTGTGTTTTTTTGGTAGGCATCTATAGACAGGTTTGCTCTCCCGTTTAAAAAACCTAAATCTATACCAATATTGGTCTGTGTTGTGGTTTCCCATTTTAGATCAGGGTTACCAAAACTGTTAGGTGCTACACCAGGTGTAGAATCTGATCCATTGAATGAAAAATTTGCATTTTGTACATTAGGAAAAGTAGTGTAAGGGTCTATGTTTTCGTTACCTACTTGTCCCCAACCAGCTCTTAGTTTAAGACTGCTAAAAACATTACTTTTTTCTATAAATGTCATATTATCAAATGAATATGCTAAAGCTACAGAAGGAAAATATCCTCTTCTGTTTTCTGATCGAAATACTGAAGACTCATCCATACGAATTGTTCCTGTGACAAATAAGGCATTATTATAAATATATTCACCACGGGCCATTAGGGATTGAATACTTCTTTCTGAAAAATTATTAAAAACAGATTGGCCAGATCCAGGAGCAGTTTCTGCAAAATAGAATCCACCAGGAACAAAAAGACGAGCAGCATTATATCCATTAAAACGATTCTGTATCCCAGAAAATTCATAGACTCCGGTAGCCTTTACATTGTGTTGACCAAATTCTTTGCTCCAGGTAAGAATATTACTGATCTGATGAGTCGTATTTTTATTGTCTCCAAAACCAGCCGTTGGAGGGTCAGCTCTAAATGTTCTGTAACTTTCATTGGACCCATTAAAAGTTGTTGCTCCTGCTATTAGAGTATAGTTAAGATTTTCTAATATATCATAACTTAGGTTGATATTGGCGTCAATTCTGTCTCTTATATTTTCAACATTGGCCAGTGTTAGGTTCGCAACTGGATTATAGTTAAGGGATGCCAAATTTCTTTCAGAAACATTATTGTAATTTCCATTTTCATCAAAGATTGGAGTAGTAGGGTCCCAGGATAAAGCATTTAACACTACACTTCCTTGAAATCGACCAAATTGATTTAAATCATTTATTGTAGTGGTTCTACTACCAAATATATTAAACCCAATTTTAAACTTGTCAGAGATGTTTGCGTTAACGTTAGAACGTAATGAATATCGTTCATAATTAGTATTAATTACGACACCTTCTTGATTGACATAATTACCAGATATAAAATATCCAATCTTTCCTTCAGATCCACTTGCAGATAGTTGTAAGTTTTGACTTATTGCAGTTTGAAATATCTCATCTTGATAATTTGTTCCTCCATTAGCCGCAAAACCAGCTATTTCTTGATCTGTGAAAATTGCAGATCCACCGCCTCGGATTCTTCTTGAATTTTCAATTCTAGCAAAATCAGCTGCCCCCAAAGTAGGTATTAAATCTGGTACTGTAGATATTGTCGTAAAAAAATCAACATCTACTTTTGTAACGCCTTTACCTTTTTTAGTACTTACCAAAACCACTCCATTAGATCCTCGTGATCCATAAACTGCTGTTGCAGAGGCATCTTTTAATACATCTATCGATGCAATATCATTAGGGTTTAATGTACTTAAGTCACCACCAATAAAACCATCAATAACAACTAGAGGGTCATTACTTCGGTTAATAGAGTTAGCTCCTCTAATTCTTACTTTAATAGCTGCCCCTGGCGCTCCGTTTGCTTTTGCAACAGTAACTCCTGCAGCTCTACCTTGTAAAGCTTCTTCCAGACGTGCTAGAGGTTGACCTTCAAAAGATTTTGCAGAAACTTGTGAAACAGAACCTGTAAGATCACTTTTTCTTGCCGTTCCATACCCAATAACCACAATCTCATCTAAAGCTTGGGTATCAGCTAAAAGTTTTACGTTGATTGTTGTTTGATTACCTACCGTTATATTTTGAGTAATAAACCCTAAATATGAAATGGTAATAACATCATTTTCTGTAGCAGAAATACTAAAATTACCGTCAAAATCAGTAATTTGACCTGTAGTAGTACCTTTAACTAAAACATTTACTCCAGGAATACCTACATCGTCTTCTCCAACAACCTTACCGGTTATCGTTTGTTGTGCATAGACTTGATAGATTCCCATCAGTGCTGTGAGTAGCCCCAGAATCAAACGTTTTCTGGATAAATTAAAAAATAGTTCTTTCATAATTAATTGTTGAAATGTGAAAAATTTAATAAAGTATCCCTTACTTAAATATGTCTCGGTTGCTTATGAAGTATTATTCGCCTGGTTAGTTTTTTTATTTGGTTATAAATAATACTGCACAATAACCGCTAACTTTTGTTTCCAATTAAAAGTTGTCGAATGAGCTCCCTGAGTGATAAAGAACTCTTTTAACCAAATGAATAAGTTTGAAAAGTGAAAATTTTAAAAATTGCGAGCCATGAAGAGTTTTAAAAAATGATTTAGGAATCATTTTGAATATTTCATGTTTTTTTAATCTATATAATTCAATTTTATTAAAAATTAACTTAAAAAACTACTAAATTGGTTGATGATGTAAATGTTCGGAATGATTTTATACAAATGGATTACATATGATTAGAAACATGCCACAAATGATTTGTTGCACTCTTAAAATTGTGTTTTTTTGATGTAGAAAGTAAAAAAATAAATGGTTAAAGGTTTGTTTTTAAGTGTGTTGTGTTTGTTTTTTTGAATTTCACAAAGAATTAAGGTTTTGGATGGTTTTGTTTAGAGGTTCTACCGTAAAAAAGAAGTCAAAAAAGATATTTCTACGTGCTGAAAGAGTTTGTTTTTACTTTTCTTTAATAGAATAAAAATCAAGAATTTATACAGTTCATGACTTTTTCTAGTCTATTGATAACTTCTCTAATCTCATCTTCGTTTAATGCGGCAAAACCCATTCGAACTCCATTATGATTGGAGTTATTATTGTCATAACGTCGCCAATTAGGATTGAGTTCTAAGTGAAGTTTTTTAGCTTCTCTATATATATCATCCCAATGATAAGACTTGTTAAGTTTTGTCCAAACCGCCATACCTCCATTAGGAATTCTAAAATCAAAATAAGGATTTAGTTTTTCTTTTAATAAAGAGCAGAATAAGTCACGTCTCGTTTTATATATTTTGAGCACTTTGTTAGAATGACGTTGTACATCCCCCGAAGTAATCATTTGTGCTATTGTTTGTTCGAGTAACTGATCTCCTTGACGATCAATAATGCGTCTCAAACTTGCGGCCTCATCAATAAAATCTTTTGAAGCTATCAGATATCCAATTCTCATAGCTGGAGCGATAATCTTGGTAAATCCTCCAATATAAATTACATTGCCTTTATTGTCATTACTGGCAAGAGGTAAAATAGGAGCGTTACTGTAATGAAAATCATAATCGTAATCATCTTCTACTATAGCAAAATTATAGTGTTGAGCCAATTGTAATAAATGCATACGCCTTTTGGCAGAAAGAGTTACAGTTGTTGGATGATGATGATGAGAAGTTACATAGACTGCTTTTATTTCTTTGGATTTACATAGTTTTTCAATACACTTGGTATCCAAACCTTCTTCGTCAACAGGAACTCTTTCTATAATTCCTCCTGATTCTATAAATGTATTATCAGCTGTTATGTAATTAGTAGAACCAACAATAACTCGATTTTTATTTGAAAGTAATAGTTGGCCGGCAAGATAAATTCCCATCTGACTACCTCGAGTAATTAAAATATTGTCAATTTTGATATCTAACCCGCGAGTTTGATTTAGATAGTACATTAAGGCTTTTCTTAATTCGATATTTCCATAGATAGATCCATAAGTCAATAAATCCTTATTGTACATTTTTTTGCTAATGTTTCGGTATATTTTTGCTATTTCGTCTATCGGAGCTAATCTATGGTCAGGGCTTCCATCGTCTATTTTTAATGTTTGCTCTGTGTTTGAAATACTTAATTTTCGCACCAAATGAGTACGCTTAGAAAAAGTAAATCCGCTTTTGTCTTTTGTTTTCATCTCAGCAAAAGATCGATCAAAGCCTAACGGATTAACGATAGGCAATATACTGCTGACAAATGTTCCTCTTGCAGGTATGGTTTCTATCCATCCCTGAGAAATAAGCTCTTCATAAGAAGCTATAACGGTTTTACGATGTATAGATAGGTTTTCAGCTAATTTTCGTGACCCTGGTAATTTGGTGGATGGAGGTAGTTTTCCTGATTTTATAAAGCCAATAATTTGATCACATAATTGTAGATACAGATTTCGATTAATATTACGATCAAGAATGATATTATTTTTAAAAGGAAACAATACTGGACTATTAAATATTTGTAAACTGGGTTGTTTTAATGTACCATAAAGCTATTATTTTTGAACGTGAAATAAAAATATATTATGGCAGATTATTCAATATCAGAACTTAATAAAGTAGTTAGAGGCCCTAAGAGAGCGATATATGACATAAATACTATAAATGAAATCTTAGATGATACATTTTTGTGCCATGTCGGTTATGTGTTTAAAGGTCAAGCTATAGTAATTCCTACTGCTTATGGAAGAAAAGAAGATAAAATTTATATTCATGGATCTCTTAAGAATCGAATGATGCTAAATTTATTAGATGTTGGTGAGGCGAGTCTTTCAGTAACGCATCTGGATGGCTTGGTTTTGGCAAGGTCTGCTTTTCATCATTCAGCAAATTATAGATCGGTAAATGTATTTGGAGAGGTACGTAAAGTCGAAAATCCAAAAGAAAAAATGGATGCACTTGCATGTATTTTAAATCATATGGTCTCTGGTCATTGGGATAATGTAAGACAGCCCAATGAAAAGGAGTTTAATGCTACTTTAGTTTTAGAATTAAGTATTAAAACAGCTTCAGCAAAGGTTAGGGCAGAAGGAGTGGTAGATGAAGCAGAAGATTATAAATTACCAATATGGGCAGGTGTAGTTCCTTTAAGACAAATTGCTAATAATGCTATTTCTGATGATAATCTACAAGAAGGAGTTAAAGAACCAAAAGAAGTACTTGATTATATAAACCAAAATAGATAAAACAAGAATAATATGCTTGAAGTAAGACCCACTTGTGAAAATTGTAATAAGGATCTACCAAATCATAGTGTAGATGCAATGATTTGTTCTTTTGAGTGTACTTTCTGTAAAGATTGCGTAGAGAATATTTTATTTAATGTATGTCCAAATTGTGGAGGTGGTTTTGAAAAAAGACCAACACGCCCTGTTAATTGTATTACTGGGAATTGTGTAGAAAAATATCCTATAGGAGAAAGGGTAGTTTACAAACCCGTAGACAAAGAATCTTTTAATGAAATTTTAAACATGTTTATAGATGTTGAACCAGCTAAAAGATAATGTTATGATTGATATAAGAAGGGCTAATGTTAAAGATGCAAAGAGTATTTCTTATTTAGGAGCAAAGACTTTTGATCAGTCTTATGGGCAGTTTTTTGATAAACGAAATACTATAACAGAATATCTGAACATAGCATTTTCATTGGATAAAATAGAAAAAAGTTTGGCTAATCCTGATAATTTATATTGGCTTGTAGAAGATTTTGAGAGCTCAAAACCAATAGGTTATGGTAAATTGAAATTAAATTCTCCATCAGAATTTATAAAGGATCAAAATGTATGTAAACTTCAACGGATATATCTTTTGCAGGGATATGAAGGTCAAGGTATAGGAAGTAAATTGCATCAACAAATGATAGAGGCCGCTATAGATCTATCATATACCTATTTGTGGTTATCAAATTTAAAGAAAAAAGAACAAGCCGTATCTTTTTATAAAAATAAAGGGTATCAAGTTGCTGGAGAACATAATTTTACCATAGGAAATGAGACTTTTCAATTTTGGGCGATGAAAATTAAATTATAATATCTGATTCGCTTTATGATATTTTAGAACGGTTGCAGAAAAAATATTAAATATCGTACTATAACCTTTTTTATATTTTTAGTTATTGATTATATTTTCTTCCTATGGAGGAAGTTCTATTTCTTCGGAAATATCTTCTGGAGCTGGTTTTTCTTTAGGTGATTCAATGTATTGGTTTTCTAAGGGAGGTAGAGATTCTATTTCACAACTATTTGATTTGTATTTTATAAACGTAAGTAAAAACGGAGGTATTTTTATTGGTGATTTTATAGAATAAATACCGGTCAGTATAGAGAGTTTTTACATTTTCTATATTAAAAGTAAAAAAGTATTGTTACTTAATTACTTTTGTTAAGGACATTAATCTTTGCTATTGAGTCACAATTTTCAACTAGCATATGTATGTTTTGTTCTTTAATAGAACCTTCAATGAAATATGTTCTACAGGAGTCTAATTTTGTATTACTTTTAGAAAAATCAACATTACCTTTTGTTAAAAGGAGAGATATATCAGCAGTATCAATTTGATAGGTTCTCATATTGTTTATTGCTTCATTAGAAAAAGCTCGTTTTTTAATTCTAATATTTTTAAGAACTCTGGCAGAAGGGCCATAGTCACAAGAAGCATTTTTTCCTCCCAAAAAGAAAAATAAAAGTATAAGACCTATAGCAAATCCACCTAAGTAATAAAATAACCGCTGCGCTAGTTTCATAAATAAAAAGCAATATTATGACGCCAAAAGTAAGTAAATTTTGGAATTCTTAGATATAAAAACAAGACTAGTTTTAAGTAAAAAAAATGTAATAGGACATTTTATAAAATGAGTAAGTTGATATCGCGATATGAAAGATCAAACCAGTCTGCTATGGGTTTGCTGGTTAAAATTCCGTGATAGAAATATAGCCCATTTTTTAATCCTCTATCAAAGCGTACAGCATTTTCTATTCCGCCTTCATCTCCTATTTGCAATAGATAAGGGGTGAAAATATTACTTATTGATAAAGATGATGTTCTTGCATAACGAGAAGGGATATTAGGAACACAATAATGAACTACTCCATGTTTTTGAAAAGTAGGATGATCATGTGATGTGATCTCACTGGTTTCAAAACATCCTCCCATATCAATACTAACATCAATTATTACTGAGCCTGGTTTCATACGTTCTACCATAGTTTCAGTAACAATTATTGGAGCTCTGTTTTTTCCTCTTACAGCTCCAATTACTACATCACAACGACGTAATGCTTTGAGTAAGTTTTTGGGTTGAATAGTAGAAGTAAATAAAGGTCTCCCTATGTTAGTCTGTATACAACGTAGTTTAGTTATGGAGTTATCAAAGATTTTGACGTTAGCTCCTAGACCAATTGCAGAACGTGCAGCAAATTCACCAACAGTACCTGCTCCCACAATTACAACTTCTACAGGAGGTACACCACTAATATTTCCCATCATTAATCCTGAGCCTTGAGTAGAAACGCTGTTCATTAATTCTGATGCGATTAAAACTGCAGCAGTTCCTGCGATTTCGCTTAATGCCCTAACGGCTGGATATGCTCCATCTGCATCACGAATAAATTCAAAACCTAATGCTGTGATTCTTTTTTTTGCAAGTTCTTGAAAATAGTCTTTTGATTGAGTTTTAAGCTGTAAAGCAGAGATTAATACGGTTTGTGGATTTATATGCTCTAGTTCTTCCAAAGATGGTGGTTCTACCTTAAGAATAATAGGGCAACCAAACACTTTTGTTCTGTCATTAGTGATTTCAGCTCCAGCTTCGCTATAATCTCTATCAGAAAAGCTAGCACCAATTCCAGCATTAGTTTCTAATAAAACTCTATGACCATGAGCTGTCAATGCAGCAACAGCATCAGGAGTAAGACAAACACGTTTCTCTTGATAGTGAGTTTCTTTTGGGATACCTATAAATAGTTTTCCTTTTTTGCGTGCTACTTCGATCATTTCCTCCTGTGGTAGCAATTGCTCTTTTGTAAAAGGAGATTTAGGTGTACTCATTTGCGTGAAATTCTTTAACTCAAATTACGAATAAAAAACTCAAGAAAGCAAGTTGGAGCAAATATTTAAAATTTAACAAGCAAAAATGTATTCAATTATAAGACAAACTCCTTTTTTGATTTTCAAGTAAATCAATCTTAACTTTTGATACATTTTCTGGAAGTAAATTAGCAATTTTATCGGGCCACTCTATAAATACCCATGCATCAGAATCTAAATATTCTTCAAACCCAATATGATAAGCTTCTTCTTCATTTTCTATTCTGTAAAAATCAAAATGATATATCAGTCCTTTGTTACTTTTATATTCGTTTACCAAAGAATAGGTCGGACTAGAAATAACATCTTGTACGCCTAATTGTTTACAAATCTCTTTGATTAAAGTAGTTTTTCCAGTCCCCATAGAAGCATCAAACAAGACAATTTTATGTTTGATATTCGAAATTAGTTTCTTGGCTACATTGGGTAAATCTTCTAGAGTGTATACTAACGTCATTATTATGTTGATAAATTTAACTTTAGAAATAATAACTGCAAATATACTTTAGCTAAATGAAATTTGTTTAAATTCTGTATTTATCTTGGATTTAAAACAATAAAAGGAATAATCATTTCTTCTAGAGAAACTCCTCCATGTTGATAAGTGTTCCTATAATAACTTACATAGTGGTTATAATTGTTTGGGTATGCAAAAAAATAGTCTCCTTTTGCAAAAATAAACGAACTACTCATGTTAATAGAAGGTAGATGAATATCTTTTGGGTTTATAGCTTCCAGAACTTCCTTTTTTTCATAAGTAAGACTTTTTCCTGTCTTGTACCTTAAATTAAGACTCGTATTTTTATCACCAATAACTCTAGATGGATTTTTTACATTTATAGTACCATGATCTGTAGTTATAAGAAGTTTAAAACCTAATTGCTGTGCTTGTTGAATCATTTCTAGTAAAGGCGAATTTTTGAACCAGCTTTGCGTAAGTGATCTATAGGATTTATCATTTGATGCTAATTCTTTAATAACCTCCATTTCGGTTTTACTATGAGAGAGCATATCTACAAAGTTGTAAACAACTACCGTTAGATCATTATCCTTTAACCCTTTAAAATTTGCAGCTAAAGTTTTACCAGATCTTTCATTGGTGATTTTATAATACTCATGTTTGATATTAAGTCCCAATCGTTGTAGCTGGGCTGTTAAAAACTCATTTTCATTCATGTTTTTTCCTCCTTCGTCAGTGTCGTCAAGCCATAAATCTGGATGTTTCTTTTTCATTTCAGAAGGCATAAGCCCAGAAAAGATAGAGTTTCTGGCATATTGAGTTGCCGTAGGCAAAATACTAAAATAAGAATCTTCTTGTTCTTTTTTGTAATAGTTGTTTATCGTTGGTTCAAAAGCTTTCCATTGATCATAACGTAAATTATCAATGACAACCAATAAGGTCGGTTGATCTTTACTTATTTCAGGGACCACTTTTTCCTTAAATAATGTATGCGACATTACGGGGGCATCATTACTTCCGCTAAACCAATCTGGGTAATTCTTATCTATAAATTTGCAAAACTGTGAATTAGCTTCTACTTTTTGAGATTCAAGGATCTCAAACATCCCAGTATCTTCTATGTTTTCAAGTTGTAATTCCCAATAGATTAATCTTTGATATAATTCTGACCACTCTTCAAAAGAATTTACCATAGCCATATCCATCGCTATTTTTCTAAATTCTTGTTGATAATTGGCGGTGGTTTTTTCTGATACTAAACGCGAATTGTCTAAGTTTTTCTTCAGACTTAAAAGAATTTGATTGGGATTTACGGGCTTAATAAGGTAATCAGCAATTTTACTACCAATAGCTTCCTCCATAATATATTCTTCTTCACTTTTAGTGATCATGACTACAGGGATACCATCTTCTTTTTCTTTAATTTCTGATAGCGTTTCTATTCCAGAAAGTCCAGGCATGTTTTCATCTAAAAAAATGATATCAAAGTTATCTTCATCCAATATATCAATGGCTTCTGTACCACTTTGACATTTTGTTACTTCATAGTTTTTCTTTTCCAAAAACAATATATGTGGTTTAAGTAAATCAATTTCATCATCTACCCAAAGTATCTTTATTTTACTCATTTAGTTTTAATTTTAATTATGTGTTGACTTGTGAGAATGCTTATTTGACCCCAAATAGTAAACTTGATTCTCTTAAATTCATTTAGAAATATACGTATATGATTGTCATATATGTATATTTGCTTCCGTAAAGGCAAAATGAACTTGAAAAAAAGAAATAAGCTCAAAATATTAAACGACCCAATTTACGGTTTTATTACGATACCGAATGAACTAATTTTTGATCTAATAGAGCATAGGTATTTTCAAAGGTTACGTCGTATATCGCAGATGGGGTTATCGTATCTAGTATATCCTGGTGCTCATCATACTCGATTTCATCATGCATTAGGTTGTATGCATCTTATGCAAAAAGCGGTGAGAGTTCTTCGTTTTAAAGGGATTAGCATTTCTGAAGATGAAGAAGTAGCGTTATATGCAGCAATTTTATTACATGATATTGGTCATGGTCCTTTTTCTCATGCGATGGAGCATAGTATCGTAAATGAGGTAAATCATGAGTCAATTTCCTTGATGTTTATGGAGGAAATTAACGAAGAATTTAACGGTAGTTTAACGCTTGCGATAAAAATTTTCAAAGGAGAGTATCATCGGGATTTTTTACATCAATTGATTTCTGGACAATTGGATATGGATCGTTTGGATTATTTAAAAAGAGATAGCTTTTATACTGGTGTAGCAGAGGGCAATATTAATAGTGAGCGTTTAATCACTATGTTAACTGTAGTAGATGATGCTTTAGTAGTAGAAGAAAAAGGAATTTATTCTGTTGAGAAGTTTTTACTTGCAAGACGTTTGATGTATTGGCAAGTATATCTTCATAAAACGAGTCTTGTTGCAGAGAGTTTATTAATTAGAGTTTTAAAAAGAGCAAAGGAGCTTGTTGATAAAGGAGTAGAGCTAAGAGCGAGTGAACCTTTAACTTTTTTCTTAAAAAATAAAATTACATCAGAGAACTTTACTTCTGAAGTGTTACATACATTTTCGAGGCTAGATGATTATGATATTGTTTCTGCAATGAAAGAATGGTCTACTTCAGATGATTTTGTTTTGAGCACATTATCTTTAATGATTATAGATCGTGATCTTTTGAAAATTAAAATTAAAAAGAAGCCTTTTCAGGAAAAAAAGAAAGAAGAGCATATAAAGAAATTTAAGGAAAAATATAAAATTTCGAATGAAGAAGCACGTTATTTTATATTTGAAGGAGCTATTTCAAACCAAGCATATCATCTAAATAAGCAGAATATCAATGTTTTATACAAATCTAGAAAAATTGTTGATATTGTAAAAGCTACTGATCAGTTTAACTTAGAAGCTTTATCAAAACCAGTTACCAAATATTTTATGTGCTATCCGAAGCATAAACATTAACACATTTTTTATACTTTTGCTAGAATGATTTTTACAGCCACACAAATTGCGGGTATTTTAAACGGAGAAATCGAGGGAGATGAAACTGTTGAAGTATCTAAACTAGCTAAAATAGAGGAAGGAACAAAAGGCTCACTAACCTTTTTGTCAAACCCTAAATATACTCAATACATATATTCTACTGATGCATCTATTACTATTGTAGATAAAACCTTTGAAGCAGAATCAAATATAAAAACAACTCTTATAAGAGTAGATGACGCCTATAAAGCTTTTTCTCAATTGTTGGAATATTACAATATGGTAAAAATGAATAAAGTTGGGATAGAACAACCCAGTTTTATTTCTAAGACAGCCGTTTATGGAGAAGCAATTTATTTTGGTGCATTTTCTTATATGGGTGAAAACGTTAAAATAGGAAAGAATGCAAAAATTTTCCCTAACGTTTATATAGGAGATAATGTAACCATTGGAGATAATGCTGTTGTTTTTGCAGGAGCAAAGGTTTATTCTGAGACTATAATTGGAAATGGTTGTGTTATCCATAGTGGGGCAATAGTAGGAGCCGATGGTTTTGGATTTACACCAAATGAAAAAGGAGAATATAGTAAAGTGCCTCAAACAGGTAATGTTGTTATTGGAGATAATGTAGATGTGGGAGCAGGTACCTCAATTGATAGAGCCACACTTGGGTCTACAGTTATACATAATGGAGTAAAATTAGATAACCAAATACAGATTGCTCATAACGTAGAAATTGGAGAACATACTGCAATTGCAGCGCAAACCGGTATTGCCGGGTCAACCAAAATAGGGAAACATTGTTTAATAGGAGGACAAGTTGGTATTGCAGGGCATTTAACTATAGGTAACAATGTGAGAATACAGGCTCAATCCGGTATTGGAAGAAATATTAAAGATGGAGAAGCTATTCAGGGATCTCCAGCTTTGGGATATTCTGATTTTAATAAATCCTATGTGCATTTTAAAAACCTTCCCAAAATAGTAGATAGAGTATACAAACTAGAGAAAAAGATAAATAATAATGAGTGACGTTGTCATGAGCAAACAAAGAACCATTGAAAAGGAGGTAATACTTACTGGAGTAGGTTTACATACAGGAAAAGAGGTAACATTAACCTTTAAACCCGCTCCCGAAAATCACGGTTATGCATTTTGTAGAATTGATTTGGAAGGAAATCCTATCATCGAGGCAGATGCTAATTATGTTGTAAATACACAACGAGGTACAAATTTAGAGAAAAATGGAGTTAGTATCCAGACTTCAGAACATGTACTTGCCGCTTGTGTAGGATTAGAGATTGATAACCTTTTGATAGAGTTAAATGCTTCAGAACCACCAATAATGGATGGTTCGAGTAAGTTTTTTATAGAAGCTTTAGAATCTGCAGGTATTGTAGAGCAAGAAGCAGAAAGAGAAGAATATATCGTAAAAGATGTAATTTCATATGTTGATGAAGAATCAGGTAGTGAAATTATAGTAATGCCTTCTGATGAATACCAGGTTACTACTATGGTGGATTTTGGTACTAAAGTTCTAGGAACTCAAAATGCATCTCTAAAACATCTTTCTGATTTTAAAAAGGAAATAGCTGATGCGAGAACATTTAGTTTTTTACATGAGTTAGAAATGTTGTTAGAACACGGTCTAATAAAAGGTGGTGATTTAAATAATGCTATTGTTTATGTTGATAAGGAGCTTAGTCCTAGTACCATGGAGAAACTTAAAGTTGCCTTTGGGAAAGAATCTATCGCTATAAAACCTAACGGTATTTTGGATAACTTAACTTTACATTATCCAAATGAAGCTGCTCGACATAAATTATTGGATGTAATAGGAGATTTAGCATTAATAGGAACCAGAATAAGAGGTAAGATCATAGCTAATAAGCCCGGTCACTTTGTGAACACACAGTTTGCAAAAAAACTTTCTAAGATTATTAAGATAGAGAAACGTAATAAAGTTCCTCAATTTGATCTTAATAAGCCACCATTAATGGATATCAATAAGATTATGGAAATGCTTCCGCATCGATCTCCTTTTTTATTGATAGACAGGATTCTTGAGATGTCAGACAGCCATGTTGTAGGACTTAAGAATGTGACAATGAATGAACCATTTTTTGAAGGGCATTTTCCTGGAGCACCAGTAATGCCAGGAGTACTTCAGGTTGAAGCAATGGCTCAGACCGGAGGTATTTTAGCACTAAGTACAGTTCCGGATCCTGAAAATTATCTTACCTATTTTATGAAAATAGATAAAGTAAAGTTTAAACAACAGGTATTGCCCGGGGATACGTTAATATTTAAGTTGGAGCTAATTACTCCAATTCGTAGAGGTATATGTCATATGCAAGCATTTGCTTATGCTAATGGTAAATTAGTGACTGAAGCAGAGCTTATGGCACAAATAGTAAAATCAAAATAACAATAAATAATAGTAGATGAATCAACCTTTAGCATATGTTCATCCAGGAGCAAAAATTGCAAAAAATGTTGTAATAGAACCTTTTACAACTATACATAATAATGTAGTAATTGGAGAAGGAACCTGGATAGGTTCCAATGTTACTATTATGGAAGGTGCACGTATTGGAAAAAACTGTAGCATTTTCCCCGGAGCGGTTATTTCGGCAACCCCTCAGGATAAAAAGTTTAATGATGAGGATACAATCACAGAAATCGGAGATAATACAACTATTCGCGAATGTGTTACTATAAATCGAGGTACTGCGGATAGAATGAAAACCAAAATAGGTAAGAACTGTTGGATTATGGCTTATTGTCATATTGCTCATGATTGTATTGTAGGTGATAATTGTATATTTTCTAATAATAGTACATTAGCAGGACATATTAATGTAGGAGATTATGTGGTTTTGGCAGGTATGGCAGCAGTACAACAGTTTTGTAGTATTGGAAATCATGCTTTTGTTACAGGAGGATCATTAGTGCGTAAGGATGTACCTCCATATGTTAAAGCAGCAAGAGAGCCTTTGTCTTATGTTGGAATAAATTCTATCGGTTTACGTAGAAGAGGATTTACGACAGAAAAAATAAGAGAAGTACAAAATATATATAGAATTTTATATCAGCAAAATTATAATAACTCGCAAGCAGTTGCTATTATAGAAGCTGAAATGGAGGCTACTCCAGAACGAGATGAAGTGTTAGAATTTATTAAAAATTCGCAAAGAGGTATTATGAAAGGGTATTTCTCTAATTAGAAAATTGGAGATATCTTTTATATTTGATTAATAAGAAATAAAGAATACTAAATAATGGCAAGTACTAGTGATATCAGAAATGGATTATGTATTAAATATAATCATGACATCTATAAAATTATTGAATTTTTACATGTGAAACCAGGTAAAGGTCCTGCTTTTGTGCGTACTAAACTAAAGAGTGTTACCACAGGAAAAGTAATTGATAATACATTCTCTGCGGGACATAAAATCGAAGATGTACGTGTTGAAACGCATAAATTTCAATATTTATACGCTGAAGGTGACACTTTTCATTTTATGAATACAGAAGATTACAATCAAATCACTTTAGAAAAATCTGTTTTAGATGCCCCAGGCTTACTAAAAGAAGGAGAAGTAGTGACTGTAATTATTAACTCTGAAGATCAAATGCCTCTTTCTGTAGAAATGCCAGCAAGTGTAATTCTTGAAGTTACCGCTACAGAACCAGGAGTAAAAGGAAATACAGCAACAAATGCAACAAAACCTGCAACTGTAGAAACAGGAGCAGAAGTAATGGTACCTCTTTTTATTAATGAAGGTGATAAGATTAAAGTAGAAACAGAAAAAGGTACATATAAAGAACGTATTAAAGAATAATTCAGAATGCTGAATTTCTTGATTTAAAAAATGAAATTTCCTCAGAAACACACCTTAGAACAAATTGCCACTATTATTTCTAGTGAGTATATAGGAGATCCCAATTTTCCAGTTTTGGGAATGAATGAAATACATGTTGTCTCTCCAGGGGATATTGTTTTTGTTGATCATCCAAAATACTATGATAAAGCTTTGCAAAGTGCGGCTACAATTATTTTGATTAATAAAAATGTAGATTGCCCCAAAGGTAAGGCACTTCTAATTTCTGATGATCCATTTAGAGATTTTAACACACTTACCAAATATTTTAAACCTTTTGAAAAAGCAAATTCTTTACTTTCAGATACGGCTAAAATAGGAGAAAATACGATCATACAACCAGGGAGTTTTGTAGGTAATAACGTAACTATCGGTAATAATTGTTGTATTCATGCTAATGTGAGTATTTATGACAATACAATTATAGGAGATAATGTAACAATTCATTCTGGAAGTGTTTTAGGAGGAGATGCTTTTTATTATAAAAAAAGACCCGAAGGTTTTGATAAATTGATTTCTGGAGGAAGAGTAGTGCTTGAGGATAATGTTGATATAGGTGCTTCATGTACAATTGACAAAGGAGTTACTGGTGATACGACGATCAAAAAAGGAACTAAAATAGATAATCAGGTTCATATTGGTCATGATACTGTAATAGGAGAGAAGTGTTTAATTGCATCTCAAGTAGGTATAGCAGGTTGTGTTGTTATAGAAGATGAAGTAACTATTTGGGGACAGGTAGGTATAACAAGTGATGTTAGAATTGGAACAAAAGCAATTATTTCAGCTCAATCGGGAGTAAGCAAATCTTTAGGAGCTAATAAAAGTTATTTTGGTACTCCTGCTGATGATTTTAGAAAGAAATATAAAGAGATTGCTGCCATTAGACAGGTACCAGAATTAATAGAAAAATTAAAAAAGAATGAATAGTGCAAAGGAAATAGTAAGATCTTTTTATGAAACTGATCTTATTCATGATGTTGAAGCATTTTCTAAATATTTGCATCCTGAAATTATATTATACTGGAATAGTAGTTTCGGATTTAATAAGAAGGATTTCAATGATATAAAAACCATGTTTAGTGAGATGGCTTTATCTTTTGAAACTTTTAGATGTGAAATTAGTCATCTTATTGCAGAAGGCAGCTCTGTAACTATTAGATATACTTACTTTGCAAAGACAATCGAAAATCCAGAAAAAGAAGATGCAATAGCGCATTTTATTACAATTTGGGAACTTAAAGATGATAAATTATATAAAGGATATCAAATAAGTCAACAAGGAGATAATACTCCAGAAAGTATGATGTCTTTTATTTCAAAATAATTACTTTTTCATTTTAAACATAATGTTCAAAAGCTTACTTTTGAAGCTCTTTAAAAAAAATAAAAAATCATAACGCAATGAGTGTTTTAGTTAATAAAGATTCAAAAATTATTGTACAAGGTTTTACCGGTAGTGAAGGTACTTTTCATGCAGGTCAAATGATAGAATATGGTACAAACGTTGTTGGAGGAGTGACTCCTGGTAAAGGAGGACAAACACATCTCGATAAACCTGTTTTTAATACTGTCGAAGACGCGGTAAAAGAAGTAGGTGCTGATACTACAATTATTTTTGTACCACCAGCTTTTGCTGCTGATGCGATTATGGAAGCTGCTGATGCTGGGATTAAAGTTATTATTACTATTACAGAAGGTATTCCAGTGGCAGATATGATTACTGCATCGAATTATATTAGCAATAAAGAATGTACTCTTATTGGACCAAATTGTCCTGGAGTAATTACTCCGGGAGAAGCAAAAGTTGGGATTATGCCAGGTTTTGTATTTAAAAAAGGAAACGTAGGAATAGTATCAAAATCAGGAACTTTGACTTATGAAGCTGCTGATCAAGTAGTGAAACAAGGATTAGGAATTACTACTGCAATAGGAATTGGCGGGGATCCAATAATTGGTACTACCACAAAAGAAGCTGTAGAATTATTGATTAATGACCCAGAAACCGAATGCGTGGTAATGATAGGTGAAATTGGTGGCCAGTTAGAAGCTGATGCTGCAAAATGGATAAAAGAAAGCGGAACTTCTAAGCCTGTTGTTGGTTTTATTGCTGGTGAGACTGCACCTGCTGGACGTACTATGGGACATGCAGGAGCAATTGTTGGAGGTAGTGAAGATACTGCTGCTGCCAAAAAAGCAATAATGAGAGAATGTGGAATACACGTGGTAGATTCTCCTGCAGAAATAGGAAAGAAAGTTGCAGAAGTATTAGGATAGATATTATAGTATACTTTAATATAAAAAAACCTCTTGAATATATTTTCAAGAGGTTTTTTGTTTCAAGGAACATATTGTTTGTTAAAAAAAGCTTAAAAAACGTAACATTGAAAAGAACAACACGTATTATAGTACATTAATTATAAACTAACTCATATAATCAACTCAGGTGTAACATCACCATAAAACAATTAAAATAGGATATGAAATTAATCAAAACATTTTTACTGTTACTATTGGCCATTTGCCTAAGTAATTGTAAAAATTCATCATCAGAAACTAACAAAGACCCCCAAGAAGTAAAGGTAGAGCAACATACAGATGCTTCGGGATTTAATTATGAAACTGTAACTAATGATCCTACAGGTTTACGATTGTATACATTAGATAATGGTTTAAAAGTATATTTGGGTAAGAATGAAGAGGAACCAAAAATTCAGACTTTAATTGCTGTTAAAGCTGGTTCGACTTACGATCCTGCAGATAATACTGGTTTAGCGCACTATCTGGAGCATATGGTGTTTAAGGGAACCGATGAAATTGGTACTCAGGATTTTGAAAAAGAAAAAGTATTCTTAAAAGAAATTTCTGATTTGTATGAACAGCATAAAGCAGAAACAGATCCAGAGAAAAAGCAAGAAATCTATACAAAAATAGATGAAGTATCTCTCGAAGCTTCAAAAATTTCTATTGCTAATGAATATGATAAATTGGTGAACTCATTAGGTGCAGAAGGAACAAATGCTTTTACATCAAATGAACAAACTGTTTATGTTAATAAAATTCCATCTAATGAGTTAGATAAATGGCTCAAAGTTGAAAGTGAACGATTTAGTCAGGTAGTATTACGTTTGTTTCATACAGAACTCGAGGCAGTATATGAAGAATTTAATAGAGGTCAGGATAGTGATGGTCGTAAGCAATATTTTGCTGTTTTAGAAGGGCTGTATCCTAATCATCCGTACGGAACTCAGTCTACAATTGGTAAATCAGAACATTTAAAGAATCCATCTATGGAAGCTATTAATGCATATTTTGATAAGTATTATGTGCCAAATAATATGGCTGTGATTTTAGTTGGAGATTTAGACTTTGATAGTACAATTAAGAAAGTAAATGAAGCATTTGGAGGATATGAGTCTAAAGAAGTCACCCATCCTAATTTCCCAAAAGAACCAGCACTAACTTCACCAATCAAAAAAGAGGTATACGGTCCAACTGCAGAATCTGTATATGTAGCATTTAGAACAGATGGTTTTGGGACAAAAGAGGAGACTATGGTGGTGCTGGTTGACTATATTTTAGCGAATTCACAAGCAGGGTTGATTGATTTAGATCTTAATCAAAAACAAATGGTGCAAAATGCATCTTCTTTTACAAATTTTGATAACGATTACGGGTTTCATCTATTATATGGAATGCCGAAAGAAGGACAAACCTTAGATGAAGTTAAAGAGCTACTGTTGGGTGAGATAGAAAAAATTAAAAAAGGAGAATTTGATGACTGGTTAATTGATGCTGTAGTTAATGATTTAAAATTAACAAGAGTACGACAATTTGAAAATGCTAGCGCTACTGCATACCAATATCTTGATGCCTTTATTCATTTCACAGATTGGAAAGATCGTTTGACTATGTTGGATGATATGAAAAAAATTACAAAGCAAGAAGTGATCGATTTTGCTAATAAGCATTATGGGAATAACTATGTTGAAGTACATAAAATCAAAGGAGAAGATAAGAATATTGTTAAGGTAGAAAATCCAGGAATTACTCCTGTTGAGTTAAATAGGGATAAAGAGTCAGTGTTTATTCAAGAATTTAAAAAAATAGAATCTCCTGCATTACAGCCTAAATTTATTGATTACAAAACAGCGATTAAGTCGACCAAAACGAATAGCGGTGTTTCTGTATCCTATATAGAAAATGAAAATAATGATCTCTTTAACCTTACTATTATTTTTGATTTAGGAATAGATAATGATAAGACATTGTCAGTAGCTTCTGGCTATTTCGATTACCTGGGGACAGACAAATATTCAGCAGAAGAACTTAAAAAAGAATTCTATAAATTAGGAATTAATTATAGTATAAACTCTTCCAAAGATAGAACAAATGTTAGTATTTCAGGGTTGAAAGAAAACCTTGATAAAGGATTAATTTTATTAGAAGATCTATGGAAAAATGCAGTTGCAGACCAGGAAGCATATGATAAATTTGTTGATCAAATAGCAAAAGGCCGTCAGGATGGGAAGACGCAAAAACAGAATATTCTTTGGAATGGATTATTGAATTATGGCAAATTTGGAGAAAACTCTAGATTACGTAATATATATACAATCAATGAACTAAAGGAAATCAATCCTCAGGATTTGGTTAATAAAATAAAAGAATTATATACCTATAAACAACGTGTGTTCTATTATGGTAAGGATGTAGAAGCGGCACTTGCTTCTTTGGATAAAAATCATACTATTTCTGGTGATTTGAAAGAATACCCTGAAAAAGCTACCTATATAGAAAAAGAAACAGGAGGAAATGTATATTTTGTAGATTATGATATGGTCCAGAGTGAAATGATTTTCCTAGCAAAAGGAGCAGAGTTTGACCCTAAAAAAATGGCAGCTTCAAGTTTGTTTAATACCTATTTTGGTAGTGGATTATCTTCAATTGTATTTCAGGAAATTCGTGAATCAAAATCTTTAGCATATTCTGCATTTTCACAATATAGTATGGCTAGTGAAAAAGGAGATTCAGATTATGTATATGCATATATAGGCACACAGGCGAACAAAATGCCTCAAGCTGTTGATGCAATGATGGATCTTATGACAAATATGCCAGAAGCAGAAGAGCAATTTAATCAAGCAAAAGAAGCCACTTTAAAGAAAATTGCAGCTAAACGAATTACAAAGTCAAATATATTTTGGTCTTATGAAAACCTGAAGAAAAGAGGAATTGATTATGATAATAGAGAAGAGATGTATGAAACGATTAAAAATATGACATTAGCTGACCTTAAATCTTTCTTTAATGAAAATATCAAAGGTGAAACTTATAATGTTCTTGTGATCGGGAATAAGAAAGATGCAGATATGAAAGCTTTATCTAAATTAGGAGAGGTTAAGGAAATGGACATTGATTATCTTTTCAATTATGAAAAGAAAAATGAAGACATAAAATTATAAAATTTGATAAACTATAATTTGTTTATAAACCCTGTGAGAAATCGCAGGGTTTATTGCTGATGACCTATTTGTAATTCTTATATTTGAATTTACATTGCAAATTATAAATTGTACAGAAGTACAAAAAAAATAGAAACATAACGAATGAATCTTTTACAAGGTAAAACGGCTATTATCACAGGAGCTACTCGTGGTATCGGCAAAGGAATAGCAGAAATTTTTGCGCAACAAGGGGCTAATGTTGCTTTTACATATAGTTCTTCAGTAGAAGCGGCAAATGCTTTAGAAAAAGAATTAAATGCATTAGGAATTAAAGCTAAAGGATATCAAAGTAATGCAGCCAATTATGATGATGCTCAAGAATTGGTAGCGTCTGTTTTAGAAACTTTTGGGGGTGTAGATATTTTGGTAAATAATGCAGGGATTACAAAGGATAATCTTTTGATGCGTATGAGTGAGGAAGATTTTGATAAAGTAATAGAAGTAAACCTCAAGAGCGTATTTAATATGACTAAAGCGGTACAACGAACTATGCTCAAACAACGTAAAGGAAGTATTATTAATATGAGTTCTGTTGTTGGAGTAAAAGGTAATGCAGGTCAAGCGAATTATGCTGCTTCAAAATCTGGAATTATTGGGTTTTCTAAATCGGTAGCCTTAGAATTGGGATCAAGAAATATTCGTAGTAATGTAGTTGCTCCTGGTTTTATAGAAACCGAAATGACTGAGAAGTTAGATGAAAAAGTGGTCGATGGATGGCGTAATGCTATTCCATTAAAAAGAGGAGGTACTCCAGAAGATATTGCAAATACATGTCTGTTTTTGGCAAGTGATTTAAGTGCTTACATCACAGGACAAGTGCTTAATGTTGACGGAGGAATGTTAACATAAAGAAAGGAGTTAGAAAGTAAGAGTTGTTAGATAATTATACTGTTCAACTTCTAACTTTCTGCCTTTACCTCTAACTTTAGAAACATGCAAATAGAAACAATTTTATTGATCATAGCTGCTTTTGTAATCGCATTGGTTATAGCATTGTTTCAGTATATATATAAGGCAAAGAATAGGAAAAAAAATAGCCTATTCTTTGCTTTTTTACGTTTTCTTAGTGTTTTCTCACTCTTGTTGTTATTAATTAATCCAACATTTAAGCAAAAAACGTATTATGTAGAGAAACCAGATTTAATTGTTGCTGTAGATAATTCTTCATCAATAAAAAATCTCCGACAAGATCAGTCAGTCATTAAATTCATAAATCAAATAAAAGAAAACGAAGAATTAAATGATAGGTTTGATCTTGTGTATTACTCATTTGCCGATAAATTAAAAGATTCGTTAGATCTTTCTTTCGATCAAAAACAAACTAATATATCTAAAGCTTTAGAAGAATTAGATCAGATTTATAAAAACACGATTGCACCTACGATAATGATTACTGATGGTAATCAGACTTATGGTAAAGATTATCAGTTTAGTAGTTTAGGATATAAACAGGCGGTATATCCAGTGGTATCTGGTGATACAACTGCTGTAACAGATACCAAAATTCAACAGCTTAATGTTAATCGTTACGCGTATTTAAAAAATAAATTTCCAGTAGAAGCTATCCTTACATATTCTGGTCAGGAAAATGTAACAACTACATTTCAGGTTACATCAGGAAATGGTGTAGTGTATTCTCAACCAATAACTTTTTCTCAACAAAGTAATTCTGCTGTTGTTAGTTTTACCTTACCCGCTAGTCGTGCAGGTGTTATTAAATATGTTGCTAGATTAGTTCCATTAACGAATGAGAAAAACACAGTAAACAACGACAAAAATTTTGCAGTAGAAGTTATAGATCAAAAAACAAATGTACTTTTGATTTCTGATATAGTACATCCTGATCTCGGAGCTATCAAGAAAAGTGTTGAAAGTAATGAGCGTCGCAGTATATCAATCAGTAAGCCTCAAGAAGTAAAAGATTTAGATGATTATCAATTAGTTGTTTTATATCAACCTAATACGAGGTTTAGAAAAGTATATGAAGATTTAAATACGCTAAAAAAGAATTATTTCACTATAGCAGGTACTAAAACAGATTGGGTATTTTTAAATAAAATACAAAATAAATATACACAAGAAATAACAAGGCAAACTGAATATTATATTCCTAGATTTAATACCAATTATAGTACATTTCTTTTAGAAGATATTGGTTTCGAGAATTACCCTCCTTTAATAGGGACTTTTGGTGATATTAGCATAAACACTAATCACGATCCGCTATTGTATCGAACAATTAGTAATATAGAAACTGATGAAGTATTAATAACCGCAATAGAGGAAAATGGAGTGAGAGAAGCAGTGCTGTTTGGAGAAGGAATATGGAGATGGAGAGCACAAAATTATTTGGATAGTCAAGGATTTGAAGACTTTGATGATTTTTTCGGGAAGTTAATACAGTATCTTGCTTCAAACAAAAGAAAAAGTAGGTTGAATACTATTTCAGAATCCTTTTATTATGGTAATGCAAATATTAGTATCAAAGCAGAATATTTTACCAAAAATTATGAATTTGATCGAAGAGGGAATTTAAGGATTTCTGTAAAAAATAAAGAAACTGAGGCAACGCAAACTATACCAATGTTGTTGAAAAATAATTCATATGAGGTTGACTTGAGTAGTCTTTCAGCAGGAAATTATGAATATACAGTAACCGTCCTAGGAGAAAATATTTCACGTTCTGGGAGTTTTGCAATTCTTGAATATGATGTAGAGCAACAATTTCTTAATGCAGATGTAACAAAACTTAAGCAAGTTGCTACTAATACTAATGGAAAGTCATTTCATTTAAATCAAAATGAAGCTTTGATAAAAGAGCTAACAGAAGATCAAAGATATCAAACAATACAGAAAAGCAAGGAAAATGTGGTATCTTTAATAGATTGGAAATATCTATTAGTAATAGTTATTTTATTGCTTTCGATAGAATGGTTTGCACGAAAATATAACGGACTTATTTAAAATTAAAAATTCAGAATTATTATGGAAAAATTACCAAAGATAGGGTTACCTATTTTGATTATTATTGTTTTGACAATTGTCTTTATTTCAAAATCGACTGTTACTATTGGCTCAGGAGAGGCAGGAGTATTGTATAAAACATTTGGAGGAGGAGTAGTAACAGATGGACCTCCATTAGGAGAAGGTTTTCATTTAGTTGCACCTTGGAATAAAGTAATTGTTTATGAAGTAAGGCAGCAAGAAGTTTTTGAAAAGATGCAAGTGCTTTCTTCTAATGGATTGGAAATTAAATTAGACGCTTCGGCTTGGTTTCAGCCGGATTATGCCAAATTAGGTTTGTTACACCAGCAAAAGGGAGAAAATTATGTGGCGAGAGTTTTATTACCAACCATAAGATCAGCTGCACGTAGTGTTGTAGGTAGATATACTCCAGAACAATTGTATTCTAGTAAAAGAGATGCTATTCAAAAAGAGATTTATGAAGAAACAAAAAAGATTGTTGGAGATCAGTTTATTCAACTTAATGAAGTATTAGTTAGGGATGTAACATTACCTCCAACTATTAAAGAAGCAATAGAACGTAAGCTAAGACAAGAGCAAGAAGCTTTAGAATATGAGTTTAGGTTAGAAAAAGCAAGAAAGGAAGCCGAAAGACAAAAAATTGATGCAGAAGGAAAAGCAGTCGCTAACCAAATTCTAAGTGCTTCTTTAACCGATAAGATTTTGAGAGAAAAAGGAATTCAAGCTACCCTGGAGTTGTCAAAATCACCAAATGCAAAAGTGGTTGTTGTAGGTTCAGGACAAGATGGTATGCCTTTGATTCTTGGAAATCAATAGCAAAAACAAGATATATTATTTCTATTGGCGTCTTTCTTGGGCGCCATTTTTTGTGAAATACTATTAATAATTAATCTAACTTCAGGTTTTTTAAAATGACATAATCTAATGCGGGTAATATGCAAACAAAAAAAATACTAGAAACTCATAGACTTAGTTTATCTGAATTTGGTTTAGAGGATGCTAATTTTATCATAGAATTGGTTAATTCTCCAAATTGGTTAAAATATATTGGAGATAGAAATGTAAAAACTGATGAAGATGCCATAGAATATCTAAAAAATGGTCCCATACATAGTTATGAGCAATATGGATTTGGTTTATGGAAAGTTCTATTGAAGAATACAAACATCCCGATAGGCATGTGTGGATTGGTAAATAGAGAGACCTTAGAAGATATAGATATAGGTTTTGCAATGTTACCAGAATATTCTGGATTAGGTTATGGGTTTGAAATAGCAAGTGCAACAATGCAATATTCAAAACAGGTATTAAACCTTGATAGAATTGTGGCTATAACAGATCCAGGTAATATCGCTTCAATTAAATTGTTGAACAAAATTGGACTCTGTTTTGAGAAAACGATGAAACTGTCAGATGACGATAGTGTTCTCTTTTTTTCTGAATCTAATTATAAAAATGATGAAAAGGAGATTAACAAATTAACAACTACTTTTTTTGAGGTATTTACAAATACGAATAGGAGAACTCCTAGAGTAAAAGATATTGAGAAAATATTTATTCCAGAAGGAATATTGATAAGTAATACCCATGGGAAACCTGAAATTTTCAAATTAAATGAATTCATTACTCCGAGAGAAAAAATGTTGAATGATGGTACCCTCATTGATTTTGAAGAATATGAAATCTCGTCTACAACTGAGATATATGGAAATGTAGCACAAAGATTTAGTTTCTATCAAAAATCAGGGGTATTGAATGGAGTTGATTTTGTTGGACGCGGGATGAAAACAATTCAATTCATAAAAATGAATGATGAATGGAAAATGTCTTCAGTTGCCTGGAGTGACGATGTAGAAGAATAATACTATATGAAAGGCCTTCATAAAATATGATTATGAAGGCCTTATTTAAATAGTAAAATGGTTAGTGGTTACTATTTTTCTTTTAATTTTTTAGCTTGTTTTGACCAATTGTCTCTTTCAATTCTTCCAGGAAAAAATTGAATAAGTGCCGTTACTGTGTCAATATCCTCTTTGGTAAATTTACTAATTTGATCGAAAGTATAGATACCAATGCTGTTTAATTTTTCTTCAATAAATGGACCAACACCACTGATGAGTTTTAAATCATCCTTTTCTGATGCATCTGCTGTGCCAAAACTATCAAAATTTAATTTTGGAGGAGCTCCTCCATTTGTTACAGCTACACCACCATGATCCCTAGTTTTAACTGCTTTGATTCCGTTATCGGTGTCGCCTGAATTAGAAAAAGTAGAATTTGCTTTTTCATGATTAGAGTTTTTAAGTAGTGTATTTTTTCTTTCACATTCGTCTAATGCTTTTTTATATTTATTTTTAAGAGACCATTTTGATAAAAGCCACCCAAGTAAAAATGCTAAAAACAATAAAAGTAATAAGCACCACCAGTTTGCCTCATGTATAAAATCTAACATAGTTGTTGTGTATTTAGTTTACGGTTATTTCTATTCGTCTGTTTTTTGCTTTGTTTTCCTCACTGTCATTTGCAGCAATAGGGTTGGATTCCCCTTGAGAAGAAGCTTTGATTTTTTCTTTTGAAATACCTTGAGAAATGAGATAATCTCTTACATTATTAGCTCGCTGTTGGCCAAACCATAAATTAGCTTCTTTTTCTCCGACATTATCTGTGTGTCCAATAATAGAAACTGTTTTGTTAGGGTATTTTTCTAAATAGCTCTTAAGTTCCAAAGCATAATTAGATAACGTAGCATCAGGTTGAAATGTTTTTTGAGCAAAACTGGAGTATAATGTTCTGTTAGCGATACTTTTTTCTACTTCTTCAAGTCTGGATGTATCCAGGTCTCCAAAATTTAAAAGAATACCTCCGTTGTATGTGCCATCATCATTATATGTATATTCCTTTAATTCGGTTTTAATTACAATACGATTAGCATTAACTCCAGCGCTGACAAGAATATCTTTGATGAAATTTGCTCTGGAGATTCCAAGTTTACTAGTGTCTTCAATATCAATAGAGTTTTCTAAACCGGTTATTACAAGCTCTTGATCCTGATGTTTGCCTAGATAATTTGCTACTTGACTGTCAAAACCTTCAAGAGTACTTGGGATATGAACATTACCATTGCCATTATTAATTCTGAAGTTTTCATAATATCTAAACACTTCTTGATTTTTATTGTCTTTTGCAAATAAACCAACTTGGGAATTGTTAAGATTGGCAATACTGTCTTCATAGGCTTTTTTGGCAAGCGCATCTGCTTCAGAATCTATTTCGTCTTTAACAATAACAGTATCTTTATCTAGATCTTTAGCGCACCAATCACAAGAATAATACCACCATATTCCTAGCCATGCGAATAGTAAAAAAAAGAGGAATGAAAATAAGCCTTTCATAAATTGTTGATTAGTTAGTTACTTAAATTTATAAAAATGTTTATTATGATCCTATTTAAAATCTTAAAATCTAGTGATTTATAGACTGAAAAAAGATGAACCTCAAAAAAATAAGTTGAAATGCATTTCAGAAAAAATAATTTTTTATAAATTCGCAAAGTATTTAAATAGAAAAATGAAAAACATTCTTTTACATCATCATCATTCTTACATTCTCGCACAAGCGTGGTAAGTTGATATGTGTATAAGTAATCATATAATAAAAACCCGTTTGAGCAGTTCAAACGGGTTTTTTGTTTTCATAAAACTTTTTTCGAACTGATTAGACACAACAACAAAAACAAAATGTCAAAAATTAAAATTGCTATTCAGAAAAGTGGACGTCTTAATGAAGATTCTGTCAAAATATTAAAAGACTGTGGTATTTCCATTGATAATGGAAAAGATCAATTAAAAGCTCAAACACGTAATTTTCCTATGGAAGTTATGTTTTTACGTAATGGAGATATACCGCAATACCTTAGAGACGGAGTTGTTGATATCGCTATTATAGGAGAAAATGTTCTTATAGAAAAAGGGACAGATATTTCTATTGCAGAATACCTTAATTTTTCTAAGTGTAAAGTTTCTCTTGCAGTACCAAAAGATTTTGAATACAATTCTATTCAGGATCTTGAAGGAAAAAGAATTGCTACCTCGTACCCAAATACGGTTAATGACTATTTGGATAAAAAAGGAATTTCTGCTGAATTACACCAAATTTCTGGTTCAGTCGAGATCGCTCCAAATATTGGTTTGGCTGATGCAATTTGCGATATTGTTTCTAGTGGGAGTACTTTATTTAAGAATAACTTAAAAGAAGTAGAAGTGATGCTTACTTCTGAAGCAGTATTGGCAGTCTCGCCTAAGATATCTGAAGAAAACAGAATGCTATTGGAGAAATTACAATTTAGAATTAAAGCCGTCTTAAAAGCAAGAAATTCTAAATATGTATTACTTAATGCTCCCAATAATAAAATAGAAAATATTGTGAAAATATTACCTGGAATGAGGAGTCCAACAGTGTTGCCTTTGGCAGAGAAAGGATGGAGTTCTATCCATACTGTTGTAGAAAAAAATAAGTTTTGGGATATTTTAGATGAGTTAAAAGCAGAAGGAGCAGAAGGAATTTTGGTTTGTCCAATTGAAAAAATGGTATTGTAATTAGATAAATAACAAGGGCAATGAAAAAGATATACAATCCAAATAGAAATTCCTGGTCAGAAATCTTAAAAAGGCCAACACAAACTGTTGCTGATATAGAAGATATTGTTTTACAAGTTTTTGATGAAATAAAAAAAGAAGGAGATCAGGCAGTTGATCGATATACTCAAAAGTTTGATCAAGTGTCACTTGATAACATTTTGGTTTCTTCAGAAGAAATAGAACAAGCAAAAGAACTTGTTAGCCAGGAATTAAAGGATGCTATACAATTAGCTAAATCTAATATTACCGTATTTCATGCTGCACAAAAGACAAATAAAATTTCTGTAGATACAAATGTCGGTATTGAGTGTTGGCAAGAAAAGCGACCGATTCAAAAGGTAGGGTTATATATTCCAGGAGGAACGGCACCATTATTTTCTACAATTTTAATGTTAACCATTCCGGCAAACCTTGCTGGTTGTGAAGAGATTGTATTATGTTCACCTCCTAATAGAGAAGGAAAAATACATCCTGCTATTTTGTATACTGCTGATCTTTGTGGTGTAACCAAAATATGTAAAGTAGGAGGGATTCAGGCGATTGCAGGGATGACTTTTGGCACAGAAACCATTCCACAAGTATATAAAATATTTGGACCGGGAAATCAATTTGTAACTGTAGCAAAACAATTAGCGACTAAGTTTGGCGTGGCTATAGATATGCCAGCTGGACCTAGTGAATTACTTGTAGTAGCAGATGATACTGCAAATGCATCCTTTGTCGCATCTGATTTACTGAGTCAGGCAGAACATGGTAAAGATAGTCAGGTGATCCTTGTTTCTACATCAAAAACAATGATAGATCAAGTAGAAGAAGAGATTATAAAACAAGTCAATGTATTGCCAAGAAAAGAAATAGCAGAAGGAGCAATTGCTAATTCAAAATTAATTTATGTAGAAAGTAACATGGGGGCTATTGAACTTATTAATGAATATGGCCCCGAGCATTTTATAGTATGTGTAGAAGATGAAGACTTTTATATTGATAAAATAGTAAATGCGGGTTCTGTTTTTATTGGTAATTATACACCAGAAAGTGCGGGAGATTATGCTTCTGGAACAAACCATACGTTACCTACAAATGGATATGCGAAGCAATATAGTGGTGTGAATTTAGATAGTTTTATGAAGTCAATGACCTTTCAGAAAATATCTGAAAAAGGTATCCAAACCATAGGAAATGCGATTGAACTTATGGCAGAAGCTGAAGGTTTACAGGCTCATAAAAATGCAGTTACGTTGCGATTAGAAAGTTTAAAATAAAACCTATCATCTTAGAATGTTTTCTGGATGACATGAGATAATGAATAAGAAACAATTTGATATAACACAATTAGTTCGTAAGAATATAGCAGGGTTGAAGCCATATAGTTCTGCAAGAGATGAATTTACAGATTTTGATCAAGATATGATTTTTCTTGATGCTAATGAGAACCCATATGAGAATGGAGTAAATCGATATCCCGACCCACAACAAAGAAATCTAAAATCAATTTTATCAGATCAAAAAAAGGTGTCTGACCAGAACATACTTTTGGGTAATGGTAGTGATGAAGTTTTAGATTTGATATATAGAGCATTCTGCGAACCAGAAGTAGATAACATTATTACATTACCTCCTACATATGGTATGTATACTGTATTGGCTAACATAAATAATGTAGAAGAAAAGAAAGTATTGTTAAATGAAGATTTTCAACCTAATGTAGAAGAGATATTCAATACCGTTAATGGGAATTCAAAATTACTATTTATATGTTCTCCGAATAATCCTTCTGGAAACTTAATAGATCGAGGACGTATACTTCAAATTTTAGAACGTTTTGAAGGAATAGTAGTTATTGATGAAGCATATATTGATTTTACAGATAAAAAGAGTTGGGTGGAAGATCTAAATACATATCCCAACCTTATTGTTACTCAAACACTGTCTAAAGCCTATGGGTTAGCAGGTATACGCTTAGGAGTTTGCTATGCTTCTGTAGAGATCATCGATATACTTAATAAAATCAAACCTCCTTATAATGTAAATGAATTAACTCAACAACGTGCATTGGAGAGAGTACGTGATAAAGATCAGATCAAAACCGAAGTAAATACCATTATAGAAGGGCGTAAAGAATTAGAAAAAGCTTTATCACAAGTAAGTTTTGTAGAAAAAGTGTTTCGTAGTGATGCTAACTTTATTTTGATAAGAGTAGACGACGCTAATAAAAGGTATGATCAGCTAATTAAAGAACGGATCGTGGTACGCAATCGAAGTACTCAACCACTATGTGAAAGTACATTACGATTTACAGTAGGAACAAAAGAAGAAAATGAGAAATTAGTTGGAATATTAAAACAGTTGTGATTGTCATTCCGGATTCGATCCGGAATCCATTATAATAACTAAAAGTTTAATTAAAAAAGATTCCAACTAAGTTGGAATGACATAATAATGAAAAAGAAAGTATTATTTATAGATCGTGATGGAACGATTATCAAAGAGACTGTGGATGAACAAATAGACGCGTTTGAAAAAATGATGTTCTACCCCAAAGCATTTACCTATTTAGGAAAAATAGCTCAAGAATTAGATTATGAATTGGTTATGATTACGAATCAAGATGGTTTAGGTACCGATTCATTTCCAGAAGATACCTTTTGGCCTGTTCACAACTTTATAATGTCATCCTTCGAAAATGAAGGGGTTGTATTTGATAAAGTGTTTTTGGATAGAACATTTCCTCATGAAAATGCAAATACTAGAAAACCAGGAACAGGTTTATTGACAGCGTATTTTTCAGAAGATTATGATCTTGCTAATTCTTTTGTAATAGGGGATCGTCTTACAGATATGGAACTAGCTAAAAACCTAGGAGCAAAGGGTATTTTCATAAATGATAATACAAATCTGGGTACAGACGAAATTACAATCAAACGAGATGAACTCAATGATTTTATTGCTTTAGAAAATAACGATTGGGAAAAGATATATGAATTTTTAAAATTAAAAGATCGTACCGCAGAAATCTCCAGAAAAACTAATGAAACAGACATTTTTATTAAGTTGAACTTGGATGGAACAGGTAAAAGTGATATATCTACTGGATTGGAATTTTTTGATCATATGTTGGATCAAATTGCAAGACATGGTCAAATGGACCTGGATGTAAAAGTGAATGGAGACCTTGAAGTAGATGAACATCATACCATAGAAGATACAGCAATAGCACTAGGCGAAGTGTTTAGTGATGCTTTAGGAGGTAAGCTGGGTATAGAACGTTATGGTTTTTGTTTGCCGATGGATGATTGCCTTGCACAGGTAGCTATTGATTTTGGAGGTCGCAACTGGTTAGTTTGGGAAGCAGATTTTAATCGTGAAATGATTGGTAAAATGCCAACAGAAATGTTTTTTCATTTTTTTAAATCCTTTACAGATGGTGCTAAAGCTAATTTGAATGTAAAAGCTGAAGGAACAAATGAACATCATAAGATTGAAGCAATTTTTAAGGCTTTTGCTAAAGCGATTAAAGTTGCTGTGAAACGTGATTCAGAGAAAATGATTTTACCTAGTACAAAAGGAATGCTATAATAAACCCTTTTGTCATTCTGGCGTAGGCCGGAATCTATAAAAAAGTAAAAGTTTTAATTAAAAAGATTCTGGCCTACGCCGGAATGACAGATCTAATGAAAATAGTAATTATAAACTACGGGGCAGGAAATATTCAATCTATAAAATTTGCAATTCAACGATTAGGATACGAAGCTCTGTTAAGTGATGATCCACAAGAGATCAAATCAGCAGATAAAGTGATCTTTCCTGGAGTAGGAGAAGCGAGTAGCGCAATGCAGAAGCTTAGAGCTTCAGGGTTGGATAATTTAGTGCCAGAACTCAAACAGCCTGTATTAGGGATTTGTTTAGGAATGCAGCTTATGTGCAGATATACAGAAGAAGGTAATACACAAGGATTAAGTATTTTTGATACAGATGTAGTTCGTTTTAATAATGAAGTCAAAGTACCACAAATAGGATGGAATCAAATTGAAAATCTGAATTCACCTTTATTTGAAGGTATAAAAGAAAAAGAACATATTTATCTTGTACATAGTTATTATGCCCCTATAACAAAAGATACGGTTGCAGAAACTCAGTACGGAATAAAGTATAGTACGGCTTTACATAAGGATAATTTTTATGGAACTCAGTTTCATCCTGAAAAGAGCAGCGTTGTAGGAGAGAAAATTCTTTTTAATTTTCTTAGTATCAAGTAAATAGTATAAAGTAATTATAAGTTTTATTTTGGTGGTATTAGATTTAAATGAATAAATATCAAGAATTAAAAATATGGAATAAAGCAATGGAATTGGTGGAAGAAGTATATGCTTTAACAAAAAAAATACCAGATGAGGAGAAATTTGGATTAATATCTCAAATAAAAAGATGTAGTGTTTCTATACCATCAAATATTGCAGAAGGAGCTGGTAGGAATTCTAATAAAGAGTTTATTCGTTTTTTAAGTATAGCAAATGGTTCTACTACAGAACTAGAAACTCAATTAATTTTAGTTATAAGACTAAAATTTACATCAAAAGATAAAGTAGAAAAATTGTTAAACTTATGTGCAGAAATTAAGAAGATGAATTATTCACTTCAAAGGAGTATTGAAAAAACTTAATACTTTGTACTATGCACTTATAACCATAAAATAACCAATGAGAATAATACCAGCAATAGATATTATTGACGGAAAATGTGTTCGTCTTTCAAAAGGAGATTATAACACTAAGAAAATATATAATGAAAACCCGTTAGAAGTAGCCAAAGAGTTTGAAGCGCATGGGATTGAATATTTACATTTGGTAGATCTGGATGGAGCAAAGTCAAAACATATTGTAAATCATAAGGTTTTAGAACAAATCGCATCCAAAACAAACTTAAAGATTGATTTTGGAGGAGGGTTAAAAACAGATAATGACCTTAGAATTGCTTTTGAGAGTGGTGCTAACCAAATTACAGGAGGTAGTATTGCTGTTAAGGATCCAGAAACATTTATTTCTTGGATAGTTAAGTTTGGCGCCGATAAAATAATTTTAGGAGCAGATGCTAATAACGAAAAAATAGCCGTTAGTGGGTGGTTGGAAGAAAGTGATAAAGAATTGATTCCTTTTATTACTGCATATCAAAAAGAAAATGTGAGTTATGTAATTTGTACTGATATTAGTAAAGATGGAATGCTTCAGGGACCTTCGTTTGATTTGTATGAAAGGATATTAAAAGAAACGAATGATCTTAAATTAATTGCTTCTGGTGGGATTTCTACATTTGATGAATTACCAAAACTTGCAACACTTGGTTGTGAAGGAACCATAATAGGAAAAGCTATTTATGAAAATAGAATTAGTTTAAAACAATTAGAAGATTTTATTCTTTCAAAAGCATAACAATGAATCAGGAAGTAGCAAAAGAATTTTCGAAGCAAATCATCTATCGAATGAACGAAAGTACGAGGATGATCACCTTAAGTTTTGAGCAACTTATAGAAGAAGATGTTTGGAAAAGACCAAATGCCAATTCCAACAGCATAGGTAATTTGATTTTACATCTTTGCGGAAACATTACGCAATATGCTATAGCTTCTTTAGGAAATAAACAGGATAAAAGACAAAGAGATGCTGAGTTTGAAGCGGAGGAAGGATATTCAAAAAAAGAGCTTTTAGAAAAACTAATGGATACAGTTGATGAAGCAAAAAATACTATTCAAAATGTTTCTGTATCTGAGTTACTTAGAGAACGAGAAGTGCAAGGGTTTGTATTTTCGGGAATAGGAATCTTAATTCATGTAGCAGAGCACTATTCTTATCATACTGGGCAAATAGCTTTCTGGACAAAGCAATTAAAAGATAAAAAGAGTTTAGGGTTCTATGATGGAATCGATCTCAATATAAAAAACGAATAATAATGCTAACAAAACGAATCGTTCCGTGTCTTGATATCAAAAACGGAAGAACTGTAAAAGGAGTCAATTTTGTTGATCTACGAGATGCTGGTGACCCTGTAGAACTTGCAGAAATATATTCTAATGCTGGAGCAGATGAATTAGTCTTTCTTGATATTTCTGCAACAGAAGAAAGGCGTAAAACATTAGCTAATTTGGTACTAAGAGTTGCAGAAAGAGTAAATATTCCTTTTACTGTAGGAGGAGGTATATCTTCGATAGAAGATGTGGATATTTTACTGCAAAATGGAGCAGATAAAGTATCGATAAATTCTTCGGCAGTAAAAAACCCACAATTAATCAATGATTTAGCAGGTAAATTTGGATCTCAATGTATTACGGTGGCTATAGATGCAAAACAGATAGATGGTTCCTGGAAAGTACATCTTGTAGGAGGTAAAGTACCTACAGAACTGGATTTGTTTGATTGGGCCAAAGAAGTTGAAAAACGAGGAGCAGGAGAGATTCTTTTTACTTCGATGGACAATGATGGTACCAAAGATGGATTTGCTAATGAAGCATTGTCTAAGTTGTCATCAACATTAAATATTCCGATAATAGCATCTGGGGGTGCCGGTACTATTCAACATTTTGTTGATACTTTTAAAGAAGGCAAATCTGATGCAGCATTAGCTGCCAGTGTCTTTCATTTTAAAGAAATTGAAATTGAAACGTTGAAAAAAGAATTAAGGAATAATGATATTCCTGTACGATTATAACAAATTTGTAATTCCGGTCCTTCGACATAACTCAGGATAAACTAAAGGCTGAAATTCAAAACATAAATTTAATTTAAAAAAATCCAAACCTACAAAGAGAAGATAGAACGATGAAAATAGATTTTAATAAAAATGACGATGGTCTCGTACCTGCTATTATTCAGGATGCCTTGACTAAAAATGTATTAATGTTGGGGTATATGAATGAAGAGGCATATACAAAGACTATAGAGACTAAGAAAGTTACTTTTTTTAGCCGCTCAAAACAAAGATTATGGACAAAAGGCGAAGAGAGTGGTAACATTTTACATCTTGAAGACATTAACAGTGACTGCGATAATGATACGTTGTTGATTTTGGTTACTCCAGAAGGACCAACTTGTCATACAGGATCAGATACATGCTGGAATGAAGATAATAATCAATCTTTTGGTTTTTTGTCTGAATTAGAGGGAGTTATACGAGATAGGAAAGAAAATCAAAATGATGAAAATTCTTATGTAGCTTCTTTATTTAGAAAAGGAATCAATAAAATAGCGCAAAAGGTTGGTGAAGAAGCGGTAGAGGTTGTTATTGAGGCAAAGGATGATAATGAAGAATTGTTTTTAAACGAAAGTGCAGATTTATTATTTCATTATTTAATACTTCTTCAGGCAAAGGGATACACTTTGAATGATATTGTAAATGTTTTAAAAACAAGGTCGTAGTTTATTGTATTGAAAATTGTTATACGTTAAAGCCATTATGCTTTTACTGGTATGTAATATTTTTTTTTAATTTCGTAAGCTAAACTAATCAATTTTGAAACCTATAGATAAACTACTACTTTTTACATTTCCCTTTTTTTTTATTTTTCAGATAACATTTGGACAATGTGATCTTGGGTTGATCACAATAGAAGAATGTGACATGGAGAATGTAGATTTTGATGGGATTAATGGTCCAGATGGGATTATTAATTTGTATACGGAAACAGGTACTACTCCTATGGATGGTGTTTGGAGTATAGATCCCGAATTTAATGCTGCATTTGATGCTACTACTGGTAATTTATCAATGTGGGAGTTAAAAAAGGCAACCACTCTTATTACACAAAATGATTACTTTTTTGAGTTAAGAAATGCAACTTGTGGTGATGTTCCATTTAGAACAGCCAGATTGATTTTAGGGCCATATTCTGGTATTGCTTTACCTCCTTCAGGACCGCTAAATATAAATGCACAGGGATGTGATTCTGAAGGATTTAATTTATTTAGTGCTTTTGCATTAGATGATATCACTCCATCACCTCATTCTAATGGGGAATGGACATATAATGGAACAAGTTCAAGTTTTTTACAAATTGTTGATTCAAAACTTTTTGTTGATATTCCTTATCAACCAGGGATTCCCTTAGTGGATCAAGAGGTTTTTGAAGTAACCTATACAGTTGGTGGTATTTTAGGATGTTCAACTTCGCAAAGTACTACAGTACGAATAGCCATGGTACGACAGGTCGATCCGGGAATTGGCGAATCAATAGCAATTTGTGAAGATGATATGTTGGCCGGAGTCTATGATGCCGATATAAATTTACGAGATGATGAATATCTAGATGGAGAAGATATCGAAGGAATATGGTTATCGGAACCTACAGGAGAAATAGATGATGAGTTAGATTCTGTAATTAACTTGAGAACTATTTATGATAATCTAATTGATGGAGGTAATAATTTACGATATGGATGCATGAGGTATGATTTTATCTATGCAACAGAACAACGATCTGCAGTATGTATCGATAGAGAAGCAGCAGTTAGTTTTATTTTTCATGAACAACTCAGACCATTTAGTCAGTCAGATCCTCCTCCTGCTATTTGTAATAATGTACTTTCTGGCGATCTAAATTTATTTGACTTATTAGAATTTACTACAGAAGGAAGTTTTGATTTTATTTATGCAAATGATAATTATGTGAATTGGAGGTTTATTTCTGGACCATCAGGTTCTTCAGGAAATTTAGGTCTACCCGAAAAACCAGAAGTTTCCGTTTTACCTCCTTATGAATTCTATTTAGGAAAAATAAATACCTTCGGAGCAGAACCAGGAATATATATTTATGAGTATGCAGTAAGCCCAAAAATAAATTGCAAGGTAAATAATGAAGTTTGTGACCCATATGCTACCATTGGAGATGTTTTTTATTGTGAACATCCTTGTGACGTTATTACTGCTCGTGTAGAAATTCAAATTTTCGCACCCGATTATCCTGGAGAAGATACTAATACCAATATTTGTGAAACTTTAGGTCAAGTTGATTTAAGAAGTTTGTTAAGAACAAATGGAACTTCAATTGTTACTACTGGTGTTTGGACTAATTCAGCAGGAGATGTTATCAATAATACTTTTGTTTTTCCAACAAGTGATGTAGCGCAAACATTTAATTTTACCTATACAACAGTTAGTACCGGAGGATGTACAGAGACTGCAGATTTAGCACTGACCATTAATAAATTACCTAATGCTGGAGAAGATGGAAGTACAACAGTTTGCTCTGATAGTTTGACAGTAACTCTTTTTGATCTCTTAGGGGGTACTCCAGATACAACAGGTACCTGGACTGGCCCTTTTGGATATGTATCTACGGATCATTTAGGTGTTTTTGATACTAGCGATGATATGTTACCAATTCTTGGTGCAGGAATATATACATATACTGCACCTGCAAATGCAGGTTGTTCTTCTTCAGATTCAGCTTCGGTAGAAATAACGATTGTCGACCCCATAGAGATAGGTGATGATGTAAATGAATCATTTTGTAAAATTGATGGCAGAGTAAATTTATTTTCTCTTTTAGATCGAGATACAGCACGTACTGGTGTTTTTGAAGATACCGATAGTACAGGAGCTTTAAGCGCAGACGGGGTATTAGAATTCGCAACACTTACTAATGCTATTTATAATTTTAGATATGTGGTAAGAAATGCCGCACCATGTGATGAATCATCTCTAAATGTTTCTGTTCAAATTATAGATTTACCAATTCCAAATGTACCTGCCCAAGAATTTTGTATCCTTGATGCAGTTCGATTAGAGGATATAGAGGTTGATGTATTAAATTATAATTGGTATGCTACGCAAGAAAGTGAAACACCTATTATAGATAATCCAATTCTCTTGGATAACCAAGTGTATTATATAGCAACCGTAGATGTTGATAACTGTGAGTCTGAACGCCTTGAGGTGATGATCACAATATTAAATACTGGAGAAAGGTCATCAACAGGAGAGCTATGTACATTGGATTTTCAGGATGGAGTTTCTCCTAATGGAGATGGTCAAAATGATACTTTTGATTTACTGATAGAAGAGGTGTATAATATTCCAGAAGCATTTCCCGATTTTGATATAAAAATATTTAACCGATATGGTAGCCTTGTATATGAAGGAAATAATAATACAGAAGAGTTTAGAGGAGAAAGTAATGTGTCTGTACGATTAGGAGATGATCTTCCCTCTGGCACGTATTTCTATATTTTTTCTCCGAATTTTGAAAATAATATTCCGATACAAGGAAGTTTTTACTTAAGCAGATAAACAAATGAAGTTAAAATTATTTTTTGTTATAACCATAGTTTTCTGTTTGGTAATACATGCGCAACAGGAACCACAGTATTCTCAATACATGTATAATATGAGTACGGTGAATCCAGCATATGCTACAGCTCAAAGTGGTCTGATTTCTACAGGGCTTTTGTATAGAAGACAGTGGACAGGTATTGAAGGTGCACCACAAACGGCTAATGTATTTGGTAATATTCCTATGAGTGAAAAAATAGAATTAAGTGTTAATTATGTAAATGATAGGATTGGCGATGCTATTCCTGTGAATAATGATTATATAAACATAGATTTTGCATATATCACTAAGATTTCGGATCAAGCAAGGTTATCTTATGGATTAAAAGCGGGGGTTAATAATTTTAAAATTGACCCATCAGGTTCTAATGTAGCATCAGATCCTGCATTTGCTGATAATACGTCAACAACACAATTAAATATTGGAGCGGGCTTGTATTTGTTTACTAGTAATTTTTATGCTGGTATTTCTTCTCCGAATTTGCTTCCCAGTGATATTGATATTGATGGTATTGGAGTTGCGCAAACAAAAACACATATTTATGGTATTGCTGGTTATGTGTTTGACTTTGTTGACGAAGTTAAATTAAAACCTTCGATGGTGATTAAACAAGTTTTGGATTCTCCTTTAACTTTTGATCTGTCGTTAAACTCATTAATATATGATAAATTTGAATTAGGAGTTTCTTATCGATATACAGATTCATTCATAGCATTAGCAGGATTTAATATCACTCAAAACCTTAAAATTGGATACTCTTATGACTTTAGTGTAAGTGATTTAAGTGGTTATAATGATGGAAGTCATGAGATAGTAATGCTATTTAATTTTGATTTACTGAAGTTCAGTAATAAATATTCCTCTCCAAGATTTTTCTAAATAATGATAAAGACTAAAATAGTACTGATAATAACAATACTGATCACTCAGTTTACCTTTTCACAAAAGAAAAGCAGAGCTGATCGTTTTTTTGAAAAAGGAGATTATATAAATGCAGCGGAGCACTATGAAGAAGAATTAAATCAAGAAGGATATACTAAGAGTATTCTTGAAAATATTGCAACATCATATTACAATACATTTCAGTTTAAACAAGCATATAGATATCTTAAAGTTTTGACCTCAGGTAAATTTTATGGTAAAGATAAAGCCTATGATAATGGTTATAATTTTATGATGTATCAAGTGCTTTCTGCCTTGGGTGAATATGAAAAATCCATAGAATATCTTTCGTTATATAAAACAAATAATGCTGTACGTGATTTTAGTACATCAGATGCAATTTCTACTATAGAGGATTTTAAACTAAAAGATGATGATTATACTATAACTAGTGCGTCTTTTAATTCTGAATCTTCAGAATTTGGAGCAATTAAACAAGGTGATACAGTATATTTTGCTAGTGATAGACAAGCTTATAGTCCATTAGATAAAAAGTATAAATGGACACATCGACCTTTTTTGGATATTTATACAGTAAAAGTTGATCAGGATAATAATCCTGTTTCAGAAATAGAAAAAATTTCAAAAGAAATAAATTCAAAACTTCATGAAGGAAATTTTTGTTTTACCGCAGATGGAAATACAATGTATATATCTAAAAGTAATTCAGAGAAAGGAAAAAAGAAATTCGATAGTATAAAAAATAATTCAGTACATCTTTATAAAGCTATCAAAATAGACGGAAAGTGGACTACCCCTGAAAAATTAGATTTTAATGATGTCAATTATTCTGTTGTGCATCCATCATTAAGTGCTGATGATAGTAAGTTATATTTTAGTTCAAATATGCCTGGTGGGTATGGAGATTTTGATATTTATGTAGTTGATGTTAATTTGGATGGTACTTATGGAGCACCAACAAATCTTGGTCCATCAATAAATACAGAAAATAGAGAGCAATTTCCTTTCATTTCAAGAGAAGGTAATTTGTTTTTTTCTTCAAATGGGCATTTAGGTTTGGGCATGATGGATATTTTTGTTTCAGAATTGGGAGGGCTTATAACTCCAATTAATTTAGGAGCCCCTATCAATTCTAGTTACGATGATTTTTCTATGACGTATTATAATGATACCGATGGTTTTTTTGCTTCAAACAGAAATAAGGTTGGAGACGATATTTATACCTTTTCTCAGATCGGAGATATTTTTCCAAAAGAATATAGAGCTCGTTTTGAAGTTAGAGATTATGCATCTGATAGTTATATAGCAAATGCAGATGCCATTTTGTACAATAATGATAATGAAAAAATTTATGAAAGCCAGTTGGATTCTATAGCTGCTTTTGACCTTAAATTATTTCCAGGAAGATATAATTTTAAAGCTTCTGCCGAAGGGTACAAAACTAGAACAAAACCTTTGGTCGCAAAAGAAAAGGAAGAGGAGGTGTATGTGATCTATTTGGATAGAGTAGGTAAGAAGGATGAGATCACTACCACAGAAGATAATAATAGTAATAACTCTAGAAATACCAGTAGTTCAAATAATACCGAGCGTACAAAGATCGATGAAAGTTCCACAGAACGTAAAAAGGAAGAGATCACAAAGACAAAACTAAGAGAAACTCTTCTGGCTGATAAAGATGGACCACCGGTTATAGAAAAGAATGGTAAACTTTACTTTAAAATGCCTCCTATTTATTTTGATTATGATAAATGGAATATACGTGCAGACTCCAAAAAAGTATTAGACAAACTAGCACTTAAATTAGAACGTTATAAAACGGTGTATATTAAAATAAGTTCTCATACAGATAGTAGAGGAACAGATTCCTACAATCAGGTTTTATCAACAAAACGTGCAGAGTCAACACGTAATTATCTTGCACTTGTGGGATATGTGAATGCTAGGAGAATGAAGTTTATCGGATTTGGAGAATCTCAACCACTTATAGACTGCGATAATAAAGCATGTACAGAGGATGATCATCAAACAAACCGAAGAAGCGAATTCGAGATCGTTAAGTTTTAGTATACATCTATAATGTTTTGTTTTCTAATAAATTAAATTGTACTTTTGCACTCCTTTTTAGCGAGTAAGAGAGTGTAAAAAGGGTTGCATATAAATAATTTTAACGCTTCTGTATAATTTTCGCATTGATTCTCAGTAATATACAGGATACAAATTTTATCTTCAATGTCTGAAGAAACAAAAAACACAGACGTTCAGGAAGTAGAGAAGCCAGCAGTAGCTGAAACTCCGCAACAAGCAAACCCTGAGCAATTTCTAAAAGATTTTAACTGGCACAACTATGAAGAAGGGATAGATCCTATCGCTGATTCAAAACTTGAAGAGTTTGAAAAGTTAGTAGCAGAAAATTTTGTAGATACTCTAAATGATGAAGTAGTAGACGGAACCGTAATTAATATTACTGATCGTGATGCTATCATCGACATTAATGCAAAAAGCGAAGGTGTTATTTCGTTAAATGAATTTCGTTATAACCCAGATCTTAAAGTAGGTGATAAGGTAGAAGTTTTAATAGATGTGCGTGAAGACGCTACAGGTCAATTAATTTTATCTCACCGTAAAGCTCGTGTAATCAAAGCATGGGATAGAGTAAATGGTGCACATGATACGGGTGAAATCGTAAACGGTTTTGTAAAGTGTAGAACCAAAGGAGGTATGATCGTTGATGTATTTGGTATTGAAGCTTTCTTGCCAGGTTCTCAAATTGATGTGAAGCCAATCCGTGATTATGATGCATATGTTGGTAAAACAATGGAATTTAAAGTGGTAAAAATAAATCACGAATTCAAAAACGTTGTTGTATCACATAAAGCGCTTATCGAAGCAGATATCGAGGAGCAGAAAAAAGAAATTATTGGTCAATTAGAAAAAGGTCAAGTATTAGAAGGTACTGTTAAGAATGTTACTTCTTATGGTGTATTCGTTGATCTTGGAGGAGTTGATGGATTAGTACATATTACAGACCTTTCTTGGTCAAGAATTAATCATCCAAATGAGATTGTTGAACTTGATCAGAAATTAAACGTGGTAATCTTAGACTTTGATGAGGCTAAAACACGTATCCAATTAGGTCTTAAGCAATTAAAACCACACCCATGGGAAGCTCTTGATAAAGAACTTAAAGTAGGTGATAAAGTTAAAGGTAAAGTAGTTGTAATTGCAGATTACGGTGCATTTATCGAAGTAGAAGAAGGTGTTGAAGGATTGATTCATGTTTCTGAAATGTCTTGGTCTACACACTTACGTTCTGCGCAAGATTTCGTAAAAGTTGGTGACCCTGTAGAAGCGGTTATCCTTACACTTGATAGAGAAGAGCGTAAAATGTCTCTTGGTATCAAACAATTAACTCCAGATCCTTGGACAGATATTACTACTAAATATCCTGTAGGTTCTAAGCATAACGGTATCGTTCGTAACTTTACTAACTTTGGTGTGTTTGTAGAGCTTGAAGAAGGTATTGATGGTCTTATCTATATCTCTGATCTTTCTTGGACTAAGAAAATTAAGCATCCATCTGACTTTACGAATGTTGGTGATACTCTTGATGTAGTTGTTCTTGAACTTGATGTAGAAGGACGTAAGTTAAGCCTTGGTCATAAGCAAACTGAGGAAAATCCTTGGGATAAATATGAAACTGAATTTGCTTTAGGAACTAAGCATACAGCTGCAATTGGAGAGATAGTGGACAAAGGTGCTACTATTGACTTCAATGAAGATATCGTTGCATTTGTTCCTTCTCGTCATCTTGAAAAAGAAGATGGAAGTAAATTGAAAAAAGGTGATGAGGCAGAATTCCAAATCATTGAATTCAATAAAGAATTCAAAAGAGTGGTGGCTTCTCATACAGCTTTATTCAAAGAAGAAGAAGCTAAGATCGTAAAACAAGCTGCTAAGAAAGCGGCTAGTTCATCAGAGAAAACTACTCTTGGTGATATCGATGCATTAGCAGATCTTAAAGCTAAAATGGAAAAAGGAGGAAACTAGTTTTCTTATTTTTCAATATATAAATTAAGACCGCTCTTTTGAGCGGTCTTTTTTTTATCAAACTAAAAAGATGGAATTCTTTAAAGATTTGAACTTATATGATTACAACAATTGAATAACCCTATGAGGTTTTAATTTTTCACAGAAAACAGTGAAATAATTGTGATTCATAATATAGAATTTAGCATCAAAGCAATTCAATTATGAAAAAAAAAGTGTTCATACTCTTAATGGTATTTACTATAGGGATTAATGGTTTATGCGGCCAAGAACAAGATCTTTTGGTGATATCTCAGCATAATTTTAAGGTGTATAGACGTGTGGTTGATAGTGTTTTTTATATTATAAGTGAACATAAGAAAAAGAAACTATATGACTCACTAGTTTATGTTTCTATAGTGTGTAATGATTTTGTACAAATATTAGATAGCAAAGGAAATGTTTCTTTTTTAGATTCAGAATTAAAAGAAATAGACATATCCAATGTAGTGTGTTCGGCTATTCCTTGTATGCCAACATCTTCGAATCAATATTATATTGAAGAGGAAGAAGGAGAGTTTCGTGTATTTGCAAAGTACATTGATGACGGAAATGCAAAGTATAAGGATGACCCTCAGCCTGTTGTAGTAACCGTTATTTCAAAAGAAAATGCAGATGACGTATATTTCTTGAACTCTAGGAGATCATTAACTACGTATGATTGCCCTTCAGGTGCATATGTTTCGCCAGTGTTTATCATAGAAAAAAATAAAAAATTTATAATCCAAGATCTATATAATCTTACGGCACGACCAATACGTTTTTATGATACTGTTTTTATAGATAGAAGCTCTAAGATTAGAGTGAAAAAAGATGGCTTTTATGGTTATCATGGCGTTACTGTAATCAAGTATTCTCGTTTAGATATTTTTGAATATAATTTGGCTTATTTTGAATTACAAAACGGAAAGCGGGGATATATTGATAGAAGTGGGAATGAATATTTTATAAAATAATAATAAGTCATTGGTACTAAAAATCAGTGCAATTTTTTTTAAACCTACCCGTTTACAGTGGCTTTTGTTAAGGGTGAACATGTTTAAAATTTGAATCTTTTCCTTTCACTCTTTCCTCCGTACATACTGTAATTGCTATAACCCATAAGTTTTTAATTTATGTTATTGTTTTTTGGTTAAACTTCTTAAGTCCTCCTTTATTTTTAATTGACTTTTGATAGATGGTAAATACCCACTGAAAAAGGGGGTGTGATTTTCACTAGTATTAGCCTGATTTTGGAAGAAAAACCTCTTGATATTTGCATTGCAAAAGAATCTTAATTGTTTTTTAAAATGAAAAGTATTAAAAGAAAAATAGTAGTAATCTTGAGTTTTTTAATAACCATTCAGGCGAATGCTAAAGAAACTAATATCTTGTCTATTTTAACAAATGACAAAGAGATAGAACGTGTAGAAGAAAAGAAGTCTCGTAATGAGCCAAAAACTAAAAAAATAGAAAAGATTTCTAAAGTTACAAGTTTTCATTCTGTTAAGAAATGGAAAATAACTATAGAATATACTGATGGTGGGTTTATGTCTAAGACTATTGTAGTTAAGGAAGCTACTGAATTGAGTCCTCTGGAAACTGCATTTGCAGAAGCAGAAAAGTATCTTGAGGCCTTTAATAATGTAAAAGAATATAGCGTTTCTCCAATATCTGATAATTCATTTGTTCTATTATTAGAAAAATAATATTGGGATAGTACAATCTATAAAAAAGGGTATTTTATTGAATATAAAATACCCTTTTTTATGTCTTCATTAAAATCTTCTGATTATTTATTTATAATTTTTAGTTTTTAATTGGTATAAACATGCCTTTTGATTGTGATTGTTTGGGGTATGTTATTTAGAAATTGGATTGTATTATTCTAAAATTTCACTACTTTTGTATTCCAAATATCCATTTGGAGATTATGAGTCAAAAATTACTACTTAGTGCAAAAGAGATCGATATAATTCTGCACCGTTTGGCTTGTCAATTAATCGAAAATCATACACATTTTGAGCATACGGTTTTGATTGGTGTTCAGCCTAGAGGAATATTTTTAGCAGATAGAATTAAAAGGATTTTAGAAGAAGATTATAAGTTAACTAGTGTAAAGCTAGGATACCTTGATATTACATTTTATAGAGACGATTTTAGAAGAGGAGAAAAACCTTTGGAAGCTAATAAGACTAATATTGATTTTGTGGTTGAGGACAAACGTGTTGTATTTATAGATGATGTACTGTATACAGGACGAAGTATTAGAGCAGCTTTAACAGCGATGCAATCTTTTGGAAGACCACAGGAGATTGAATTATTAACACTGATTGATAGACGCTTTAGTAGACATTTACCAATACAACCAAATTATAGAGGTAGACAAGTTGATGCAATTAATCAAGAGAAAGTAAAAGTGCATTGGGTGGAAAATGAAGGAGAAGATGCTGTGTATCTTGTTGGTTAATAGGTTCTTTTTGTCAATAGACTAAAATTATAAATTAAAATAGAAAATGAGCGAATTAAGTGTAAATCACTTACTAGGAATCAAATATCTAAACAAAGATGATATTAAGCTTATCTTTGAGACAGCCGATCATTTCAAAGAAGTGATTAATCGACCAATTAAAAAAGTTCCTTCGCTTAGAGATATCACAATAGCTAATCTTTTTTTTGAGAATAGCACACGAACAAGATTATCTTTTGAACTAGCAGAAAAACGGCTTTCTGCAGATGTAATTAATTTTTCTGCGGCTTCTTCTTCTGTTAAAAAAGGAGAAACGCTTATTGATACGGTAAATAATATCCTGTCTATGAAAGTAGATATGGTGGTCATGCGTCACCCAAATCCGGGGGCAGGAGTTTTTTTATCAAAACATGTTGGAGCTAGTATCGTAAATGCTGGAGATGGAGCACATGAACACCCAACACAAGCTTTGCTGGATTCATATTCAATACGCGAACGATTAGGGGGTGTAGGCGGTAAAAAGATAGTAATTGTAGGAGATATTTTACACTCAAGAGTAGCATTATCTAATATTTTTGCATTAAAATTACAAGGGGCAGAAGTAAAAGTCTGCGGACCTAAAACTTTAATTCCTAAATATATAGATAGATTAGGTGTGGGGGTAGAAACTAATCTCAAGAAAGCGTTAGAATGGTGCGATGTGGCTAATATGCTACGCGTGCAAAATGAACGAATGGAAATTAGTTACTTCCCTTCAACAAGAGAATATACTCAACAATTTGGGGTCAATAAAAAAGTATTGGATAGTCTTAATAAGGACATTGTAATAATGCACCCAGGACCTATCAACCGTGGAGTAGAAATCACGAGTGATGTTGCTGATTCTAATCAAGCCATTATATTAGATCAGGTACAAAATGGGGTAGCAGTGAGGATGGCAGTAATATATCTTTTAGCTTCAAAAATTAAACGGTAATTTATGATTTTTAATAAGGAAGGTTCTACGACTATAATAACACAAGAAAAAACCACAATCGTTGAATTTGTTAATGGAATGGAGAGTAAGTATGATACGCTTAAAAACGATAATATTATCGTTAATTTATTTTCATTAGCAAAAATTTCAGTAAGTGATTTAAATGAGTTTTTAAGAATTTCTAATACTCACAAATCAGCTAATCACTCTTTTGTGATTGTTACAAATAAGGTTTCATATGATGAAGCCCCTGCTGAAATAACAATTGTGCCTACTTTACAGGAAGCGTATGATTTGGTAGAAATGGAAGAAATAGAAAGAGATCTTGGTTTTTGAGAAAACTAATTTTTTTTTGTAATTTCTTATATTAATTTTCGTCTCATACATTATGAAAAGATTAGCCCCAATTTTATTAGTAGCATTTGTTATGCTTTTTTCTCAGAATCTTAAAGCTCAGGATTGGAAATATGATTTGGATGAAGCGCTAGCTTTAGCCAAAGAAAAAGACCAAAAAATTGTATTGTTTTTTACTGGATCTGATTGGTGTCCTCCCTGTATCAAGCTAGAAAGAAACCTATTATCTAGTGAAGAATTTGCAGCTTTCACTCATCAAAAGTATGTTTGGTTAAGAGCTGATTTTCCAAGGCGAAAAAAGAACAAAATCTCACAAGAGCAAAAAAATAAAAATAAAGAATTAGCAAAGCGCTATAATAAAAAGAAGCAGTTTCCAGCGATTTTAATCCTTAATAAAGAAGGAGTTGTTCTTGGTGCTACAGGATATAGAAGTGATTTGGATGTACAAGGTTATATATCTTTATTAACTTCATTCGATTCTTTTGGGCATTAGATTGATTTATAATTAAGATTGAATTATATTCACAGCCTATTTAATAAAGAGGAAAGATAATTTTGAAAATTACGATTTTAGGATGCTATTCAGCAACTCCAAGAACTTTTACGAATCCAACATCACAAGTTTTAGAAATAAATAATCATATTTTTTTAATTGATTGTGGAGAAGGCACCCAAGTAGAATTAAGACGAAATAAAATCAAATTTTCAAGAATTAAACATATTTTTATTTCGCATCTTCATGGTGACCATTTCTTTGGTTTGATTGGTTTGGTGTCTACATTTAGACTACTAAATAGAGATATACCGTTGCATATTCACGGTCCTAAAGGGATTAAAGAAGCAATTACGCTTCAATTGAAACTTTCAAATTCCTGGACAGATTATCCGTTGCATTTTCATGAATTGACTAATACAGAGTCAGAAATAGTTTTTGAAGATGAAAAGGTAGTCGTAACGACCATACCCTTGCAACATAGAGTATATTGTAATGGCTTTTTGTTTCGTGAAAAATCAGGTGATAGAACATTATTGATTGATAAGGTGTTAAACTATGCTATTGATAAAGCATATTATAGATCTATAAAAAAAGGAAAAGATGTAGTTTTGGATGACGGAACAGTAATTTCGAATAATGAACTCACTAAAGATCCAAAACCAGCAAAAAGTTATGCGTTTTGTAGTGATACAAAATATGATGAAGCAAAAATCCCCTTAATTAAAGATGTTTCTGTGCTGTATCATGAATCTACATTTTTAGAAAGCCATAAACATTTATGTGCCAAGACAGGGCATAGTTCTGCAATAGAAGCAGCAAGTATTGCTAAGAAGGCAAATGTTGGAACTCTAATCTTAGGACACTATTCTACAAGATATGATAATATTGAGTTGTTTAGAGATGAGGCAAAAACTGTGTTTCAAGATGTTAAAATAGCAGATGATGGTAAAGTTTTTGAATTTTGATTTTACAGTTATCAACTTTAGGCAAAAATTGTTAGTTCGTTTATTACTTTCTATTTTTTAAAATAAGTAAATTGCACTATATTTTTGATTATGAATAGAGATCTGACGGCATATAGAAAATCTTATGAGAAGAGTTTTTTAGAAGAAAGTGATCTTCCGGAAACTCCTATTTTACTCTTTTCTCAGTGGTTCAAAGAAGTTGAAGAAAAGGGTGGAGTGGAAGAGACGAATGCTATGACAATTACAACTACAGGTTCTGATGGTTTTCCAAAAGCAAGAATTGTCTTGTTAAAACATTTTGACGATAATGGGTTTGTGTTTTATACCAATTATAATTCTGAAAAGGGAAAGGCTATAGCATATAATAACAAAGTGTGTATTTCTTTTTTTTGGCCCAATCTGGAGCGACAAGTGATTGTTAAGGGGGTAGTAGAAAAAATAGATAAACAAGCTAGCTTAAAATATTTTCGTTCTCGCCCCAGAGGTAGTCAGATAGGAGCTTTGACCTCTAATCAAAGCGAAATTATTGAATCAAGAACTGAACTAGAAAAAAAACTTAAATCTTTAGAAGACGAATATCACAATAAAGAAATACCTATGCCAGAATCTTGGGGTGGATATCGCATACAACCTATAGAATTTGAGTTTTGGCAAGGAAGACCTAATCGATTACATGATAGAATTAGATTTTTTATCAAAAATGAGGATTGGGAAACAGTAAGACTGTCTCCTTGATAATACTAGTTAACTAGTTACATAATAACAAAACTAGATCTTCTGTTCTTTTGATATTGATCTTCTGAACAATCCTGACCATCTTTACAATCATTCACAGGTTGACTTTCTCCAAAACCTATATAGGAAAGTATTCTGTTTTTAGAAATGTTTTTACCTAGAAGATAATTGTAAATTGATTCTGCTCTTTTTTGAGAAAGAGTTAGATTATAATTTTCACCTCCTCGGCTATCAGAATGTGTTTCTATTTTAATAACCATATCTGGGTAGTCCTCATTCATAATTTGAACAACTCTATCTAACTCCTTTTCAGCCTGCGGAGTTATGTTCCACTTATCAAAATCAAAATAGATTTCATTTAGATCAATAAGGTCATTTATCGTCTTGGTTAATTTTATTTCTGATTTTAATGGAGATTTCGGAGTAGTCTTTGAAGGCACTACATCACCGGGTGCTATACCGCCACTTTGAGTATTGTTAGATTTATCAACTTTATCAGATTCGCCAGGTATTACCGCTGCAAAATGGTTATTCATTTTCTTTTTAGGAATAGAAGCAAGACGATTTGCATTAGGACAGTTTAATTCACTAATATCTATAGCAAGCTTAAACTGATAAAAGTCTGGTAAGTTACATGAGTTGATATGGTTATATCCCTTTGAGTACTTTACTGTTTCATTTAATGTTCCATTAAATTCAGCAGTTATAGGCTGATCAACAACTAAGATGTCATCTATAGTATTGATAGATTCGCACCCAGTGTCTACAATAACATTATAACTTATTTTAAACGGTTCACTATCAGTTTTAACCATTTTATTTGGTACACTAAAACTCAATGTTCTCGTTGCATCATCAAATTTTGTCTTGATTTTTTTAGAAGGTAATACTAATGACTTTTCAGAAAATATTACATTCTTAGGCAGAATGTCTTTAATGATTGTATTTTTTGCATCATCATTACCATCGTTGTGTATTTTAAGATGGTATGTTATTTCTTGTTTTGGAGCTAAAACATCTTCTGGGTGAATATAAGTATCATTTGCAGTATACTTAGACCTTTTAACAATATGTATAGCGGGTTCATATATTTCTATACTAAATGCTACAGCGGTAACAGAATATCCATCGTTATCTGTTAATAATCTAAATTTTGCTTCAGTTTGATTGTTGCCAATGATACTATTTCGTACATTCTTTATATTAAATAAATCAGCATCGTATCCTAAGGTGTTTTGACTTGCAGGAACTCTTGATTTTACATTCTTTCCATTTTCAGTGATATTTGCGTTGAAAAAGTTATTCATTGGATTAGTTCCATCTGCAAGACTTTTGTATTTGCCTGTTTCATTAGACATAGCCTGAAAACGATCTCCAATAATTCCTTTATCTCCTTCATAAGAAATAATACCTATTTTTCCATTTACAGCACCATTTGGGATAGTCTGAAAATTGTTAAAAGAAAAGGCTACAGGTTTAGCTTTGGAGTCAATATTTACAAATCCATCATAAACATAGAATCTTTTTCTTGGTTTAGCATTATCCTCATAAATAACAACCATTGTCCATCCACCAGCTAATCCATTGCCCAGGATTGGATCATCATTTACTTCAGTCGTAGTTGCTGGAATATTAGCAACCGTATAGGTCCCTTGAGGGTTTTTTAGATTTAAAACATCCGAAGTAATATCTTTATAACAAGAATATTGTTGAAATAAAGATTCTTTATCCTTATAATAGTCATGGATAATTTTTCCGTTTGTTATAGTGGAGTATGTTTCTTCTCCTGGATATTTTATTTTGATTGATGTGATATCATGTTCACGATTGGCATCAGCATATGACGCTGTCCAATACAAGCCTACATGTTTTATAGCATTACATTCAGATTCGATATTAAGATCAGCACTGCTAGAGTTAAAAGTAGATGTATCATTATCGATATCGATAAATCCCATTTTGAATTGATTGTTTAATCCACCATTATTATAGCTTTTATTGGGATCAAAAACACCAGATCCGTCATCATTACTTACTTTACCTAAAATTGTATTGGATACAAATTTGAAATCCCCTTTAAGCGTTAATTCAGTACGCTTTTTAAGAGGCACCTCTACCTGGCCATATATAATTGAAGTACTAAAACAATATATGACGATAAGTAGGAATACGTTTTGAAACTTATTATAGTTTCTATTTTTAATAATCACTTTTTCCACCTTTTTCATTTTTAATAGCCCTATTCATATTATGATAAATCTGTATACATAATGTTTGGGGGGAAACACTCTGATTTAAGGGAAAACCGTATGTAAATTTATATTTTAACATTTGAATTTATAAGAAAAAAATCATGTTTTCGATGTAAACACTATTTTTACCGATTAAAATCAGTTAGATATTACGTTCATTTTCATTAATTTAGCGATTATGTCAGAATAAAAGAATTCTTTTATAACTCTTTCTTATAATTTCTGAAACAAAGAATCTTACCTATTAATATTCGTATAAAAAATATTTTTTGTGTTCTTATACTAAGATTTGTAAAAGCTTATGCTTAAACTTGTATAAAATAACTTTGTTTCTTCAAAAATAGTATCTGGTTCATGAAAACTTTATATATAATAAGACATGCAAAATCTTCATGGGAGTTTGATGTTACTGATGACAAAAGACCACTTAATCAAAGAGGCTTGAGTGATGCTGATTTAGTTGGTAAAGAGCTGAAAGCCATAGTGAAAACTGTAGATAAGGTATTGTGTAGTCCGGCAGAGAGGGCGTATAGTACAGCAAAAATTATACTTAGTCATTTGGATATATCTAAAGATGTATTTAGTTTAGAACCAAATCTTTATGATTTTGATGGTACTATGGTAATGGACGTTATCAATAGCTGTGATGATGAGATTAAAACTTTGATGATATTTGGGCATAATCATGCGTTTACTTCAATAGCTAATTTTTTAGGAAGTAAGCAAATAGATAATCTACCTACTGCAGGAGTTGTGGTTATAGAGTTTGATACCGATAAATGGAAAGATTTACCTGTAGGAAAAACCCTATTAACAATTTACCCTAAATCCTTGAGATAATGCAGGAAAATACTAATAATCAGTATATTAATAGAGAATTAAGTTGGCTGCAATTTAATGCAAGAGTGTTGCAAGAGGCTTCTGATGATACGGTTCCTCTACTAGAAAGATTACGTTTTATAGGAATATTTTCTAATAATCTTGATGAATTTTTTAAAGTAAGATATGCTACAATTAAGAGAATTGATTTAGCAGGAAAAGACGGTAAGAATGTACTAAAAGGGAATACAGCAAGTGAATTGTTAGATAAAATTACCAATATTGTAATTAAACAACAATCAGAAAGTCTTGAGACGATTAATACCATTAAAAGTAAGCTTGAAGACCATAATATTTTTATTATTGATGAGAATCAGGTTACCGAAGACCAGGATGCTTTCATACGTAGCTATTTTATTAACAAGGTTAGTCCAGCTTTAGTAACTTATATACTTAACGATCTTGATAAATTCCCTCATTTAAAGGATAGTGTTGCATATTTGGCAGTTAAACTGGTTTTAAGAGAGAAAATACCTAAAGAAGGAAGGATTTCTAAAATATTACAGCAAACGATAAAAGAAAGGATATATGCATTAATAGAAATTCCGAAAAACACTGATCGATTTGTTGTATTACCAGAAAAGGATGGAAAACAGTTTATCATAATTCTTGATGACCTTATTAGATATTGCATGCATATCAACTTCAGTATTTTTGATTATGTGAGTGCATCTGCACATATGATTAAAATTACTAGGGATGCACAGTTGGATTTTGATAATGACCTGAGTAAGAGTTTTATTCAGAAAATATCAAGCAGCGTAAGATCTCGTAGAGATGGAGAACCTGTTCGTTTTGTATATGATAAAACTATAGAAAAAGACACCCTTGCATTTTTAATGGAAAAAATGGGAGTTGATAATACTGATAGTATTATTCCGGGAGGTAGATATCATAACCGAAGAGATTATATGAATTTTCCTGATTTAGGGAATTCAGATTTGGTGTATCAGCAAATAAAACCATTAGATATTCCTGGACTTGCTCTACAGGGGAGTTTATTAGATAGAATAGCCAAAAAAGACTTTTTACAATATACACCCTACCATACTTTTGCCTATACGGTAAAGTTTTTGAGAGAATCTGCGATTGATCCTAAAGTAAAAAGTATTAAGATTACTATTTATAGATTAGCTAGTATTTCTCATATTGCAAGTTCTCTTATAAATGCTGCTAAAAACGGTAAAAAAGTTATTGTAGAGATCGAATTGCAAGCCCGTTTTGATGAAGCTGCAAATATTCGATATGCAGAACAAATGCAGAGAGAAGGTGTCAATCTAATTTTTGGAGTAACCGGGTTAAAAGTACATTGTAAAGCCTGCGTGATAGAGCGAGAAGAAAAAGGTAAGCTAAAAAGATATGGATTTATAAGTACAGGTAACTTTAATGAATCTACGGCCAAAATATATACCGATTATACGTTATTTACTACAAATGAATCTATTTTAAAAGAGACGAATAGAGTTTTTAAATTTTTTGAAATAAATTATAAGATAAATCGCTATAAACATTTATTAGTTTCTCCACACTATACCAGGTCTTCTTTGGTGAAGTTAATAGATGAAGAAATTAAGAATAGTAAAAAAGGTATTCAGGCAAGTATTAGGCTGAAATTAAATAGTTTAAGTGATTATGATATGATTGATAAGCTATATGAAGCCAGTAGAGCTGGAGTAAAAATTGATTTAATCATACGAGGAATTTGTTGCCTGATTCCTGGGATACCTGGAATGAGTGAAAATATTAGAGCAATAAGTGTGATTGATAAATTTCTCGAACATCCAAGATTATATATTTTTAATAATGGTGGAGATCCAAAAGTTTATATTTCTTCTGCTGATTGGATGACTCGTAATTTGGATAGAAGGGTAGAAATCTCTTGTCCTATTTATGATGAAGATATTAAATTAGAATTAATTGATACTTTTGATATCTGTTGGAGTGATAATGTTAAAGGTCGAATGCTTTCTAAAGAGCAGGATAATGCTTACATTAGAAATGATAAAGATAAAGTGAGATCACAAATAGCAACATATAACTATTATTTAAAAAAACTAGGAAATTAATTATTTTGTTAACTATAGAAAAATATGGAGCTATAGATATTGGTTCCAATGCAGTAAGGCTATTAATAAGTAGTATTCACGAAGAAGAAGGAAAAACTACGAGATTTAAAAAAACGAGCCTTGTACGAGTCCCAATTCGTTTAGGAGCAGATGTTTTTAAAACTAAGCGTGTTTCTGAAGAAAATATTACTAGGATGATTGATGCAATGAAGGCGTATCAACTTCTAATGAAAACTCATAAAGTTTCTCGTTATAAAGCTTGTGCTACATCGGCAATGCGTGAGGCCGAAAATGGAGAAGAAGTAGTGCAACTTATAAAAGAAAAAACAGGAATACAGATTGATATTATTGATGGTAAATCTGAAGCAGCCATTATTGCAATGACGGATTTACATGAATTGATTAATACAGATGCTACTTATCTATATGTAGATGTTGGTGGAGGTAGTACAGAGTTTACATTATATCACAATGGAAATGTTATTGCATCAAAATCTTTCAAGCTGGGAACCGTTAGGCTTCTTAATGATTTAGTTTCTGATGAGATATGGAACGATGTAGAACGTTGGATCAAAAACCAGACAAAAGGTTATAGCAGAATTGCCCTAATAGGGTCGGGAGGAAATATTAATAATATTTTTAAGAATAGCGGAAAAAGTATGGGGAAACCCTTGACATTTTTGTATTTGAGCTCGTATTATGAATTACTTAATTCTTTGACCTATGAAGAAAGAATTTGGCAACTTAATCTAAATCAAGATAGAGCAGATGTTATTCTTCCAGCAGTTCGTATATATCTTTCAGCAATGAAATGGGGTGGAGCAAGGAAAATTTTTGTTCCCAAAATAGGATTATCTGATGGTATTATTAAATCATTGTATAATGATAAACTAAATAATCGATAAACTCATAAAAGAAAAAAAGCACCGTTAATCGATTTTTTGTAATTAAATACTATTATAAACTTTAGTTTTTTTCCTAAAACCATTAATTTGTTTTAAATTGAATTTATAACTAACCTATATACCATGAAAAAAAACCTACTATTTGTAACATTATTTTTAGTATTTGGAATTTTGATTTCTAAAGCTCAAGACGCTTCTTACGGCATGAGAATTGGTGCTAACCTAAGTTCTATAAGCTCTGATGATATTCCGGAAAACCTTGAAGATAGTCGGTTTGGTATTGTAGTAGGGTTTTTAGTGGAGTATCCAGTTACCCAAAAATGGAGTATACAACCAGAGCTTCAGTTTTCATCGTTAGGGAATGATGACAAAACATTACGTGTAGATTATCTTCAGTTACCAGTGTTATTAAAATATAATTTTTCTGACTTGTTCAATGTTCATATTGGACCTCAGATAGGACTTAAGATATGGGAATGGGAAGATAATACAGGTATTGAAACTAATTTTAATACATTTAACTTTGCAGGAGTTATTGGAGTAGGAGCAAATATTACTGATAATGTTTTTGCCGATTTACGCTATGGGTTTGGTTTATCAAATATCATTGACGACGAAGATATTCCAGGAGGTGCTGATGGGAGCACTAGAAATATCCAACTATCTATAGGGTATAAATTATAATACTCTTTAATAGTTTTTTGATTATTTGTAATACTTAAAAAAATCTTTTTTTAGCGTAATAGTTTTTTGATGATATTCTATTAAAAAGTTATTCTTTAATTTATTAATTATTTTATTAGTAGTTACCCGCGTAGTCCTTATGTAATTTGATAATTCATCCTGATTAATAGGTAAATGAATAATAATATTTTCTTCATTATCTGATAAATGTTCAAATTTATTTTTAAATTCTATCAATACATTTATCAATCTTTGTTCTGCTGAGCTATCGGTAAGTATTTTTATTCTTCTTTCTAATTCAAAATATTGCGTGCCAATTATGTGCAGAAAGTCTTGATTGATATTGCAATTCTTTTTAATTATTTTTTGGATACATGCTATATCAAATTCATAAAGTATCGTTTCTTCATTAATAGATTCACATATATAGTTAAGATGAGGGTTTTCAAAAATCAGACTAGCACCAAAAATTTCACCTGTGGTAAGTATCACCAGAATTATTTCTTCGCCATGCTCTGTAATACTACTGATTTTGACAATTCCGTTTTTTATAAGATAGATTTTTTTATCTAAATATTCTGGGGTCTTGATGATTTCTTTTTGACAGTAAAAACAACGTTTATATTGCTCCGCTTTTATCAGAATATCAAATAATTCAAAACACATACCAATTGATGACCTTAAATTTTGAGTTATTTAGAATATTTCATAATAAATGTTAAAACGATATGATGTTAACATAAAATTCTACTTTTAATTATTACTTAAGCATATTTTTTTTATGGTTATTATGTCGTTTTTAGCATGTCATAATTAAAATAAAATAGATTTTATGTTAGAATGTTTATATCAAAAACTCCTATGCTACTATAATTTCGATCTTCACAAATAGTATTAACCACTTAATTCACACAAACAATGAAGACAATTAGTCTAAAAGCAGCTTCGTGCCTTGTTATTACCTTAGCGGCAGTAACTTTATTACTTTCATTTATAGAAAATCCAAAATCAAAAAACCCAGAAATCAACTACAAAAATTCTGTTGTAAGTTATTACGGAAACAAAAAAGTAATGGATGAAGATCTTCTTAAAGAGGCAAAACTAATTGATATTGCTGATCGTCGTTTTGAAGAAAAATGGCAAAAAAAAGACCCAAAAGGTATCTCAGAAGAGTATACTACAACGGGAGCTGTATTTATGAAACCAGGTACAAAACCTAGACTTGGCAGAGCCGAGATTGAAAAAGAATTTTCTTTAAGCGTTAAAACGGTTGATAGAGTAGAGTTTTTTCAAGATGAGTTACAGTTCCTTGGGGATTTAGACGTTGCGTTTCAAAGGTGTCATATGTTAGGTTACATAAATTCTAAACAAACACCCATTTTTGAAGGTTCTTATGTAATTCTTTGGAAAAAAGAGAATGGCAAATGGCTTATCGAGTATGATATGTTTAATTCTGACAAATAGAATAAATACTTCCAACCAAAATCAATCACAAACATTAATTAAAACCTGTAATTAACCCCATGGGTATATCTCGTATTATGTGATACGAGATACCTAAACGTATCTGTGTATATAATTAAGACATAGTATGCGAATAATTGTTATAAAAATGAAAAAGAATAAATCAGCGATTTTATCTGCCGTAAGACAATTTGGAACTCCTTCCTATATCTATGATGGAGAACAATTGATCAAAAATTATAAAAATCTAAAAAATGCTTTACCCGATTGTGTAGATGTATTTTATGCGCTAAAAGTAAACCCGAATGTATCATTGGTGAAATTGCTTAGGTCTAATGGAGCTTGTACAGAAGTATGTTCTATTACAGAAATGGAAATAGCGCTTAAAGCAGGGTCAACCCCACAAGATATTGTGTACTTAGGACCTTGCAAAAAAGACTATGAACTTAAAAGAGCGATATCATTAAATATTTTTGCAATAGTAATAGAATCAGAAATTGAATTAAAAAGAGTATCTGCTTTTGCAAAAGAAATGGGAATTGTAGCAAATGTTGCGATTCGTATTAATCCAGATTTTTCTGCGGAGGGGTCTCCATGGAAAATGGGAGGAAGGCCAACACATTTCGGTATTGAAGAAAAGCAAGCAATTCAGAATTTTGGAAAGTATTTGGATACTCCAGATATACATATAAGAGGGATTCATGTGTATAACGGAACGAATATTCTCGAGGCAAAATCAGTATTTGAAAACACCAAGTATATTTTAGAATTGTATGAAACCATAGCTCAAAAATACAATCATGAATTTACTATGATTGATGTTGGAGGAGGTATGGGAATTCCTTATTTCCAAAATCAAGAAGAACTTGATATTCTGGAATTCAAGCACCTCATGGTTCCTTTGTTTACAGATTTTAACAAAAAATACCCTAAAACCAGAATTATTATGGAATCTGGTAGGTTTATTATAGGGACTTCAGGATGCATGGCTGTAGAAGTGAATAATATAAAAGTAAATCATGGAAAAACATTTGCCGTTACTGATGGTGGAACCAACTGTCACTCTGCAGCAGCAGGTTCTGGTCGCGTAGTAAAGAGAAATTTTCCTATAGAAAATATATCAGCTTCAGAGAATGCATTAGAATATAAATATCAAGTGTCGGGTCCTTTATGTAGTCCTGATGATATTATAGGGCGTAATATAGAACTTAAAGAAATAAAAGTAGAAGATATTCTGTTGGTTAAATTATCAGGAGCGTATGGGCCTACATCTTCTCCAGTACTTTTTCATAGCCATGGTTATCCTTCAGAAATTTTATTATATCAAGGGGAAGCACATCTTATACGAGCAAAAGATACCGCTGAAGATATAATGAATAAACAAATAGTAGTTGATTTTAAACAAAACGAATTAATCTTAAATTAATAAAGCAATGGATACTCATAAAATTTTAGACATTATTAAAGAAGGATTATTAGATAGTATTCCTAATATCACCAAAGAACAAATTAAAATGGATTCTCATCTTAAAAATGATTTAGGTATTGATTCGCTTTCTTCAATGTTTTTTCTAACCTATTTAGAAGATAATATAAATGAATTTGAAGTAAATGCCGATACTATTGAAGCAAGACATTTTAATACGTTACAAACAATTTTTGATTATGTATTATCAGAGATGAATATAAGTGTTTCTGTAGCATAAGGGATATAAAATATTCGTAAACACATTCTACATAGTATTGACAGAGTATAGCTTCCTGTTTTTTTGGGAGTTATATTGTTAATACAGATTAATAACTATTAGAATTTTAATATAAATAAAATGATACCAAAAATGCAAAATTTCTTGGAAGAGACTGCGTATCTATATCCTAAAAAAAAAGCTGTTGCAATTTCTGGAAGTACATATACTTTTTCTGATATTAATGAACAATCAAATACTCTTGCCGCTTATTTACAAAGTCAACAAATAGAAAGGGGAGATAGAGTAGTAGTGCTTTTAGGTAATACTATAGAAACTATTATTTCCTTTTGGGCGATTTTAAAAACAGGAGCAATTGTAATCCCAGTTGGAACCGAACTGAAATCAAACAAAATAGAGTATATACTTAATGATTCAGAAGCTTCTATACTGATAACAAACGAAGAAATAGCAACGCAAAATAAAATTGTTTTAACATCGTCAGTTCTTAAAAAAGCGATTGTCCTTAATAAACCTGATCATTTTATAGAATCTTTATTTGAAGATTACAACACTATTTTATCTCAGAAACATCAGGAGTTAAAGTCCTCAAATTTAATTAGTATTGATTTAGCCGCCATATTATATACTTCGGGTTCAACAGGAGAACCAAAAGGAGTTATGCTTACTCATCAAAATATGATTGCAGCAACAAATTCATTAAATACTTATTTAGGCTATAATAGAGAAGATAAAGTGTTATGTGCCTTACCATTATCTTTTGATTATGGTTTGTACCAAATGATTATGTGTATTTCTAAAGGAGCCATGCTAGTACTGGAAAAAGAATTTACATGGCCTATATTTTTATTGAAGAAAATAGTAAAAGAAAAAATAACGATACTACCAGCTGTTCCTACAATGGTAATGCTGTTATTCGAACAGAATAAAAAATATCAATTTGATCTTTCTAGCGTAAGATCTTTAACTAATACCGGAGCTGCACTTACACAAAGTAATATCCAAATGGTACATGAATTGTTTCCTAATGTAGAACTATTTTCTATGTATGGTCTCACAGAATGTAAGAGGTGTACATATTTACCTCCTTCAGATATCGATAAAAAGCCTAATAGTGTAGGTATTGCAATTCCTAATACAGAATTATGGTTAGTAGATGATGATGATAATAAAATAACAGAACCCAACCAGATAGGGCAATTGGTTATTAGAGGAGCTACCGTAATGAATGGATATTGGAATAAACCTGAAAAAACAGCAGAAAAACTGAAATCAGGAAAATATCCTGGAGAAAAAGTACTCTATACTGGTGATTTTTGCGCTTTGGATGAAGACGGGTACCTTTATTTTAAAGGTAGAATGGATCATATGATCAATTCTAGAGGAATCAAAGTAAGTCCCAAAGAGGTAGAGGATTATATAGATACTATTCCAGAAATTAATGCAGTCGTTGTGACCGGAGTTCCTCATGAAGATTATGGAGAAGCATTATTTGCTTTTGTAGTTCTTAAGGAAGGGAAATCCATCGCAGAAAAAGAAATTATCATTTCTTGTATACAAGATTTAGAACCTTATAAAGTACCAGAATATGTTCGTATTCTCAAGACAATACCAAAAACTCCGAATGGTAAGTTTAATGTTATTGCTTTGAAAGATATAGCAATAAAAGAAGCTACATCCAATACCAAAATATTATCTGCTTAGTTATGGAATTAGTAGTTGATATCGAAGGGCTAAAATTATCAGCAAAAACTTGGGGAGATAAAGAAGGTATACCCGTATTGGCAATTCACGGTTGGCTGGATAATGCTAATACTTTCTACAAAATTGCGCCATTACTTTCTCCTAATATTTATCTCATAGCAATTGATCTGGCGGGGCATGGTTTTTCTGATCATCGAGATGCCAATAATTCTTATTATTTATGGGATTATGCAATCGACATTCTAAAAGTCATTGATGTACTAGCAATAAAAAAGCTTAGTATTCTTGCGCATTCTATGGGGACCGGTATTGCTTCAATACTTGCGGGAGCTATGCCTAAACTTATAGATAAACTAATATTCATTGATGGTTTGGGAGCTCCTTTTGTAATCAATGACGATGACATAGTCTCAAATTTTCAACAATCAGTAAAGCAATTAAAAATGGCAAAGAGAACAAAATTGTATGGGTTTTCTTTACCAGATACAGTGCTATTTACTACAAAAGATGAAGCTATAAAAGAAAGAATGGATTCTAGTATGGGAGTAATTTCTTATGATGCATCAGCTTGCTTGATAGAACGGTCTTTACAAGAGGTGCCTGCAGGGTATCGCTGGAGTTATGATCCTAGGATAGTATTACCAGAATGCTATAGAATGACAGAGTCACAAGCACAGTTTTTTATTAGTTCTATTTCTTGCAAAACCCTTATCATTTTAGGGAAACAAGGACTTTTTTCTGATGGAATGTTTAATGCAAGGCTAGATAAATTTAAACATGCCGAGCTGCATTGGATAGAAGGAGGTCATCATTTGCATTTAGAAGAAATACACCATAAAATTTCAGCATTAATAAATCAATTTTTACAAACAGAATTTTAATCATGAAAAAAATAATAATAACAATTTTAGTACTCACATTATCACTATGCAATCTAAGTGCTCAAGAGACTGAAGAGAAAAAGAAAGCAACTTTTGCAACAAAAATAATACATAATAGCGTGGCTGGATTTTACCCTATTTTCTTTGGTAATTTCGAAACCAATAAAAATTATGACATTACTATCTATAGTATTTTCTGGACAAATACTTCTTTTGGGAATTTAGAAACGGGAAGTGATCTATTATTAGAAACAGGAGTAGGGCTTGGATTTAAGTTATTTGAGAATAAGCTTTACTTAAACCCTTCCTTAGGGATTTCCCATGGGAAGTTCTCATCTAACAGTAAAGAAACAAAAATAGGAGAAGGGCTGGTTCCTAATATTTATGTAAACTACCATGACAGAATATTTGATTTTGAAGGCTATTTGGCATATTATAAATCACTAAGAGAAGATGATGACATTATTACAAAAGATTACTTACTCAATTGGATGGCACCAGGTATAAATATTAGTTCTAGAGTTGTACTTGGTGCTTTTTATGAATCCTTCGGAATTACAAGACAAGAAGAGGGAGACCCTTTGCTTATATATCAATGGTTAGGAGGTTCGATAAAATTAAAATTTGATAAGGGAATTGCATTTAGAATTTCTGCAGGTTCAACGTTAAATACTGATGCAGGAACATCAGACGAATTTTACAAGGTTTCGGCATTTATACCTTTATAATATTAATCAACCAATCAAAAGCTGTTGTTTTAAAAAAATAACAGCTTTTGAATTATTTTATCCATGGATAGTTTCTTTATTGCCAAGGGATTTCATGATTTCTGCTTCATAAACAAGCAATTCTCCCCATTTTTTATCAACCTCATTACGTTCTCCATACTGACGAGCGAAACTTAAAAACATAGTGTAATGATTGGCTTCACTAACCATGAGGTCTTTATAAAATTTTGCTAATTCTGGATCTTCTAATTCTTCAGAGAGAAGTTTGAAACGTTCGCAACTTCTGGCCTCAATAAGTGCTGCATAAAGTAATCTATGTACTAATTGTGTGGTTCTACTTCCTCCTTTTGGAAAAAAAGTAACCAATTGCAAGACATAATCATCTTTTCGATCCCTTCCTAAAACCCATCCTCGTTCAATAATTTTGTCATGAACCATTTTAAAATGACTGATCTCTTCTTTTACCAATTTGGTCATTTCCTGAACCAATTCTGTGTACTCTGGAAAACTTACAATAAGTGATATTGCAGTAGATGTTGCTTTTTGCTCACAGTAGGCATGATCTGTAAGAATTTCTTCAATGTTTTTTTCAACGATATTAACCCATCTAGGATCTGTGGGGAGTTTTAAACCAAGCATAGTATTTTGTTATATGGTAAAGTATTGCAAAATTAACCAAAAGAAATCTAATATGAATGTTTATACAAGTGAGGCTGCCTAAATACTTATAAGCAGCCTCTTTTATGCGTTTTTATTTTAAACTAAGACCAAAAACAAATCCCACTGCGTTGACAACGCCCGTAATCAGTATATATACCATATTGATCTGATTGTGTGCATTGACTACCATTTTGACTGCATGTTGGTCTTACGAAAGCAGCTCCTTTAACTTCTTCTTGTTGTTGCTTTGATAATGTTTTTACATTATTAAGATTTAAAATGCTTTTTAACATAATTGTAATTTTGAAAATTAGATTTGCAGTGAACGTTTAAAGACACTCACTATTTGTGTCTACTCTTGCAAGAATATTATATGGTCTTTTACAGACCTCTATTGTCATATTCATGGTTAAGTATTCCAAAAGCATTTATTGATTAAACAAAATCATAATTTAATCCCTTAGTTTATGATACTGTGTAATGTAAATATAGAATGTATAACGGTTTAGCTATACACTGTTTTCAGTGAAAATTACCCCTATATTCAGGGGATTACTATTTCTTAAAGGAAAGATATAATGGAGTTATTATTTATATGAAGAAAGAAAATTGTTATAGAAATGAAAATATTAAATATCCAAATCAAAAGAAGAGCGTAATTTATCAATTAGTGGATTCTTTTCTCTTAGTTTCTCGTACTTATCCTGAGGAGTAAAAGCGTATTTTTTTGAAGCTTCTTCATTGACCGTAATGTTAAGTTCAATGCTGTAATTATCAAGTTTTCTATATAAGTATTGTAACAATCCGGATTGAGCAGCTTCAAGGTCAACTTTCATAGATTGATTAGGGAGTTCTAACTTAATTTTATTATCCTCTAGAGTAGGGATGTTCATGGCAAACATAGAACCAATAATCCGTTCTCCTTTTTTGTCTTGCATTTTACCATATTCGATCCATCCATCTTGCATTTGTGCTTCTGTAAAAGGAGAAGAAGGGAGATTCTTTGGGTCAACAACTTTTTCTTCTTTACTTTCTTCGTGTTCTTTTTTCTTTCGTATGCTGCTTAAAGATAATCCAGAAGTCCTTCGTTCTCTATTAATAGTTGGAGGTTTCTTTTCTATAACTTTTGAAGTTTCTATTACAGAAGTGTTTTCAAAACTGTTTTCCTCATGGATAGAAGATTCCTCACTTTTTGTAGTATCATTGATTTTGTTGGTGGTAGTTTCTAATTTATCTTCTGTTTTTTGTGCTTCAACATTTTCAATAGCTTTTTCTTTTGCTTCAGAAGAAATCTTAACAGGAGTTATTCCTTTTTCTTTAAAGTATGAGGGTGGAATTATGTAGGGTTGGTCATTTTTTTTTTCTCCATCCTGAAGAAGGATAGAGGCAAGCTGCATTAAACATAATTCAACCAGTAGTCTTTGATTACGACTGGTTTTATATTTTAAATCGCAATCATTGGCAAGTTCAATACCTTTAATAAGAAAATCGTGAGGAGCCTTTTGTGATTGTTCCTGATATTTTGCTTTGGTTTGATTTCCGACTTCCAGCAATGGGATTGTGGCAGGGTTTTTACAAACCAATATATCTCTAAAATGTGAAGCAAGACCTGCAATAAAATGATGCCCATCAAAACCTTGAGCCAGAATTTCATTAAACTCCACTAATAATTGTGGGATATCATTCTGAAGTATTAAATCTGTTGTTTTAAAGTATGTTTCATAGTCTAAAACATTAAGATTTTCTGTAACCGCTTGTCTGGTTAAATTTTTACCACTAAAACTGACTACTCTATCAAAAATAGATAAAGCGTCTCGCATAGCACCGTCTGCTTTTTGGGCGATAATCTGTAAAGCATCTTCATCAGCGGTAATCCCCTCTTGGCTTGCTACTTGCATTAGATGATTTTTAGCATCAGTAACGGTAATACGTTTAAAATCAAATATCTGACAGCGAGATAATATTGTAGGTATTATTTTATGTTTTTCTGTGGTCGCAAGAATAAATATTGCATGTTTTGGAGGCTCCTCTAATGTTTTTAGAAAAGCATTAAAAGCTGCTTGAGAAAGCATATGAACCTCATCTATAATATATACTTTGTATTTTCCTACTTGTGGTGGGATTCGAACCTGATCTATAAGACTTCGAATATCATCCACAGAATTGTTTGAAGCCGCATCAAGTTCAAAAATATTAAAAGCAAAATCCTCATCAGGGTGTTCATTACCATCTTGATTAATGGTTTTTGCAAGAATTCTGGCACAAGATGTTTTTCCTACACCTCGAGGGCCGGTAAACAACAAAGCCTGAGCAAGGTGGTTATTGTTAATCGCATTAAGTAAAGTATTAGTAATAGCTTGCTGCCCAACAACATCTTTAAATGTTTGGGGTCTGTATTTGCGTGCTGATACTATAAAATGCTCCATCGATACAAAGTTAAAAATTGAATACAAATAATAAATTTTAGTTTTCGCTTTTTATATTTAGTTATTAACAGCCAAAAAATAATCCCGAAATCTGAATTCTAAATAGAGAATTATAATACTTTTGCACAAAGCAGATCACCTTATCGCTGTCCGTTTTTGACGGAGAGAGGAAAGTCCGGACACCATAGCACAGTATAGCGGGTAACTCCCGTCATTCTGAGTAATCAGAAGAGGACAAGTGCAACAGAAAGTATGTACAGGTAATGCTGTAGTGAAACCAGGTAAACTCTATACGGTGCAACGCCATGTAAACTAGCTTTTGAGGGTTGTGCGCCCAATGTTAGAGGGTAGGCGGTTTGAGCTAATAAGTAATTGTTAGTCTAGATAAATGATAAGGATATTCGTTTCGGCGAGGAAACAGAATCCGGCTTATGATCTGCTTTTTTATTCATATTATTGTAGTAGTATGATAGTGATTTTATACATAAAATTCACTTTAATTTTTTGTGCTACTAAGAAATACTAACATAATTTACAAAAGGGCATTCTCAGAATATCTGAATCTCACGTTTTAGAAAACACATCATTTTTGGTAACTAAAATTGGTACGGGTAAAATAATTTTGACAAATATCGAATAGTTTTTTTAAAACTACTTTAACAATTGGCAATACTAATTTTCTTGTACCTTGTGCCACAAGAAAAATTATTTAAATGAAAATTGCTATTGTTTGTTATCCTACCTTTGGAGGTAGTGGAGTAGTTGCTACAGAATTGGGAATTGCCTTGGCAAAACTAGATCACGAAGTCCATTTTATTACTTACAAACAGCCTGTTCGTTTAAATCTTTTAAATCCAAATATTCATTTTCATGAGGTAAATGTACCAACATATCCTCTTTTTCACTATCAACCTTATGAATTGGCACTATCAAGTAAATTGGTAGATACCATTAAGAAATATGAAATAGATGTATTGCATGTACATTATGCTATTCCTCATGCTTATGCAGGGTATATGGCAAAGAAAATGTTAGAAGAGGAAGGAATACACATTCCTATGGTTACGACACTACATGGTACTGATATTACTCTGGTAGGAAATCATCCTTTTTATAAACCTGCAGTAACTTTTAGTATCAATAATAGTGACATTGTGACTTCGGTTTCTCAAAATTTAAAAGAAGATACTTTACGTTTATTTGATATTACAAAAAATATTGAAGTAGTCCCTAATTTTATTGATTTGAGTCAAAAGAAAACCAGTTTTACAGATTGTCAACGAGAACTAATGGCAAGTCCAGAAGAGCGTATTGTAACTCATATAAGTAATTTTAGAGCTGTAAAGCGTATTTCAGATATTGTCGATATCTTTTATAATATTCAAAAAGAAATACCCGCTAAATTACTAATGGTAGGAGAAGGGCCAGAACGTAAACCAGCCGAGAAAAAATGTAAAGAACTAGGCATAAAGGATAAAGTAATTTTCTTAGGAAATAGTAATGAAATAGATAAGATATTATGTTTTTCGGATTTGTTTCTATTACCTTCAGAACGAGAAAGTTTTGGATTAGCGGCGTTAGAAGCTATGATGAATAAAGTACCTGTAATATCAAGTAATGCTGGAGGAATTCCAGAAGTAAATAGTCAAGGGGTATCTGGATATCTTAGTAAAGTAGGGGATGTAAAAGAAATGTCAGAAAATGCAATTCGTATTCTGAAAGATGATATTACATTAGAAATCTTTAAACAGAATGCATATAAAGAAGCAGAAAAGTTTGATGTAAATACAATCGTTCCTAAATATATTGCTTTATACGAAGGTGCATTGGCAATACCTTAGGAACGATCAAATATTATTTTTTCAATGAGTGAGTAGATTAAAACTGATAACGGATACCAAGTCCAATATCAAAATCTAAATCATCATTATAATCTCCAAAACCAATTTCTGGTCGTAAATCTAAAGAGATAAGTATAGGAATATCAAAATTATATTCTATACCTATATCTCCTGCAAGAAAGAAATAGCTATCACTATCGTTATCTCCAGGGAAGTCGTTATCAAAATCAATAATACCAATTCCTCCACCTGGACCAACATACCAATTAAATCCTTTATCTAGATTAAAAACCCATTGGTATAGTGCTGCTAGTTTAATGGCATTACCTGCATCAAAATCTCTCCATCCTAGATCAAATTCTAATCGATTACCATTGTTTAGTGCTCTTTGGTAAGAAACTTCAGCTCCAAATCCATCATTATCTCCAAGTCTTACACCAAGAGCATTTTTAGAAATTTCTTGTGATTGCATAGTACATATAGTACCTAATAAAAATGCTGCGAAAATTAAAATTCGTTTTGTCATAGTAAAATTGGGTTTTATATTTAGTCCCCGAATATAACGTCACAATTCCTCTATTCTGTAAGTAGAAAACTTAAATTTTTGTTAATATTAATCTAATTTTCTTGTAGCTGCATATCTGTGCTTTCAAAAATTTTATCAGCAGAATTTGCTACAAAGCCAGTAAATATAGTGTTATCTTCTTTTTTATATCGATAAGAAAACTCATAATAGCATGTTGTAATTTTCTTAACATCTTCCTCAAAACGAACCTCTACAGTATCGGCAAGAATACTTGATTGTTCCAAAAACTGGGTAGCGGATCCTTTTATTTCACCTCCAGAAGTATTCATTTCAAAACCATTTTTCTTGAGAAATTCATTCACAGATTCTAAGTTGTCAAAAGTATTTAATTTATTAACATCTACCGTAAAGTGATTAGAACAGAATCCATTGACATACATCCATGCAGCATATTCGGATGCTGAAAGAAGTTTTTGGTAAGTTTCAAAAGAAGGAGTTTGCCAAACTCTACCTTTTAGGATCAGGTCTTTTTGTTTAAATATTTGTTGATCTACTTGGTTTAGTATGTTTTGTACAATATCAATTAATTCTATAGAGAATTCTTCCAAAAGTAATTCACTAATAAAAATTTTTGGTGCGTCAGAATTATCCTTATGCTCAAAATGTTTCGCATATAATTTTTTAGCTTCAAAGTGATATTCACCTTTTGGTTCATATCCCATTTCGATAAAAGGCTTGGCCAGAACATCTATATTGACTCTAGAGTCATTAAAAGTTCGTATGGCAATGTGATCGTTAAAAACAGTATTACCCTCGTTTTCAAATAAGGATTTAACTTTTTGTGCAGAGGGAGTCTTTGCAATGTACTGTTTCCAGAGTTCTTCAAAAAAAATAGTTGAATTCATCTTGATTATGTTTTTATTTAATGCAAAATTATTAGTTTTGACTATAATTAAGTATAAATAAATTAATTTTAGTTTTTATTAATGATGTTTTGTGTCAATATTGTTAATGGAGATTGCTCTTATTATGTGTTTTACTTTAGATCTTTTAATTTTTAAGTCATTATGAACCATTTTGATTATATAGACCAACAAATACTATTACAAATACGTGAAGATGCTCGAAAACCATTTTCACAGATTGCTGAAAATCTGAAAATCTCAAATTCTTTAGTTCATCAACGAATTAAAAAATTAACAAAAAAAGGAGTTATAAGAAAAGCGGAGTTTGTTGTGGATGAAAAGCATATAGGATTTAATACTAAATCTTATGTTGGTATTCGCTTACGAGAGGCACGATATGCAGAACAAGTTGTTGAAGGATTAAAAAAGATTCCAGAAATATTAGAATGTAACTACGTTTCTGGCCATTATGCAATTTTCATTCTTATTTTTGCTATAGATAATCATCATTTACGAAAAATTTTATATGAGCAAGTGCATCAGATTGATGGAGTTGCAGGAACAGATAGTTTTATTTGTTTTGATACTAATTTTAGAAGACCAGTTTCTTTAAATTCTTTAGGAAAGAATAAAACTTATGATTGATCATAACATACTAACATCTTTGCAAAAAAGATTAGATGGCGAAATGCAATACGATAAACTTACCAGGTCTTTGTATGCAACAGATGCCTCTGTATACAGAAGAGTTCCTTTGGGGGTTACCTTTCCCAAATCGATTAGTGATATAAAGAATATTATCGCTTTTGCTTTAGAACATAAGATTGGTCTTATTCCCAGAACAGCAGGAACTTCTCTTGCAGGTCAATGTGTAGGAGATGGTATTGTGGTTGATGTATCTAAACATTTTACAGAAATAATTTCTATTGACAGATCAAAAAAGACGGTAACCGTTCAGCCTGGTGTCATTCGTGATGACCTAAATCGATTTTTGAAACCATATGGGTTATTCTTTGGGCCTAATACATCTACATCTAATAGATGTATGATAGGAGGAATGGTTGGGAATAATAGTAGTGGTACTACTTCTATACAATATGGGGTTACCAGAGACAAGGTATTAGAATTACATACGGTTTTATCTGATGGAAGTGAGGCTGTATTTTCTGAAATTTCTATAGAAGAATTTAATACAAAAAGAAATATTGACACTTTAGAAGGAAAAATATATCAAAGTATTTATAAAGAACTCTCACCCAAAGCTGCTCAAGAAGAGATTATAGCTAATTTCCCTAAACCAGAAATACATAGACGTAATACAGGATATGCAATAGATGAATTGATTAATTCTGAAGTGTTTTCTAGAGATACAACACCTATTAATTTGTGTAAATTACTTTCAGGAAGTGAAGGAACGTTGGCATTTACTACACAAATCACTTTACAACTCGATGAATTGCCTCCTGATGAATCATTAATGATTGCTGCACATTTTAAAACAATCAATGATTGTATGAATGCTGTAGTACCGGTAATGGAGCATTCTCTGTATACCTGTGAAATGATGGATAAGACCATTCTGGATTGTACAAAAAACAATATAGAACAACTCAAGAATCGATTTTTTATAGTAGATGATCCTGAGGCTATTTTGATGTTAGAACTTAGAGCAATTGATAAAGAAGATCTAGAAAAACAGAAAGTACGATTATTAGAGACTCTTACAAAATCAGGATTAAGTTATGCAAATCCGGTTTTACATGGTACTGAGATAGATCAGGCATTAGAGCTTCGTAAAGCTGGATTAGGCTTATTAGGAAATATAGTTGGAGATAAGAAGGCAGTAGCATGCATAGAGGATACTGCGGTTGCTATTCCTGATTTAGCAAATTATATTTCTGAATTTACAACTTTGATGACATCATATAATCAAGAGGCAGTGTATTACGCGCATGCAGGAGCAGGAGAAATTCATCTTAGACCAATTCTGGATCTTAAAAAACGAGAGGATGTAACGTTGTTTAAGAAAATCACAGATGATGTAGCTACTTTGGTTAAAAAGTATAATGGTTCTATGAGCGGTGAGCATGGAGATGGTATAGTAAGAGCAGAGTACATACCATTTATGATTGGTGAGAAAAATTATAAAATTATAGAACGCATTAAAGAAGCTTTTGATCCAGGCTATATTTTTAATCCTGGTAAAATAGTGAATGCATATCCCATGGATCAAAAACTGAGATATGAAATTGATAGGGAGGAACCAGAAATTAATACCATATTTGATTTTAGTGACTCTATGGGGATTTTGCGTGCCGCCGAAAAATGTAACGGTAGTGGGGATTGTCGTAAATCAGTAGAATCAGGAGGTACAATGTGCCCGAGCTATAGAGCCACAAAAAACGAAAAAGATACCACTAGAGGCAGAGCGAATACACTTCGGGAATTCCTGACCAATAGTTCAGAAGTAAATAAATTTAATCACAAAGAATTAAAAGAAGTCTTTGATTTGTGTTTAAGTTGTAAAGGTTGTTCTAGTGAATGCCCATCTAATGTAGATGTTGCAACATTAAAAGCCGAGTTTGAATATCAATATCAAAAGAAAAATGGAGTATCATTGCGAACGAAACTTTTTGCGAATAATAATCGCTTAAATGATTTGGGAAGAATTGCTCCCGGAATGACAAATTTCTTTTTTAAAAATAAATTTACTTCCAGAATTTTAAAATCTTCATTGGGTATTGCTAAAAATAGAGATTTACCTTTATTAAGCAAACAATCACTTCGTAATTGGTGTAATAACAATATAAATAAGATACAACCCGTACAACCTATAAAAACAGTATACTTTTTTATAGATGAATTCACGAATCATCTAGACACACCTATCGGAATAGATGCGATAGAGTTATTAGTAAAGTTGAATTATGGTGTTAAGGTAATTGATCATAAAGAAAGTGGACGAACCTTTATTTCAAAAGGTTTATTAAAACAGGCAAAAGCTTTGGCAAATCATAATATATCGGTGTTTAATACATTAATTACTCAAGAAACCCCTTTAATAGGATTAGAGCCTTCTGCAATTCTTACCTTTAGAGATGAATACCTAAGATTAGCAAATGATAAAAAGAAAGCGGAATCCCTTTCAAAAAATACATTTCTAATTGATGAATTTTTGAATTCAGAAATTCAAAGAGGAAATATAACTTCAGCACAATTTACTTCAGAGAGTAAAACAATCAAATTACACGGACATTGTCATCAAAAAGCATTATCCACTATTCAAACAACGTTTGCATATCTTAATCTGCCTGAAAATTTTAAGGTGACCATTATTCCTTCTGGTTGTTGCGGAATGGCAGGATCTTTTGGATATGAAAAAGAGCACTACGATATCAGTATGCAAGTAGGAGAACAAACTTTATTTCCTGCAGTACGTAAAGCTAAAGAAGACACTATTATTACTGCGGTTGGGACAAGTTGCAGACATCAGATAAAAGATGGAACAAGTCGTACTGCTTTTCATCCTGTAACTATTTTAAGAGAAGCTTTAATTTAGTGTTGTTTCTATACAATTAAATATATAGCTTAAGAATTATATAGAATTTTGGTAACCAATTTGTTGTTTGATAGTCATATAGGAAAATGAGTTCTCAATCAAAATTACACCAATATGAAATCATCTCAAAAATTTAGAATTTTTCTGTTAATACCTTTTTTTCTTTTTGCCTGTTTAACGATAGAAGCTCAAGACCTGGAAAAAGAAATAGATGATATTGTTACTTCTATGTATACTGCAGATGAACCTGGAATTTCAATATTAGTAGCAAAAGACGGGAAACCAATATTTCGAAAAGCTTATGGGAAAGCAAATCTGGAGCTAGATGTCGATTTAAAACCCGAAAATGTATTCGAGATAGGATCTATAACTAAACAATTTACAGCAGTAGCTATCTTAATGCTAGAAGAACAAGGAAAGTTAAAGATAGAAGATAAAATCACAAAGTATATTCCGGATTACCCTACAAATGATAAAATCATTACGATTCATCACTTATTAAACCATACTTCTGGTATAAAAAGTTACACAGGAATGGAAAGTTTTATGAAGTTAGCTAGAAATGACATGACTCCAAAAGAACTTATCAATGTTTTTAAAAACGAACCTATGGATTTTGATCCGGGAGAAAAATTCCTCTATAATAATTCTGGATATATATTATTAGGATATATAATAGAAGTGATTACAGGAGATACGTATGAGAATTTTATAGAAAAGAATATTTTTAAAAAAATAAGAATGAATTCTTCTTATTATGGAAGTATGAAAGAGCTTATTAAAAATAGAGCATATGGGTATCAACAGAAAGATGAAGGGTATGTGAATGCAGATTATCTTAGTTTGACATTACCTTATGCAGCGGGTTCGCTAATGTCTACCGTAGACGATTTATTAAAATGGCAGAATGCTATTAGCGCCAATACTTTTATTAAAAGAACAAGTTTAGAAAAAGCTATTAATGGCTCTACACTTAACAATGGAGAGGAGATTAATTATGGTTACGGATGGGGAAAAATGACTATACAGGGATCAAAAGGATATGCGCATAGTGGAGGTATTTTTGGATATACTACAAATGGTATTTTTCTTGAGGATGAAAATGTATATGTTGTAGGGTTAACCAATTGCAATTGTAAAAGAGTATCTGATATTACTAGAAGGGTAGCAGCTGTTGTTATTGGAAAGCCTATCCCTAATAAAAAAGATGCAATTACTTTATCAGAGGATAAATTAAAAAAATGGGTAGGGGCATATCAATTCGAAGAAAATGTAATTAGACATGTTACTTTAAGAGACGGTCAGTTTTATAGTTTAAGAGAGGGCGAAGACTCTAGAGAGTTTAAAATTTATCCTATGAAGGACGGTTCATTTATATTTGATGAAGGTACCATATCGTATACTTTTTCTATGACAAAAGATGGGAGACGACAAACTATATTTAAATCTGGAGAAGAAAGCTTTACAGGAAAAGGAATTGATAAAGCCCCTCCAGCAGAGAAAAAAACTATAAAAGTATCATCTGATATTCTGAAAAAATACATAGGGAAGTATGAATTACAACCATCATTTATTATAAATGTAACTGTAGAAGGGGATTCAATTTTTGCTCAAGCCACAGGGCAACCTAAATTTGAAATTTTTGCTGAAACAGAACTGCGATTTTTCTTAAAAGTTGTCCCTGCAGAAATTGTTTTTAGTAAAAATGAGGAAGGAAAAGTAGATAGCTTAACATTAAACCAGGGAGGAAGACAAATGCCCGCTAAGAAAATAGAATAAAAGCGAATTAATACTATAAAGAAACTATACATGGATAACTATATGACTACTTATCCATGTATAGTTTCTTTTTTACCGTAATTTTGAATAAGCTTTCCTTCGAACTCTAACAAATCTTGCCACTGTTTATCTACATCAATACCCTCACCGTATTTACGAGCAAAACCAATAAATGTAGTATAATGTCCTGCTTCGCTTACCATAAGGTCATGGTAAAACTTAGACAATTCGGGGTCTTTTATTTTTTCAGAAAGAAGTTTGAATCGCTCACAACTACGTGCCTCAATCATTGCAGAAAATAGTAACCTACTTACTAACCCCTGCTGACGACTTCCTCCTTGCTTTACCTTGTGTTTAAATAGTTCATTTACATAACTATCTTTACGTTCACGACCAAGTTTATAACCACGTTTCTTTATAAGTTCATGAACCATTTGAAAGTGCTCTAATTCTTCCTGAGCAAGGATTAATAAATCTGTAACTAAATCTTCATGTTCAGAATTTAGTGTAATTATAGTGATAGCATTGGTAGCAGCTTTTTGTTCACACCAAGCATGATCAGTAAGTATTTCTTCGATATTTGATTCTACCAGAGCAGCCCAACGTGGATCTGTTGCTAATTTTAAACCGAGCATATATGTTTTTTTGATGATTATAAATCATAACAAAGGTACAGATTACTGATCTTCTTTTATTGTAATAGAATATCGAATTAATGATTAAATGTAATAATGAATACTTGGGTAGATATGGATATAAAAAAATAGTCTAGGATTTTTTAGTAATAAAATTTTGTATCATAAAAGAAGCTTGTAGTTCTTCTGGATCTATTTTTAGGTTTTCAGTTTCTTCAATAACTTCTGCAAAACCTTCCATTTTTTCATTTTCATAATGAATCAATTTCCATTCCTTTTCATGATACTCTAATGAAGTGAGGTTCTCTATCCAATCTCCAGAATTTAGATAAAAACAAGATCCGTTTTTATTTGAATATTCTCTCATTTGTGGTTGATGAATATGTCCACAAACTACATATTGATATTCGTTTTTAACAGCGAGTTCGGCAGCAACATCCTCAAAATCATTAATATATTTAACGGCTTTTTTAACGCTGTTTTTAATTTTTTTTGATAGAGAGAATTTTTCTTTTCCAAAGCGTATTAAAAACCAATTAATCAATTGATTGAAAACAATAAGTATATCATATCCCCAACCTCCCAGTTTTGCTAACCACTTAGCATTCTGGATAGAAGCGTCAAATACATCACCATGAAAAAACCAGGCTTTTTTGCCATTTAACTCTAAAACGAGTTTATCCACTAATTTAAAATTACCCATTTCTGTATCACTAAACTTACGTAGCATTTCATCATGATTACCAGTGATATATATTACTTCGGTGCCTTTTGAAGCAAATGAGATGATCTTTTTAATGACCTTAAGGTGAGGTTTTGGGAAGTAACGTTTCCTGAATTGCCAGATATCTATAATATCACCATTTAAAATAAGTGTCTTAGGTTTTATACTATTTAGATAATTAAGAAGTTCTTTGGCGTGACAACCGTAAGTGCCAAGATGAATGTCTGAAATTACAACAAGTTCTACAGTACGCTTTTTCATAGAAATGATATAGTTTCACAAATTAAGTGTACCTGTTTTATAATATAATTATCTAATGATGAGGTTATTGTTATCTGAATTTAATCATTTTGTTGATTTGTTATTAAAACATTAAAATTTAACTATTCCACAAAGATTTTTAACAGATTTATAGAATTGTTTTAAGTAAGTGTTACGTGTCTAATGTTGAACTTAATTTATAAATATGTTTTTAAATGGCATTGAGAAAATAATAAATGTAATAGATACGTTAATTTCATGAATACAAAACATAAACTCTTAAAACTTAAATCATGAAAAATGTATTTTTAATTTTATTTTTATTCAGCATCACGTTATCGTATGCGCAACCCCCAGAACCCAAAAATGGGTATCGATGGGTGCTTTGGGATCAATATTCTGATGAATTTAATGGTACAGAACTAGATCGTTCTAAATGGAGAGATTCTTTTCAAGGCTGGAAAGGACGTGCTCCTGCAAAATTTGACCCCTCAACGATATCCGTACAAGGAGGGAACATGCAAATACGAAATAAAAAGCTTGCCACTCCGGATGGACCGTATACTATAGGAGGAGGCGCTGTTCAATCTCTAGAAAAAACGGCATACTTTGGTTATTATGAGTGTAAGTTTAAAGCTTCAAGAATTGCAATGTCGACTACATTTTGGATGTCAAACCCCAAAAGAAATATTATAGGACCGACTAAACTAAGTGGTGATTGTGCAAAAGATAAATGGAGCCAGGAACTTGATATTTGTGAAAGCATTGGAGGAAGTTTTAATGGAGGCTCTAAATTTAGAACACAAATGAACTTTAATACACATTATCGTTATGTCGATTGTAATGGCGCTCCAGAAAAGTTTTATTCTGCTGGTAATAATGCAGTAGAAGGAAATGGACAACAAGCTAATGCTGATCTGGTTGGAAGTGAATCCTGGGAAGATTTTCATACCTATGGTTGCTATTGGAGAAATGATAAAGTGGTTGATTTTTATGTAGACGATAATTTTGCGGGTACGGTTAATGTAAGAAGAGATGTAGTAGATTCACCATTTTCTAAACCAATGGGAATTAATATGGTAACAGAAACATATAATTGGGCAAAACCATATCCTAGTAATGCTCAATTAGCCAATAATGCTATTAATACTTCATACTATGACTGGATTCGTTCGTATAGGTTGATTCCTATTTTTGATCCAGAGTTTCAAAATACAGCTAATAGACCTACAAAACCAGCAATATTTAAAGAAGAGATCAAGTGGAGTAATACTCCGGTAGTAGATATAGCAAATAAAAAAGTAACTGTATCTTATGTGTACAAAGCGAATCTGGATCGTGATCTAGTAATTCATGTATACGATGCTAATCAGAGTGAAGTATTTTCAAAAAAGATAAGTGCTCTAGAAGGATTTGGCAAAAACCAATATGTAGCTACGGTAAATAGCTCTCTTCCTGCGGGTAATTATACTGTAGTAGCCGATATTCGTCCGGTAGGAGGTTCTGATGCACAAGTAATAGCAAAAACTGATGGATCTGTAACACCCCCTAATCCAACATCAATAGCAATCCCGGGAACTATTCAAGCTGAAAAATTTATAATTAAAAATGGAGAAGTAAAAACTGAAAATACACCAGGAGGTGGTCAAAATTTAGGGTTTATTAAAAATAATAATTATACAGAATATGATATTAATGTAGCGACTGCTGGTTCTTACAAATTAGAAGCCTTTGTGTCTTCAAATGGTGTTGGAGGAAATATTGTAGCCTCTGTTGGAGGGAATAATTCGGCAGCATTAACTGTCCCTGTAAATAATGAGTGGCATAACTATAATACTCCTGTTTCTGGAAACCTTAATTTGGCATCAGGTGTTCAAAAAATCCGTTTTACTTATACCGGTTCTACAGGTTTCTTGTTTAATTTTGATAGAGCAGTATTGAGTCTAAATACTCCTGTAAGTTCTGCTGATTGTAGCGTAGCTCCTTCTGGGTTAGCTGTATCAAGTGTTACAAATAATTCTGTGACTTTTTCATTTGATAATACTACCAATGATACAAGAACATTTGAATTAAGAGCATTCCCACAAGGTGGATTTAATGGAGATATCAATACAGGAGGTGTTGGTTTTGCTGCTGCCGCTGCAGGTAGTACAACAGTTACGATGAGTAATTTACAGGCAGATACTTCATATGACTTTGTATTCCGAGCATTATGTAGTGGAGGAACTCCAGGAACAACTGCATTAGTGACGTCAACCGGAACGACTTCGAGAGGAAATTCTACTACGACAGAAACAATAACTTTAGCACCTATAAATGATACATATCTTCAAGGAGGCAGTAACTATAATAATACTATTGTTAGAATTGAAAAAGGAAAAAGAGTTGGATATTTAATGTATGACCTTTCAGGAATTAATGGTACCATAACAGATGCTAAATTAAGGTTTACTGTTACAGGAGATGCGGGTAATGGAAATCTTAATGTTAATTTAGGGAATTCTAATAACTGGAACGAAATCAATTTGTCTAATACTAATAAACCCGCCTCAGGAACTTTATTGGGATCTATAAATAAAACATATACAATAGGTCAAACAGAAACAGTTGATTTGCAGACGAGTTCGATTTCAGGAAATTCTTTATCTCTAGTACTTAGCGCAACCTCAGGGAATGATTTTGCATTTGCAGCTAAAGAAAACTCAGGATCAACTGCTCCACAATTGGTTGTTACATATCAATCAAGCAAATCAGGAATAAATGATGTAAATTCATTTGGCCAAAAAGCATTGTTATTTCCCAATCCAGCTAAAGATATTATACAACTTTCAGGAGTTTCCAAAAATGCTACAGTAACTATTTCAGATATTTCAGGTAAACTGGTTAGAGTTAAAATGAAGTCAGAGAAAAACGCAAGAGAGTTAAATGTATCTGATCTTAAATCTGGGATGTATTTTGTGATCATAAAAGAAAACCAGAATAAGAAAGTGTTGAGGTTCTCAAAGAAATAGTAAATGAACTGATTTAGATCATTTATTAGTATACCAAGTTAATAACATTTGAAAACCCCGGGATATATTTCCGGGGTTAATTATTTGTACTACTACATGTAGTAATATAACTGTCAATAAAATTTTAAAATTTCTTGTATAATCTGTCTATGTAGCGAGTTTATTCTTCTCTATTATCTTGTGATTTAGTCGTTAAGATCATGCGATTTATTATTTCGTATACGGTATACGAAAAAAAATTATTACATTTAACCGAATTATTTAATGTGAAATTATTGGATAGAATTAAATATATATGAAAAATTACCTCGCTTTAGCATGTATCTTTTGCTACTTATTATCAAGTTGTACTAATGAACCATCTCCTAAAAACACTTTTATATCCGAAGTAGATACTATAGAGTCTAAGATTGATAGTATTCTTTTAAAAATGACATTAGAAGAGAAGATAGGTCAAACCGCTCAACGTGGAAAATCAAGTAGAGTAAAAGAGTTGCCTGTAGAACTTAAAGATGCGGTAAAAAGAGGAGAGATAGGTTCCTTTCTAAATATCATGGATAAAGATGATGCCAAAGAATTACAGCGAATAGCTATGGAGGAGAGTCCGAATAAAATCCCTTTAATATTTGCAAGAGATGTTATTCATGGTTTTAAAACCATATTTCCGATTCCATTAGGTCAAGCAGCTTCATTCGATCCAAACTTAGTACAAAAAGGAGCTAGAATATCTGCTATTGAAGCTTCTACATATGGGATACGTTGGACATTTGCACCGATGTTAGATATATCCAGAGATCCTAGATGGGGACGTATTGCAGAATCGGCAGGAGAAGATCCATATTTAACAAGTATTATGGGAGAAGCTTATATTAAAGGTTTTCAAGGAGATGATCTTTCATCATCGACGAGTCTGGCTGCTTGTGCAAAACATTTTGTAGGGTATGGAGCTGCCGAAGGAGGACGTGACTATAACACAGCAAATATTAATGAATTTTCCTTACATAACTCATACTTAAAACCATTTAAAAAGGCTGTTAAAACCAACGTAGCAACTTTAATGACAGGTTTTAATGAGGTTAATGGGATTCCAGCTTCTGGAAATGAATACCTTTTGAAAGAAGTATTGCGTGATCAATGGAATTTTGATGGGTTTGTAGTAAGCGATTGGAATTCTATTATCGAAATGGTTCCTCACGGATTCGCAGAAGATGAGGCAGGGGCAGCAGAAAAAGCAGCAAATGCAATGTTGGATATGGAAATGACAAGTACTTCATATCAGGATAATATGAAGGATTTAATAGAAGTAGGAAAGTTCTCTGAAGATAAATTGGACGAAATGGTTCGAAATATTCTAAGAATTAAATTTAGATTAGGACTATTTGATAATCCATACTTCAAACCTGAATCTGATGTGTTGTATGCCAAAGATCATCTGGACGCAGCCAAAGAAGCGGCAGAAAAAAGTATGGTGTTACTAAAAAATGAGAATCAAATTTTACCTTTGGATACTAAAAAAAGCCTTGCTATTATTGGTCCTTTGGCAGATGCCCCACATGATCAATTGGGGACATGGACTTTTGATGGAGAGAAAACACATACGGTTACCCCATTGAAATCTTTTAAAGAAAATCATAAGAACCCAATTTTATATAGTGAAGGGTTATCATATAGTAGAGATAAATCTAATAAAGGGTTTAATGATGCTGTCAAAATTGCTCAAAACTCTGATGTTATAGTGTTTTTTGGAGGTGAAGAAGCTATATTGTCTGGAGAAGCTCATAGTAGAGCAAACTTAAATCTCCCGGGAGAACAAGAACAATTAATTTATGAACTTCATAAAACCGGAAAACCAATAGTATTGGTATTGATGGCGGGTAGACCCATTACATTAGGTAATATTATTGATAAAGTAGATGCGATATTATTTGCTTGGCATCCAGGAACAATGGGAGGTCCTGCAATACTAGATATACTTACAGGAAAAACCTCACCGTCAGGACGATTACCGATAACCTGGCCTAAAGAAGTAGGTCAAATACCAATTCATTATAATCATAAAAATACAGGACGCCCTACGATTCCTGAAGAGTTTGTTCAAATGGATTCTATACCTATTGGAGCATGGCAAAGTTCATTAGGGAATACATCACATTATCTGGATGTAGGATATTTACCCCAATACCCATTTGGATATGGTCTTACCTACAGTAATTTTAAATACTCAGATGTTAAAATTTTATCCAATGAAACCAAAGAAAATGGTCCCATCATAGTAAATGCAAAAATTACAAATACCGGAAATGTAAAAGCAACAGAAGTGGTACAGTTGTATTTTAGAGATATGGTAGGGAGTATTACAAGACCTGTAAAAGAACTCATGCGTTTTAAGAAAGTAGAACTTGAGCCTGGGACCTCCAAAATTATTGATTTTGTATTTACAAAAGATGATATTTCATTTTATGGATTAGACAAAAAATGGATTACAGAACCTGGTAAATTCAAATTATGGGTTGCACAACATGCTCTAGATAATACACATGAGTTAGAATTTATTATAGAATAACTATTTGTGAAAGTCGATTTGAAAGAAGTATATATCGTTTTTGGAGTCTCTGGGTGTGGAAAAACAACTTTGGGGAAAGAGCTGGCAACAATATTAGACATCCCTTTTTATGACGCAGATGATTTTCATCCTGATGAAAATATTAAAAAGATGTCTGATGGCATTCCTCTAGATGATAATGATAGAGCTCCATGGTTGCAAATTTTAGCAGATCAGATAATAGATTGGAATAAAGGAAAAGGAGCAGTGCTAGCATGTTCTGCATTAAAAAAAGAATATAGAAATACGCTACAATCTGTTGCTCATAAATACATAAAGTGGATTTTTTTAGAAGCTTCGTATGATGTTATTTTAAGGCGTTTGGAAGCTAGACAAGGGCATTTTTTTAAACAAGAATTGTTGGTGTCACAATTTGATACTTTAGAAAAGCCAAAACAAGGAATTTGTATCAATGTAGAACAAAGTATAGAAAATAGTATTACTCAAATAAAATTAGAATTGAATATATCACAATCAGAGCTTGGACTTATTGGACTCGGAGTCATGGGGAAAAGTCTTGCTAAAAATATACTATCCCGAGGCTTTAGTTTATCTGTTTATAATCGTCAGGTAGAAAATAAAGAAGTCGATATTGCCAAACACTTTGTAGATGAACAATCAAAGGATGTAAATGTTCTTGGATTTGATGATTTATCATCTTTTGTAAATTCATTGGAAAAACCTCGTACAATCATGATTATGGTTAATGCAGGAAAACCAATAGACATGGTTATAGAATCGATACTGCCATTATTGTCAAAAGGCGATTGCCTAATTGATGGAGGGAATTCTCATTATAAAAAAACTTTGGAAAGAGAACAACTAGTATCCAGGTCTGGAATACATTTTCTAGGTACTGGCGTTTCCGGAGGAGAAGAAGGAGCACTTAAAGGTCCATCTATTATGCCTGGGGGATCGAAGGAAGCATATATACGTTCTGGAAAATTTTTAGAAGCTATTGCAGCCAGAGATAAAAATAATAATTCATGTTGTACTTATGTAGGTCCAGAAGGGGCTGGACATTATGTGAAAATGATTCATAACGGAATTGAATATGCAGAAATGCAGTTGTTATCAGAAATCTATCATTTTTTAAGGTTTTATGGAAATAAGAGTCCAGAACAGATTAGTGGTATTTTCGAATCCTGGAGAACGAATAAAAAAGATAGTTTCCTTTTAGAAATTACAGCAGATATTCTGCGTAAAAAAGAAGGGGAAGAATTTTTAATAGATAAAATTCTAGATAAAGCCGGACAAAAAGGAACCGGTGGATGGTCAACAGTATCAGCTTTGGAGATAGGAATGCCGATATCGACCATTTCTGAAGCGGTTATGGCAAGAAACCTTTCTGGAATGAAATCAGAACGTGAAATTGCTTCAGAAATTTATAATTTCAAACCATCTACAGGTATTGATGACGAAGAGTTTCTAAATACTTTAGAAAAAGCATTTTATGCTACAAGTGTAATTAATCATGCTATAGGATTTGATCTTATCTCACAAGCATCTCAAGAGTATCAATGGAATCTTAATTTATCAGAAATTGCAAGAATATGGACTAATGGATGTATTATTCGTAGTGATTTAATGGAACAGATATCAGTCTTATTTAAAGATAGTGATTCTATTTCATTGCTTTTATTTCCAGAAATTGTTGAAATTCTTAAAACAGATATTACTACATTAACAGATATAGTTTCTATAGCGATGAGGTCAGGATATTCTCTACCTGTGATGTCTGCAGCCACAAACTATTTTTTGACATATACATCCAAACAATCCTCTGCAAATATGATACAAGCACAACGTGATTATTTTGGAGCGCATACATACCAGAGGGTTGATGCTCCATTAACTCAATATTTTCACACAAACTGGAAAAATTAATAGATATGGAATATCAATTGTTGATCGCCGTAGGTGTAGGTATTTCTGCTCTGCTTTTTATGATTCTGAAATTAAAAATACAAGCGTTTATTGCGCTTTTGATTGTGTGTATACTTGTGGGTATTGTTGCTGGTTTATCACCAGAAATGATTCTCGATAGTATAAAAAATGGAATGGGAGGAACGTTAGGGTTTGTGGCTACAGTAGTTGGTCTGGGAGCTTTATTTGGTGGACTACTAGAACATTCTGGAGGAGCTCAAGGTTTAGCAAAATACATATTGAAGCTTGCAGGAGAAAAAAATGCATCCTGGGCGATGATGATTACTGGTTTTATTATTGCTATTCCAGTATTTTTCGATGTTGCATTTATTATTTTAGTTCCTGTAGTTTTTGCTATTGCCAGAAATACAAAAAAATCAGTTTTGTTATACGCAATACCTTTACTTGCAGGCTTGGCTATTACACATAGCTTTATTCCACCAACTCCAGGACCAGTTGCGGTCGCAGATATTCTTGGAGCGAATTTGGGATGGGTAATTATTTTAGGTTTTATTACAGGAATTCCTGCAGCAATTGTTAGTGGACCTATTTTTGCAAAATATATAGCTAAGAAAATTAGTATTTCGATACCAGAACAAGGCACAGATATTCTGGAAGATAAAAAATACCCTAATCCAATCACCATTATTGCAATTATAGCATTGCCCATTCTATTAATTGTTTTAAAAACTGTTTTTCTTGGAGATTGGATGGGTGAGAATTTTTTACCAGAATCTATAACTTATACCATTGCTTTATTAGGACACCCTTTTACAGCTTTAATTATTGCTAATCTTCTTGCCTGGTATATTTTAGGTATTAGAAGGGGAACAGGAAGAGATGAATTGTTAAAACTATCTATGAAATCTTTTCAACCTGCAGGTGCAATTATATTACTTACAGGGGCAGGAGGAGCTTTTAAGCAAATTTTAGTAGACACAAAAGCAGGGGAGATGTTAGCTTCTTCGCTGCAAGGTTCATTTATACATCCTTTGTTATTTGCTTTTATAGTAGCAGCTTTGATACGTGTACTTCAAGGGTCTGCAACCACAGCTATGATTGCAGCCGCAGGAATAGCATCGCCTATAATTCTGGCCGGTGAATTTAGTGCTGCTCAAATTGCACTTTTTGTAATTTCAATAGCTTCTGGGGCGACTATATTGTCTCATGTAAATGATAGTGGATTTTGGTTAGTTGGCCAATATCTTGGTTTAACCGAAAAACAGACATTTCGTTCCTGGACGGTAATGACTACATTAATCGCATGTACGGGATTGGTCATGTCGTTGTTATTGTGGTATGTATTTTAGTTCTTAAAATCTTATTCTAATAAATAAGACCACAGCAGAATTTCTGCCATGGTCTTAAATCAGTTAACCAAGCAATTAATTATTTATACATCAGAGTGACAGTTAACAATGCCTTGATCTATTTCATCCGTGCAAAGTGCTCCCCCTTTAATAGTAAATAATTGTTCTCTTCTTTCTAAAACTTGTATGTTTTCTAATTTTAACAAATTTTCTAGCATAATAAAATGATTTAATGGTTTAAGAATTATTGTTTTATGTTCTTTAGTATTCAATGTATATTTCAATTATTTGTCGTCATGACATGTTGAAGTACCTACAATACCATGGCATAATCTGGCACCATCACCTCCGCCTTTAATAGTAAATAATTGTTCTCTTTTTTCTAAAACTTGGATGTTTTCTAGTTTTAACAAATTTTCTAGCATAATAAAATGATTTAATGGTTTAAAAATTATTGTTTTATATTCTTAGTAACCAATTTATAAAGCTTTTTTGCATTGAAACCCCCTGTTTTCAGTGAAAGTATATCTAGACGTATTTTTTAACTTTTTATTATAAAATTGATTTTCATTGAATTTTCATAACCGAAACCCTCTTTTTTATATCATATTACTACTGCTTTTTTAAAGATTAAAAATTACTTTTGTGCAAAATTATTGTAATGGCTGGAAATACATTTGGAAACCTTTTTAAGGTAACTACATTTGGAGAATCACACGGAGTGGCAATAGGAGGAATCATTGATGGATGTCCTTCTGGTGTTGCATTAGATTTAGAAGCAATTCAGGCAGAATTAGATCGCCGTAAACCAGGACAGTCAGCTATCGTTACACAGCGTAAAGAGCCTGATACTGTAGAGTTTTTTTCTGGTATTTTTGAAGGGATAACTACCGGAACTCCTATAGGTTTTGCTATTAAAAACGCAAATCAGAAGTCCAAAGACTATTCGCATATAAAAGACTCATATCGACCTTCTCATGCAGACTATACCTATGATCAAAAATATGGTATCAGAGATTATAGAGGAGGAGGACGTTCTTCGGCTCGTGAGACTGCCAGTAGAGTAGTGGCAGGGGCTATAGCTAAACAGGTATTGTCTGAAATTAAGATTAATGCTTATGTAAGTGGAGTTGGTGCTATAAAACTAGAAAAGAGTCATACCGAATTAGATTTTTCATTAACCGAAAGTAATATTGTTCGTTGTCCGGATCCTAAAATGGCAAACGAAATGGAAAACTATATCAAACAGATTAGAAAAGAAGGAGATACCGTTGGGGGAATTGTGAGTTGCGCAATTTCTGGTGTTCCTATTGGACTTGGAGAACCTGTTTTTGATAAATTACATGCAGAATTAGGAAAAGCTATGCTTTCTATTAATGCAGTAAAAGGTTTTGAGTATGGAAGCGGTTTTGCCGGAGCAGAATTAAAAGGAAGCCAGCATAATGATCTTTTTAATACAGACGGAACAACTAAGACCAATCTATCAGGAGGAATACAGGGTGGGATTTCTAACGGAATGGATATCTACTTTAATGTAGCTTTTAAACCTGTAGCTACAATAATGCAAGATCAGGAAACCATTGATAAAGATGGAAATATGGTAAACATGCAAGGTAAAGGAAGACATGATCCCTGTGTTGTGCCCAGAGCAGTTCCTATAGTAGAAGCAATGGCAGCTTTGGTACTTGTAGATTATTGGCTAATGAACCGTACAATCAAGAAATAGGAAATAATAAAAGATAAGTTAATAATTTACGGTAATCTTATTTTGGTTGCCGTTTTTTTGTTTTTAATTTATATCTTCGACGCTATTTTGCTTATATATTAAAATACTCACATGAAAAAAATCGCATTGCACTGGCAAATCATGATCGGAATGATATTAGGGATATTATTCGGATTTTTAATGACTACCTTCTCATGGGGGAAAGGATTTACAGGAGATTGGATTGCACCTTTAGGAACTATTTTTGTAAATCTATTAAAGCTAATCGCGGTTCCGTTAATTTTGGCTTCTTTAATTAAAGGAATTTCAGACCTAAAAGACATTTCTAAATTTAAATTAATAGGAGGAAGAACAATTGTTATTTATATTTTAACAACTGTTATTGCAATAACCATTGGTTTATTAATGGTAAACGTATTTAAACCAGGAAATGGAATTACTCCTGAAACCATAGAAAAATTAACTGCAGAATATGCTGGTAATGCTAAGATTTCTGAGCGTATCGCTGAAGCAAGCAAACAAAAAGAAAGTGGTCCTTTACAGTTTGTTGTGGATATGGTTCCGCAAAATGCGGTTAAAGCCATGAGTGATAACAAAATGATGTTACAGGTTATATTTTTTGCAATTTTCTTAGGTATTAGTATGTTACTTATAAAACCATCTCAATCAGAGCCTCTTAAAAAGTTTTTTGATAGTTTGAATGATGTGGTGTTAAAAATGGTCGATTTAATTATGCTTTCCGCACCATTTGCTGTTTTTGCTTTGTTAGCTAATGTAGTTGTTACCTCTGATGATCCTGATATTTTATTTGCGTTATTAAGGTATGCAGGTGTTGTAGTATTTGGTCTGGCCTTGATGATCCTATTTTACTGTATTCTGGTGGCAGTTATAACTAAGAAATCTCCGTTATGGTTTCTTAAACAAATTAGCCCTGCACAATTACTAGCATTTTCTACTAGTTCTAGTGCAGCGACACTTCCTGTAACCATGGAAAGAGTAGAAGAACATATAGGAGTGGATAAAGAAGTATCTAGTTTTGTACTTCCTGTAGGAGCGACTATTAATATGGACGGAACTAGTTTGTATCAAGCCGTTGCATCTGTATTCATTATGCAAGTTCTTTGGCCAGAAGGATTAACATTTAGTAATCAAATTACAATTGTATTAACTGCTTTATTAGCGTCAATAGGATCTGCTGCTGTTCCTGGTGCAGGAATGGTAATGTTAGTAATTGTTTTGGAAGCCATAGGCTTTCCTTCAGATAAATTGCCAATTGGATTAGCACTGATATTTGCTGTAGATAGGCCGTTAGACATGTTGAGAACAACTATCAATGTTACAGGTGATGCAACTGTATCTATGATTGTAGCTAAATCTGTTGGGAAATTAGGAGAACCAAAGGTAAAAGAATGGGATGATCATTATGATGATGTAAAGTAATTATTCTACTTTCCAATTCCTAAGAAGCTCAAATAATAATGGATAATCTTGTTCTCGTTCGGGATTCCACATCATAGTGAGTTTTGCTTTTTGTTTGATATTTTTCAATTCAATATTTTGTATTGGAAACTCATGACCATACAATGAAGAAATAGGCTCTAGAGAAATTCCTAAACCGGCTTCTACAAGTCTAAAACTGGTACTTGCAGAATCTGTTTCATGAATAATTTTTGGAACAAACCCTGCATCAATACATATGGATTCTAATATGTGTACATAATTAGGACCATCTGCAACAGATGGAAAAATGAATTCTTCATTGGAAAAGACAGAAAAATCACTATAATTATCCTGATTTACAGGATGATTTTCTGGCAATAATATTACGAAATTATCGATATGTAATACTTTGCTTTTCAAATTGAAGGGGACCATTGGATTTGTTGCGAAACCAATGTCTAATTCATTTTGCTGTAGAGCCAGATATTGATCCCGATTGTTCATTTCTCTTAATACCGCTTTTATTCCAGGTATTCTTTGATGAACAGTTTTTAGGATTTCTGGTAAGATGGTTTGCATTATTGAATGAGTAAAACCTATTTTAATTTCTCCTGCCTGACCATTGTGAATTTGGACTGTTTGTTTTTTAACCCTTTCTAATTGAATAAGTAGTTTTTTGGCTTCTGCTATAAAATAATGTCCAGCAGCAGTGAGCTCTACATTACGTTTATTTCTTTTAAACAATACTGCACCGATTTGATCTTCTAATTGCTTTATTTGTCTGCTCAATGCAGGCTGTACAATATTCAATTCCTCTGCAGCTCTGGTGAAGTTCAATTTTTCGGATAACAACAGTACATTTTCTAGTTGCTGGATATTCATTAATGCATTTTTGTTATTGGTTAATCAAAATTAAGTATTTTTTATTATAAATATAGATGATTAATTTTGATGTGTTTCAACATTTGGATAATTCATAGTATAATATTAGTGATAGAATGCAAAACACGATACCAAACCTAGACACATTGGAAAAAGCTTATGATCCTTCTGATTTTAGAAAGATAGGACATGAGATGATCGATTTAATTGCTGACCATATAGAAAAAGTTCAGACAGACGAGGACCAACCTGTTCTCACGTATAGAGAGCCAGAGGATGAATTATTATTCTGGAAACAAGATTTTTCTTCGGATACTGGAATGATTGATGTATTCAGTAATATTCTTGAACATTCTATAAGTGTGCATCATCCAAAATATATTGGTCATCAGGTTGCTGTTCCTGCATTAATTTCTGGTTTGGCTGGACTGATGTCTGATGTGTTAAATAATGGTACTGGAGTATATGAAATGGGAATGGCAGGTAATGCAATCGAAAAAATTGTTACAGATTTAGTGGCTAAAAGAATTGGGTATAGTTCTGATGCTTCTGGGTTTCTTACTTCTGGTGGTACTTTAGCCAACCTTACTGCTTTATTGGCTGCACGTAAAGCTAAAGCACCAACTGCTGTTTGGGAACATGGACATCAAGAAAAACTAGCAGTATTAGTTTCTGAAGAAGCACATTATTGTATTGATAGAGCTGCTAGAATTTTAGGTTTAGGAAATGATGGGATTATAAAAGTACCCGTTGATTCTGATTTCAAAATAGACACAAATATACTTGATGAATATTATAGTAAAGCCAAAGCAGATGGTTTTTATGTTATTGCCCTTATTGGTTGTGCATGCTCCACAGCTACCGGGTCATACGATAATTTAAATTATCTTGCAGATTTTGCAGAAAAACAGAATTTATGGTTTCATGTGGATGGTGCTCATGGAGGCGGAGTGGTGTTTTCAAAGCAATATAAATATTTAGTAAACGGAATTGAACGTGCAGATTCTGTTGTTATTGATTTTCATAAAATGCTAATGACTCCTGCTTTAAATACCGGATTAATTTTTAAGAAAGCAGAAGATGCTTATCAAACTTTTGCACAAAAAGCTCAATATTTATGGGATTCACAAGATACCAGAGAATGGTATAATTCTGGAAAGAGAACTTTTGAGTGTACAAAATTTATGATGTCCATAAAAGTTTATGCCATACTAAAAGCACATGGAGAAGAAATATTTGAAAAAAATGTTGATACTTTGTACCATCTTGCTTCGATTTTTTCAAAAAGGATTAACGATCGCCTTGATTTTGAATTGGCGCTAATACCAGAGGCGAATATCATTAATTTTAGATATACCAAAGTAATGATGGGTAGGGATATTAATTCTCTTAATGCAGATATCCGAAAACGTTTAATCGCTTCCGGAAAGTTTTATATTGTGCAAACTAGAATAAAAGAAGAATTATATCTTAGAACGACGATCATGAATCCACTAACAAAAGAAAAGGACTTAATCTCTCTTTTGGATGAAATAGAAACTATCGCAGCAACTATAGCGTAGTTACTATAGAAATTCTGGTTATGATCTTACTTTTCCGGTTAATACACTTACCTTAGAATTAAAAGGATTTCCAGACGCTCTTCTTAGTAAAACTACTTGTCCCGTATGCCATATTGCATCAGCAATAGGGCCATTGATGTTATTCCAGAATGGGAATTCTGTATTTTTTTCTTTCCCTTTGAAAACAACCTTAAAATCCGTTAAATCATTGCTTTTTAGTAATATATTACGCGCTTTTTTGAAGTTTTCAAGAGTTTTTTTACGTTTCTCGGCATAATTCATTTCTGGTTGTTCTATGGTAGGGTCGTTTATTGTTTTTGTAGTCGCATTAACAATTACTCTAGATAAATCATAAATATGATCAATGGTCTCTTCACATCTTCTTCCTTTCTCACTTGGTTTGTATTGTAAATCTTCGTCACGTAATCCTTCAGTAGCCCAATAATATCTAAAACCTAACCCATCAATTAATCTCGCAGCAACAGAACCAGCAGTATAGGTTTCTGGATAATCCGGTATTTCTGCATAAGGAAGGTTTGTAGTGGTTGTATCCTGAGCATGTAATGTTATTGAAAAGAATAGGAGAGAAATGACAAATAAAGAAAATTGTTTCATTGTGAAATATTTTATTTTTTTAAAAAACTAAAGTAATTCACTCTATAAGGATAGCGAAAGATATTATGATTTTTAACATTTTCTTTACGCAACCAAATATAAAAGCTATTCATCTATTAGATATATAAGAGTTAACCAAATCTATAGGTCATGAAATATTTTATTTATTTCTTTACTTCTATACTGATAATTGGATGCAGTGGAGATGATGATGTAGTTACTAATCCAGATCTTAATTCTTCAGGTTTGGGAGGTGAATGGAATTTGATCAATGTCTCGGGAGGTTTTATCGGAATTAATGAAAATCTTGATAAAGGTATAATCATTTGGAATTTTAATGAGACTAATAAAAATGTCGTAATCACAAATAATAATATGAATGATGCGATTAATGATATATTGCCAACAGGTACTTATAATTTTTCTATGGTTACAATTAACGGAAACGAAGAATTGATCATCAATGATAGAAACTTAGGCAATTTTGAACTTACCAATAATGAATTTACCATTGATGAACAATTTAGAGATGGTTTTCGATATACATTTCAGCGTTAAAGATTAATTCGTTTGTTTTTTGGGTACTTTACTTGATAAGAAAACTGTTTTTCTTCTTTTTGATTTGAAGGGATATTTAGTTCCCAAGTTATGATACCGGTTTTAGTATCATATCCTAAAGCACTAGTGTTAATATCGTCTATTTTGATTTCTTTGTTCTGAGAAATAGGAATACGATCCTGTAACGTAATATGGATTTTATTTTTCTTGTTATTTTTAATACTGATTTTATACCCACGATTTATAATTTTATTAGTTCCTGTAAAGGATTTACTTTTAAAATTATTAAGTTGTTCTCTTTTCACAATGATATTTGGATCAACACCTAAGGATATTGTGAGACTGTCTGTTGTTGCTAGAGGATCGATATTTGTTTTTCCTGCAAAGCTACCTTCGAAGTAAATATTGGCTTCTCCCGCTAATAAGTTAAATTGTTCCCAGTTTCCTAATTTTGCAGTCAGAAATGCATTTTCATCAAGTTCTGGAGCTACATAATACCTGTAATCTGCTTTCATATCAAAATTATCAATCTCGATTACGGTAACCTCTGCATTAGAGTTGATCGTGTATTTATTTTTAATTTTGAATTTAGTATTTGTAATCCCTTCTTCTTTAGTTTCAACCACTCGGTTATATTCTTTTTTTTCTTGCATCCTTTTTGTTTTAACACCGGATACTCTTCCTGCGAGAGAAGATGATCCATATGCAGTAACAACAACTTCTTCTAATTCTGATACATCTTCTTCTAATTTTTGATTTATTGATGAGGAATAAATAGGAATAGTTGCGCTATTAAATCCTATGTAAGAAAAAGAAAGTTCTCTTCCTCCTTGGATATTTATAGAGTACCGACCATCAAAATCCGTTTGAACACCATTTGTTGTTCCTTTTTCTATAATATTTACTCCTGGGAGTGGTTGACCATTAGAATCACTAATAATTCCGGTTACTCGTCTTATAGTTGGGTTATATTTATAGCCATGTCTATTAATAGTATTGTTTCTTCTGTAATTGCCATAGGTAAAGTTTAGGTACTTTGTAGTTAGATCAGGCTTAAGGTTATTGGTATTGGGATCACCGGTAGACAGTATGATATTTGCATTTTTCCAATCTGTTCCGGTTTGTTGATATACATTTGCTTTATATGCTATGTTAAGTGGAGATTCAACATTTTTTGATTTGATATCATATAATGGAAACCAGCCTGCATTATTAACATTATATCGTATTTCTAGTATTAGATTAGACGCAGTGGTAGCATCAAGTTTTAGTTTAATTTCACCACGTTCTTCTTTGGTATGATCATCAAGTGTATTTATTTCATTTCTGATGGCATCAATATTTTTATGTAAGTCATTTAATTTTTGTGTAATGGTATATATATCATTCTTTATAATAACAGATCTTTCTCTATAATACGTAGAAATTTGTTTTACCGTTTCTAAAGAAAGGGTTGTGTTGTTACCACTGATCTGTTGATTATTGTCCAGTACTTTTTGTTCTTGTTGTAGCCCAGAAATGATATTATCATTGTTACTTCTCTCTAATAGTAATTTTTGAAGTTTATTTTTCAAAGATTTTAGTTCTTCAGATTGTTGTTTCTTTTCGAGATAATTAATGTTGAAATTTATTGATACTATAGAATTGTTTTTTAACCCTGATATTTGAATGCTATTTTCGTCAATTGAAGGAGATAGATCATGCAATATGATATCATTGATTCCTGGTTTTATATTTACAGAGGTAGTTCTTTTTATTTGTGCGCCCGTAAGGTATACTGTTACTTCTTCAATTGTAGATACTGTCTTCTTTTCATTATTAGCAGATACCAGGAATGAAAACAATAAGAATAATAGCGTATAGGTTCTCATAATTTTATAGTTTTTAGTTATAAAAACGAATATAGATTGTTAGTGTTTTTTGTAAAACCTTAATTGAGTGAACCGATATTTTGAGTTAGTGAAATCTATATTTTAGAATTATAAAACCAATTCTAATATTTAAATAGGGGGATTTTCCCCTGATCACTTTTAGTTAAAGTCCCCTTACAAGGTATTATTCTTATCTATACTTTTGGTATATCAATTTTTCACACTAAAAACACTTACAATATGAAACGGCTTTTACTACCCATAGTGCTTATTACTTTTGCTGTTATATGCCTTAGTATTGTGCATATAGACAATGTTAATAAGTTAGACGCTCAATCCAACGAATTGCGTAAAAAACATCAGACTGAGTTTGACTCAGGTAATCAAGTAGATAACTCTTCAGAGGTGGTTGTACCAAAGACTAAATGAAGAGCAGAAAACGATTCAATTGTTATTGATCAATAAAAAGAGCTTTAAGTTCTGGGGTTGGAATCATACAACTTTCTTTTTTGCCAAACCATTTATATCTGTTTTTGGCAATAATATTGTAAATCCAGTCTCTAAAGAATTTAGGTAAAATAAGGAAAACAGAAAGTAAGGGATAAAGACCAGACAGCTGCTTTGCAATATGTAAAGCGGCTGTTGATTTATGATAATAGGCGACTTTTGGTTCAATCAATAAAATAGAATCTAATGAAGAAGTGTCTATATTTCTTTCCAGAATTAGTTTTTTACCAATTTCGCTCTGTAGAGATGCATACCTGAATATATCTTTTTTATCGCGCTTAATAATAAAGTTTATAGCACTATTGCAGAGGTTACATACGCCATCAAATAATATGATTTTTTTATCTTCTTTAATCATATGACAAAGATAATACGAATTATGGATAAGAAATATGGTATTATGAATTCATTAAGAATCACTTGGCGATAACAGAATTGATAACTTGTTGTGTTGTTATCTGAAGATTTTTGGGAAGCTTGTTGTCTTTAGGTAGTACAGCTAGATAACGATCGTTATTAGAATCATAAACTTGTTTATAAGCAGGATCATCAAGTTGTAGTATATCGCAGATTTCTTTGATGAGATCAAGATGGTAGATCAGGTCATTACTGCCCAAATGAAAAATACCTTTCTTACTACGATTAATAATGTAATGTATTTGTTGCGTCAGTTTTGATATAGAGGTCACATTAATAATTACGTTTGGAAAAACTTCTATCGGTGCGGCTAAATCATGCAATGTTTTTAATTCCTGAACCCTAGGAGTACCAGACCCAAAAACCATGGGAACCCTAGCAATTACATACTTATTTGTTGGTAATCGCATTAAAGCATTTTCAATTTTAATTTTAAATCTTCCAAAAACACTATCGCTTAATGTTTTATCATATTCATAAGATGGGTAGTTACTAAAGGAATCAAATACATTGGCACTAGACATAAAAATAAGCTTGCATTTATGTTTTTGTATCCATCCAATTATACGTTGATGTGCATCTAATTGTGAATTAAAATTACCTCTAAGTGTAGTGATAATATAAGTTGGCTTTAAGTTATCCAATAGAATGGAAATATCTTCAAGTTCCATATCATATTGAAAGAACTTATTGTTCTTTTCAAAGAATGCGTTGTCAGTACGATATGTACCATAGGTATCAAAATAGGAATTTAGCTCTTTATAAAGAGCATTTCCTATAAAACCACTGGCACCTACGATCAAAATTCTTTTCAAAATCCTATTATAAAAAAATTAAGTTTCAAATATTACTACTGTGTAACCTTGAAACTTAATTATACTATTGTTTATTGTTATATTACCCTTTATAAAAAGGTAATTTTACTACGGTTGCGGGAATAGCTTTTTTGCGAACCTGGATATTAATTTTACTTCCAGGCGTTGCAAAAATAGCGGGCACATATCCTAGTCCAATTCCTTTTCCTAAAGAAGGAGACATAGTACCAGAGGTCACAATACCTATTTTATTACCATTATCATCTACGATGTCATAGTCATGACGAGGAATACCACGTTCATTTAATTCAAAACCTACTAATTTTCGTTCTGCTCCACGTTCTTTTTCTTTAGCAATAGATTCTGCATTAATAAAATCTTTTGAAAATTTAGTAATCCAACCAAGTCCGGCTTCTATAGGAGAAGTTGAGTCATTTATATCATTTCCATAAAGGCAATATCCCATTTCTAATCTTAATGTATCTCTTGCAGCTAATCCGATAGGTTTAATACCAAAATCAGCCCCTGTTTCAAGCACCTTATCCCATATCTGCTGAACTTCAGAGTTTTTGCAATAAATTTCAAAACCTCCACTACCAGTATACCCTGTTGCCGAAATAATAACATTTTCAATTCCTGCAAAATCAGCTACTTCAAAAGTGTAAAATTTCATTGTTTCCAGATCAACAGAAGTTAATGCTTGCATTGCAGCAGCAGCTTTTGGACCTTGTATTGCCAATAAAGAATAGTCATCAGATAAATCACGCATGTCTGCATTCATAGTATTATGGCTACTAATCCAATCCCAGTCTTTTTTAATATTAGAAGCATTAACGACCAAAAGATATTTTTCATCTGCAATTTTGTACACAATCAAATCATCTACAATTCCTCCTTTATCATTTGGGAAACAACTATATTGAGCTTTTCCATCAACTAGTTTAGAAGCGTCATTAGAAGTTACTTTCTGAATCAAATCTAGGGCGTTCGCACCGGTGATTAAGAACTCTCCCATATGAGATACATCAAAAACGCCAACATCTTTACGAACTGTTTCGTGTTCTATGTTGACCCCTTCATAAGATACAGGCATATTAAAACCTGCAAAAGGAACAATTTTAGCCCCTAAAGCAATGTGAGTTTCTGTTAAAGCAGTATTTTGCATAATGCAATGATTTAGTGTTATCAAATTGACGCCGAAAGTAAAAAACTTTGTGTAGGTATACAATGCTTTTTTGTTATAATCCTGATAAATTATCAGTTTGATGATATATTTATTATTAAATATTATACTATTTGTTTTATATATAAGAATAGTACTAAAATCTCCTTAAGAATCAATTCTTTTCATGATAAAAGTAATTTTAATAACGATATATAATTTTTAATACTTTAACAATAGATAAACATCATTTTTTTAAAACGAAATTTTTAATGTTAATCATTTGTTGTGATCACGTTAAAAAAATATTTACCTTTATAGTGGAATTAAGGCAGAGGTGAATAGGGAATCACAAATAACTGATAGTTTTTTAATTAAGAATATAAATGAAGGAAATGAAGAAGCCTTCAAAATTCTTTTTGAGCTATATTATAGTAAATTACTATATGTGGCTAAGAATTATATTTCCAGTACCGAAGATGCAGAAGAAATTGTACAAGATGTTTTTTTAAAAACCTGGAAAAAAAGAAAAGATATTTCTACTAATATTAATGGATACCTATTTAAAATTACAAAAAACTCTTGCCTTGATTATTTGAGATCAAAGAAACATAAACTTAGCTCTTCCAATAATATAGTACAGCTTGAAGCATTTATAAATCATAATGCATTGGCAGATAAAAATGCCTCTTCTATTATAGAAAAAGAATTAGCACGAAAAATACAACTTAGTATAGAATTGCTTCCAGAGAAATGTAAAAAAGTTTTTATTAAAAGCCGAATTGAAGGTTTAAAAAATAAAGAAATATCAAATGAATTAGATATTTCTGTAAAAACTGTAGAAAACCACATCTCTAGAGCAATCAAGCATATGAGGCTGCATTTAAGAGAATTCCTATCTTTTTTTTAATACTTTTCTTAAAAAAATAAAAAACTTTTTGGGGGGTAAAGTAATTTTATACGTCTTTATAAGTATAAGACTATAATTTAATGCAAGAAAAAGATCTCATAAAGTATATAAAGGGAGAATCTGATCCAAAAGAAAAAAGAATTATTATCAATTGGATTCGAGAAGATGTAAATCATCAAAAGCGCTTTAATATAATAAAGGCAGAATACATTGCTTCTACTCTTGATGAATCAGAGAATGTTGATATCGATACAGTATATCATCGTTTTTCTTCTAAACAAACCAAAAAGAAAAGAAGACGTTATTATATTTCTGCAATTGCGTCTATAATAATACCACTTATGGTATGGTATACTTTGACATCATTTCCTGATAATGATTTGATCGTTGATACTACAGAGTTTTTAAGATTTGATACTAAAACTGTAACTACAGGTCATGGAGATCATAAAACGGTGATATTACCAGATGGATCATCTATTACATTAAACGCTGATAGTAGCTTAAAATATCCTGAAGAGTTTGATGATGATGTGAGAAAAGTAACCTTGATAGGTGAAGCTTTTTTTGATATTCAAAGAGACGAGAGTAAACCCTTTATTGTACAAACAGAACACCTGAAAGTAAGAGTTTTAGGAACATCATTTAATGTTAAGTCTTATCCAAAAGATGAGAAGATAGAAACTACATTAGTAACAGGTAAAGTAGAAGTTCTACAGAAAGAACAGATAACCCCCATTGTTTTAGAGCCATCAGAAAGAGCAACTTTTGATAAGAAAAAAAGTGATATCAAAGTCGACAAGGTTGATTCTAAAAATATAGTGGCCTGGCAAGAAGGAAAATTAATTTTTGATAAAACTCCTTTAAAACAAGTAGTATTAGACTTAAACAGAAAATATAATGTAGAATTTGTAATTACATCTGATTCTCTTTTACAATATAAATATACAGGAGAGTTCGATAACCTTGAATTAGAAGAGGTTTTAGATCTTCTCAAAATTTCATCACCTATAAATTATAAATACTTAAATAATAAAATTATGCTTAACTCAGAATAAAAGTACAGAAGAGAGTGCTGGAACACTCTCTTCTTATAATCATTTAATTAGACTCACGAATTAGAATAATTAAAATCATACAAAACTATGAAAAAAAACCTTTCAGATGTTTTCTTATCAAGAAAACATCTAATAAGAATTATGAAAATATATTCGTTACTTATCTGTATTACTATTTCGAAGCTATTTTCATTTAATACATATTCTCAGAATATATCTATTTCTTTAGAAGAAGCAACATTACAAATGGCTATTGAAGAAATAGAAGAAAAAAGTGAATATCGCTTCTTTTATAATAATAATCTTATCGATATTTCAAAAAAAGTTTCTTTAAAAGCAAATAATGAGAAAGTAAAAAAAGTATTAAATGGACTATTTAATAGGACCAATATTAATTTTAGAGTATATAAAAATCAAATTGTCTTATTTCCTAGATATGTTAAAACTTCAGAAGAATCCATAAAGAATCTCTTAGATTTTATGGAAGAAAAATCTAATACTACAAAAAGTAAGGGCAAAACGAAGATCGATAAAAAGAATGAAGTAGTACAAAATATGGTAAGAGGAACTGTGAATGCTGCTGACGGTATTCCTTTACCCGGAGTGAACGTATTAATAAAAGGAACAAATACAGGTACATTAACAGACTTTGATGGTAATTATGAAATCGCAGCAGAGCAGGGAGATGTTTTAACATTTTCTTATGTTGGCTTTCAATCTAAAGAAATTGTCATAACAAATAATGCGTTAAATGTTATCTTACAAGAGGACGTAAGTACATTAGAGGAAGTAATTGTGGTTGCTCAAGGTATTTCAAAATCAAGAAAAGCACTGGGATATGCTATTTCTAAGGTAGAGACAGAAGAAACCGAAAACCGTCCTGAAGCGGATATAGCAAGAACCTTACAAGGTAAAATATCTGGAGTTTTAATATCTCCAAATGATGGAAGTAGTGGTGCAGCAGCAGGTATTGTCATTAGAGGTTCATTATCTTTAACAGAAGGTAATGGTGCCTTAATTGTTGTAGATAACGTTCCGTTTTCTGGAAATCTTCTGGATATCGACCCAAATAATATTAAAAACATTACAGTTCTTAAGGGCTTAAATGCAGCTGTATTATATGGTAGTCAGGGTAGAAACGGTGTGATTCTGGTTGAAACCACTACAGGTGCCGCCAAAATAGGAGAAAAAGGTTTTACAGCAAAAATATCTCAGACAACTTATACGAATAATGTTGCTTCATTACCAGATTTTCAAAATACCTTTGGTGTAGGTAATAACCTTGTAACAGACAATGGTACTATTGGTAATGTTGGTAGTAACGGAGCACGCTTTACAGATATTGATGTAGTGCCACATCCGCTAGCAGGAAATCCAAATTTTCCACAATTTGCAGATGCCGTAGTACCTTTTGAAGCTGCACGAAATAATGTAAATGACTTTTTTAGTACAGGAATAGGACAAATAACATCTGTCAACTTAGAAGCAACAGGCGAAAGAACGTCCCTAAACTTCTCTATGGGATATACCACAGAGGGTGGTATTCTTGGGAATAATGATTTCAAAAGATTTAATATTAGCGTAGGTGGAACTTCTCAATTAACGGATAAACTGAAGTTATCTTCTTCTTTATCTTATAGTTCGCGAAATAGAAATTCCTATAGTTCTGTAGATAGTGATGATGCAGATGGTGAGGATATATTAGAGAATTTATATGTAATTCCAAGAAGTTTGGATATACAGAATTTACCATTTCAAGACCCTGTGACAGGAGGGAATGTATATTATAGAGCAGATCGTGAGAATCCACTATGGACTATAGCAAATACAGGAAGAGAGAGAAATGTACGTAGAATAAATGGTACCTTAAACCTAGCATATAAATTCAATGCACATCACAGTTTAAAATATAGAGGAGGTCTTCAAATAGAAACTTCAGATGTTTTAGACTTTAGAAATAGAGGGGGGATCGGTGCAACCGCAACTTTGGGAACTTTGGATCTTACATCTAATACAGAATTTGATGTTGATAATACTATTATTTTTGAATCTAATTATAGAATTTCAGACGCAATAGGCTTCGAATCACAGTTAGGGATTAATTCTAGATATGAAACGTTTAGATCTCAGGATTCTGAATATACCGATCAAATAGTATTTGGTGTGTTAAGGCCAAATAATTTTAGAGTGCCAGGTGAAGGAGATTTTGATATTACCAAACGTAACCTTCTCGGAGTTTTTGGTCAGTTTGAATTTGATTATAATGGTTTTTTATACCTTAATTTATCAGGAAGATTAGATAAAGGATCCACTGTTGAACGTGAAAATCAAAATTTATTTTATCCAGGAGTTTCAATATCCTTTATACCAACATCGGCTTTTGAGTTTGGAGAAAGTTTTGTGGATTATTTGAAAATTAGAGGAGCATATGCTACTTCTTCTGGTTATCCTGGTTTATACAATACAAGACCAAGTCTATCATCAGACCCAAGAGAGTTTAGTGATATTAATAATGCGCTTATTGTCACCAATTCATTATTTGGTGAATTGGCAAACCCAAATTTAAAGCCAGAATTGCATAGAGAATTTGAATTAGGGTTAGAAGGTAACTTTTTTAATAATGTAGTTACTTTACAAGCTTCTGTATATTCCCGTATTTCAGATAATCAAATTTTTGAAACTAATATTGCACCAGCAACAGGTTTTGAAGAAACAGTTATTAATGCGGGTAGGGTAGATACAGAAGGATTAGAAATAGATTTAGGTGTTCGATTATTTAAAAACTCTGATTTTAATTGGACGCTTAGAAATACATTTACCACTTTTAAATCTGTTGTTGTAGATCTTCCTGGTGATATAACTCGTAGAGATAACCTTATTGAAGGTGAAGAATTAGGTGTTTTTTTAGGATCTTATGTCGTTCGCGATGCTGAAGGAAATGCTTTAATTGATCCTACGACCGGACGATTAATTACCAGTGATGATGTAGGGTTACAAGATGAGATTATCGGAAATTCTGTACCAGATTTTAGAGCAACATCAATCAATACATTTAATTATAAAAATTTCACACTGTCAACACAGTTAGAGTATACACATGGTGGAGATCGTAGTTCTGCGGTATTTGAAAACTTATTAGAAAGAGGGGTTACTACTGATACAGAAAATAGAGAAGGTAGCTTCTTAATCCCAGGTGTTTATGGCGATCTTTCTACAGGGTTACCATTATTAGATGCTAATGGAAACACAATACCTAATAGCACTCAGCTTACCGGAAATAATGCAGTGTTTAACAATTTTTATGAAGCTGATGAAAATCTAACTTTTGATGATTCTGTATTTAGAATACGAGAAGTTTCATTGTCTTATAACTTTAATAAAGGCACGTTTAATAAACTACCTTTTGAAAGTATGGATATTACGTTAAGTGGAAGAAATCTTTTCTTTAGTGCTCCAGGATTTCCAGAAGGGATAAATTTTGATCCAGAGACTACAGGTTTATCTACACCAACTACAAAAAGATATTCTTTTTCGATATCAGTTAATTTCTAATTATAAATTCAATTAAGATGAAAAAAATAAAAATATTAATATACTTATTAAGTATAATACTATTTGCGTCTTGTGAATTGGGAGACTTTGGGGATGATTTACAAGAGAATCCTAATCTTCTTACACCAGACCAAGCAGATCCAAATTTCTTGTTGAACAATGTGCAGAAAGAAGTAGCTGATCTTTTACAAGATTTAAACCGTACTACCGATGAAGTTATGCGATATACGGTTTTAAACGAAACCTATTCTGATGTATCAAATCAAGCTTCCTTAAATAGCGAATACACTAATTATTATGCATTTCTCGAAGATGCAAATATAATATTTGATTTAGCAGAAAACGATGAGAGTTTGTTATACCATAGAGGGATGGCTACTATATTAACAGCTTATGCCACAGTAACTATGGTAGATTATTTAGGAGATATTCCATTCTCAGAAGCTAATCGTGGAGATGAACAAATTTTAAATCCAAAGCCAGATGATGATGCAATGATTTATGCAACCTTATTAGACCGTTTGGATATAGCTATTGATGATTTAGCAAATTCTACTTTAGCTCCCACTAATGATTTATATTATGATGGAGATGCAGAAAAGTGGATCAGACTAGCAAAATCCTTAAAACTCAAAATGTTGCTAAATATAGGTGATAGAGATAGGATTAATGTATTATTAGCCGAAGATGATTTTATTACATCAGACGATGATTTTCAATTTCAATATGGTACTTCAGCTTCAGATCCAAATAGTCGTCATCCAGATTATAATATTTCCTATCGTCCAGAAGGATTTAGTACATTTTTGGGGAACTCATTTTTAAATTTACTTTTAAACGATAAAAGTATTTCTGACCCACGTCTGCGTTATTATGTATACCGTCAAAGTAATACCGATCCTTCTGATACATTATTAGGTTGTGTAGGATCTAGTATTTTTAATTTTTGTTACCTGGGTAATGCATATTACGGAAGAGACCATGGAGATACAAGATCTACTGGAGCTGATCGTAATTTGAGAGCTACATATGGTTTGTATCCCGTTGGTGGAGCATTTGACGAAGATAACCCAAGCGCTCCAGAATTTGCAATAGCAGCACAAAATCAATTAGGAGCAGGTATATTACCGATATTATTATCTTCTTTTGTCGATTTCTTAAGAGCAGAAGCGGCTTTGACATTAACAACAAGTGATGACTCTGCAGCATTGTTAGAATCAGGGATTAGAAAATCAATGGACAAAGTACTTAATTTTGCCAATGCAGCTTCAGGTTCTACATTTGCCGCAACATCAGCCGATGTAGATGCTTATGTTTTAGAGGTAATGACTGCTTTTGCAGCTGCAGACAATCAAGGGAAGTTGGATATTATCTTAAAAGAATATTACTTAGCCTCTTATGGAAACTCAACAGAGTCGTATAACGGTTACAGAAGAACAGGCTTACCATCAGTATTTACTGCACCAATTTTTGATCCTAATACACCGTTCCCAAGATCATTTTCTATACCAGAAGATGCTATAAATAATAATAACCAATTAAGTCAGCGCCCAATTACCACTCAGGTATTCTGGGATAAGAATCCTGTTGGCTTTATTAGATAATAAAAAGACTTCAAGTAATGAAAAAAATATATGTATTATTAGCGTTACTGATATTAGGAATATCTTGTAGCGACTCCAGTGATATTCTGGAAGACAATTTCACAAGAGGTGGTTTGGTTGTATGGGATCAAGTACCTGATTCTTTTAGACTTAATGTTTTAGAATTTGAAGACCTTGTGTTTTCTAATGGTGTTGAAGATCCCAATAATAATATTATTTCTTATGATTTAAGGATGACTTATGGTGATATTACGGTAGATAAATTTATTACACTTACTTCTTTCCCAAATACACTTACTTTTTCTGGCCAAGAGATTCTTACGGCATTGAATTTAACTAAAGACGATCTTGATATTGCGATTCCTTTGAATTTTGTTGCTGTTATTACTACAACAAATGGAGTTTTTGATGGAGCTAGAATAGATTTTGATAGTGAAACGAATAGTAATGATGGTGGTGATTCGGGTACTGAGTTGTTTGATAACCCAGCGTTTAATCAAGCTATAAATTTTGGACTATCCTTGTTTGTACCACCACCATTAAAACTAAGAGGAACTTCTTTTGAAGAACCTTTTGGTACAGATGATCGATATACAAGAACTGATGCTGTTGCTGTAGGAGAGTTATTGAATAACCCCGGTGAACGTCATGTACAACATACAGCAGTAGGTACAGGGACAGATGATGAAATTGGTTTTAGATCATTTTTTGAAGATCCAAACACTACAGTTAGCAGTCCAGGATTTACTTCTGAGCAAATAGGTATTAGTAATGATCCTGGTCCAACTGGAGGTTCATTCTTGGATGGAGATCAAGCTTACCAGGTAGAAGATATCGATGGTACTATTAGAATAGAGTTTGATAGAGTTACTGTAGATGCTACACAACATCCAACGACAGGTATCCAGATACAATATTTTCCAATAGGAGGTAATAATCGTGAAAGTGATGATTTTATTAGAGCTACAGCTATTGTCGAAAGAGCAGATGGTTCAATGGAAACCTTAGTGCTTTTGGATATAAATGGATTGGTAGTAAACGATGGACTAGATAGATGGAACCTTATTGATTCAGGTTTTTTAACAGATGTTGTGGCTTACACTTTAACTGTAGAAATAGCCGTTGACGGTGGTTCAGAAGACACTTATTTTGACCAAATGTTAGTATACATACCAGGATAAGATTTTAATAGAATTGTTTCTATCGAAACACTTAAAAATATAAAAATGAAAAAACAATATAGATTTCCAAAAGTATCGATTGTTGTAACCATAATGGTAACGATACTAATAGGTATTATCTCATGCGAAGATGAAGATTTTAGGGTTATACCAGAACCAGAACCTGCCCAAACTATCACGGCGATTGAACCTATGTTATCCGATATTGGTACAACAGTAGTAATTAATGGAACTAATTTTAGTCGTGTTCCTGCGAATAATAAAGTTAGTTTTAACGGAGGAATCCTTGCGATAGTATCAGTTGCTACAGATACAACATTAACGGTAACTGTACCCGAAGGGGCTACAACAGGTCCTATTTCTGTGAAAAAAGGGCAAATTAATGTTGAAGGCCCTGTTTTTAATGTTGTTGGAGCACCTGCAATTACAGATTTAAGTACTACCGGTGCTGCAGTCGGAGAAACAATCACTATTAGGGGTAATAATTTTGGAGCAACCGTTACAGATAATATTGTACAATTTAATGGTGTTACGGCAGAAGTTACTGCAGCTTCTTCAACAGAAATAACTGTTGTTATTCCAGATGGAGCTACTACAGGGCCACTTACCGTAGAAGTATTTGGACAAGTGGGTAGCGTTACTTTTACTATCACACCTACGATAATTTCATTTGATCCTACTGTCGGTATTCCAGGAGCAGTAGTTACGATTATAGGAACTAATTTTAGTCCCGAAGTGGATAAAAATAGAGTAAGTTTTAATGGCTCATTAGCTACTGTAAATTCGGCAACGACTACAGAACTTAAAGTAATAGTACCTGCTGCAGCGACTACCGGTCCGATTGCTGTAGAAGTTGAAGGTTTATTAGCGATTACAGATACTGACTTTACTATTGATTCTGTTTCACTAATTATTCCTATTAATGATGGTAATGATGATGTTGAAGAAGCAGCAGATGGAAGAATGACATTAGATAGTTCTGATCTCGAATTAGGAGAGTTTGATACTTCTGGTACACCAGATTTAGGGTTACAAAAAATAGGATTAAGATTTAACAGTATTACTATTCCTGCGGGAGTTACAATAGCTTCAGCAAGTATTCAATTTGTAGCCGATAGTACACCAGGGGCAGATCCTACAGAAATGACGATTTTCGGAGAAAATGTGGGTAATGCTGCTGCTTATGACGATATAACTCCAGCTAATAGTGTTTCAGGTCGAGTTTTGACTAGTGCTAGTGTGGTATGGAATATTCCAGAATGGACAGGTTCTGAAACAGGTCCAAACCAGAAAACTGTTGATATTTCTAGCATTGTTCAGGAAATTGTGAATAGAGGAGATTGGGCCGATGGTAATAGTATGAATTTTATCTTACAGGCTACGGGAGTTTCAGCCGGTGCCACAGCAAATAATGTTGGCCGCGAGGCAGAGACGTTTGAGAGTGGTGACGGTGTATGTGTATTAAATATAGTTTATATTAATTAATATCACATAATTTAAAATATCATATTTCATATTGCTAAATCATTTATAATTGATTTCTGCAGAATTAAAAATTTGAATGTTTATTAAATAAACTATGAAAAATATAATAAAATATACTTTAATCTTTTTTTTGACAATCTTTTTATCTGGTTGTGAAAATGATGATGATACAAATTCCACAGGATCAGGTGAAGCTTTCGTTTATTTTAACATTGAGGATATAAGTGTTGATCGATCAAAGTCAGAACCAGTAAGTGTTGAATTGAGATATGAAGGTCCTGAAACAGATAAAGATATAGAAGTTCTATATACTGTTAATTACCCAAGTGAAAATAATGCAGTCGAAGGAGCAGATTTTATTCTGCCAAAGACAGGTTCATTTATAATCAGAAAAGGTAAAGCAATTTCTAATGTTGTTTTACTTCAAAGAGTTAATGATAATGAAGATGCAATCCAACCTAGATCTTTAAGTATCGAATTGCAACCAAAAGAAGGTGTTACCATTGGAAACTCTTCGAATTTTGGTAGTTCAATTAATATTACTTTGGGAACTGATAATTCTTCGATAATATCAGAGGCACCTTTTATTGGAGAAAAAAAATTCTCCATAGTTTCTGGAACATCAAAAGTTAAAATCCCATATTTTTCGAATAGAGAAGATATAAGGGATGCTAATAATGATGTAATTAGAAGGGCAATAATCGTACTTCATGGATCAGAGCATACTGCTGGTAAGCATTATACAAGAATGATGGAGACAGCAGAAATGGAGTCTAATAATTTGGACACATTACTTGTTGTATCACCACAATTTATTGGAGAAGAAGAAATTGATCAATATACTTTGGATTCAGAACATTCTTATTGGAGCGGTAATTGGCGTATAGGGAATACTTCTCTTGATGAAACCACTAATCCGCGAACGGAGCGTGTTTCTTCTTTTACATTTATGGATTCATTAATGATAAAATTATCAGAATATCCAAATCTTAAAACTATTGTATTAACAGGGCATTCTGCGGGAGGACAATATATAAATAGATATGCTGCTGGATCACCGATACCAGATGAATTAAATGCCAGAGGAGTTGATGTTAGCTTTATTGTAAACAATCCTAAAACATATGTTTATATGGATAATAAACGTAAAGTCCCGGGTACAGAAAATACATTTGAAGTTCCTTCTGGTGTCATTATCGGACAATGTCCTGAGTATAATGAATATAGGTTTGGCTTAGATGACTTACCCACATACTTAGATGCAATTGGAGAAAACGTCATTCGAAATAGATTACCTCAAAGGAAAGTCACATATTTAGTAGGTCAAAATGATGTAGATACAGATATAGATACTTCTAATATCTGTGAAGCACAACTTCAGGGTAAAAACCGCTTTGACAGAGCTCATAATTATTTTGACCATTTATTAGATTATTATGGACCTTCTATTATGGATACTCAAAAAATGGGAGTTGTAATTGGAGTTGGACATAGTAGCGAAGGGATGTACAAATCAGAAAGAGGTAGAAAGAATACGTTTAGAAATTAAACAAAGAAAATCGAATTGATGTTATAAAGAAATTTTGTTTTCGGTTAGTTTTCTATTCCAGAACCAGCAATTAACCATAAAACATGTATGATGAATTACTCAATTTTTCAAACAATAACATGAATTTAGAAGGAGTCAATAGATTTCTTTGATACACTTAAAATCAATTTACTTGAGTTAGCTAGCCATAAATGAATCCGATAAGGTCATCAAATTATCGGATTCATTTTATGTGATCCAAAACGATGATATTGTTACTTAATATAGAATAATTTCTTCTTCAATATTCATGAAATATAGATCAGATATGTATATCTATAAGTTCAAGGAAAACTGAACTTTGAAGATTTATATGAGTAAATAATAAGGGATAACAATGAATACAAAATTACGATGAAAATAAACTGTTTGACGTATATATTCTTAGGAATAATTATAAGTTGTTTTTATGGTTGTAGCAGGGATTCAGAAAACATAAGAGGAACCATTCATGAAACTAAACTTCTTTATTTTACTGAGCAATATGTGACTGCCGAAAGGAAAGAATGTGAGGCTATAAGAGCAGATGCTAAAGACCCAGATGATAAGATTGGAAATAAAAAGCTTACCGTGCTTAAAAATGGAAATACTTTTAAAATTCCTTACTATGCAAATGTAGCTTCGATTGATGATGAAAACCCAATGATAACTCGTGCAGTAGTAGCATTACATGGTCAAGATCGAAATGCTGACACCTATTATAAACGAATGTTAGCCGCTGCTCAAATGGAAAGCTCACAATTGGATACACTTCTAATTATATCTCCTCAATTTCTAGCAGAGTCAGATATTAACTTGCATGGATTAGATAGCGAACATTTATATTGGAGTTCTGGTGGTTGGAAAATAGGTTTTTTATCTAAAGATGAAGAACAAAACCCTAGATCAGATCGTATTTCTTCATTTTCAATAATGGATTCATTAATAGTTAAACTAAAGCATAATTATCCTAATCTTAGAAATATTATTCTTTCTGGTCACTCTGCAGGAGGTCAATTTTTAAATAGATATGCAGCTGCTACACCAATTTATCGAAGTTTAAACGATGAACGTATAAATGTTCGATTTATTGTTAATAACCCTAGTTCATATGTATATCTCAATAAAAAACGTAAAGTTGATGGATCACCATCATACAAAGTTCCCACTATAACATGCAGCGCATATAATGATTATAAATATGGATTAGATGATTTACCTAATTATTTAAGTGCTATCGGCGCTAACAAAATTAAAGAACAGTTCTATAAACGAAAAGTGGTTTATTTATTGGGAGCTCAAGATAATAATACAAGTAGTTCGAGTTTGGATACTTCTTGCGGAGCTTTATTACAAGGAAATCATCGATTAGAAAGAGGAATGATTTACTATGATTATCTAAAGGATTTTTATGGTGATAGTATAGAAAATACGCAAACGATGAAAATTGTACCAGGGGCGGGACATAATTCTAGAGAAATGTTTCAATCAGAATTGGGACGTTTTTATGCTTTTAGGAAATAAATACAAAAAATAAGGTTTAAGATTTATTAAGAAAATGACCTGTTTTAATCAGTTATAAATATTAATTATAAATACAATGTATACAAGATTATTTAAAGTTGTTCTGGGGACTATTATTCTTTTAGGAAATGTAACCCAAGCACAAAAAGCAACTGTTTCCAATAAGAAATACATCAAAGAAATCAAGAAATTGGCCGCTAATAAAGGGGTTCAATTAGCTATGAAAACTATTGATGATTCTGATGCCGAAACGATCAAAAACATGATAACACTAACAGAGATTCCCGCTCCTCCATTTAAAGAAACTAAAAGAGCAAAAAAGTTTATGGAGATGTTTGTTGATATCGGTATTGATAGCGTTTGGATTGATACAGAAGGTAATGTATTGGCATTACGAAAAGGGAAAAAAAGAAATAAAACTGTTGTACTCGATGCTCACATAGATACAGTTTTTCCTGAAGAAACGGATGTAACTGTAAAAATAGATGGGCAGACATATACTGCACCGGGAATTGGTGATAACACAAGAGGCATGGCTATGTTATTGGCAGTTTTAAAAGGGATGAATACGGCTTCAATTGTTACTGATGCTGATGTTGTTTTTGTTGGTACGGTAGGGGAAGAAGGTTTAGGAGACCTAAGGGGAGTAAAACATTTATTTAGTGATGCATCAGACATTAAGATTGATTCATGGATTTCTATTGATGGAGGAAGCTCGGGGCGTATTATTAATGGGGGATTAGGTTCTAAAAGATATAAAGCAATTTTCAGAGGAAAAGGAGGACATTCGTGGGGAGCTTTTGGATTAGCAAATCCTCATCACGCCTTAGGGAAAGCAATTACAATGTTTGTAGAAGAAGCTACAAAGTATACCGCAATTAAAGGCCCTAAAACTTCATTTAATGTTGGTAGAATAGGAGGGGGGACATCTGTAAATTCTATACCTTTTGAATCTTGGGCAGAAATAGATATGCGTTCATTAAGCCCAAAAAGATTATTAGAAATAGATAGTATTTTTAAAAAATGTATGAAAAAAGCAGAAACAGCTTATAACAGTACGGAGATCAAAGATAAAGTAACCTTGGAAATGAAATCTATTGGTGATCGTCCATCAGGGATATTAGATATAAATACACCTTTGACACAAAAATCATTGGCATCAGCTTTATTTCTGGGTATTGTTCCTAAATTAAGAACAGGATCAACTAATAGCAATATTCCGATAGCAAAAAATATTCCAGCAGTAACTTTAAGTCGGGGAGGGAAAGGAAGTAGAGCACATGCATTAGATGAAAAATGGACAAATACATCTGAAGCAACCAAAAATATAAAGCTTGCGATGTTGATTACTATAGCAGAAGCTGGTATTGTAAATTGAAATGTTGTATAATATTACTCCAGATTACTATGATCGTTACCCAGCATTATTGTAGGTTCTGAAATCTATATTGATGTTTACAAAATTTTAGGGGTTATTTTGAAAAATCACTCAAAATAATCCCTATTTTTATTTGTATGGAATATAAGATACTAAGTGAAGACCTCGTTTATGACGGTTTTTTAAAAATCAGAAAAGCCTCTGTTATTCACGATCGTTTTAACCAGAACACACCTATCAATTATGTGCGCGAAATGATGGATAAAGGGGATTGTGTGGCAGTATTATTATATGAAAAAGATACTGATAAAGTGTTGTTTATTAATCAGTTTAGATATCCTACAATAAAAAACGATAATGGGTGGTTGTTAGAGATTCCAGCAGGTGGAATAGAAGAAAATGAAGATGCAAAAGATTGTGCAATAAGAGAAGTAGAAGAGGAGACAGGCTATAAAGTTCATAAACTAGAACATATTTCTACATTTTATGCTACTCCGGGAGTTTCTTCAGAACGAATGTATTTATATTATGGAGAAGTTTTTGAAAGAGATCAAATAAGTAAAGGAGGAGGTGTTGAAGAAGAAGATGAAGATATTCAACTCTGTAAAATCTCAATTTCAGAAATAAAAACATTATTAGAATCTAAAATTATCAATGATGCAAAATCTATCATTGCTTTGCAATGGTTTATGATACATAAAACAGAAAAATTTTAGAGCTATTATTTTAAGTTTCTTAGGATAAAATCTAATTTAGTATTTGTATTTAAATTTTCGCTAAAAGAATCAGTAATGTGTTTACTTTTATGGGCTAAACCTAATTGTTGAAGTTTGATAATAGATTCCGTGTCTTCTAAAGTAACTTTACCAGTTAATAAAATATTCATGTCCTTATTAGCATAATAATAGTCGTATATTTTCTTTAACCCGGTTAGATATAGATAATCCTTTGTAAATCCTCCTCCTCGATGCACTCTCAAGGTAATTTGCCAGGCAGCTTCCCGATCTAATTTGTATTGACTATATAAAAGATCAAAAGTATCTTTAAAATCATATCCTTTAATTAGGCTATCCGCAGCAATAACTCTATATGCCAATTCTTTCATTCGTTTTAAGGTCAGACAACCAGACATGTATTCACTAAAAACAGCCAAACCTTCTTGAGTTTCTGTATTGTTAACATAACCATTAGAAAATATTTTTAATGGTTGACTTTTACCATTAAAAGTAGTAACCATATGTACTCCTATTTCATGATTAGCTAATACCATTAAGTCATTGTCACTAAACATGTGATTTTTCTTTAATAGTAATGTTTCCGAAGCATTAAGTACCATAGCAGCTGCCGAGATATTTGTAGATTTCTTGATGTTGAAATCAAAATTATATCGTTTCCCGAATGCTATGAAATATGCTTCGGCATCTGATGCTGTATGTTTATTTATTGTTGTATTTGTATTGTTTTCATCCTCAAAATGAAGAATAAAACGGGCATTTTCAACATCACGTTCTTTAGGAGTTCCAAAAACTTTTAGAGAATTATAATAAAAGTTCTTCCCTTTACCGATCGTTTCTATGCATTGTATCAATCCAGAATATTCATAAATTATGTTTTGATATAATTTTCTTATTTCTTCATCTTCTATACGTTCAAGCCTTTGACTAAAAAATAATCGCTGCATTTTGTAGGGATTAAATTTTATTTTCCGGTAGTTGAATTTGGGATTGAACCTGTATTTACAAGCAAAAAAATTCTTTTTTTCTTGCTCTATATTAAGAGGATTCAAGTAATTAAGAAGTTCTATATTTTTTACAAGTCGATCTAGATTTTGATCAATATCAAAAAGGTCGCTATATGTTTCTACTGCATCTTCGATCATATTCTTATCATTTTATAATAGAAAGCACAAACTAACTGCAAAAAAGGGAGATTAACCAATAAATTGATTGTAAAATGTTTTAGCATGTTCTGGAAGTCGTTTTTTTAAACCTTCTTGAATTGCATGAATAACCTCTGGATACATTATGTATTCTAATTCATGACAATAAATTTTGGAAAATTCTGTAGCTAATACAAGTGTGTTTTTAAAATGTTCTGTAATGTATTTTAAAAAATATCCGTTACCTTGAAATGTATCATTAATAGCGGCACTGGTTTTTATAAAATTAGGTAATTCGATGGTAGACAAAGTAGTGCACCATGATTCTATAAAGGAAGAATATAGATCATTATTGATATTTGTAGTGCCTAAATTAACTACAGGGACTTCTCGATCCCAACGCCTCCAATTATAAGAATGTAAGTCATATACAATTGCAGCACCATATTTTGATTCAACTTTTGAAATTAAAGCATGGACTACTTTATAAAAATTATGATGTTTTTCTAATGAATGGTTTTTTTCTTCTGACGATAAAGGTGTTTTCCAGAGTTTTTTGCCCCATACATCTTCGTATATGGCATGATCTGGGGCTCTATTAAGATCATATTCAAATCGTGAATCACATCCGGCAATGACTATTGGATGATCTTGTATCATCTGCTTGGTTGCAGGATCTTCTTCATACCATCTGTCATATTCGCTATGTAAACACTTTTTCCATAGTGCTTTACGAAACTGATGACCATCATGTACGGCACCACAGATATAATATGTATAGGAATCTATTTTTAGAGTAAAAGAATAATCTTCGGCTACAGCATGAAAGGGTTCTTCGGTTTCTATCTTAGCAATTATTTCTCTTACAGAAAGCTTAAGCATCGTCTACTGTTTTTCTAAGTTTTGCTTTTCTATCAAATCGGTTGACACGTTGTATAACCTTGTCTTCTATAAAATCAATTACTTTTTCCTGTAATTTTACTTTATATTTTTTATTAATATATGTAATTCCTCCAGGACTCATTACATTGACTTCGACCAACATTCCATTTATAACATCGATTCCAACAAAATAAAGTCCATCTTTTACTAGTTTCGGACCAATTTTACGACATAATTCTTTTTCTTGTTTGGTAAGTGAATGCTTTACTACAGACCCTCCAGCGGTGACATTTGATCTATGATCATCTATACCTGGGATTCTGCGCATGGCGCCTATTGGTTTTCCATTAAGAATTAAAATACGAACATCTCCTTGATCAGCGCCTTCTATATAATCCTGTAGAATAACATAATTAGTAGACCCATCCTTGTTATCAATATAAAAATCCAATAAGGACCGTATACTGGTCATTGCCCTTTTCTCTATTAAGATTACACCAGAACCACCAAAACCATTTAAAGGCTTTAAGATCATCTTATCACATTCGGATTCTTTGATCATTTTAATCAGGTAATCTTTATTTTTGGTTACATGAGTGTTCGGTATAAAATGTGTTTCAATATCATCGAAGGCAGCAGTATATAATTTATTATTCGACCTGCGTATCCCATCAATATCATTCATAATAAATACGTCATCTTTTACAGAGTCCAAAAAGTTAAGCATAATCATGTCCAAAGGAGGATTACTACGTAATATGAGGACATCAAACCCAGCTAGTGGGAGCATTTCATCTCTAAAAGATGTTTTTGTATAAAAAGATTTCATAGATGAAGATACTTTTTCTGGCCTATTAATTACTTTGCAAAAAGAAAAAGTAACACTATCACGAATGGTAAGGTTAGATGGAGTGGCTATAGCTACTCCATGCCCTCTTTTTACACATTCATGAATTAGAGTAAGAGAAGTATCCTTTTCAGGATCGATTTCTTCCCAAGGGTACATTAAGAAACAAACATTCATTACTGATGATTTTTGAAAAGCAAAATTTACGTTTTTTATGTGAAAATCTATAAAAAACTTAAAATAAAATTTGGCTCCTGAAATACAATTGATTATTCACATTCCATATCAATACTTAACTTTTTCATCTTCTTCCAAATTTGATGGTCTGGAGTTTGAGGAGAAATAGTAAATAGTATGAGATGTTTGTTTTGTGCATTACAGAAACTATTATTTACAATTATATTAAGAGATACTTCTTTTTTGGTAGTAAAGGCATCATAGGTTAATATTTTTCCAACATATATACCTTCGTTGACATTTTCAAAAAAAGCTTTAGACGTGATATTTTTCTGAGTAGAATTTTGATCTGATTTGGAAACGGTACTCATTAATCCATCAAAATATGTCTCCATTGCAGTTTCAAGTTTTTTGGGAGACAATTTGGGATCTTGATCTATAACCCACAAAAATGCACATGAAAAATAATCTGGAGCTCCTTGTTTTCCCCATCCTGGAGAAAAACAGATATACTCTGTACCCGAATATTGTAAAGAAGGTGCAAATTCTAAAGGAAATTCAATAACTTCGCTTCTCCAATGCTCTGGAAAGAGTAAAGGAGTCTTTTTTGAAGTATCATTGCCACAGTGTATAAAAAGTGACGTTATTATAATAAAAGGTATGGTTTTTGCAAAAGACATATTAAAGTATTAATTTAAGCACTAAAAGTACGAAATTGTTTAATGACAAATTTTTCTTAAATTTGTGTTAATTGGAATAGAATACAAACCCTACAAAATGAATTTATATAGAATATTTTTACTAGTATTCGTTTTCGCAATTCAGATAGCCCCAGCTCAAACTGAACAAGACCGAATCGAAGCCGAGATTATTAATGTCGAAAGAACGATAGTTGCAAAACTTACGGGACATGAACCTATTAAAGGAAAAAAGAAATTAAAAAGTAGATTTAGTACTTCTGAAAGGAAAGCTTCTGCTGATTTTTTATTCAATTCTTTAAAAGATATTGGACTTAAGCCTCAAAAGCACCCTTATAATGTTAAAGATAAAAAAGGAAATCTTTTTAATGGAGTAAATATATATGCAGAAATTCCGGCTACCAATGGCAGTAATGAATTTGTTGTAATAGCAGCTCACTTTGATACTGTAGAAAATAGCCCTGGAGCTGTTCATAATGCTACGGGTGCAGCTATTGCTTTTTATGTCGCAAAAAAATTGGGAGAATTAAAAGAACGTAACAAAAATTTTATGGTTGTGTTTTTTGACCATTGGAAAAGTAATATGGTTGGAACCAGAATGTTTACAAAAAAGCTTAAAGAAGAAGGGTATAATATTCACTCTATGCATAGGTCTGATTATATGGGATGGGATAATGATGAGGATAGAGCTATAGAACTATTGGCTTCAAGTTTGAGTTTAGAATCTAGATATAGATTAGAATCTCCCGTTCCTATTTATAAAAGAACTGTAGCTACTCCAGAGAGTAGATTTTTTGCAAATTTTGGATATGAAACGGTTACACTTACAGCAGAATTAAGAAATGCTGATAACTCACCTTTTGTTCGTCAAAGTGAAGATAAATACACAACGGTAAACTTTAAATATCTGGCATCTACAACAAACATTGTGTATAAGGTGATGAAATCTTTGGCAGAGGAATAGAATATATCTGGATTGTATTAATAATATAATTAAAGGAGTTCTTATTGTAATAAGAACTCCTTTAATGCTTCATAGCTCTTTATCGGAATACTATGCTTTTCCTTATTCATTACTTTTTGAATTTGCGAAGGTATTTCTACCTTAACGTTTAGAGTGTCCTCGACTACGTCAAGAAACTTGACCGGATGTGCAGTTTCCAGAAATATACCATACTCGGTAGATTTTAATCCTTGTTTTTGTAGCCCTAAATAACCAACAGCGCCATGAGGGTCGGCTACATAATTTGATTTTTTATAGATTTTTCCCATTGCTTTTTTGGTCTGTTGATCATCAAAGCTATATGCAGAAAAATTGTTTTTTAGAATAGAGAAATCGTTATCAAAAAGTTGTTGTATTCTTATAAAATTACTTGGGTTTCCAACATCCATGGCATTAGAAATTGTAGCTTTAGAAGGTTTTGGATCATATTCTGAAGTTTCTAGATAACGAACTACTGTGTCATTAACATTAGTAGATGCTATAAAGTGTTTTACCGGTAATCCAAGTTTTTGAGCAACAATTCCTGCACAGATATTTCCAAAGTTCCCACTAGGAACAGAGAATACAATATCTTTTCCTTTACTTTTTACCTGTTTGTATGCAAATAAGAAATAAAATAATTGAGGAAGCCATCTGGCAACATTAATAGAATTAGCAGAAGTCAGTTGTTTATAAGAAGTAATGTCAGTGTCTAAGAACGCGGTCTTTACCATATCCTGACAATCATCAAAAACACCGTCGATTTCTAAAGCTGTTATATTTTGCCCCAGAGTTGTTAATTGCTTTTCTTGTATTTCACTTACTTTTCCTTTCGGATATAAAATTACCACATCTACACCTTTTACCCCTAGAAAACCATTGGCTACAGCACCACCTGTATCTCCCGATGTAGCTACTAAAACAGTTACATGATTTTCATTAGCTCGATTAAAATATCCCATACATCTTGCCATAAAGCGGGCTCCTACATCTTTAAAAGCCATTGTTGGACCATGAAACAATTCTAGTGTTCCTAGATTATCTTCAATTTCAACTACAGGGAAATCAAAACTTAAAACATCTGTAAGAATATTTCTTAATTCTACCTCTGGTATTTCTTCACCAATGAATTGTTGGATGGCCTGAAAAGCAATTTCTACATTATCTAGTTCTTCAATATTTTCAAAAAAAGATGTAGATAAAGATTGAATGGATTCTGGAAAATATAAACCACGATCAGGAGCTAATCCTTTTATTACCGCTTCTGAGAATGGTACTTTTGGTGAGTCTTTATGTAAACTATAGTATTGCATTATTTTATATTCTTTACTGAAGTTAGAGAATTGCAGAGAATTCTATTTCTACTAAGATATCTGGAGAAATTAACTTTGAAACTTCTACCATTGTGGTCACAGGTCTTGTTTTGCTAAAAAACTCTCCATGTGCTTTACCAATCTCTTCCCATTGGGAGATATCTGTACAGTACATTCTTGTTCTTATGACATTACTTAAATCTGCACCAAACTCTTTTAATGCTTTTTCTGCAATTTTGATAATAGCAAGAGTTTGTTCGTATTCATTTGCACCTTTTGCAGTAGTACCAGAAATTTCGATTACATCTCCAATTTTTATGGCTCTAGAGTATCCTACAATGTCTTCCCAAGGTGCTCCTGTTGATATTTTTTTGATTTCTTTCATTGGATTTCTTCGATTATTTTGACTCCGTTACTATTTATTTGTGATATATGAATATCAAATTCAAGTCCCGTTTTTGCATAAACTACTCTTATTGCTTCGGCTACATCTGTTGCAATCTTTAGTCCTTTACTTAATGCAAAAATAGAAGGGCCGGATCCAGAAATTCCACATCCTAGAGCTCCTTTTTCAATTGCTGCATTCTTTACATTTTTAAATTCAGGGATTAGAATTGATCTCAGAGGTTCTATAATTACATCTTCTAAACTTCTACCTATCAGATTATAATCTTCGGTAAATAAACCAGCTACCAATCCACCAACGTTTCCCCATTGATGAATCGCTTGTTGCAAAGATACATTATGCTTAATCACTGATCTTGAATCTGATGTTTTTACTTCTATTTGTGGATGAATTACGGTCATCACAAGATCTTTAGGAGAATGTAACTTTATTACATCAAGTGGATTATAACTACGTACCAAGGTGAACCCTCCAAGTAGAGCAGGAGCTACATTATCAGCATGGGCATTACCACTGGCCAGCTTTTCTCCTTCCATGGCAAATTTTACTAATTCCTGAGGTGTATAAGGGTTTCCTAATAGATGATTTACTGCCCAAACTGCACCAGCACTACTTGCAGCACTACTACCAATTCCACTTCCGGCTTTAATTTTTTTATATATTTCTATCGTTACGCCTAAATCTTTTTTGTAATCAAGAAGTAATGCCTGAACGGCTACACCGGCTACATTTTTATCTGTTTCCATAGGAAGATCTGCACCTTCAATTTTGGTAATTCTTATTCCAGGCTCAGAAGTAAGTGAGATTAACATTTCATCACCAACCGTGTCTAAACAACATCCTAATACATCGAATCCACAAGAAAGATTTGCGACGGTGGCAGGAGTAAATATTCTAATACTTTTCATATTATTATTTTTTACCAATTCTAATAATATCTGCAAATATACCCGAGGCAGTTACTTCGGCTCCAGCACCAGCACCTTTTACTATTAATGGTTGTTTAGGGTATCGATCTGTGTAAAAGAGTACGATGTTATCACTTCCTTCAAGATTATAAAAAGGATGATCAGATGGTATAAATTGTAATCCTACCTTGGCTTCGCCTTCTTCATATTGTGCAACATATTTTAGACGACATCCCTTTTTGTTTGCACTGCCCAAAATTTCTTTAAAATGCTTTTCATTTTGTTCTACAGATTGGAGAAAGGCATCTACACTAGTAGTCTCTAAACTTTCCTTTGGAAGAAATGCTTCATTTTCGATATTTTCTAATTCCATTACCTTTCCACTTTCGCGAGCAAGAATGAGAATTTTACGGGCAACATCGATTCCGCTTAAATCTATTTTAGGATCAGGTTCTGTGTATCCTTGCTGTTGTGCTTGTTTTACAATGTCATGAAAAGTAACACCTTCTTTATAATTATTAAAGACAAAATTAAGACTACCAGATAATACTGCCTGAATTTTATGAATATTATCTCCAGATGCAATTAAATTATTTAGTGTGTCAATTATTGGTAACCCAGCACCAACATTGGTTTCGTATAAAAAAGAAGCGTTAAATTTTCTTGATAAATTTTGTAATTCCTCATAGTTAGTATATTCATCTGCACATGCAATTTTATTACAGGTAACTACAGCCATACTCTCTGCGAGATAATGTTTATATATTTTGGCAATATCTGGATTAGCAGTATTATCAACAAAAATAGAGTTTCTTAAATTCATCTCTTTGGCTTTGGCAAAAAATTCTCTTGCATCTGCTTTTTCTCCTTTTTCCAATTTTTGACCCCATGAATCTAAACCAATTCCATGTTCATCAAAGATCATTTTCCGGGAATTCGAAATAGCAACTACTCTTATCTTTAACCTTAATTTGTCTTTTAGATAGCTTTTTTGTTGTTCAAGTTGTTCTATTAATTTACTCCCAACATTTCCGACACCGGTAATAAAGAGGTTTAATTGTTTGGTTTTTACTTCGAAGAATCGTTCATGTAATGTGTTTAATGCCTTCTTAATATCTTTTTTCTCTATAACCACAGAGATGTTTTTTTCTGAAGCACCTTGAGCAATGGCTCTAATATTAACATTGTTTTTTCCTAAAGTACTAAACATTTTTCCGCTTAGTCCTTGATGATGATACATATTGTCACCTACCAGAGCTATAATCGCTACATCATCCTCAATCTTCACTGGATCTAATTTATGTTTGGAGATTTCAAATTCGAATGTGGTATCGAGTACTTCTTTTGCTTTTCTTGCATCAGTAGCTTCTATTGCAAGACATATAGAATGCTCGGATGAAGCTTGAGTTATCAAAATAACATTTATATTTTCAAGAAAAAGAGTTTCGAATAAACGTTTTGAAAACCCTGGTATTCCTACCATACCACTTCCTTCTAATGAAATAATGGATATGCTATCAATATGACTAATCCCTGTAACAGGTCTTTTGCGATCATTTACTTTTCTAGTAACGAGCGTTCCTTGATCTTCGGGTTTAAATGTATTTTTTATCAGTATCGGAATATCTTTTTCTAATACAGGGTGTATAGTGGGAGGATAGATTACTTTAGCACCAAAATGTGAAAGCTCCATTGCTTCCTGATATGAGATATGATGCACAGGTTTGGCTTGTTTTACCAATTTGGGATTAGCGGTATACATACCACTCACATCTGTCCATATTTGTAACTCATCTGCATTAGTAGCAGCTGCGAGAATAGCTGCGGTAAAATCAGAACCTCCTCTACCTAGTGTGGTAGGTTCCCCATCCTTTGTTCTAGCGACAAAACCCGGAAAAAGACTTACTTTATGTGTATTATGATCTGCAAACTCTTTAATATTATCATTAGTTTCTTTATAGTCAATAGTAACTTTTGAATTAATGGTTTTAACAATTAATTCTCGTGAATCTTTTAGGATGATATCTAAGCCTTTTACTTTTGCAGCTTCTACTATGATGTAAGAAGAAAGTATTTCTCCAAAACTGGCAATTACAGCAGCGGTTTTTGGAGATAATTCACTTAATAAATACACTCCTTCACATAAAGACTCCAAAGTGTTAAGCTGTGCTTTGACTTTACTAATTATGGCACTTTGCGAGATTACAGGAATGAGGCTTTTTACAGCTTCAAGATGCTTTTTCTCGATTTCTACTAATGTCTTTTTGTAATCTTCATTATTGTTAGAAGCCTCTTCGCCGGCTTGTAACAATAAATCAGTAACTCCGCCCATTGCAGAAACAACAACATATAAAGATTGCTTTTCTGACTGTTGCTTTACAATATCTATTACGCTTTCTATTGTAGTTGCATTTGCAACAGAAGAACCTCCAAATTTTAGAACGTTCATAATATATTTTTTAGTTGAATTAATAATAAAAGCTTATGTCTGATAATTCATTCTTATGAATTATGTACATGTTCTGGCGATACTATATAAATGAATTAACCCCTAAGGGTAATAGTAATTGTAGTAGTACGTGTAATAGAAGAAGCCTTAGATATCAGTGTTGTTCCTAAGGTTATTAATAAAGCCGATATGATAATGGTACTAAACATTAATTTGCTTTGCTTTGTGAGTTCAAATGTATAATTTTTTACTTTTAGAGAAAATTAAATTAACAGTATTCTTAAACTTTTGTTATTTCAATAATTAATGACTTGTTTCATTATAAAATTCCCAAAAAAATAAATGAAATAGATCTAATTAAGATCATATTTGTAAACAATAGAAACAATTGTAAAAATTTAACTTTATGAAGATATTTTCTGCGCAACAAATGCGCATGGCGGATGAAGCTACTATGCAATCCAAAAACATTACATCATTAGAATTAATGGAACAAGCGGCTCAGCAAGTTTTTAATTTAATTCATAATCGATTACAAGGAGCTCCAGTTTTAATTCATGTTTTTTGCGGTATTGGAAATAATGGAGGCGATGGGTTGGTTGTTTCACGATTATTATTAGAACATGGTTATAATATTAAAACCTATATTGTTAATTTCAGTGAGAACAGATCCAAAGATTTTTTGGTTAATTATGATCGATTAAAAGAGATTACATCTTCGTGGCCTATACAACTTAAATCTAAAGAAGATTTTCCTACAGTTAGTAGAGAGGATATGATTATTGATGCTATTTTTGGTATTGGTCTTAACAGACCTTTAGTTTCTTGGGTTGGTCAATTAATTAAGCATCTCAATACTTTTAGGTGTTTTACACTTTCTATTGATATTCCATCAGGATTATATGTTGATAAGGCTCCGGATGATTCTGAGGCAGTCATTTATGCGAATACTACGGTTACTTTTCAATTACCAAAACTAGTTTTCTTTTTACCTCAAACAGGTATGTATACACAAGATTTGGAAGTAATAGATATAGGTCTGGATCGTAATTTTTTAACTCAAAGCCCTGGTGTTGGCATATTAATTAGCAAAAATGAAGTACTTCCATTATATCGACCAAGGCATAAATTTAGCCATAAAGGAACCTTTGGACATTGTGTAATTATTGGAGGGAGTTATGGAAAAATTGGGAGTGTAGTATTAGCTACAAGATCTGCATTAAGAATTGGTGCTGGTTTGGTCTCTGCATATCTACCAGAGTGCGGATATGAAGTTATGCAATCTTCAGTTCCAGAAGCGATGGTCATTACAGATGATGATGATGAATTGGCAGAGATTCATCTTGACTTTAAGCCAACAGCTATTGGTATTGGTATTGGGATGGGGACAAACGAGAAGACCGTAAAAGCGTTTGAAAAATTCTTAAAACATAACCAATCCAGGCTAGTGGTAGATGCTGATGGTATTAATATTTTGTCAAAACATCTTCAATTTTTTGAAAACCTACCAGAGAAAACCATTTTAACACCACATCCAAAAGAATTACAACGATTAATTGGAGAATGGAAAGATGATTTTGACAAGATTGAAAAAACAAAAGCATTCTCAAAGGAATACGATTGTATTGTTGTTATTAAAGGTGCCAATTCTATAACCATTTATGACAACCAACTATATGTAAATACTACGGGAAACCCAGGAATGGCAACTGCTGGAAGCGGAGATGTACTTACAGGAATAATTACGGGTTTATTATCCCAAGGATACGAACCTCTTCATGCAGCTGTTTTTGGAACATATTTACATGGAAGCTCTGCGGATATAGTGATTCAACAGACTAGTTTCGAAGGTTTATTGGCAAGTGATATTACCTCTTACATTGGTGCTGCGTTTCTTGAGTTGTTTAAAAGACCAGAAGCAGAAGGTCAAGTAGAATAATTTGGAGTATAAAGGTTTACTATTTTACATTAAAATAATATAATTTTTTATACAATTTTGTGAGTGTTTTAGAGTTAATTTTATTGTAATGTATTTACATTTGAATAATAATATAAAAGCAAAATGATGACAAGAAAAATTTTAGTTTTAGTGACTCTTATTTTAGGGGTATTATTCACTTCGTGTTCTAGTGATGATGACGGACCTCCAGTAACTACTTTGCAATTAGAGACTATTGGATTACAACCTCTTACAGGAGGAAGTTCTTATCAAGGTTGGCTTATTGTAAATGGGCAGACGATACCCACAGCAAAATTTACAGACCCTTCTGGCATAGTTAATCTGGATGTATTTGCAGAAGATGCTGCGGCCGCTAGTCAATTTGTAATTACTATAGAACCTGCCGGAGATATTGATAATGGACCTTCAGATGCTAAAATATTAACTGGTAATTTTAGTGGTACTGCGGCACCACTTACTTTTCAGACTGTTGTGGCTGATCTGTCTGCTGCTTCTGGGCAGTTTTTTTTAGCGACTCCTACAGATAATGCTGGAGGCGTAGATAATGGTAATGATGAGTTTGGGGTTTGGTTTATGAATGGTGCAAATGCAGCTGGTCTTTCGCTTCCTACTTTAGCAAGTGGATGGAAATATGAAGGTTGGGTTGATTTTGGAAATAAAATTGTATCTACAGGAACTTTTTCTGATGTTAACGCTACAGATGATGGAAATTTATTTAAAGGTTCTGGAGGTGATGTTCCTAGTTTTCCTGGTGAAGATTTTCTAGTTATTCCAAGTCAGGTTTCATTATCAGGAATTACATTTCCTGCGGCAGTTACTAGTAAAAGAGTATTTATTACTGTTGAGCCTTTTCAGGATAATGATTCTAATCCTTTTTTTATAGAACCTCTTAGTGCAACAGCAGGGATTACAACAGGTCCTGCTAATCCTGTAACGATGACTTCAAATACAGCAGTCCCTTCAGGAAGAGTGACTAGACCAAATTAAGACATTATATAGTTATAAAAATGATAAAAACTCTTACTTATTATAGTAAGAGTTTTTTATTGTATAAATATTTTTTAAATCTTTATTGGTTTTGTTCAAAAGAGAGTAAAAAGAATCCTTTAAAGAGTTTTTTTGCTTTTTCCTTTTCAGAATTAAGAAGTGGGTTATTATCCAGAATCAAACCAGCTAATGGGTATTTTTCTTTTTCATAAGCTTCTGAGATACTTTTTATATTATTATTGTTGATATGAACCATAAATAGAGATTTCATTTTTGTAAAGGCAGAAGGTAGTTCGGTGAATTGATTATATCCTGCGTGTATTACCCATGTTTTTTTCATTGCAGAGATACTATTAGGTAATACATTTAGATTGTTGTGATCAATATATAAGAAACGAACTTGATCTAATGCACCAATCGTTTCTGGTAATTGATCGAGATTGTTATGATCAATCCATAATGAATAAAGATTAGGTAATTCACCCAAAAGTGTATAATTATGCTTTTCTGATAATATATTGTATGATAAATTAAGATCTTTTATATGATGTAATGAAGTTGTATTATCAGGAAGTTTGGCGATATTATTTCCTTTAAGATTTAGAAACTCAATAGGTAGATCCGAAATTTTAGAAAACGTATCTTCAAGGTTTAGTTTTGGATTATAGGATAAGGATAATTGTTTTAAGTGGGATAATGTTTTGATCGATTTTGGCAGTCTTGATATATCTAAACTATCTATTATTAGTATTTCTATTTGAGTGTGTTTTCCTAATTGTATAAATATATTATCTAAATTTGAAATCTTAGTATTACTAAGATTTAGCATTTTAAGATTCTTGTTTTTTACAATATATTCTGCTAAAGATTCGACGTTTTTATTACTAAAATCAAGTCTATGAACTTTTGATTTATTACGGTTTGGAGTCGAAGTATAAGTTTTACTGTAGTAAGTAGTATAAGTATTACAACTACTGTATAGTAATATTATAAGGAATACTGATATAATGTTCCATTTATTAGTCATCTGTAGTGGATTTATAAAATGTATTTCCTGTAACTTCGAGATATAGCTTATCTGCTGTTTCTACTTTCCATGGAAAACGAGGATTTAAACCAATACCATCATGTAGTATATTTTGAATATAAGCCCCTGCTTTTTGACTATTCGTACCTAATCTTGTATGAATACTATACGTATCGTTCTGATAGGTGCCATAACCATATAAATTTCCATAAAATAAATCTTCATAAGGACCTAAGGTAAACCATACGTTTTTACGTCCATCATCTGAATTTATAGGGTTTCTGGGAGATTTGCTGTAATTTGGTCTTGATGTAAATAGATCAACTCCAAAACCAAGTTGGTAAATAGTTTTGTTATCCTCAATCTTAGTAAAACCAATATCGAGAGAACCAGTAACTCCATAATCTGTTCCAGCTCCACTAAACCAACCAATTCTAAAATCATTCAAAAAAGTAAGATGTATGTTATGGTTAGCATTACTAAACCTCATAAATAATGCTCCACGTTTTAGTCCATATGTTTTTAATTTTTTTGGTAAGTGATCTTTACCAAACCCAAACCCTAGTCCATTAAAACCTCCTTTCCCAAGAGGGTTAAATATAATAGCGTTATTCATGTTTGATATTGAAGAGCCCAATAAATTACTGTTTTTGCCAATTCCTCCTAAGGCAAAGAATTCATATGAATAAGCTAGACCATTCAATTTTATAGTATGTCGTTTCCTAAATTGATAAGACGCAAATGATATTCCACTTTCCAGAGAAAGATCTCCATAATTCAAAGTTCCAAACCCAAAAACACCCACTTTCAACCATTGATTCTGATTTCCAAGGGTAATTTCGGCTTTCAAAAGAATACCTCCATCTGCATCTATTCTTTGTGAAAATAAGAGCGAACAGTTTAAGAATATACATAGAAAAATCAATATCCTTGCTATATATGTATTCATTATCTCCTTGGGTGAAATGAATGTATTACTTCGCTTAAATGACTTCTGTCTATATGCATATATATTTCTGTAGTTGTAATACTTTCGTGACCTAACATCATTTGTATTGCTCTTAAATCTGCACCATTCTCCAACAAGTGAGTAGCAAATGAATGTCTAAATGTATGTGGACTAACTTGTTTATGTATTCCTGCTTTTTCAACTAGACGTTTTGTAATGGTAAAAATCATAGCTCGAGTAAGTTGTCTACCTCTTCGATTTAAAAATAATGTATCTTCAAATCCTTTTTTGATATCGATATGATTTCTTATTTGTGTGGTGTATAGATTAATATATTTTTGAGTTACTTCACCTATAGGTACAAACCTTTGTTTATTACCTTTACCGGTAACACTTATATATCCTTCATCAAAAAACAAACTAGACAATTTTAATTCTGTAAGTTCACTTACTCTTAATCCACATCCATATAAAGTTTCTATAATAGCCCTGTTACGTTCTCCTTCTGGCGTGCTTAGATCTATTTGATTAATGATAAGATCTATTTCTTCTAAAGATAATGTATCAGGTAGCTTTCTGCCTATTTTTGGAGATTCTATAAGTTCCATAGGATTGGAATCCCTATAATCTTCAAATACTAAGTAATTAAAAAAGCTTTTTAATCCCGAAATAATCCTTGATTGTGAACGAGCATTTACCAATTTTGCTGTCTCAAAGACAAATTGTTGTAGTATTTCTTTTTCTATAGAAAGGGGAGTAGATTCTATATTTTGCTCTTCAAGATATTTTAAAAGTCTTTGTATATCTAGAGTATAATTAATAATAGAGTTTTCAGAAAGTCCTCTTTCTATTTTTAAGTAGTGTTCGTAATCTTTTATGGCATGATTCCATTTCATTGCCTCTAATATAAAAAAGAAAACCATCCCAAAATACCTGAAACAGTTTAATAGTATAAAAAATTGATGATTTTATTATAAAAATAAAGCATATTCAATGTTAAATTGAAAGTTACCTTCTGTATCATTATTTTATGATAAGATTTGCATCAGTATTTTTTGTGTTTGTAAATTTAAAAATCACCATTATCGTTTTTTGTAATGTCATAGTTTTATTTTGAATAACTTGGAAAGAGGAGTGTTATTACGACATAATTTAAAAACCATTTGTTGTATTGTTAAATCGGTAAAAGGGTTAGTTTTACCGTTGAATTTACAAAATCAATTACATTATGAAAAAACTTATGTTATTTGCAGTTTTAGCTTCTCTTAGTTTGGTGGCTACTGCACAGGAGGAATCAATTAGATTTGGAGCAAAAGCGGGTGTTAACTTTGCTAATATTTCTGGAGATGGAACAGATGGTGTTGATGGGAGAACTGGTTTCCATATTGGAGCATTAGTTGAAATTCCAATTTCAGAGAAATTTGCCTTTCAACCTGAATTATTATATTCTTCTCAAGGGGCTAAATTAGATGTTGGTAATTTAGAAACTACTACAAAAATAAATTACATTAATATTCCATTAATGGCAAAGTATTATGTGGCTCAAGGATTTAGCCTTCAGGCAGGGCCTCAAATTGGATTTCTAACTTCTGCCAAGGCCAAAGTTGAAGGACCTGGAGTCGATGAAGACAATGATATTGATGATGCAATTAAAGGAATTGATTTTGGACTAAATTTTGGTCTAGGATATCAATTGGATATGGGATTATTTTTTGATGGTCGTTATAATTTGGGTTTATCTAATATTAATGATACTGAAAGTTCTGATGATGTAAAACAAAAAAACTCGGTAATCCAACTTTCTGTAGGGTATAAGTTCTAATATAGTATAATTAAAAATAAATAAAAGCATCCTGATATTTTAGGATGCTTTTTTGTTTGTAGTTTCTGGATTCTAAAAAATAAAACTACTTTTGAATAGTTAATAGTATTTAGATATAGAATAGATAAGCCTATTTTATTATATTACAATTTAAATAAGACGAATGAGAAATAATTTTTTTTTAATCACAACCATCTTAATGGTTATAACCTCTTCATTATATAGCCAGGATGAAGGCGAGGCATTGTATACACGTGCCGGATTTAAGTTTGGAGGAAATTATGCAAACATTACGGGAGATGCAGAAGATACTGATGCTAGAATACGCGTTCATTTGGGAGCAGTGATAGAGTTTCCTATTACTCGTCGATTTTTTATACAGGCAGAAGTTTTGTACTCTGCACAAGGGTATACATTTGATGAAGCAGGGGAGGAGAATAAAATTAGTTTAAATTATTTAGCACTACCTGTTGTTGCCAAGGTCTATTTTACAGATAAATTTAGCTTGGAAACAGGTCCTCAATTGGCCACATTAGCCAATGCTAGTGAATCTGCAGAAGATACTCCTGATGAATTCTTTGATTCCTTTTCTAATTTTGATTTTAGTTGGGGATTTGGAGCAGGTTATAAACTAGAGAGCGGTTTGTTTTTTCAAGTACGTTATAACCTGGGATTAACAAATATTGTTGATATAGAAGGGGCAGATATTGATAATAAGAATGCTGTAGGTCAAATATCGGTAGGGTATTTATTTAAAACTAAAAATAACAGAAGACAGAACGATTAGTAATATGAAGATTTTAATATTAAATGGCCCTAATTTAAATCTTCTAGGGAAGAGAGAACCGGGAATATATGGCAGCCAAACGTTTGATCAATTTTTTGTTCAATTACAAGAGCAGTTTTCTTCAATAGAATTAACTTATTTTCAATCTAATATCGAAGGAGAATTAATCACTAAAATACAGGAAGCAGATGACCTATTTGATGGTGTTGTTCTTAATGCAGGAGCTTATACCCATACTTCTATAGGGATTGGAGATGCTATAAAAGCAATATCAACTCCTGTGGTAGAAGTTCATATTTCTAATACATTTGGAAGAGAAGAATTTAGACATCAGTCCTATATTTCTCCAAATGCAAAAGGCGTTATTTTAGGTTTTGGCTTGCAAAGCTATGAGTTAGCTCTACAAAGTTTTTAATTAACAAGATTGTATACAGAATAAAAAAACACCTTACTGATCGTAAGGTGTTTTTTTTATGTTTATTTTTCCTTTTTATAGATGGATTACTTCACCATAAGCATCAGCCACAGCTTCCATTACAGCTTCACTCATTGTTGGGTGAGGGTGGATTGCTTTTAGTACTTCATGTCCTGTCGTTTCTAATTTTCTACCTAAAACGGCTTCAGCGATCATATCAGTAACACCTGCTCCAATCATGTGGCATCCTAGCCACTCACCATATTTAGCATCAAATATTACTTTGACAAAACCGTCTTTAGTTCCGGCAGCACTTGCTTTTCCAGATGCAGAGAAAGGAAATTTACCTATTTTTAATTCATAACCAGCTTCTTTAGCTTGTTTTTCTGTCATTCCCACACTCGCAATTTCTGGCGAGGCATATGTACATCCAGGGATATTTCCATAATCAATTGCTTCAACATGCATTCCTGCAATTTTTTCTACACATGTAATCCCTTCGGCAGATGCTACGTGAGCCAATGCTGGTCCATGTACAACATCTCCAATTGCGTAAACTCCCGGGATATTGGTTTGATACCAATCGTTTACAACTATTTTATCTCTATCAGTTGCAATACCTAATTCTTCTAATCCTATATTTTCTATATTGGTTTTGATTCCTACAGCAGATAATACAATATCTGCTTCAAGAACTTCTTCTCCTTTTTTAGTTTTTACTGTAGCTTTTACACCATCGCCACTAGTATCTACACTTTCTACAGAAGAATTTGTCATTACCTTAATACCAGCTTTTTTGAAGTTTCGTTCAAACTGCTTAGATACTTCTTCATCTTCTAGAGGGACAAGAGTAGGAAGGAATTCTACAATAGTAACTTCAGTTCCCATAGCGTTATAAAAATGTGCAAACTCTACTCCGATAGCACCAGATCCAACAACGATCATTTTCTTTGGCTGAGATTCTAGAGTCATTGCTTCTCTATAACCAATTACTTTTTTACCATCTTGTGGTAAATTTGGTAGTTCTCTTGATCTGGCACCGGTAGCAATAACAATATGTTTTGCTTCATATTCTGAAGTTTTACCATCAGTATCAGTAACTTCAATTTTATTGCTAGCTTTTAGTTTTCCGAAACCATTAATAACATCGATTTTATTCTTTTTCATCAGAAACTGAACACCTTTGCTCATTCCATCAGCAACTCCACGGCTACGCTTTACAACAGCATCAAAATCTTTATCAAACTTATCTACAGTAAGTCCATAATCTGAAGCGTGCTTAAGGTATTCGAATACCTGTGCACTTTTTAGTAATGCCTTTGTAGGGATACATCCCCAGTTTAAGCAAACTCCTCCTAAACTTTCTTTTTCTATTATTGCGGTTTTAAGACCCAATTGTGAAGCTCGAATTGCGGTTACATACCCGCCGGGACCACTCCCTAAAACGATGATATCATATGTGCTCATAAATGTCGATTTTTTGAAGTCACGAATTTAAGGATAATTCGGCTAACCAAAAAAGGATTTAAGCATTCCATAAGAATATGAATTATATCATTAAGGAGTATAAAAAAAACACTACCCAAAGGATAGTGTTAATTTTTAATACTTTCTATAATAATAGTATTAATTATAATTGAAACTCTCTTTAAAAATCAAGTTTAAGTGCAGATTGCACAGCGTTAATGTCTGAAAAATCTATTTTTGAATCTTGAGCAAATCTAGATGGAACTATTACAATTCTAAATACTTGATTATCTGTGTACCTAGGTGGGACTAAATTGAAATCAGGAGTATCCATAAGAATATCCACATCATTTATTGTAAAATTAAATCTATAGGTTAATTCTCCTCCAGCCTCTATAATTAGAGGAGTAGGTAAAGGTTCCCATACGTCATTACCTTCAAAAACTTCTTCTAGACGATATACTAATACTACATCTGCATCAAATACCTCGACACCAGCAGGAAACGGGATATTCACAGCAATAAATCCATCAATATCTGGTCTAAAATCTACATTGTCAACTTCAAATGATTGCCCAATAGTATCAAAATCTGTATCATCGTCATTAGAACAAGATGTTAACATAAACGTAGTTATACAAAGTAATGTGAAAATTTTCTTCATGAATTCTAAATATTTATTTGTTGTAAATTTATTTTTTATCAAAGTCTATACTTACCGAGTTTACGCAATATCGCTGACCGCTTGCTGTAGGGCCATCATCAAACACATGACCGAGATGACTACCGCAGTTTGCGCACAATATTTCTGTTCTTATCATACCATGTGAGGTATCTCTAACATATTCGATACTTCCTTCTATGGCTTCATCAAAACTGGGCCATCCACATCCAGAATCAAATTTTGTAGTGCTATCAAATAAAGCAACATGACATGCCATACATTCATATGTACCTTTATCAAAATGCATATTGAACTCTCCCGTAAATGGTCTTTCTGTTCCCTTTTGTCTTAATACTCTATATTGTTCTTCTGTAAGTTCTGTCTTCCATTCAGCTTCAGATTTCTGTATCGGATATTTACTCATTTCTTCGATTCTTTTGGTGTAAAAATTAAAGCATCTCCATTTATACAATGTCTCATTCCTGTAGTTTCTCTTGGGCCATCATTAAATACATGGCCTAAGTGTCCTCCACAAGTTCCACATAACAGTTCTGATCTTGCATATCCTAATTTATGATCAACATCTTTATCTACACTACCTTTTACAGCACGATCAAAACTTGGCCAACCAGTACCGCTATCAAATTTATGTTCACTCTCGTATAATGGAGTGTTGCAAGCCGCACAATGAAATGTACCCTTTACATATAGCTTGTTTAAAGGGCTAGAGAAAGGTCTTTCTGTTCCGGCTTGTCTGAGAATATAATATTGGTCAGAGGTTAAGATTTTTTTCCATTCGGCATTAGTCTTACTAACTGAATATGTCTTTTTTTCCTTAACTGTTTTTTGTTGAGCATTACTTGTACAGCTAATTGTTAGAACTCCTAAACATATTAAAATTAAACGTTTCATGTTTTTTTTTGAATAAAGTTAAATAAAGTTTTAATTAATAGTCGTACAAATACTCTATGAATAACGTATCAACAACTATTCCAAAATAAAATTTTCGATTTTGGAGATAACTTCTAGAGTACCTAAAATTTTTCTATGACCTAATTGTTCAGTTATCAGTAGCTTACCATTTGTCAGGTTATCATTGATTTCATAAGCTGCACTATAATGAACATCTACATCATTTTTGTCATGTACTACCAAAGTGGGGATATTAACACCCGAAGCGGAAATTGCACCAGAATAATTGTCAAGATCTTCACCATATCTTTTATCAAAATATGCTTTTAGTAAACGAGCTACTTTTTTATTTAATTGTAAGTTTTTTGCGAAATTTTTGGTTATAGCAGTAATACTATTTGCAGTACCTATAATTACCAATTTTTTAATTTGTAAACCATATTTTGTAGCTCTTAGGAGTGACATTCCTCCTAAAGAATGCCCAATTGCTGCTTCAAAAGGACCGTACATTTCTTCTAACTGATAAATCGTTTCTATAAAATGGGGTAACATTGTTCTTTTTCCAGGAGAATCTCCATGAGCCGGAGCATCAAAGCTTATGGTGCTATATCCTTTTGCTATTAAGGCATCAGCTATTTTCGAAAGTTGTGTACCACTTCCTGACCAACCATGTACAAGAAGAATTTTCTTTTTTGAATCACCATAAGTATATACCATAACCTCTCTATTAATTTTTCTAATAAAGATTTGCTCTTTTTTGCTTGTAGCATACATTTTCTTTTCCCTTTCAGGGATTTTATAGCCAAATGGTGTCAAAAATATTCTAGCTGCAAATCTCGAGGCTAAAAGGGGGGAGATCCAATTTAGAATTTTCCCTGTATATAAAATAGATTTGGGAATTAGAAGGGTTTGAACGGGAATTAAATCTTTATCCTCTTTATTCATTATAACTATTTCGCTTTTATAAATGTTAAAATTAAAACAAGAAACCCCTTTCAGTTAAACAATTATGATTAATTAACATTCTAAAAAAAATGAGTGAACAAATATATTTCTCTAATTCCTTTATATAACCTTTTAAAGTATTTAATTTTGTAGCTTATTTTTTAATAGAGGGCTACATGGGATTACAACCCACAGGGATAGGTAAAAAAGAACAAAAAGTACTATATGATTACCAGAAACGGGATATAGACAAGATATTTAGTCGCTTACAAGAGTTTCCAGAAAAATATAATCTATTATATCAACTTCCAACAGGAGGGGGAAAAACTGTTATATTTTCTGAAATAGTAAGAAGGTATATTGAGTCTTCCAGAAAAAAAGTAGTTGTTCTTACACACCGTATAGAGCTTTGTGGTCAAACCTCTAAAATGCTTACCGAATTTGGAGTTAAAAATAAAATTATAAATAGCTCGGTAAAGCAACTCGATGATCAAAACGAGTATATGTGCTTTGTTGCTATGGTCGAGACACTGAATAATAGATTAAATGAAGATCATTTAGAACTCGATAATATTGGAATGGTTATTATTGATGAGGCACATTATAACTCATTTAGAAAGCTCTTTCGTTTTTTTAAAAATTGTTTTATCCTGGGAGTAACCGCTACACCGCTTAGTTCTAATATGAAACTTCCCATGAAAGATAATTATAATGAATTGATTGTTGGAGATACAATTAGTTCATTGATAAATAGCGGATTTTTAGCAACTCCTGTTATATATACCTACGATGTAGGGTTAGGGTCTCTTAAGATAGGAATGAACGGTGATTATACTGTAAAATCATCAGAAGAGTTGTATACAAATATGTTAATGCAAGATAAATTGTTGTATTCATATGAAGAAAGAGCAAAAGGTAAAAAGACACTGATTTTTAATAATGGGATCAATACATCCATTTATGTGTATGAGACCTTTAAAAAAGCAGGATATGCTATTCGCCATTTGGATAATACGAATAGTAAACAAGAAAGAGAAGATATTTTAGCATGGTTTAAAAATACTAAGGATGCTATACTTACTTCGGTTAGTATTCTCACTACGGGTTTTGATGAGCCTACAGTAGAATGTATTATACTTAATCGGGCAACAAAATCACTTACATTGTATTTCCAAATGATTGGTAGAGGATCCAGGATTCTGCCAACCAAACAAGAATTTTCTATACTGGATTTGGGCAATAACACGGCGAGATTTGGTTTATGGAATTCTGATGTGGATTGGCAATCTATATTTAGGTCTCCTGATTTTTATTATGATAATCTAGTGGGGGATGAAGAGATTGAACGTAATTTTAAATACGTACTTCCTGAAGATTTAAGAAAAGAATTTTCAAATTCTGAAGATATTGATTTTGATATTGAAGAAGAATACGCAAAAACAAAACGTTTTGGATTGAGAAGTCTTACCGTTCTTGAAAAATCCATAGAGCAACATGCAAAAATGTGTGTTCAGAATAGTGAAGATGTTTTTGATGCTCGAATTTTGAGCAAACTTTTGGATCAGGATATAGAATATAGGGTACGTCGATATTCTTATTGTATTAGTAAAAGTACCAAAAACTATCGGGATTGGTTGGAAGAGGATTATAAACGAAAACTGAGATCCAAGATTAATCAATTATTTATGGATTAAACAATTGATTAATCTTAGGTTAGATAATGTGTTTATATTTCTATCTCCCCAACTAAATAAAGTACCGAATACCCGCTTAGAAAAACACGATCTCCTTCAATTCTACATTCTAATTGCCCTCTTCTTGCTGATAATTGTTCTGCAAAGAGATGTTTTTTATTTAATTTTTCTGCCCAAAAAGGAACAAGAGAAGCATGAGCTGAGCCTGTTACAGGATCTTCAGGATGTGCTTCTGGATTGGCATCAAAAACGCGAGATACAAAATCAACATTTTTACCTTTAGCAGTAATTATAGTGCATAAATATGGAAGTTCTTTAAGTGCTTCTAGGTTTGGCGAAGCGTTTAATATTTCTTTCTCAGAAGAAAGTGTAATAATTAAATCTCTTGCTGCATAAGTCGCAATAGGTTTTACTTTAAATGCATCATATACTTCTTTTGGAATTTCAATTGGTGCAGGCATCCTAGAAGGAAAATCTAAAGTGATTGACCCATTATCTTCTTTTTTTGCCTTAAGTATTCCACTTTTTGAAGAAAATGTAACTTCATCTATAGATGTATCCAGATAATTAAAAATGATATAAGCAGATGCTAATGTGGCATGTCCACATAAATCAATTTCTTCATATGGCATAAACCATCTTATTTCATAAATATCATCTTTTTTTACAAAATATCCTGTTTCTGCCAAGTTGTTTTCTATTGCAATATTTAATAACGTTTTATCATCAAGCCAATATGGCAAATGACAGATAGCAGCTGGGTTACCTCCAAATAAAGTTTTGGTAAAAGCATCTACCTGATATATGGGTATTTTCATTGTTTTATTTTAAATGAGTTAATATTTTTTATAAATCATGCCAGTAGTATCACTAGTTAATATTTCTGTATATACATTAACTACATCTTCAATATTTACCGGGAAATACCCAGCAAATTTTTTGTTTTCAGGAAAATCACCTGCAATTGCACCAGGAGCTGCGACATTGAGCCTGATACCTCGATCAAGTTCATTAGAGGCTGCATTTACAAAACTATGTATTGCACCATTTACAAGAGAAAGTCCTACGGCATTAGGCTCATAATGTTCTGCAAGGATACCAGTTGTTAATGTAATGGAAGCATTATCTTTTAAATAGTTTTTTGCTATGTGTACTAAATTTACCTGTCCCATTAGTTTACTTTTTATTCCTACATAATAATCTTCTTCTTTAAGATCAGAAAAATGTTTCCATGATGCCGTCCCTGCGGCATTAATTACAGCATCTAATTTTGGGAGTTTTTTGAATAGATGTTTAATAGAATTCACATCTGTAATATCGATAGGGTAGTCAGTACTACCTCTATGGGCTCCATATACTTCATGACTCTGACTTACCAGTCTTTTATATATAGCTGAACCTATAGTGCCACTTGAACCGATTACTAAAACTTTCATATTTGATTTTTAATTTATATATTTTTATAATTATATATTTAATTTTGTAAATATGTTATACTAAATTTTTACAATTCTTTATTCATAATTTCTAAGAACTCTTTTATTACTTTTTCGTTCCTTTTAAAGTACGTCCATTTTCCATGCCTTGTTGCTATAAGCAATCCGGCCTTTCTCATCCCTGTAAGGTAGTGAGATATTGTTGGTTGTGATAATCCCGACTTATCTTTAATATTTTGTCCACAGACACCATCGTTAAAATGTCCTAGTTCTATATGGGGTGGAAAATTTGCTTCAGGATCTTTCAACCATTTAAGTATATCCAACCGAGTCGAATTTGCTAAGGCTTTATTTATCTCAAGAATCATTTGATTATTCATTTTACAAATATACATATTTAATTTTATAAATATGTTAAGTGATTGGAAACAATTATCGCTGCTATTACAGGGTACTTTTATGTATTTTAAAATTCTGTTTTTTAGTGTTTTATAAAAAAAATAATTTTATCTGTAACAAAATTTCATAATGCTCGTCTAGTAAATATAAGTAATAAAGAAATTGTAATTTATTGAATAAAAGTAAATTAGTTTTAACAATAGCTGTTAGGCGCTTATCTTAATACTTCTTGGGATAGGTGCTTTTCAAAAAAAAATTACTAGGTTTCAAAAAAATACATTGTTCTTTATTGACACAAAATAAAAGTTCGAACGACATAGATGAGAGCGCTTATCCTGATATTTCTTGGGATGAGTGCTTTTTGTTTTTACGGTTTTTAGTATTAAAACAGTATATATTTTGAGTTTTTCCTGTATTTGAATATCTAGTAATTGTCTTATTTTTATCATAAATATAAATTGATAATTTTAATGACTTTGTAACAGAAGAAAGTAAGTATATTTTAATGTTAAAATTAAACTTACAGATTTGTCTAGTTTCTATTATCAATATTCGATAGACCTTAATTAACCATATATATTTACACAAATGAAAATTCTTTTGAATTTAGACGGTATCAAAACTCTAAGTAAAGAAGAACAAAGTAAGATTTCTGGAGCAGCACGTTATGCTTGTGAACAGAGGGGTATATTTTGTTGTGAACTTGCACCAGGTGCGGCTATTTGCGATGCAGGTAGGTGTATAGGTATTGGAGGGTCAGGTGGTTGTCTGTGGTATTAACCATTGCTCAAAAAAAGATTTGAAAAAGAGACTGTTAATTAACAGTCTCTTTTTTTATTTGATGATTTGTTAGCCATAAATTATTGCTAAGAATAATAGTAAGTTGGTTGTGTATACAGGGCTCCATACTAATTGTGTTTCTTTAAGATATTTTACCCAAGGAGATATCTGTAGACATGAATGATTTTTTGTTGCTATCGACATACTGTATTTGATAAAGCATACACACAGGTCTTAAACCACTTTTTGATTAAATAAAGAGGTAGATTACATCATTAGAGAAAAATAATTACTAATCTTGCAAAAGATGAATATTATTCCAAATATACCCGTAAAAACAATTGCTATAAAACTAAGGCCTTCTGCAGAGAAAATGGTCAAAAGAAGGCATCCTTGGATTTTTGAAGATAGTATTATTAAACAAAATAAAGAGGGTAATCCAGGAGATTTGGTGGTTGTTTATGATAATAAAAAGAATACTTTTTTGGCTTGTGGGTTGTACGATCCATATTCTCCAATACGAGTTAAGCTTTTACACTATGGGAAACCAGTCAAAATTAATAAAGAATGGTTTGAAGCAATTATTTTAAAAGCATATGAATTAAGAAAACCTTTACTTGAAACCGATACAAATAGTTATAGACTGTTATTTGGAGAAAATGATCATCTTCCGGGATGTATTGCAGATGTGTATGATGGGGTATTGGTAATTAAGTTATATTCACAAATTTGGTTTCCGTATTTGAATTACATTGTGGAACATTTGGTTGCAATAAGCTGTTGTATTACTGTTGTGCTACGTTTAAGCAGATTGTTACAATCTAAAGGCGAATTATATGATCTAAAAGATGGTCGGGTAATCTATGGGGTTTTAGAAGAGGATGTTGTTGTTTTTAGAGAACATGGAGTGTTGTTCTCAGCAAATGTAATTAAAGGACACAAAACTGGATATTTTCTGGATCATCGCCATAATCGAAAAAGAGTAGGGGAGTTAGCCAAAGAAAAAACAGTGTTAGATGTGTTTTCTTATGCAGGTGGCTTTTCTGTGCATGCATTAGCCGGTGGAGCTAATGAAGTTGTGAGTCTTGATATTAGCAAGCATGCCTTAAATATGGCCAAAGAAAATGTCAACCTTAATACATGTAGTGGAAAACATAATATTATTGTAGCCGATGCTTTTGAAGGACTACAAAATCTGATAAATACAAATAAAAAGTTTGACATTGTGGTCATTGATCCACCTTCGTTTGCAAAACGAGAGAATGAAATTGATAAAGCAAAAACTAGCTATGCTCGACTTGCTAGGTTAGGAGCTCAATTAGTAGTTAAAAATGGATTGTTAGTATTAGCTTCTTGTTCTTCGAGAGTTATAAAAGAAGATTTTTTTAAAATCTCTGAGGATAACATTTTAAGTACTGGCAGAACTTTTGAAGTTTTAGAAAAAACAACTCATGATATTGATCATCCTATAATTTTTGCAGAAGGTGCATATCTTAAATGTGGATATTATAGAGTACATTAACTACAATGGTAACCTTTCTCTCCTAACAATATAGAAGGGGAGGTACTACTTTGATTATTTTTAATGCCTTCCGAACACGTGGATTTTTGCTTTTTTTCTTGATGAATTTTTGGTGTCATAGAAAAATGTAATATCTCTTATAATTCTTTTGTTTCCTTTTAAATCGATGACTCTTGTTGCACTTCTACGAGAAAAGTTATATCTTAATTGGATCACATCTTTTTCTCCATTACCATATTGAACAACCATTCTGTGCATATTAATAGAGCCTCCTGTGATTTTTATTTTAAGTTTTTTAAACGCTCCTTCTTTGGCCGTTACTTTTATAATATCTTTATCTAATTTGTAATTAACTATTTTGGAGCCTAAATATTCCCAGTTAGCAATATTTGAAGAAAAACTACTGGTTATCAGTAAGATAAATAATAATAATAAAGAATGGTGAATTTTTTGTGTGGCTGTATGTTTCATAGTTTATGAATGTTTTGATTTGTAATTAAGACACTTTAATTACAAAAAGGTTTAATTTCATAAAGAATAAAAAGTATTTCAAAATGAAAGCGGGATGAATTATTATAATTCATCCCGCTTTCAATAAGAGTGGTTAATATCGATAATAGTTAGTTAGAGGATAGCATTGCAAAAAACTTATCCATATTTGGTAATAAAACTATCCTAGTACGTCTGTTGATAGCCATATTTTCTTTAGAATCGTTTTCTACTAAAGGTTTATAACTGCTTCTTCCTGATGCAATTAATTTTGAAGGATCAACATTATAAGATGTTTGTAGTTTTCTGATAATTGATGTAGCTCTTTTTACACTTAAATCCCAATTATCTTGTATTACAGCATTACTTATGGTTCTAGGATCAGTGTGTCCTTCAACCATAACTTCTAAACTTGGCTCAGAGTTAATAACATCTGCTAATTTTTGTAATACTTCATCAGCTTTATTGCTTATGCGGTAGCTACCACTGTTAAAAAGCATTTTATCTGAAATAGATATCATAACAACAGTATTGTCTACGTTTATAGAAATATCGTCATCTTCTTTCAAGTTATCAGATAGATTACTTTTTAAATTGTAAGAAACTGCTAGATTCATTGAATCTTTTAAAGATGTAGCTCCTTTTAGTTTTTGTTGATCAACATTGGCTAAAGTTGCTTTCATACTTTCCTTTGTTTTATTAGAAATAGCCGCAATCCCATCTACCATCACCATTTTCTCATCATTTGATTCTTTCAAAGAATTAATTTTAGCATTATAATCAGCCACTCTGGACTCAATCTTTGCAAATTTTTCTTCTAATTCTTCCTTTTCTACTGCAGTTTTCTGTAAAGTACTACGTGTGTCTTGTAATTCTTGTTCAAGAGCAACATACTTCTTTTTAGATACACAGGATGTCATAACTAAAACTCCAGATAACGCAATTAATGTGAATGATCTTTTCATGGTTATTTAATTAATAATTAGTGTTTAATTAACTACCGCTAACTGCATTTATTGCTTTTGCAGATATTAATGTTTTCATATGAATTTCTTAAAATATGTTAATAATTTTGACAAACAATATTATCCCGTAACACTCTTACGGAAGTTCTATATCTAGATATTTTTTAAGTGTTTGATTTTCAAATTTGTATCTATGATATCATATTGTAAATCAAATTTTCTATTAAATAAAATATTGATTTGTTGTAATAACGTATTATTTTTACAGTTATATTGTAGAAGAATTTAAAGCCCGAAATCTATTTTAATTTGTAAAATGTATTGTAATTGATGTTTTTAATTAAAAAGAGGCTTGTATTTGGTTTCCTGATTCTATTATCTTTTTCTATGATATCTGCTCAGGAAATTATTGAAACAAAAGAAAAAGTACCAGTAGATCATAAAAAACTAATTTTTCAAGGAGATATAATCTACCTACCTATATATCTCAATAATATAGTTTCTTCTAATAATGAATTACTTTCAAGAGATTTAGGAGTAAAAAATAAAGAAGAATTTAATGCTAAATGGGATAATCAACGATTTAACCCATACTGGGATGAATCATTGTCTTTTCCTTTTCAATTGACTTTTCATGATACTAATTTTTCATCACCGGTTACCCGTAAGATGGTGGTTACTTCTCGTTATGGGTGGAGAAGAGGAAGGCCTCATCAAGGTATAGATATTGATCTTCAAACTGGAGACAGTGTAAGATCTATACTAGATGGTAAAGTTAGGTATGTAGGATATCATGGAGGGCATGGAAATACGGTTATAGTTAGACATTACAATGGCTTAGAATCGGTATATGCACATTTATCAAAAACATTAGTCAAGGAGAATGACGAAATAAAAAAAGGTAATGCTATAGGAAAAGGAGGAGTGACAGGAAACGCAAGAGGTAGTCATTTACATTTAGAAGTAAGATATCATGGGAAAAGTATTAATCCAGAATATTTATTTGAGTTTACAACTGATACTAAAATAAGATCAGATGTACTTTTTGTAACTAGAAAATGGGCAACACCAAGATTTCATAGATCAACAAGGAAGAGTAAAATAGTAATTCATAAATCCATTGATGATATTACAGTATTCGAAGAGCAACAAAAAAAGATTTATACGGTAAAAAAAGGGGATACCCTTCATAGAATTGCCAATAGACATGGATTAGCTGTTTCCGAAATCTGTAAAACTAATTCTATAAAATATAATACAGTACTAAAAATCGGACAACAGATAATTATCAACTAAGTACTGAATTCTCAATATGTTTATGAATCATTTCTAATAAATGATTTTTGTTATAAGGTTTTAAAATGTAATCATTTAGTCCTGCTTGAATGATTTGTCTATTTAATTGGGTTACGTCTACTGCTGTTAGAGCAATAATAGGTGTTTTTAAATCAAATTCTCTTATTCTTTTTGTTGTTCCAATACCATTAAGCTTGGGCATGTTAATGTCCATTAAAATGACATCATACACATTTTCTTTTGCCAATTTAATAGCATCAAAGCCATTATCAATAGTTGTACAATCAAATTGCTCTTTTGATAACATTTTATCTGCTACTAATAGGTTTAATTTATTGTCATCTACAATTAGAGCTTTGAATTTTGTGCCAGAATTGACCTCAAAAACAGAATTTTGATGGGCCTGTTCTTCCTTGACTTGTTGTGTTTTAAAATCAATCACAAATACATATTCTGATCCGACATGAGAATTATTCTGAATAATTATTTCTGCATTTACAGCTTCTGCCAGTCGGTTTACTATTCTTGAGTTTATACCTGTACCCAAATACCATTTTTTTTCATTTTCTACATTAATAAACTCTTGATAGATTGATTTTTGATCCTCTTTTGATACCTCATATCCATCATGAGTAATTTTAAAAGAAATTGTAGAAACATCACCTTTTTTCTTAATCAAACTTACTGAGAAATAAACATTTCCATTTTTTGTGAATCGCAGAGCATTATTTACAAGATTCATGAGTATCTGGGACAAAATTGCAGGATCTCCTTCAACAGTTTGGCTTATTTCAGCGTCAAAATCAAAGTGCAAAATGTTATCACTGTTTTCTGTCGCATAACTAAAAGACTGAACAAGATTTTGAGTAACGTCTTTTAAATTAAATAGAGTATTTTGTACAGTAACTTCTTCATTATCAAGAAAACTTACTTGAAGAATATTATTAATTAAGGTAAGTAGGTAATTTCCAGAAAACTTCAGCGATTTTATTTTTTTATCATCTTTAAGTTCTGGGTGTTCTTCTGCTAAAAGATTTGTCAACCCCATTATTCCATACAAAGGAGTTCTCAATTCTTGACTGAGAATAGAAATAAAATCTTGCTGAAATTGAACTTGTTTTTCAGATGTATTGAGTAAAGATTGCAATTCATTACTTTTCTCATCCAGCCTTTTTTTGACTCCTTGGTATTTTAACCATAAAAAAAGAATTACAGCGAATAGGATACCGATAATTATATAATATATCATACTTTATATTTAAAAACAAATTAAAAGATATAAGGATTATCTTACAAATTTAAGTACAGTTTTTTTAATTAACTTTTACAATAAGATGGGTATAATATGACATACGTTAAAATTAGAAGTTTAATTACACACTTTTGAATTAAAATAATAAGTTATCTTATAATATGCAATTCCTAAAATCGTAACGAAAAATCTAACTTTTGGAACAATATAAAAAATGGTACAAAGTTTGACAGTTTTTAATTAAAATGCTTCTTGTAAGTTATTGGCTTTCAGAGTAATTTTCGATTGTAAATAATAAACAAAATATTATAAGTTTAAGTTATAAAATATATTTAAATAACTATAAATCATGTGTTTGAATTAACAATAAATTAATTGTTGTTCATGTACAATTGACGATTTGTTATTGATTTGGCCAACTACAGAGAAGATTAATGTAATTATTATAAATTTATAACGTCCTATTATATATTGGTTATAGGATATAATGGGTACTTTTGCAAGTAATTAACATTATTAACCCTCTATAATCTTTATATTTACATTAAACAAGCGTGGTACGAAAAGATATGAAAGCTAAACTAAATATAGTTTTTTTGTTGTGTATGGCAGGAGTGATACAGGCTCAGGTAGAAAGTTCTACCTCTTTACGTATTGACGCAAAAAGTGATTTAAAAACTGATAAGTACAGTTTGTCTACAGGGCTTCCAAAATCAGATTTCAATAGTAATATCCCGTTGTATACTGCACCAAAAGAGTTGAGTGAATATGGCCGTCGCAAACAAACATTTGATATGACTGGTAATGATGGCTTTTTTAAACCAGAAATTAAAGGCACTCCAAAGTGGTTTAAAAAAGATAAAGAAATAAAGGAAGAATATAAAAGTGATCAGTATCTTGGTGATTTCAAAAGTGATGGTAAATTTGTCAGATTGTTGTATAGAGATCATCAATTTGTTGATGGTGATATAGTGAGAATTTTTATTAATGATGATGTAATCGTACAAAGTGCATATCTTTCAGGAAAATTTCAAGGAATTTCAATCGATCTAATTAAAGGGTTCAATAAAATCGATATTCAGGCTCTTAATCAGGGTGAATCTGGACCTAATACTGCAGAATTTCATTTGTATGATGATCAAGGAAATTTACTTACCAGTAATGAATGGAATTTAACAAAAGGAGTTAAGGCTTCTCTAATTGTCGTAAAAGAATAATCAGTTTTTTTTTAAAAGTTGCATGCTCTTCTTTAGCAACTTGTTTTTCAATGTATTTTTATGTTAAGTGTAGTTATTTTATAATTTTTTATAAATATGCTGTGATTTTTTCTATGTATTAGTTACTAATAAGAAAAACATAAGCTTATATGGCCAAAGAGTATGAGTTTACTCAAATTATTAAAGATCATGAAGGTGTTATTTTTAAAATAACGACCATCTATACTAATAATCATGAAGATCAGAAAGATCTCTATCAAGAGATTGTCTATCAGTTGTGGAAATCATTTGACAATTTTAGAGGAGATTCAAAAATTAGTACATGGATGTATCGTGTAGGACTTAATACCGCAATTACCAGATTAAAAAAGGAGAAGCGAAAAGGAAATCAGATTGGAATTGATCAGGTGATCATGAAACAAACAGATCAATACGATACAGAATTTGAGGAACGATTAAAGATTCTTTATGCACATATACATGGTCTTAATGAATTGGAAAAAGGATTAATGTTATTGCTTTTAGAAGGAAAAAAATACGAGGAAATAGCAAGTATAACAGGTTTGTCTCCTAGCAATGTAGGTACCAAAATTTCGAGAATCAAACAAAGATTAAAGACACAAATTGTAAAAAAATAATGGGTATGGAATTAGAAGAAATGCAAGCAGTTTGGTCCCAAATGAGTGATCAGATAGAAAAACAAAAAAAATTAACGGATAAAATGATTATTATGATGACACAAGAGCAGTACAGAAAGAAATTGAATAAAATAGCATACCCGGAAATAATAGGAGCAGTCATTTGCTATAGTGTTGCAATATTGATCTTATTTAATCTCGAAAAACTAGATAATTGGTATTCATTAGTATCTGGATTAATATCAGTAGTTACACTTTTAGTATTACCTGTTTTATCTCTAAAATGGATAAGTAAAATGCGAAATATTAATATTTCTGGAAATAGCTATAAAGAAACATTGATTGAATATACTAAAGGGAAACAACGATTTAAAAAAAGTATGAAACTTGGATACTATTTAGGATTTGTACTCATGTTTGTTATTATGCCTGTTTCTTCAAAAATTATTAAAGGTAAAGATTTGTTTACAGAGACAAAATCTATTTGGCCAATAGTAATAGCCATTCCACTGGCAATTGTATTCTTTTTTGTTTTTACAAAATGGGTATATAAGTCTTATACTGGAAGTATGAATTCTGCAGAGGTACTAATTAAAGAACTTGAAGAAAAAGAATAAATTATTGTAAAATAAAAAGGGCTGTTTTTTACAGCCCTTTTAAATTTTAAAAATATTCAAACAAACAGATGTTTACGCTCCGCAACGTCCGTTGTTAGACCATCTTCCGTTAGATCCAAGAGTATATAAGAATCCGTTATAAGTTACTTTATCCCCTGCAGAATAATTATTATTTCTATTGTATTCTGAAACACCTTCACAGATATCTGCACTTACCGGTGTGTCAGTACATTCTGCAATTCTATTCCATCTTGTAAAATCTCTTTCGTATAAGAAACCTCTGTAGGTAACTTTATCGCCAACAGAATAGCTCTGACCTCTTACCCATGCGGCAATGCCTTCGCAAGGATTTACAGATGGATTTCCTCCACCACCTCCATCACCTGGATATGCGTTATTGGTTCCTTGGATATCCAAAGGAGAAATTGCAGCTCTTCTTCTAGGTAAAACGTTACCATTTAGATCTGTTATTGTAGGTTGACCATTTTTACTAAATGTATAGCTTCCGTACATCATAGTAGAATTAATGTCAAAATCTCTGGTAATTAGAGTTGCAGAATTACTTTTGAAAAACTGATCTTCTGCACCATCCTGAATATTATTGAAGTTGATAATAATATGATTATCTCTATCAGAACGATTTTGCTCATGGATATACCCTAAGGTATGTCCGATTTCATGGATAGTTACGACGGCACTAGTTCTCGATCCTAAACGAATAAAACCTCTAGAACCATTCATCCCTAATGTAGCAACCCCACAATTACAATTTCTACCATTACTGCTGATTGTTACATAATTAGACTCATTGGTACGTTCTTTAAAACGAACATTTGTCTTACTAGTCCATTCATCCATAGATTTTTGAAGCTCGTCTCTAACAAATTGATTTAATCCATTTTGGATAACATAAACAATGGTATTATTAGTCCATTTACGTACACCACCTCCAAGTCCAAGCTTTGCATTTACTTCATCAGTAGGTTCTTCTGTGTTAGAAACAGGGATAGCTGTGTCACTTAATTGATCTTCGAATAATCTAACATCAGTTCCTTGAAGGCTAAACGTGCCATCATTTTCTTTTTTCACACGAACACGTTCTCCTAAGAAAAACTTTTCTATAGTTTGTTCTTCTTGACTAGTGGGGTCTGTTGACTGATCAAATTCTTCATTTTTTTCGCAAGAAATAAATGATAGGGCAATGGCAAGAACACCAATTTTTAATCCATTTAATACTGTCTTTGTTTTCATTAAGTTTGATTTTGAGTTTATGACAATTAATAGTTTTACAAGTAGGTTAACTAGTCAAAAACTCATATTAGTGTTTAAGATGATGTTAAAAAAATTGTTAAAGTTTCTTAAAAAATGAAGGTATTGAAATTAAAAAAACCTGAATCTATGATCATGATTCAGGTTGTGAATGGCACTAATATATTCTTAACTAATTAGGAAATCCAGCCCTTTGATGTAGAATTTTTAGAAAACCACACTAAAAAGAGTGCAACAACTACAACAATAATAGGCATAATGATTCGTGCCCCGGATAATGGTATAAAATCTTGTAAAAAGAAATTATAAGTCGTTTGAGCAAGGACGCCAATGAGGGATAAAATAAGTAGGGTAGAAGCCCATTTTTTCTTAATCAATAGTGCTATACACCCCAAAGCGCCAGCAAATACGGCAATAGCAAATGCTGCTGTTACCCAAGCGGGTGTATTATTATAAAAATTCTGGTCAGCTTCTGGCAATGCCTTTAACGCTTCTTGTGTCATATATGCTTGACCAATATAGGCCATGACTCCCATAATATTCCATATAAGAGCCACAACAGCAATTATCCAGAACCATATGGGTGGTTTGTTTATTGTTTTCATAATTCATTGATATTAAGTTGTTTGTTTGTAACAATGTAATCAGAAACTGTGTGAATTACAAATTTGAGAAAACACTGGTCATAATTGATTTTTTGAGATTTGGTTCAAGAAGTTTATGGGTTTTAGTATTAAATGTTATCAAAATTATAAAATCTACAATCGTAATGAGTTTTTAACTAGATTCGCGCCTTCGAACAACGAACTCATTTTGCTCTTAAACCTAGTAATGAATATGTTGAAACCATTAATGAAAGAAAGGCTTATTCAGAAATATAGCCTTGATATGGGTGAGGTCTTTTTTTTTGAGAATTATCTAATTATTGAAGTCGCAGAAGGTATATGTTTTAATCACGAAAAAGCAACCGAACTCTCTCTGCTAACAAATTTACATTTTGGTAACCGTCCTTTTGGTTACATTTCTCATAGAATAAATTCATACTCTTTAAAACCTACGGATTATATGAAAATAAGGGAGGTGTTTCCAAATCTTGCAGTATTTGTGGTTGTTGCATATACTACTGCACAAGAAATTAGCGTAAAAATAGAAAGAATATTTTATCATGATAAGATAATGATATTTGAAACACTTGAAATGGCAGTAGCTTCGGTTAAGAAGTGTCTTGAGCTGGAAACGCAAGAGAAATAAATACCTGTTTAAGCGTTTTTATCTAAATAACTACTTAAGTTATCTAATGCACCATCCCAGAATTTCTCGTAAAATTTTAACCATTGATTTACTTCTTTAAGAGGGTTAGTATTTGCATAACAAAAACGCTCTCTACCTTTTGTTTTTATTCTAATCAAGTTAGCATCTTCTAAAGTTTTTAAATGCTTGGTAACTCCCTGGCGACTAATATTGAATTGCCCTGATATTTGAGTAATAGGCAGGGCAGTAGCAGCTACTACCAGAGCATGAAAAATTTCACGTCTGGTAGGATCAGCTATAGCTTTTAATATCTTAGTGATTTTATCTTGCATGGACATCTTGTTTTAAATATTTTGATAGGCCAGAAATATAGTTATCCCAACCTCCATTAAAACTAGTAAACATTGTAACGGCATTTTCTCCCAAGTAATTTGAAATTCCAGAATGCTCAAGCAATAACTTTGTACCTTCTTCGGTTTTCTCGAGTTCCCATTTTACAGTAGTTTCAATATTGGTTTCAGCCACAATCCAGGTATAAATAAGAGTATAGGGGTTAGCTTTCTTTACTTCTCCGGTAATTTGGGAACAGTTTTGCTCCTCGGGAGCTGTAAAAGTGTATTTATAACCTGGTTCTGCTTTAAAATCGGCTTCAATAAACCAGTTAGAAATTTGTTCTTGTTTGGTAATAGCATTCCAAACATTATCTATAGAATGATTAAGTATATGTTCTTTACGAATTACATCTTTCATCTTAATTATTTTTATTGATTAAACAATGTATAGCAAAATGATATCAATGCGCAACTATATAGTTGCAAATATAAAGATATTTTTCAAATACGCAACTTTTTGGTTGCGCAAATGACCTGTTTTCATTCCATATTTATTTCAAAACTATTGGTAATTTATTAAAAATGGAATATTTTGTAGCTATGGAAAGTATAATGAATTATTTCGAAACGATACCTTCGTCACATCGCAGTTTAATATTGGTAGGAGGAATTACATTTTTCTGGTTAGTTGAATATGCCGTGCCATTATTTAAATTTAAGTATAAGAAGTTTAAGCATGCCTGGCCTAATATTTTCTTTACGTTAACCACCATCGTTATAAATTTTGTTTTAGCTTTTATTCTATTAAAAACCAGTGATTGGACAGTTGCAAATAAATTTGGAGTGATTCAATGGTTAGGTTTACCTCTTTGGGCTTCTGTATTACTGGGTGTAGCTTTATTGGATCTTATAGGTGCATGGTTAGCTCATTATGTAGAACATATGGTAAAACCATTATGGATGTTCCATTTGGTTCATCATACAGATCATCATGTAGATACCACAACAGCAAATAGACATCATCCAGGAGAAAGTATTATTCGTTTTGTATTCACTACGCTTGCTGTACTTATAGTGGGAGCTCCTGTAGGGATAATCATGTTATATCAATCTCTATCAGTTGTATTATCTCAATTTAATCATGCCAATATATCGTTACCTAAAAAAGTTGATGATATCATAAGCTGGGTTATCGTTTCTCCTGATATGCATAAAGTACACCATCATTACGTACTTCCATATACAGATACAAACTATGGGAATATTTTTTCTATTTGGGATAGAATTTTTGGAACATTTGCCAAAATAAGAAAAGATGATTTGATTTATGGAGTAGATACTTATCCTGATGTAGGCGCTAATTCAAATATAGGAAAACTCTTAAAACTCCCCTTTTTGGGATATAGACCACCTACAGTGAAAAAAGTTAAAAAAAGCAATTCTTAATTTGGTTTTCAATTTACTATTTATGAAAGAGTTATGCGTGATATTCTTTTTTTTAATTTCAACCACCATACTTTGGTCTCAGGGTAAATTTTCGGCATACGATATTAAACCAGACAAAGAGTTTGAAAATGTATTGGTTAAAAAAATATTTACTGATCCTCATACTTCTACCTTTGTCATATGGATTAAAAACGAAGTAAAACCACATCAACATTTGAAACATACCGAACAAGTTTTTATACTTGAAGGGAAGGCTAATGTCTGGTTAAATAAGGAAGAAATTGTTGTGCAAGCTGGAGATTGGATAACTATACCAGAAAAGACAATTCATGCGGTTAAGGTGATTTCTGAAACCCCTTTGAAAGTTATTTCAATTCAAACTCCAGAATTCAAGGGAAAAGACAGGGTCTTTATAGAGTAAATAGAGACATCATATCATAATAACCTTAAGTAAAATATTCCTGATCATATTTTTCTTCTAAAACACAAACTTTTCATAAAATAGATAGTTTCAACGTTATTTAGAGGTATTTTGAATACTTAAATACTGTAAAAGTGATGATTATGAAACGATCTATGCGATTTTTGATATTTTCAATTTTAGTTTTGGGAATGGACCTATGTTCTGCTCAGTATAAACAAAAAGATTGGGAAGAGAGAGATACGTGGATGAACGTACCAGAATTATTAAAATTAACAGGAGTAACAACAGGAAGTGTCGTAGCAGATATTGGTTCTCATGAAGGATATCTTACCATTCACTTGTCTAAACAAGTTAATAAAGCGGGTAAAGTTTATGCTGTAGATGTCAGAAAAGATCGATTAGAACAATTGGACAAACATCTGGAGGAAAGAAAAATTACTAATGTAAAAACAATATTGGGTGATTATGATAATCCAAAATTACCTAAACAATCATTGGATGTAGTTATTGTTATGGATACCTATCATGAAATCGATGATTATATGAAGGTGCTAGATCATATTAAAACATCACTTAAACCAGATGGACGTATTATGATTTTGGAAAAATTTAAAAGCCATGTTCGTAATAAATCCAGAGAAGAACAAACGGATGAACATACAATATCTTTAAGATTTGTAAAATCTGAATTAGAAAAGGCTGGTTTTTCAATTTCTAAAGAAATTAAAGATTTTGGGAATTGGAAAAATGAATCGAATAAAAAAATGTGGATACTAGTCGGGATAGTGCGTTAAATGAAGATTATGAGATTTCAATTTTATATCCGACCCCATGAACATTGATTATTTTTACAGACGGATCTGTATTTAGTTTTTTTCTTAGTTTAGAAATAAACATATCCAGACTACGGCCAACAACTATCCCATGATCTTCCCAGACTTCTTTAATCAATCGTTCTCTTTTAATAAGTTGATTAGGATTTTGGCTAAAGATCTTTAAAATTTCAGACTCTTTAGAAGTTAAGTTTATTTGGCTTTTTTCTATTTTTAATAACTGTAGTTCATAATAGAATTTAAATTTCCCTAATTCTATGCCGGTTGTAGCATTTATGGAATTATTCTTCTTTTTTCTAAAAAATATAAATCCTGTTGAAAGTGATACCAAAAGAAGTACTAAAGCAGAAATTGGATATATTTTAGAACCAGATGCGGATTCTTTTATTAAAAAAAGGACCCGTATTTTATAACAACTAGAAGGTAGTGTTCTTCCAGAACATGGAATAATATCATTTTCCTTTGGCCCCATAATTTGATAGCTATAAGCAACCTCTTTGATACTACAATCAATTACCTCAATTATATAATCTTCTGGTAAGTTAGAAGCACTAAAAGTGGATTTGATAGAATGAACTAAAACATCAGGTTCGATATATAATTCGTTTTGAAAAGAAACAATATATTCATAATCCTTAACCTCTTTTACAGGTAATATAAGAGAAGTAGAATCATTCTCAGCAAGTAATAATGTATTACCAATATCTCGCAAAGCAATTTTGACTCTTTCAGAAAAATAAGAAGGGTTTTCTTTTTGATAAAAACCAGATAAAATTAACGATCCAAAAATTATGAATAATAACCCAAATAATTTTCTATGATTTTGTTTGATATTATAGCTAAAAAACTTCAATTAGTATCAATTTTACATTTAAGTTACACTTTTTTACAATCCTTTTAAAAGCTTAAGGTAGCTCCAATTCTATATTTAACTTTCATTAATAACTTCAAACAAAATAACATAAAAATGAAAGTAACCCATAAAAAATACATAAAGAATTTTATAGCACTACTTATGATAAGTTTATTAGTCATAGTAACATCATGTGGCAATAATACAGATGATAATAAAAGAATGATTACAACATCTTCTGGTTTACAATATAAAATTCTAAAAGAAGGTAGTGGAGGAGTCGTACAAAAAGGACAGGAAATACATATTCATGAAACTACAAAATATACGAATGGTTCTTTGGTTTTTTCTTCTAGAAATTTGACAAACCCAATTAAAATTTTGGTAGGAGGTAATCAGGTTATTAAGGGGCTTGATGAAGGAATATTGGGGATGAAAGTAGGAGAGGTTAGAAAATTAATTGTTCCACCAGAACTCAGTAAGAGAATGGGGAATATAACTTTTCCTCATCCGGATTCAACATTAGTATATGAGGTAGAATTAATAGATATCGTACAAAAAAATAAGTTTGTCGCAGAAAACAAAGTTTTTATTGATACAGTTGCCAGTACAATTAATTGGAGAGGCTTTTATGCTTTGAAAACAGGAGATCATTTTGGTACAATAAAATTGAAAGAAGGAGAATTTTACACAGAAAATAACAGAATCATTGGAGGAGAATTTTACATTGATATGAATTCAATTGTGAATACTGATGGTAAGTACAACGAGATGTTGGTGGATCACTTAAAAAATTCTGATTTTTTTGAAGTACATGTTTATCCAATATCAAAATTGAAAATCATTGGTATTGAATATATTACTACTTCAAAAGTTAACATTACAGCGAACTTAACCATAAAAGGTATTAAGCAACCAGTTAATTTTATTGCAGAAATTGAAAATAAGAATAATCAAACTATATTGAAATCTAAATTTAGTATAAATCGTACCAGATGGGATATAAACCATGCATCAGGAAGGTTTCATATTCACCTCACTGATCAAATGATATCAGATGATATAGAATTCGATGTGGTTTTATATTCAGAAACAGGTAAGTCATCCTGTTAAAACTGGCTCTAATTTTTTTATTTCAGTTTCTGTGAAGATTCGGGATTTTGTTACGAATCTTATTCCCATAGGAATTTCAAGAGAAAAGCTAGCTCCTCTGCCAGGTATAACATCTATTGTAAGTTGCGTATGTTTCCAGTATTCAAATTGATCGCTAGACATATAAAAATCACACCCATGAATTACTCCAAGTAATACATCGGTTTCATTAATCATTAATTCGCCCTTAGGGAAACACATGGGAGATGATCCATCACAGCATCCTCCGCTCTGATGGAACATTAACTCTCCATGTTCTGTACTAAGGGTGTCGATTACAGCTTTTGCTGCATCGGTAATCTTAACACGTAAAATCATATTATCTAATTTTAGAAAAAGCCCATCGCTTTTTTATCATAAGAGATCAACATATTTTTGGTTTGACGATAATGATTAAGCATCATTTTATGGTTTTCTCGTCCAATACCAGATTTCTTATATCCTCCAAAAGGAGCATGTGCAGGATATGTATGGTAGCAATTCACCCAAACACGTCCGGCTTTTACAGCTCTAGAAATTTGATAAGCCTGATGTGTATCTCTTGTCCAAACTCCAGCACCTAATCCATAGAGTGTATCATTTGCAATTTCAATTGCTTCTGCTTCATTTTTGAACGTAGTTACACATGCTACAGGACCAAAAATCTCTTCCTGGAATACACGCATTTTATTATTACCTTTTAGTAATGTAGGTTTTACATAATATCCATGTTCCAGCCCTTCAATATAAGCAGATTCTCCACCCGTTAATACTTCACAACCTTCATCTTTCCCAATATTGATATAATTAATGACTTTTTCAAATTGATCATTAGATGCTTGTGCCCCCATCATAGTTTGAGGATCTAGGGGATGTCCTAGTTTAATAGATTCAGTACGTTCTATTACACGTTCTATAAACTTGTCATATATACTTTCCTGTATTAGAATTCTGGATGGACATGTGCATACCTCTCCTTGATTAAGGGCAAACATAACCGCACCTTCAATCGCCTTATCAAAGAAATCATCATCAGCATCCATAATACTTTCAAAAAAGATATTTGGTGATTTTCCTCCAAGTTCTAAAGTAACAGGAGTAATGTTTTTAGAAGCATACTGCATTATTAGTTGTCCAGTTGTGGTTTCACCTGTAAATGCTACTTTATTTATACGAGGGCTTGACGCTAAAGGTTTACCAGCTTCAGCTCCAAATCCATTAACTACATTAAGTACGCCATCAGGCAACACACCTTCAATTAGTTCCATTAAAAGCATAATACCAACCGGAGTTTGCTCTGCAGGTTTAAGAACAATACAATTCCCTGCTGCTAAAGCAGGGGCAACTTTCCATGTTGCCATTAATATTGGAAAATTCCACGGTATTATCTGACCAACAACTCCCAGAGGTTCCTGAACATTTAGACTTACTGTACTTGAATCTAATTCACTTACAGAACCTTCTTCTGCACGAATTACACCAGCAAAATACCTAAAATGATCTATTGCCAAAGGTAAATCAGCTGCCAATGTTTCTCGTATTGCTTTTCCATTATCCCAGGTTTCTGCACGAGCTAATACTTCAAGATTTTCTTCTAATGTTGATGCAATTTTTAATAAACAATTACTACGATAAGTTACTGAAGAGTTATTCCATTCTGGAGCTGCAGACCATGCAGCATCAATTGCCAGTTCAATATCTTCACTGGTAGAACGAGCTATTTTTGTAAAACTAGTTCCATCAACGGGAGAGATGTTGTCAAAATATTGCCCTTTTACGGGTGCTACCCATTTTCCGCCAATATAATTTTCATATTGACTTTTAAAGTTGGGTTTTTCCATTTTACTTTTAGGAGATGCTTGTGAGATACTCATAATTTAAGAATTAAGGTTTTTAAGTAATAAAAATGTGTGTATTTTGTCTAAAGGTGTAACTTGTTGACAAGAAGAGGTCTATCCTTAAATATACGGTATTTTTATTAATCTGCTTAACGAGTTGTCGTTAATATTTTGTTGTATATTTTTAAAAGAATTGCTAAGTAACAGAACGTAAAACTTACAGGTGTTTTATTGCCTTTAGTTGATACATTATTACACTACTCTTTTATAATAATTTTATACAATTACCTTATTTTTATATTCAAGCTAAAGCATATATGATAATGATAGACATTGATTTGAAAGGAAAAACTATTCTAGTTACCGGAGCTTCTAATGGAATAGGAAAAGAAGGAGCTGAGTTTTTAATGAAAATGGGAGCAAGAGTGGCTGTACATTTCAATACGAATAAAAAAGCTGCCGAAACGCTGGTTAGCTTATATCCTCATACAGGATCAAAAACTTTTGGAGCTGATATTTCTATAGAAGAAGATATCTATAAACTTTTTGATGATGTTTGCCATGAATTTGGAAAAATTGATGTTATTATACTAAATGCGGCAGTGTTTCTACCTCATTCTATTCAAAAGAATGCTAAGGATTGGTTTTCGGTCTGGAAAAAAACTATGGATGTTAATCTAAACTCTGTAGGGCTGCTTACTAAATTAGGCATAGATCACTTCATTAAAAATGGAGAAGGAAGATTTATATATATAGCAAGTAGAGCAGTATTTAGAGGAGAAACAGAAGAATACTTAGCATATGCAGCCTCCAAAGGAGGAATGGTTTCCTTAGCCAGAAGTATTGCTCGATCTTTTGGGAAACAAAACATTAAATCCTTTATTATTGCTCCCGGATTTACACGTACACAAATGGCTGAAAACTTTATTGCAAATCATGGTGAACAAAAGGTTCTGAATGAAATTGCACTTAATGAACTTACAAAACCAAAAGATCTAACCCCATTGATTGGATTGATGTGTTCGGGGTTAATGGATCATGCCACAGGTGCAACCATTGATATGAATGCAGGAAGCCATATTAGATAGGTCCAGTTGTTTTAATAAAGAAAAAGAATATAAATACATCCTAAAATGCTGGTTTTAAGAGTGATTACTCCTTTGATATCGGTGTTTCTATTGAATTGTTATTGAATTTATAGTATCTTTAGATTACCAATTTATTACGCATTTTATTAAATCAATAATTAACTCAATTTAAATCACTCTTAAAACCGATGAAAAACACATTCTTATTAGTGCTTTTGGTGTCATGCACCATGAGCATCTCTCTTGTTGCACAAAAAAGTAACAAAGAACTCGCCAACGAATACCTTACTATTAAGGGGGAAGTAATTTTTAGCTTTGAAGTAAAAAACAAAGCAGAATTAAGCACAATTACCAAAGAACTATCTATTGTACATTATGATGATGCTAACAATATTGTAAAAGTAATGGCCAATAAAAATCAGTTTTCTTCATTTTTAAAGAAAGAAATCAGTTTTACCATTACTACAGAAGATAATATTGTTGGAGAAAGATTAATGACTTCTGATCTTGCAGTGAAAGCAACTAGTTATCCGCTTACAGCGTATCCAACATATGCTGATTATGTAACTATGATGAATGAGTTTGCAACCGATAATCCTTCTATGTGTAAAGTAGAAAATATTGGAGCCACAACAGAAGGAGATAAATCCATATTATTTGTAAAATTATCTGATAATGTTGATCTTAATGAACAAGAACCAAGGGTAATGTATACATCCTCTATGCATGGAGATGAAATTGCTGGATATCCAATGATGCTAAATCTAATTGATTATTTACTTGATGCATACAAGGATACAAGTCATCCAAAACATGCAGAAATTAAAGATCTTCTTGATAATAACGAAGTTTGGATTAATCCATTAGCAAATCCAGATGGGACCTATAGAAATAGTCCAAATAACACATCTGTAGCAAATGCAACTAGAGGAAATGCAAATAATGTGGATCTAAATAGAAATTATCCTGATCCAGATGATGGAGTGAATCCGGATGGTAATGTACATCAAATAGAAACACTTGCTTTCATGAATTTTGCCGCATCCAAACATTTTGTATTATCTGCTAATTTTCATGGGGGAATAGAATTGATTAATTATCCTTGGGATACGTATGCAGGAGCTCACCCTGATCAGGATTATTTTATTCATGTTTCTGAAGAATATAGAGATTTATGTCAAGCTAATAGCCCTGCTGGATATTTTGATGCTTTGAATAACGGAATTACCAATGGTTTTGCCTGGTATGAAGTACAAGGAGGAAGACAAGATTATCAGATTTATAATCATAAAGGAAGAGAAGTAACCGTTGAGTTATCAGATAATAAAACCCCGGCTGCTAGTCAGTTGGTAAATTTTTGGAATTATAATCGAGATGCTCTTATTGCATTTTTAAAACAGGTAAATTATGGGATACACGGCGTGGTTACTGATGCCGTTACTAACCAGCCTATCGAAGCAAAAGTAACTGTAAAAGGACGTGAGAGTTATGAATCATGGGTACCTACAGAACTGCCAGAAGGAGATTATTATAGACCAATAAAAGCGGGGACATATGATATTTTATATGAAGCAGAATGCTATGAATCGGTTACATTAACTGGTGTTACCGTAGCAGATTATGCTACAGTCATTAAAGATGTTCAATTAACACCAATTGGGGGAGTGGCACCTACTGGATTAGTTGCTTCAAATATTCAAACCACAACGGCTACGCTAAGTTGGAGTGCTAATTCTGGAGCTACTTTTGATGTGAGATATCGTGAGACCGGAACTACAAACTGGACAACTTTATCATCTGATACGAATACAATTAATATTACAGGATTAACACTTTCTACTGCTTATGAAGCGCAAGTAAGAAGTAACTGTGCAGGCGGAGCCAGTTCTCCGTACGGAACATTAATTAATTTTACAACTACAGACGCACAACCTTGTACAGGAATAAGTAACTTTCCTTATAATGAGAGTTTTGAAACTAGTATAGGAGTATGGATCAATGAAACTGGAGATGGTATTGATTGGACCCGTGATTCTGGAGGTACACCTTCATCTTCAACAGGTCCTTCTGCAGCACAAGATGGTTCTTTTTATCTGTATACAGAGGCTTCTGGTAATTCTAATAATAAGACAGCACTTCTTACAAGTCCTTGTATTGATTTGGCTTCACTTTCGGGTGTTTCTTTAGAATTTGGATATCATATGTATGGATCTAATATGGGAAGCATGGAGGTTTTAGCAAGTACAGATGATGGTGTTAATTATACTTCAATCTGGACAAAAAGTGGAGATGCGGGAAATACCTGGAATCAAGCATCAGTTGATTTGTCTGTTTATGCCGGATCGGTTATCAAATTACAATTTAAAGGAACTACAGGATCAAGTTTCAGAAGTGATATGGCTATAGATAACCTTGTGATACGATCTTCTGCACCAGATACTGAGTCACCTTCAACACCAACATCACTTACTGCAGGAGCAATTACAGGAACTACTGTAAGCCTTTTCTGGAATGCATCTACAGATAATATTGGAGTTTCCGGATATGAAATATATCAAGGAACAACACTCATTACTACAGTTACAGGAACCAGTCATGTGGTATCAGGTTTATCACCAAACACTGCATATACTTTTTCAGTTAAAGCCAGAGACGCTGCAGGAAATACTTCTTCATCAAGTGATATTATTAACGTGACCACAGTAGAAACCACAATTACGTATTGTACTTCTACAGGAACTAATGTCAGCTTTGAATATATTGACTATGTTGAAATAGGAGGTATTGCAAATTCAACTGTGGCCAATGGAGGTTATGGAGATTTTACAAGCTTGGTAGGATCAATTGGTTATGGAGCCAATACCATTATATTAAGTGCAGGATTTGCTAATACAGCATATCGAGAACATTTTAGTGTTTGGATAGACTATAATCAAGATGGTGTTTTTGATACTACAGAACAGATAGTCTCAAATTCATCAAATAGTAGTGCTAATCAATCCTTTAATTTTGATGTTCCTAATACTGCTTCTTCGGGTAATACCAGAATGAGAGTATCTATGAAATATAGTACAGCTTCAGGAGCTTGTGATACATTTACCTATGGAGAAGTAGAAGACTATACAATAAATATTGGTACGTCAACCCTTTCTAAAGAGAATAACCTTACTCAATTAGGAATAAATGATATGTTTTTGTATCCAAATCCGATAGAGCAAGGTGTACTATTTATAAAAGGTATACATCAGAAAGATGTAGCGTTTAGAATTGTAAATTATATTGGTCAAACTGTGATGAGGGATAAGTTATCAGAAGACAATATTAATGTGACAAATTTACCTGAAGGAATGTATATCTTAGAAGTAAATACAGGTCAAAAGACTATTGCAAAAAGATTTATCATTCATAAATAATTTTAAATATATATACATAATATCAAAAGCTTCCGAAAGCATATGTTTCGGAAGCTTTTTAATTTTCTTAGTATCACTATTTATATTTTTTTTAGCTCTATACTTCTAATAGTGTAACTCACGATTAACAGAAAAGCTGAGACTATGGTTATTGCCATAAGATATGCATGGTGATGATGTAATCCTCCATAGTAATCTGTAAATGGTATAGCATTAATGTTGGTATAAGTAAGCATAAAAAATATGATTTCGAATAACTTTTTTCCATTACTTAAAATTCCTAATACAACTGCAAGAGAAACAATAAATACACCTCCTAATAAAATCGTTGTAATATGAGCAAAATCAAGTAGTATCAAATACCTTACCAGCAATGGTGTGGCTAATAAAAGCGCTAATAAAATCCCTGATATCACTTGAGATAGAAGAAGTCTTCTAAGTGGTCGGTACGAAGCAAAAGTAAAGAAGTGTGTATTAAAGTTTTTTTCTTTGGTTACTAAAGAAGACCATCTGCTTACCTGAAGAAACCAAAGTATAGGTAATATGATTTGATGTGCGACAGATAGAGGAGCAAAACAAAGCGATAACACTCCTATGATGTTAAGTACCCATAACCATTTATGTCCGCTTCTTACAAGCAATACAAATTCGGTTTTTATTAATGGTAAAACCCTGAAAGACTTTTCAATTTTTGGTAGTTTCGAAATATTAATATCACTTTTAATCACAGTTTTTAATACATTTTCTATCTTTTTGGGTTGAAAACGTTCTTTAATTTTGAATCTATGAAAAAATATAGAAGCAAAACCTAATAAAAACAGACCTAATCCCATCCATGCCAATCGGCTTAGAAGAAATGATCCGGGAAAATGAATTCCTTCAAAAGGAAAGTATTTGGTTTTTGAAATATTTCCCAAAGCATATCCAATAGATAACCCTGATGTATTCTCTATATTTGAAATTTCCCGCACTGATTCTTCCATTTGGTCCAGAATAATTCTGGTGCCAAAGATATCCCATCCAAATTCTTTGGTTCCAAAATTGTCATTAACCAGTATTAGTGAAAAAAGAAAGAAAAATAGTATATTTTGTAGTACGGGAATACGTCCTAAAAAAACTTCAAAGAAAACTGCTAGTACAGAAATAAAGAGTAACGAAGGTAGTACTATAACGGCGTAAGGAATAATAAACTGGAGTATTTTAAAAGAGTAACCAGTACTGTATATAAAAAAAAGTAAAATACTCATTATAAATATAATGAACGCGATTGTAGACAGGATTAAAAAGTTTCCAATGGCTTTAGATAATAGGTATTGAAAATTAGAAATCTTAGTAGTTGCTATAATTTGTCCTATTTTACTGGATATATCTTTTTTAATTCCACTATTAACCAAATAAAATCCTACTAGAGAAAGAAAGATGCTTGTCATTATAGCGGTTACATAGCCGATCCATTCTGAGTTATAGTAACCTTGATAATCACCAATACGTATGGTAGAATACGTAGCATCAGGAGGTGGAATAAAAGTATACGCTATGGCTAAACTAATACATAATGTAATTAGGAATGGATAACTACGCGTTCGTTGCAGATAGTCAGATTTTAGTAAGATTATAAACTTTTTCATGTCTTTATTATCTTTTAGTTAGGTATAGATACGCATCTTCAAGGGTTGCTTGACATAGTTTGCTATCTTTTGGGTTTTCCTCGGAAATATAACGCACGATAATATTTTCCTTTTTGCGAATTGTATTTAAGATTACATGGTTAGCACTAAAACCAGATATTGCTTCTTTGGTAATGGTAGTTTCATATACTTTGTCTTTAATCGAATCAACAATTGTATTTTGGGATGCTTTGGTAAGTAGTTGCCCATCTTTCATTATTGCAACTTCGTCTGCAATGGTATCAATATCAGAAACAATATGAGAGGACAGAATAACGATACAGTCATTTGCTAATTCTGAGATTAGATTTCTAAAACGTACACGTTCTTCTGGATCCAAACCAACAGTAGGCTCATCAAATAATACTATTTTAGGATGATTGAGCAATGCTTGTGCAATTCCGATACGTTGTTTCATACCTCCAGAATAATTTCCTATAGGTTTTTTTGCAACTTCTGTTAAATTTAATCCTTCTAATAAAAGAGCAATCCTTTTTTTTAATTGTGTGCCTCCAATACCTTTTAATGCGGCCATATACTCAAGAAATTCATAGGCATTTAAGTTTGGATATACTCCAAAATCCTGCGGAAGATACCCTAATTGTTTACGCATATAGTTTGGATCTTTAATAATATTGTTTTTGTTTAAATGTATAGCCCCGTTAGTAGGTTTACTTATGGTCGCAATCATTTTTAGTAAGGTGGATTTTCCTGCTCCATTAGGACCTAATAGTCCTAGAATTCCTTTTTCAATACTAAGGCTGTAATCTTTTAATCCGTATTTTTTTCCGCTGTATTTTTTGGATACGTTTTGTATATCTAATTTCATCTTTGCTATTTTTAAGGTTAATGTGTAGATGTACTATTTGGTTACTCTTTTTAATTCTGCTTTAAAACTATCTTGTCTAAAGGTGATGATGCTTTTATCTGTTGGTTTTCTTTGTAATCTCACACCGACTTTGACATCATATAGTGTATTAATATCTTCATAGGCCAGAAGGACTTTTTGGCCTTGAATGAGCATGTACATTTCATTATTTTCTGCAACGATCTCCAATTTTGCATTGGCTTCAACCAGATTATATTCTCCCACAAAATCTTTAAAATCAGCAACTATATTTTGATTTAATGATGTAGTTACTTTTTTACTATTAGAATAATCTAACATATCCTTTTGTATGGATGCTTTGAAGGGAATACTACGATTGTTACTAAATAATAGAACCAAGTTTTTAGTTGTTGGATCATATGTGTTTCTAAAAGCGTATCCAATGTTATTTCCTCCATGACCATAATGTATTGTGTTATCATGAGTATAGGTCATTAGCCCTAGTCCATATTTTTCTTCTGCAGAAGGAAGCATTTTATTTACGGTTTCTTTTTTTAGAAGGATTTCAGTTTCAAATAGACCAGTATAGAATTTTTCCATGTCAAAAAGGGTAGAAGCAATACTTCCGGCAGAGAATGCATAATCAGCAAAAAAACGATAATCCAAAAGCTCATATACGTCCTTGTTTTTATCGTATGGTCGAGCTAAATTTTTAATTGTTTTAGAGACATAAGGGTAAGAATCATCCATTTGTAATGGAATAAAAATTCGCTCCCTTAATAAATCAAAGTAGTCCTTATCTGTTACTTTTTCTATAATTTTTCCAAGGAGAATATAGTTAGAGTTACAATATGAATAATGACCAACCATTGACGGATCACTTTTTGGAAATTTATTTAATACATTTTTACGATAAACAGAGTCCTTGGTAGCATAAAAATACACTCGAGTATCTCTACCAACAATTTCACCAAGACCACTTTGGTGTTTCAATAATGATTCAATGGTAAGCGAACCATCAACATTTTTAATAGGAGAGAGATAAGCACCAATACTGTCTGTAAGTTGTAATGTTCCTTTTTCCTCCTCTTGTAGTATTAGTATCGCGGTAAATGTTTTTGTAGCACTCCCCACATTAAAAACGGTATTACCATTTAGATCAAAATTTCCTAGACTTGTCGTTTCTGTATTGTTATTTTTTTTAATCAGAATTCCCACCCCTTTGTTTTCTTGTTTAAGTTTTGTGGTATATTTATTTGTAATAGATGATAAGGTTTGTTCTTGAGCAGATATAGCATTGAATATGGCTAAACAAGCAAGGATAACATATAATATTAAATTTTGGATGGTTTTCATAATGATTGATTTTTGAATTAATACATTTCAAAAGTCATGTTAAAACCATACATAAAAAATAAAGAGTGACCAATGGATTGATTTTGATGATCAATAGGAGTAAAACCTCGATAGTGACCTTAATCAGCAAATTAGATATGTTCACAAGGAAAAGACTTCCTTTCATCATTAATATAAGTGTTTTCGAAGCATTTTCTAGTATTTTTGGGAGCAATTAAATAAAAAACATGTCTAAACTAGATCGATTTATAGATAACAAATTTGTACAAAATATAGTCGTATGGATTTTTATCATGTTAATACTCGCGATGTCTATACAAGCAGAAAATAGACTTCTTACGGCTGTTTTTGCTGTACTGTTTTTGATTTTCCCAGTATATATAAACAATCTCAAAATAGTTCCTTTGTTTAACAGAAAAAATAAACTATTGGGAATATTGTTGTTCTGTTTAAATGCATTTGTTTTTAGTAGTATTGCTGTATATTTTATGAGTAATTATTTTGAAAAGTTTGAATGGCGTATGCTATACAATCTATTTTCAGTTATGATTTTGGCATTGCTTTTTAGCACTGCTATAAAAATTGCTAAAGACAGTTTTATACGTAGACAAGAGATAAAAGATGCTGAATTAAAATTACTTAAGGCACAATTAAATCCTCATTTTTTGTTTAATACTTTAAATAATTTGTATGGATTATCTGTAGTAAATTCTAATAAATTACCTGATTTGATGCTCAAATTATCAGACTTACTCAGGTATAGTTTATATGATACTAAAGAACAAGTAGTTCCTTTACAAAAAGAAATTCAATATCTGCAAAACTATATATCTTTAGAACGGATACGTTTAGAAGACAAAACAAATATAGTTCTAAATGTTCCTTCTGATACGGGAGCTTTATATATAGCCCCAATGCTATTAATAGTATTTGTAGAGAATGCATTTAAACATTTGGGAGTTTCTAAAAAAGATGAAAATAGAGTAATGATTGACTTGCAACTTAATGAAAGGGAATTAATGTTTATTTGTAAAAATACTATCGATACATCTGAAAATCTTGAGTCTGATTTAGAACAAGGGAAAAGCGGAATCGGTTTGGAAAATGCAAAAAAACGTTTGAATTTAATATACCAAGACAGGTATATACTTGACATAAATGAAGGAGAGGAAGAATATAATGTCCAATTAACATTACAACTTTAAATGAAACTATTAAAATGTATTATCGCAGATGATGAGCCTATTGCTCGTCAGATCTTAGAAAATTATATTGGACAAGTCCCAAATTTGGAATTAATAGCATCTTGTAAAGATGCTTTTGAGGTAATGGAGTTATTGCAGAAACAAATGGTTGATATTTTATTTTTGGATATTAATATGCCAAAATTATCAGGATTGAGTTTATTGAAAACGATGATAGACCGTCCAGAAGTCATTATTACAACAGCGTATCCAGAATTTGCTTTAGAAGGATTTGAATTATCGGTAACTGATTATTTGTTAAAACCTTTCTCATTAGAACGTTTTATACAGGCAGTACTAAAAACTCAAAAAAAGAATACTGTAGAAAATGATGTAAAAATCATTTCAGAGAAAGAGGAGCCACCTAAAGCTATTTTTGTAAAAAGTGACAAGAGACTCATAAAAATACGTTTTGAGGACATTCAATATATAGAAGCTTATGGAAATTATATTAAGATTTTTACTGATACTATGGTGTTAACCCCTAATACATTATCTGATTTTTATGAGAAACTCCCGAAAGAGAATTTTATTAGAATTCATAAATCTTTTGTGATTAATTTCAACGAATTAAAATTGATAGAAGGGAATCAACTTATACTTAATAGTACTAAGGTTTTACCGATAGGAAAATCATATAGAAAACTAGTACTAGATAAAATAGACGGAATATGATATTATTACATCTTTTAAAAATAACAAAAACTTCATTGATTTCTATTTTAATAATACTATTTGGGTATTCTAATATTAATGCTCAAAAAGATACTTACCCTAGTTATATAATAAGAGCTTTTGAGAATAAAGAAAATATTGAATCTTTAAGTTTTGATAAATGGGAACCCTCAGTAATACCAGATTCTATAGGAGTTTTTAGCAATTTAAAAGATCTAAAAATATTTAGAAACCAACTTAGCGAATTACCAGAATCAATAGGGGAGCTAATCAATTTAGAAATATTCTTTATTTATGAAACTAACCTTAAAGAAATACCGCAGTCATTTACTAAACTCATCAAATTAAAAGATTTAAGAATTACACATGGTAAAATAAAAGAAATATCATATTTGATGAGATTAAAAGAATTGAGAACACTTGATCTTGCAAATAACAATATAACCCATGTACCAAAAGAGATTGGGGGTTTGAATCATTTATATTGGTTAGAATTTCATAATAATAAACTGACTTATCTTCCTGAATCTATAGGGAAACTTACAGAATTAGAGATGTTAAGGGTGAACAAAAATAAATTAAAAAGATTGCCAGAATCCATTGGCAATTTAAAAAATCTGGAAATGCTCGAACTTTATAAAAATAAGCTTCGCGATTTACCGGATTCGTTTAAAAATCTGACCAGTCTCAAAAGACTATATTTAATAGATAATAAGTTCGATGCTTTGCCTACCGTAATTGGAGATTTAAAAACCTTGCAATCACTTAGTATTGGAGGGTTAGGGCTAAAGACTGTTCCTGAATTTATTGAAAATCTAACAAATTTAAAATCAATAGGTTTAGAAAGAAATAAATTAAAAGAATTTCCAGAAGTAGTGAGTACGTTAGAAAATTTAGAAACTCTGGTTCTCAATCAAAATAAGATAAAAACTTTACCACAATCATTAGCAAAGCTCACTAAACTAAAGAAATTATATGTATTGGATATAAAATTAGATAGTTTTCCTAATGCAGTTAGTCAGCTAAAAAATTTGGAGTTTTTGATGCTTAATGAAAATAGTATAAAAAGTTTACCACAATCTTTAACAAACCTAACGAAACTTGAGGAGATATATTTATCAGATACAAAATTAGATGTTTTTCCAGAAGTTATAAAAGATATGGAGATGTTAGAAGAACTAGATCTAAGTAAAAATAACTTAAGTAACATTCCAGGTTTAATAGGTAATTTAAAAAATTTAGAGGTATTAATTCTTAACAAAAATAAATTAAGAAATTTACCAGAGACGATTAAACATTTAGTGAATTTAAAAAGACTAGAGATAACTCATAATAAGCTTACAGAAGAAGAGAAACAGAAAATAAAACAATTATTGCCAGAATCTTGTAAGATTTATTTTTAAATCGAGATCAAAGCCCACCTTTTATTTAATACTAAATTCTAGTTTATATTCATCGTAAAGTTGCTTTTTATCTAAAATACTAACTTCACTATCAAATAATCTATTTAGGTTGTTTCCTGCCAGATCTTCTAGGCGAGAATCAATCAAAACTTGATATTGCCCTTTTTTCCATGGATGTTTTGGAGTAAAAATTAATGTTGATTCATTGTTTGTTAGTTGCCATTCTCCATAGATTTCTTGTTTTTCAGCATTAATAATTTTCATGCTATTTAGGGTGCTACCATAGTCCATGGATTCACCAAGAAAAATAACCAAATCATCATTGTTTTCTGGAGGTAAAATTTTGAAAGAACCCATACTGGGCTGTATTCGATCTGCATAAGTAATTTTAAACAAATGAGTAAAATCTTTTTGCATGGAAACACCTTGTCGGTCCTTTATGTTTTTTAATACGATTAATTGATACATAGCATCGTTTTCGAATACTGGCCCTAATTGTTTGTTAGGAATTAAATCACGTTTTTGTCGCCCGGGCTCTATCCAGACAGTTAACAGTTTTCCGTCTTCACTAATAAGAGCATTTTCAAGAGATAAAGTAGTCCTGGATAATGTATCTCCCTGATTATTTATAAAACGAATATAATCGTACACATGAACTTCATTAACGGGATGAGAAAATTGTACATACCACTTTAACAGGTTCGAAGGGAGTGATTTTGCAGAAGGATAAATCGCTTCTACCGCAAGATAATTATACGCTTCAGGTATCTCTAAAGTAAAATATTCTATGGTATTGTTATATATAAAGGTATACTCCTGATTCCATCCAAAAGGCACCAATGGTGTAAAATGAAGTTCTAGCTCATCTATCTGTATTGTACCCAGTATGGGATGTGTACGATCAAGTTCTTCTTCAGAAATTTGGCCTCTATACACCTTAAGATTATTAGAAAGGTTAAACTCATCTGTTATAGTAAGACGGGTTTTGCCAAAGCTAAACCTTGGAGATGTCTGCGAGAACATCCCCAAAACAAAATAAAACGATATAAATATGACACTAACAATGCTTTTAACCTTGTTATGCATGGCTTGTTAGTATTATTTCTCGATCCACCAGGTACGTCCTTGTTTTAAAGCTAAATTTCCATTCGATTCTCGTTGTACGATTAAGAACCCTGATGGTCCGTAGTTATCTAATTGTTGGACATTTACAAAAGGTAAATTTACATAATCAACACCTACAGCAGCTCCTTTTTTGATAACAGGAGTAGTGAGAGAACCTTCATAAGTTTCTAAATCAGAAAATTCCATTTTCATTAGAGGTCTATTACTATTGGCAATAAGTAAATATCGTTTCCCTCCATTTTCCACTTCAATCATATCTATAGGACTGTTTCCACTGCCGAGTTCTGCCACAGTTCTTCCTTTGTTATGAACACCTGGTTTGATTTGATCTGTAGGAAATATGACCAATGGGGTACATGTATATCCAGCAATAATATGAGAACTCCCTTTTATCTTAGTAGGAACAAATGCTTTTATAGGAGCATGTGTTTCATACTTACCATGTGCAGCATGATAAATTTCTAGAGAGCTGTAATTCTGTTCTTTAGTAAATGGAAAATCGATTGACCGAAAAGTGGATCCAAATTCTTTATTACTTAAACCAGATAACATAATTTTTCCAGAAGTATATTGCATATCTGCTACCGCCCACTTACGAAGTTCTCGACCTCGTTTGTCTTTTGCATCCATTGCGATTGGATCAAGTAAAGAAGTTTTGCTATGAGAAATATTATCTAGAGATACTGGTTTTAATTTATTATTATCTACCTTAAATAATATAGCAGTTCCAGAACCATGATGTACAGATAAATAAATATTATTATTCTCAGGATTAACAGCCATATCAGTAATTTGTATTTGGTCTGTTGTAGTACCTAACATATCAGCAATAAGTTGATCCAAAAGGTCTATTTTTACCTTACTATTATCAACTTTTGGATGTGAACTTACGTCAATTGCAACTATCTGTGCAGATTTACTATCCCCAATAAATAATATGCATTTGGGTCCGAAGGTCATAGAATTAATTGATTTAATCTCAGGATTACCGGTAGTAAAATTAGCTTTTAAAGAAGAATTTGCGTTACCGGTGATGGTCAAAAAAAATAGAATCAAAGTGATGATGAATGTTACTAATGTTTTCATGGTGTGCGATTTATAGAATGATCGATGTTTTTAAAAGTAAAGAAAAAGTAGTATGTCTACAGTTAAAGAATTGCTAATATGATTAAGAGCATTTTTTGAGCATTTTTTAGTGGCATTATATTTGCTCAAAAATTATCTTTATATTTAAGAGTATTTGCTGGATTTCTAATTTGATAACATGTCATGATCTCATTAAAAACTAAAGAGTTTTTAGGTAAAACAACAGAACAGTTTTCTTTTGATAATTATGATATTTCTATGGTTAAATATCATCAACCAGTATCAGAAGATTGGCATTCTCATGAAAAGTATCATCTTTCCTTAGTTTTACAAGGGGGTAACTTAGAATCTAGAAAAGGAAAAGATATTCAGGTACTGCCAGGAAGTATCATATTATATGATAAAGAAGAAATACATCGTAATCGGCATACCGCATTTCCTTCTGAGAATCTTAATATAGAAATAGATGATCTATTCTTTATGCAAAATGAACTTTCAACTTCTGATTTTAAAACATCAATACTTAAAAATACAGAGGTTCAGTTTGAATTATTAAAGATATATAAAGAACTACGGGTTAATGATATCTCTTCTTCAGTATCTGTTCATTCGTCATTACTTACCTTGTTTTCGGGTTATAATAAAGCAACTGACTGCAAACCTCCCTGGGTAGATGTTATTAGAGAGTTATTATGTGATCGTTGGAATGAGTTTATAACACTCGAAGAATTATCTCAGGAGCTTCATATACATCCTGTTACGATTTCAAGATATTTTTCCAAATACTTTAATTGTACGCTTGGAGAGTATATGCGCAGAATCAAAATAGAAAAAGCCATTTTATTTTTAAAGCATAGTAATAAGTCTCTCACAGAAATTACTTTTTTATGCGGTTTTTCTGATCAGAGCCATTTTTCGAAGATATTTAAGCTCAACACAGGTTTTAGACCTTATGAATTTAGAAAAATATAATAGATTATTTCTTCTAGGTTAATTTCATCCTATTTTTTAAGCTTTTTTCTTCATTAATTTACATAACTAGTAGTGTATTACATTATTCATATAATTAATTAAGTCATTCAATAATCATGAAACAAGCAGTCTTTATGAAAAGTATAATAGTAATCGCATTTCTTTTCATTTTAACGCCTTCCTTTTCTCAGTATCATAATAATGATATTATAAAACAGGCACAAGAATTATTAGAAAAGAATTATATCTTTTTGGATAAAGCAAAAGAAACAAATGCGCACCTTGATGTATTAATGAAAAAAGGTTTCTTTGATGAAAAATCTCCCGCTGATTTAGCAAAAGCACTTACCTTAGAATTGCAAAAGATTACAAAAGATAAACATCTTCGTTTTTCGGCCCCTAGAAAAGATCAAGTAAAAAAGAAAAAAGAAAGATCAATTACAGCAAATCTAGCCAGGTATAGATCTCCAATGTTACGAGGATTTCAACTTTTGAAATCTAATATTGGTTATATAGATTTGGCATTTTTTGGTGGTTCTGAAGAACATCTGGCAAAGATAGACCTTGTTATGAAAGAGATGCAAATTGCGGATGCTATTATTGTTGACATGAGAAGAAACGGAGGAGGACATCCAACCACTGTTAACTATCTATCCAGTTACTTTTTTAATGAAAAAGTATTACTTAATTCTATATATTCTCGTGCACAAAATCATACCGAAGAATTATGGGTTGTGGATGTAAATGGAACAAAAAGACCTAAAGTACCGGTGTATATACTAACTAGTACATCCACATTTTCTGGGGCAGAAGATTTTTCATATACCATGCAAAGTAGAAGTAGAGCTACTATAATTGGGGAAGTCACAGGAGGAGGGGCTCACCCTACACGATATTTTCCTTTGGATCATGGTTTTGGAATAGGGATACCTTTTGCAAGAACTATTAATACAGTTACAAAAACAAATTGGGAGGGAGTTGGTGTACAACCAGATATTAAAATGGTTGCTGATGATGCTCTGGAAAAAGCAAAGGAATTGGCAATAGAAGAAGCTTCAAAGTATAAGAATTCTCTTTTTGTACCATTAGAAAAGGCACTTACTGCTTTAAAAGATAAAAACGGAGAAGATGCAGATAAAAATAAAGTACATAAACAACTTGGGTTGTTGGTGAAAGCCAATATACTTGGAGAAGGAAGTATTAATGAACTTGGATACGAATACATGCAAAGTAAGAAAACACAAATAGCTCAGGTTATTTTTAAATCAAACACCCTTCTGTTTCCAGATTCTGCAAATGCTTGGGATAGTCTTGCAGAAAGTTACTTAAATTTAGAGAATAAGGAAAAAGCAATCGAGTATTATAATAAAGCCATAAAAATGGATCCTGATGGAGGTGTTGGAGATAATGCTCGAGCAATGCTAAAAAAAATTACAGCAAAAGTTGTAGCACATTAATAATTAGATACTAATTATTTAAAGCATACCTTTTGAAAGATGATCTACCAGATCATTTCTAAGAAAAGATAATTTTAAAGGAGCCAATATCCTATAAGATTAACTCTTAGAAATGATCTGGTTTTGTTTTTGGAGTAAAACTTCAAGCCTATTTTTAGTGATCAAGCTATAAAAGTAAGAGAGTTTACTTATTTCTCCTTATAATCTATAATATCTTTTATTTCCACTCCCATATAATCGGCTATTTTCTTTAACCGCTCAAAGTCTTTTAATAGATCTTTTCGCTTAACGACATAATCTCCGGCCTGCGGACTTACTCCCAGAACTTTTGAAATACCATATACCGTTTTAGCTCCTTTACTTTTTTTAAGGAGCTTTTTTAATTTTCTATTAACCATAAAACAAACATACATATAATGTTTGATTAATCAAATAAATTTTTATTAAAAAAATATTTGATTATTAAAATAATGTTTGTATATTCGTGAAATACAAATTCAAAATCATCAAACTATGAAACTCTTATTGGCAACTGTAGTATTTTGTGTATCTATAGGAAATGCAACCCCATCGATAACAGATCCTATCTCATTAAAAAAGAAAGATAAAATTGAGCGTAAAAAAGAAGATGCTTCTCAAAATAAAAATGCGCATTCTTTAAAGAAATGGAGAATCACAATAGAGTATACTAATGGTAATGTATTATCTAAGACCATTGTTGTTAATAAAAATTCTAAATTAAGTGCGTTAGAAACAGCTTTTAAAGAAGCTGACAAACATTTGAAGGATATTAAAAATGTTAAAGAATATAGTATATCTCCCGTTACCAACTCTTATGTGATATTAGCAGGAGAATAAAATTTAATCAATACCCTGAACTTACCTATACTTATAAAAAAAGGATCGTACATTACGGTCCTTTTTTTATATCTCTAAAATTATCATTAACATTTCTAGATTAAATTCAAAAAGAAGTTTATACCTTTCTTAACTATTGCAAATTAATATTGATATGTCTAAAGTATTCTCTGTTTTTCTTTTTTTAAGTTGTTTAATGTCATTAACAGCACAGGATGATAATCCTTCTCAACAATTTTGGAATTCTTTACAGAATTTATGTGGAAAATCATTTGAAGGCATTCTAGAATTACCAGCAGAGGATGACCAGTTTGGAGGAAAAAAATTAGTAATGCATGTGCGTCAATGTAGTAATGATGTAATTAAAATACCGTTTTTTGTAGGAGAAGATAAATCCAGAACTTGGGTATTAACTCATATTAATGATCAAATTATGCTGAAACATGATCATAGACATCAAGATGGTACCGAAGATAAGATCACTCAGTATGGAGGTATAACAACGAATCCTGGACAAAAGGATATACAGATATTTCCTGCAGATAAAGACACGCAAAAAATGATTCCTAAAGCTTCAACAAATGTTTGGTGGATAACTATAGACGAAACAAAATTCACATATAATTTGAGAAGATTAGGAACACCAAGAGTTTTTAGAGTGGTAATGGATATTACAAAACCAGTCAAAAATCCCGAGGCACCTTGGGGTTGGAAAGAAAAATAAATGTAATCTAACTATTTAAAATTTTCATCAAGAATTACTTCTTCATTGAGTTTTTCTGTTACATTCAAATGAGCTACTTCTCCAGCTCCCAAAAACCGATATCGAAGACCGACAATATTCCCCATAGATTTATTATACTGTCCAGAATAGATTTTTTTATTGTCTATTAACACAGTTACGTGTTTTTCTTTTATATCTATATGTATTGTTCTAAATTCTGATAAATCGACGCCAAAAGCAGAAAGATCATTTTCCTTACCTTTTAAGTATAGATCATTAAGCATAAGGTTAATATCAGAAACGCATCCTGGTATTGAAAAAGGGATGACTAGAGCACCGTTCGTTCCAAGAATTACAATTTTTAAAGATTGACAAATGGCCCACTTTTCGTTATATACATTTCGTACTGAAGTTTTTATAGATAAGTTATCCCCAGAAGAACCTTTAAAATCTTTTACCAAATGAAAAGAAGAAACAATAGGTTCTGTACTGGTTGTAATTTCTTTAATAATAGATTTCGGAAAAGACAAATTACTATGAAACAGATTATCACTTTGTATATATTTAGGAACTGGCTTGTAATCTATTGTACCAATCCAACCAGGAGAGGTAATAAATAAATCATGTTCTTTTATAATTTTACCATCAACTAGAAGTTTTGCTCCAAAATAACCAGGGTAGTAATAGATTCCTGTTGCCTGATCTTGTTTTGGATTTATTTTAATAGTCTTAGTGACATCCCAAAACTGTTGAATATAGATGCTGTCTGATGTAATATGATTTAAATCAAAATCAAAAACTACAGAGTTAGGTAAGCCATCGGTTATGGGGCGGCTACTAAATTCAACTTTTGTGAAGTCAATTGTTTTCGATGTATTCTGATTAGATCCAATCATAGAATAAAAAGAAATAAATACAATTGTCAAAACCGCCGCAGATGTTGCAATAATCCCCATATTTTGCAAGACTTTTTTTTCTAACCATGAGGATTTTTGACTTTCATTCTTATGTTTAAAATCCCTCCAGTTTAGATATCCGGCAAATTGTGAAAGGGTATTTAAGGTACTAATACTAGGTGCGCTTTTGTAGCTCACTTTACCCCAAATTCGTTTTAATGTAGTAGGACTTAAAAGAACTTGAGTATGTTGTTGGATAGTTTCGCTTAATTCAATAAATACATCATTATGCCAAACATCAGAACTTCCCCATTCGAGATTTTCTTCAATTTCGAGGAGACATTTCTGTACTAATTTATATTCTGGATATGTATTCATAATCTCTAACAAAAATCATCAAAAAATACGACTTGAACAACATTGAATCGATTTGAACGAACTTGTTTCTGCTTTATTTGGTAATAGGTTAGAACTTTGAGTTCAATCAAAAAATTAAATCTAATGATCAAGGTATTCACTTTCGTTTTATTGAGCACACTTTGTATTCACACTACAAAATCACAAAATATTATCCCTATTGATACAACACATTGGGAAATTAATGCTCAGTCTTATGTCTTAGAGAATTTTAAAGGCAAAGACGCTATTTATATTCAACGCGGCTTAGCATACCTCAAGGACACCAAATTTTTAAATGGGACTATAGAATTTGATGTGTATCTCACAGAACGTCAGGGGTTCCCAGGAGTTCGCTTTAGGGCAGTAGATAGATCTAATATGGAATCTTTTTATCTACGAGCTCATTTGCCGGGAAAACCCGATGCAAATCAAGCTACCCCAGTTATTAATGGGGTTTCGCCCTGGCAACTCTATTTTGGACCGAGATATTCTTTTCCCTATGACTATAATTATGACGGTTGGACACATGTAAAACTAGTAGTTAACGGTCGTAGAGCTCAGATATATTTGGATTATGCAAAAAAACCGAATCTATCTTGGGATTTGATTCGTGAACCCCGTGAAGGAGAAGTTGCTATAGGGGGAGGAGGAGCTTCGGCTATGCACTATGCAAATTTTACAATTAATAAAAATGAATATGACATTGTAGATTTTAAACCAATAAAAAGAAAACCAATAGAAGGGTTAGTTCCAGAATGGCAAGTTTCTGATATTTTTGAAGAAAAGCAGTTAGATGATATTACGAATTTAACAAAGGTTGTTAAGTCCAGAAAGTGGGGTAAAATGATTCAGGTAGAAGAAGGTACCGCTGCTAATATTGCAAGAGAGGTAATTTTAAGAGATGGAACTCCGAGAAATACTGTTTTTGCAAAAATTACCTTTACATCGGATAAGGACCAGATAAAATTATTTGAATTTGGATATAGTGATAGGGTAGTTGCTATTTTGAATAATAATGCTATTTATAAAGGAACCAATAGATGGAGATCCAGAGACTATCGATATTTAGGAACTGTTGGATTGTTTGATGCAATATATTTGGATCTAAAAAAAGGAGAAAATACGCTGCTGTTAGCTGTTTCTGAAGATTTTGGAGGTTGGTTAGTTACCGGTAAATTCTCTAATCCAAAAGGGGTTACAATTAAATAAAACTCATTTTTATATTTAAAACTTCACATTAAGACTAATGGCGGTAGTTTCTATTTTGGCATATTTTAAATCAGGAGCATATCCATTTCTATAAGTAACACCTATACTGATATGTTCCTGTTTTCCTGGATAATAATTAAATGAAAGATTTACTAAAGGAAGCTCTTTTTTTATGGTAGAACTATCGCCCAAAACTCCTCTATAGGTTCCGTCAAAAATAAGCTGTATAGATCGCGGTAAAGCCCAGTATTCTATAAATAATCGTGCAAATAAGGCAGAAAATGTTTCTGTTTCTCCTTGTGAAACCAGATCAGGGACTTCATTGTATTCATAACCAAAATATGGAAAGTATAACCCTTTATAATCTACTTCATCATTTTTAAAACGCCATGTAACTCCGGGTAAATATGAATATTCTGGGTCACCAATAAATGACAATTGTCCCACATACCTTAGCTCATTATGATCTTCCAAAAGATTACGTTTAAATGCAAAATTGGATAACAGATAAGGTTTTAGTGTAAAACTTTGACCAAAATAATACTCTGCATTAATACCAGCACTTAGTTTATCATTTTCATTATCCTCATTAGAAGACTTATGCCATTCTATTACCGGATATAGCAATAAAACAGAATTTGTATGTTCCAGTAACTCGATTTCGCCAAATTTAATAGCTAAATCTACATTTATAAAATCATTATCTGATTTATGATTCTCAAAGAAACTAAACGTAGCAGGTTTATATTCATTAACAGAACCATCAAAAGTTTTTCGAATGCTAATATTATTTCGCTCTAACCAATTTTGAGTATCATCTTGAGAAAGGAGGTCCGCAGGAATAATACATACACATAATACTACTACAATTGGAATAAAATAACTTTTCATAACCTAGTGGTTTATTTTGTTATTGATCAAATTACAAAGTAGAGCAACGGTTAAATTACTTTTCTTTATTTCTGTTGCTAAAACTGTAGCATTAGGTTCAAAATTTTTAACATACCCTCTTAGTGCCAATGCCATACTAATTAGTTGTGGATTATTCATTTTAAGTGGGTGACTTTTTAATATAAAATTGTCCTTCAATTTATGAACAGGAAACCTTGAGAATTTAGAAACAAAGTCTTTAACATCTGTAAAAATTTCTGATTGAGTTGGCTTTTTCATAATGCTATTCTTTAATATTTCAAAAGTAACATTTGCAAATGACTTTTATATATCAACCCATAGTATTATTGAAGAGTTGAGAATATTTAATGTATACATATTAATACAAATAATGTATTTGTCGAAGTGTTAAATAACAATTTTGTAACCTTTTTTAACAACACTTTGTCAAATCAATGTGAATTCGCAATAAAAGTAAGTAATCATATTAATTTTATACAAGATGAATCAATCAAAACGAATAGTATCCCATACTACATTTTTATTAATATTTTCTTTTGGAATTTTTGCTTTTTATGGACAAAGCGATAAAAGATATATTAAGACCGTAAGTGGAAAACCTGTATCCATTTCACAATTAGATAATCATATTAAAAAAATAATGGATTCAATAGCAATGCCAGGACTTTCTATTGCTATTATTAATAATGCTGAAGTTGTGTACCATAATACTTTTGGAGTGATAAATATAAAAGGTAAATCACCTGTAACTAAAAAGACAATTTTTGAAGCTGCTTCTCTTTCAAAACCACTTTTTGCTTATTTTGTCATGAAAATGGTAGAGAAAGGAAAATTTGATTTAGATACCCCTATATATCCACATTTGAAAGAGATTTTTCCTGCTAATACTATAGATAGTGTTTCATTTGATTATTATAGGACTATTACACCTCGTATTGTACTTTCGCATGCTACGGGAATCCCAAATTGGGCAAAAGGAAAACCTATTCATATCGCTTTTAAACCAGGAACAGGGTTTTCATACTCGGGTGAAGCGTATCAACATCTTGGAGCCGCTATGGGAACAAGTTTAGGTATAGGTTGGCATAGTAAATTGGATACTTTGTTTCTTAAAGAAGTAGCTCACCCATTGAAGATGAATACCAGTTTTTATACCTGGAATGATACTATAAAAAAGTATAAAGCAAAAGGACACCAAAAAGGAAAAGTGAACCTCGAAATAGAAAAGTACAATGCTGTTGGACCGGGATATAGCCTTCATTCTGAAGCTTTGGATTATGCTCGGTTTTTGATAGAAATGATGAAGCCAAAGCACTTAAAACAAGAATTAATCGATGAAATGTTGAAAGAACATAATCATTTTAAATCAGATAACAAACTTTTAAAAGAAGTAGGGCAAACAGGATGGGGGCTTGGTTTTGCACAAAAACCGACAGCTAATGGATTAATGCATTTACATACAGGCAATAATCATGATTTTCAATCATATGCCATGTTTGTGCCAAAACAACAATACGGAATAGCACTATTTACAAATTCAGATACGCTACTTCCTTTAATAGAAAAAATAGGAGAATTAATAGAACAACAATTTTAAAGTATAAAACATGGAAAATTTAGGAGAAGCCCTAGGAGGTTTGATCATAGTAATTGGATTAGTAGTAATGGTTTTTATCGTAGCCAAATACAATTATCTAATAAAAAAAGCAATGATAGAAAAAGGATTGGTCCCAGAACAGTCTCAAAGTAAATTTAAATATATAGATATAGGATGTATTGTTTTTGGATTAGGAATCGGACTATTATTTTCGTCAATTTTTACATCAATTGATTTAACAGAAGACACTACAGATTTATTGGTGTGGGGTACCATTTTAATTTTTGGTTCGGCGGGATTAGTTGCTGCTCATTTTATAAGAAAAAGACTTGAAAGATAGAATCGAAGATAATGATATCCATCTAATCAAGCAGATTAAAGAGGGAGATACAACCTCTTTTAGACATTTAGTCGAAAAGTATAAGGATGTATCTCTTACTCTTGCTATATCAATATTGAAGGATCAAAGTATAGCAGAAGATGTTTTACAAGATGTATTTATTAAAGTATATCAAAAAATAGGCACATTTAAATTTAAATCAAACTTTTCTACCTGGTTATATCGTATTGTTGTTAATACAAGTTATAATGCTTTTAAAAAACAAAGAAGTCATATAAGTATTGATAAAATTAATAGTCATGAAATAGAGGCAAATCAAAAAACAGGTGTCGAGAAACTTAAGGAAAAGGATCAAAAGAAATATATCACACTTGCTTTGGAACGCTTAACACCAGACGAAGCGTTGCTGATAAGACTTTTTTATCTTTGTGACTTAAAGATAACAGAAATAAAAGATGTTACTGGTTTTAGTGTTTCAAAAATAAAAGTAGGTTTACATAGAGGAAGAAATAATATGAATTTTATTTTAAGAAAGATATTAGAAAAAGATATAGATAGTTTGTTATGAATGATAAGTTAACTCAGGATTTAGTAAAGAAAAGTATGATTCATACTTCAGATGATTTTACAGACTTATTGATGAATAAGATTGAAGAGAAAAACAAGCAGGAAATAAAAGTTGTTTTTCCTGTAAAGAAGCTTCTTTTTGGAATAGCTACAAGTTTAATTATAATAAGCTTCGGGGCATTTAAGTTACTTGCCTCGTCATATCATTTATTTAGTTTAGACATACATATTTCAAAAATGCCAGTATTGATAACGATTGTTTTATTATTTCTTTTAGGAATGTATTATATTCTAAGGATGAATGAAGTTTATCGTGGTTTAAAAAATGAAATTTAAAAACTTTTTCATCATATTTAGATAGAATGAATGCGATTCAGCAATTGAAAAATAATCTGGAGAAAGGAGGAATTCTAACAAAATTCAAAACTCTAGAAAGAGAGGAGTATTTAAAAACGGCTAATAATATTAATACAAATTTGTATTTTATCTCAGAGGGAAGCCTTAGAGTTTTTTATGTTAATGATAAAGAAGAACATACTTTGTATTTGGGATATAAAAAGTCATTGATAACTGCTTTGGATTCTTTTTTTTCAAATAAAGTATCACAGTTAGAAATTCAGGCCCTTAAAAAAACAAAAGTCGATTTTATTTCCAAAGATGACTTTATGAAATTTATGATGAGTAATCCAGAGAATTTATCTTTATGGTATGCGATCTTAGAAGAACTTATTTATTTACAAACCGAAAGAGAAATTGATCTTTTAATTTCATCTCCGGCAGAACGATATCAAAGAGTTTTACAAAGAAGACCAGAGTTATTTCAGGAAATTCCGCACAAGTATATTGCTTCATATCTAAGAATGGCCCCAGAAACACTATCCAGAATTAAGAGATATTGATTTCAATCAATTTTTATACGCTTATTATGTGGTTATTTTGTAGCTATTCCAATACCAAATAATAATTCTTTAGCAGATGAATAAGTATATAGTAAAAATGTTAAGTGTAAATGATAATAATGCATTCTTTCAGTTAATTAACACTAATAGAGAGCGATTAGAAGATTTCTTTGCAGGAACAGTTTTACGTACTAAAACCATAGCAGATACAATCAATTATTGTGAAGAAATAGAGCAAAAAATTAACGAAAAGTCTTACTTTCCATACCTTATACTTGAAAAAGAATCAAACGTGATTGTAGGCTTTATTGATGTTAAAAATATTGATTGGAATATTCCAAAAGCAGAATTAGGAGCTTTTATCGACTCAAAACATGAAGGAAAAGGAATCATTACAACTACAATGGCTTCTTTAATTGATGATATTGTAAATGAACATCATTTTAAGAAATTATTGTGTAGAATTTCTAGCAGAAATACGAGAAGTATTAGAGTAGCTCTAAATAGTGGTTTTGAATTAGAGGGGACTATACGATGTGATTATAAAACTACTAAAGGTGAAATTGTTGACTTGAATTACTACGGTAAAATCTTTTAATATATTGAGTTTAAAATTGGGATAGTCTTTCCATTTTATACCTCTATCTTTGCCAAAATTTATTTTATGTCAATACAGTTTTCCGATTTAGGAATTATAGCTCCTCTTCAAAAAAGTTTAGAAGACTTAAATATTTCTACACCAACAGATATTCAAAAAAAATCAATTCCCGTCTTATTACAAAAAAAGAATGATTTTGTTGGTTTAGCAAAAACAGGGACAGGAAAAACAGCCGCTTTTGGATTACCATTGTTACAATTGATTGATGTTGATAATAAAAATATTCAAGCAGTAATATTAGCACCGACCAGAGAGTTAGGACATCAGATTTATAATAATTTAATGTCTTTTGCAACATATTTACCTGACATATCTATAGCTTCAATTTGTGGTGAAATTCCGATTAAACCACAAATAGAACGATTAACAAAAGTAACACATATCGTTGTTGCTACTCCGGGACGTTTAATAGATTTAATTAAACGAAATGCTATTGACATAAAAATTGCTAACTACCTAATTCTTGATGAAGCAGACGAAATGGTGAGTTCTCTAAAAGATGGTTTAGATGAAATAGTCTCAGTATTGCCTAAAAGCAGAAGAACTATTCTTTTTACCGCCACAATGCCGGGAACTATAAAACAGATGGTACAAAACTATATGTCAAAACATGTCATACAGGAAAGTGCTGATATGGAAAAGATAGGTCATCAGGGTATAGACCATCGATATGTAGTTGTCGAACCTATAGAAAAATTAGATGTTTTAATGCATTTTTTAACGTCAAAAGAAGGAGAACGAGGGATCATTTTTTGTAAAACAAAAGCTGCAGTAAATAAACTCGCCAAAAATTTGGCAATAAATAAATTCTCTTCTGGTGCTCTACACGGAAGTCTATCACAGCCCATTCGTGATAGAATTATGGAACAATTTAGAGAAGGGCATATACATATTCTTGTAGCCACTGATCTGGCTGCAAGAGGAATTGATGTTAAAGAAATATCGTATGTGGTTAATTATCATTTACCAGATGTATATGAAACATATGTACATCGAAGTGGAAGAACCGCAAGAGCAGGAGCGAAGGGGTTATCGTTAACTGTTTTGCAAAAAGAAGAAATAATAGATATTGCAGAGTTTTCTGATGAGTTAGATATTAACTTTAAAGAATATAATAAGGTAGATGCTCAAAGTATTGAAGAGAATAAAGGATTGTTATGGGCTAAAAAAATATTTAAAACTAAACCAAATCATGACCTCTCTAATCAGTATAAAGAGAAAATAAAAACTGTTTTTCATCATCTCACAAAAGAAGAACTTATTGAAAAAATGATCGCAAGCTATCATATTCAAAATACATCAAGTGTTCCTGTGGTTAAGACAGAGGTGTCTAAAAAGAAAAGAAAGTAATATATATTGATATGGCAAATAATATTAAAGGACAAAAACGAATTCTTGATAAATTGAATATTGAGAGTTTAAATCCAATGCAGGAAGAAGCTCTTGTTGCCGTTGAACATACAGATAATACAATTATTTTATCACCTACAGGAACAGGAAAAACCTTAGCTTTTTTATTACCGGTTATTTCGGGAATGGATCCCGATTGTACTGATATACAAGCATTGATCTTAGTGCCATCACGAGAGTTAGCCATTCAGATAGAACAAGTAGTTAGAGAAATGGGATCAGGTTATAAAGTAAATGCTGTATATGGTGGGCGATCTATTTCTAAAGACAAAGTGGAACTAAAACATACTCCGGCAATCTTAATAGGAACACCAGGTAGAGTAGCAGACCATTTTAGTAGAGAACGCTTTTCAAAAGAAAACATAAAAACTTTGATATTAGATGAGTTTGACAAATCTCTGGAAATTGGTTTTGAGTATGAAATGAGAGGAATTATTAATGCATTACCTAATATTAGAAAGCGTATACTCACTTCTGCAACACAAGAAATTGATATTCCGGATTTTGTACAACTAGAAAACCCTACTATTGTTAATTACTTAAAAGAAGGAGTTTCTAATTTGGCTATTAAAACCATAATTTCTCCATCAAAGGATAAATTAAATACACTTGTGTCAGTCTTAAATCATATAGGTAATCAACCCGGAATTATATTCTGTAATTTAAAAGATACCATAAAAGATGTAAGTGACTTTTTAGATAAAAACAATATAAGTCATGGATGTTTTTATGGTGGAATGGAACAAAAAGACAGAGAACGATCTTTGATCAAATTCAGAAATGGAACACATCAAATCATAATTGCGACTGATTTGGCAGCAAGGGGAATTGATATACCAGAGATAAAATTTATCATTCATTATCAGCTTCCCATAAAAATGGAAGAATTCACACATAGAAATGGTAGGACTGCAAGAGTAGATGCTAAAGGAACTGCATATGTTTTAAAATGGGAAAAAGAGTATTTGCCAGATTTTATTAAAAATGCTGAAATAGAGGTGATTAATGACCAATCTGTACAAAGGCCTTCTCAATATTGGCAAACTTTATTTATTTCTGGAGGTAGAAAAGATAAGATTTCAAAGGGAGATATTGCAGGTTTATTTTTTAAACAAGGGAAAATTGATAAAGATCAATTAGGAGTTATAGAATTAAAACAAGATTGCACTTTTGTCGCTGTACCTGCATCTATTGCAAATCAATTAGTAGCTAATTTAAATAATAGCAGACTGAAAAAGAAAAAGGTAAGAATAACAATTATTTAACCGATATGTGTAGAATTACTGTTGGATAATCAAAGAATCAATCAATACTTGTATTAAGCCAATAGTTTTAATAGATTCTGCTAGGAATTAGAATCTCTTTTTTTATTTATTTCTTCTTTATTTAGTGTATAGAAATACGAATTTTATAAAATGATTTAATTTTTTCATCATAAAATTCTTTAAAAACCCATGAAAGGCCTTAATTTTACATCCCTTAAAAAAATAGAGGTTATGTCGGAAATAATTACTAGTTCAGAAGAGAGGAAAACAGGAAAAGAATTATATAGTTATCAAAAAGGAGCTATTAATAAGATTTTTAAAAGTTTTGAAGATGCCCGCGAAGATTACCATCTATTATATCAATTACCAACTGGTGGTGGAAAAACGGTGATTTTTTCTGAAATAGTACGACAATATTTAAAACATCATAATAAGAAAGTTTTAGTGATGACGCATCGCATCGAATTATGTAAGCAAACCTCTAATATGCTTACGGGATTTGGTGTTGTAAATAAAGTAGTTGATAGTAAGGCCAATCTTGATGATCAGGAAGAGTATAGTTGTTTTGTGGCCATGGTAGAAACATTAAATAACAGACTTAATGAGGATAAATTAGATATTTCAGATATAGGTTTGGTTATTATTGATGAAGCGCATTATAACTCTTTTACCAAGTTGTTTAAATTTTTTGATAAATCCTTTATTCTAGGAGTAACAGCAACTCCGTTGAGTTCAAACATGAAGTTACCTATGAAGGATAATTATGATGAGCTAATTACTGGTGAAACCATAGAATCCCTTATAGAGAATGAGTTTTTGGCACGTGCAGAAGTCTTTGCTTATAATATGGGATTGACGTCATTAGAAGTTGGATCTAACGGTGATTATACTGTAAAATCATCAGAAGATTTATATACTAATAGTGATATGCTTGGGAAATTACTAGAAGCCTATAAAAAGCATTCTTTGGGTAAGAAAACTTTAATTTTTAACAATGGGATTAATACCTCATTACATGTATTTGACACCTTTAGAGCTGCAGGATATCCTATAGCACACCTTGACAATACCGCTACCAAAAAACAAAGGAATCAAATCCTTACTTGGTTTAAGGAAACACCAAATGCTATTTTGACTTCGGTGAGTATTTTAACAACAGGATTTGATGAGCCTACGGTAGATACCATTATTTTAAACAGAGCGACTAAATCTCTTACTTTATATTATCAAATGATTGGTCGAGGTTCTAGGATCTTAAAGAATAAAGCTAAATTTTCTGTTATTGATCTAGGAAACAACCTTTATCGTTTTGGACCTTGGGGTGCAGATTTGGATTGGCAGAAAATATTTAACTCTCCTAACTATTATATGGATAGGCTTCTCAATGATGAGGAGATAGAAAGTAAATTTAAGCATGAAATGCCAGCTGAGTTGAGAGCTGAGTTTGCTAATTCTGAAGAGGTGTATTTTGATATTAAAGATACATATATCGAATCTGTGAAAAAGGGACAATCTTCTAAAGTCGTTTTGGAACAATCTATAGCGCAACATGCAAAAATATGTATTGAAAATAGTGAGGATATCTATGATGCATTAGGTTTAGCAAAGATGTTGGGTGAGGATATTGATCATAGAATACAGGCGTATGCAAAATGTATAAGCAAGAGTACTTATAATTTTTTAAGCTGGTTAAAAGATGATTATAGAAAGAAGTTAAATTCTTATCTACGTGATAATTTTGATACATTATTTGAAGAAATTCATGGTAGGCCGCCTGAAGATTAATTTAATTAGATAGTATAATTTTAGAAAGTTTGATTAAATTTATGGCACCATATTTGAATATGTTAAAATAATTATTAAAATTAATATTATAACAATGAGTAAAGGAACAGTAAAATTCTTCAATGATGCTAAAGGTTTTGGTTTTATTATTGAAGAAGGTTCAAACAAAGAACATTTTGTACACATTTCTGGATTAATAGATGAAATTCGTGAGGGTGATGAAGTTGAATTTGATCTTGCAGAAGGTAAAAAAGGATTAAACGCGGTAAATGTAAAAGTTATTTAAATATATATACGCTAAAACTTTTTATTCAATGCCTGTCATAGTATGACAGGCATTTTTCTTTTAAAAATATTTTATACTTTATAATATAGAAATTAATATGTCCAGGTAATCAGACGGCTTTTTTTATGACCTTGAGACATGTCTACAATAGTATGTTGAGCTTTTATTTTATCTAGTTGTTTTTTTAATTTGGCTACATGTTCTTTTTTAGAAACTAAACTGGTAAAAACACCAACCTGTTTTGAAAAAGAAATACTTTGTTTTACCATACGTTTTAAAAAAAGCGCTTCACCACCATTACACCAAAGTTCATTCGCTTGCCCTCCAAAATTAAGTTCTAAGTCTTTAGATACTTTTAAATTCTTTAGTTTTCTAAGTGTACCTTTAGACGCTTCTTCTTTAGAGCTATGAAAAGGAGGGTTGCACATTACAAAATCAAAATATTCTCCTGGTTTTATAATCCCTTCAAATATATTGGCATGATTTGATTGATGTCTTATTTGAATAGCTTGTGAAAGATGAGGATTAATTTCTACATTTTTGTTTGCAGATGCAATGGCAGTTTCATTAATATCTGCTCCTACCATTTGCCAGCCATAAATTTGAACACCTAAAATCGGATAGATACAATTAGCTCCTACACCAATATCTAAACCTTTTATATTGGGATTTACTCCATTTTGTTTCAATATATCTGCTAAGTGGTGAATATAATCAGCTCTTCCCGGAATTGGAGGACAGAGAAAATTCTTGGGAATACTCCAATCTGTTAATCCATAATCATGTTTTAGAATAGCTCTGTTTAATTCTAAAACTGCTCCAGAATCTGAAAAATCAATGGTCATATTTCCAAATGTATTCGTGAAAACATACGGTTTTAGTATAGGATGTGTATGAATCAATGACGGAAAATCATAAGGCTGATTGTGAATGTTTTTTGGGTGCACTTTGGTTTAGTTTTTAAACAAAGATATATTTAATTGTATGACTCTTTTTTATGATTTGTAAGAAAGAGAAAATGATTGAGATGTTTACATTGCAAAAACCGTAAATAGTATAGTGATAATTTATTTTGATTCAGTTAATCTTATTATTGAATAAAGAATACTTAAATTTCTTTTAATGAGTACTTTGTCTTTTAAAATATCTGATCTTTAACCAAGTCATAATAACTTGAACTTACAGGAATCTTAATTTCTGAGATCAGAACCTCTTTTCCTTTTAATGAAGTTACTTTGTTTTTATTAACGATATAAGATCTATGTACCCTCATGAATATTGATTTTGGTAATGTTGCTTCTAATGATTTTAAAGCCAGATGACTCATTATCTTTTTTTCAGCAGTATAAAAAATAACATATTCGCTATCGCTTTCTATATAAAGAATATCATTGTATTTTAATTTATATAAATCATAACCAGACTTAATAGTCATTGTATTTTGAGATATTGTATCCCCAGAATCTCGTTTAATTTTATTTACGGCAATCAAAAAGCGTTCAAATGTGATGGGCTTAAGCAAATAATCCAATGCATTTAATTCAAATCCTTCTAATGCATATTCAGAATATGCAGTTGTAAATATTATTTGTGTGGTTTCAGGAATCATTTTAGCAAAATCTGTCCCTTTTAAATCGGGCATTTGAATATCTAGAAATACAACATCTATATCAGTAGTTTTAAGTATTTGTAAAGCTTCAAGAGGATTCTCGACTGCACTAACCATTTCTAAAAAATTTAACCTGTCTATATATGTTTTCAGAAGTGTTCTTGCCAATTCTTCATCATCTATTACCAAGCATTTAAGCATTATTAGTCTGTTTTATATTTAGTTTTACCTTAAAAACCTCATTATTTTCAATAATATCTAACTGATGATTTTCTGGATATAATATAGCTAATCTTTTCTTAACATTTTCTAGGCCAATTCCTCCAATGATATCTTTATTAATCCTTTTCTTCGGAATACTATTTTCTATTTTAAAATTAATATAATTAGGAGTAGATTGGATTTGTATTTTTATAAAAGAATCTTTTGGCTTTTCGATATTACTATGTTTAAATGCATTTTCTACGAAAGGAATAAGTAACATAGGTGCGATCCATGTATTACCATCCAAAATACTAAAATCAGTTGTTATTGCATAAGCTTTACTACTTTTTAAAGAAAATAATTTAATATAATCTTTTATATAAGAAACTTCCTTTTTTAAAGGGACTAAAGGACGTTCACATTCATATAAAACATATCGGAGCATATCTGATAAATAACCAATACTTTGTTGAGTTTTATTAGAGTCTATAACAGAAAGAGCATAGATATTATTAAGAGAATTAAATAAAAAGTGCGGATTAATTTGAGATTTTAGAAGTTTAAGTTCTGTTTGAAGATTTTCGTTCTTATTCTTAATGGTTTCTTGCTCTTTTTTTTGTGCAAATACAAATGTTTCTATAAATACTGCAATCACATAAGAAATTGATAATAATAAAAAATGAATAAAAAATCGAGAAGGAGGTTTTGGATTTATGTTTTTGGGTCCTCCTCCAAATGGTGGTGGTATTTTAGGAACTGTAAATAAGTTTATAGAAATAAATGCAAGTGTAGTTATTCCAAGAATTGAAATAATAAGAAATAAAACATACTTCTTCTTAAATAAAAACATTGGAGCAATATAATATATGAGAGCACCAATGAGTAGAGCCTGAAATGCAAAAGCAAAAGAATTTTCTGCTAAAAATTGTGAATTAAAACCTCTTCCAAACCACAATACGGACCAAATAATTAACCATAAAAGTGTTTGATAAAAAAACCTTTTTAATGCATTCATAATGCAAATTAAAGGAAATAAAAATCAATCAATTGATGAAATTACTCTTTTGAAAACAAAGAATTATACCGTTCACTGAATTTAGTGTTGAATTCGCTTAAAACTTCCCAAGATCTACAGAAAACGGTCTTTTACTTCTAAACTTTTATAGAAATTTATAGTCCTATATAGGAAACAATAACATTTGTAAAATGAAAAGTAAAACTATAAAATTAGGATTAGTATTAAGTTTTATAGCATTAATGATGTCTTGTAAGTCAAATGCACAATCTGATACTGAGGAAAAAGAACATCATCAACCTCCAAGCATAGAGGAAATTTTTAAAATGATGGATGATAATAATGATAATAAACTTGCTAAAGAAGAGGTGAGAGGGCCATTAAAAAGAGATTTTTCAAAAATAGATACAGATGAAGATGGTTTTATTACCAAAGAAGAATTAGAAAAGGCTCCGAAACCAAATCATAAAAGAGGACCAAAACAAACACACGATTAAACTATTAGAAAATGGCTTAGAAATGGAAAAGATAATAACCAAATCGTATGAAAATGAAACAAAAAAGAAAAAACAAAAGTATCTGGACATTAACCTTAGGAATAAGTCTCGTATTAATGACGTTCATTGCTTGTAGCAGTGATGATGGAGATACTACAGAAACAGAAACAGGAGGAGAGGTTTCGGGAGAATTACACGCTGCTTTTGCCGAATTTGATACTAATGAAACAGATATTTATCTCGAAGGGTCCAATGTTGTTATTGAGACTACTGGAAATCCAAATCATACCACTCCGTATTGGGGAGTAGGCAATGCGTTATATGTTGCACCTACAATAGCTACTAATATGACACCAAGTCTAATTCCCGGTTATGATGGAGCGGCCACTTTAACCGTTTCTTCAGATCCTCAATTGGCAAGTAGCAGTACAGCGACTTCACTTGGAGCTATAGGTATTTCTGTTAGTGGAGCGGCTATTTTTAATGATCAGGAAGGAAATGGAGCGTTAGATCAAGCTGTAGTAAGCCTGGATTATTCTGGAGGACACATCGGACCAGCAGAATATCATTATCACCTAGAACCAAAAGCCTGGTCTGACGATGACGACAAGTTAATTGGAATAATATCTGATGGATTTTTTATATATGGAAGGAAATGTAATTCGACAGGGACATACCCTACAGATTTAGATGCATCTGGAGGTCATGCAAGTATTACACAACATACTGATGAAACAGAATATCATTACCATATTATTAATGAAATATACGCAACTACGGGAAGATACATTGTATTTGTTGGACCATATAAAGGAACTCCAAATGCAATTAACTAAACTATTTTGTATTATCCCTTTGTTAATCATTATCAATTGTAAAAAGGTTGTTGTTGAAAATCAAAATAACGTAGCTACCCCCGAAAAAAAAGATATTGAGAATACAGAAGTAGCAAAAGATCTTTTAATTCTTAATGCTACTGAAGGGAAATGGTATTATAAGAATCAACCTTTTTCTGGATATGCAGTGAATTATCATCCAAATAATGTACTAGCCGAGAAGATGGGATATTATAATGGAAAAAAAGAAGGAATAGCTCAGAAATGGTTTTCTGATGGTACGCTCAGAAAACAATCTTATTATATTAGAAATCATCTTGATGGTGTCGTAAAAATTTGGTGGGCTAATGGTGTTTTGGCTGCAGAATCTAATTATGAGAATGGGGTAAAACATGGAATACAACAAAAATGGTATTCTAATGGACAACTATCCAAACAAAAGCATATTAATCAAGGAAAAGAAGAAGGTATGCAAAGAGCTTGGTTAGAAAATGGTAAGATATATGTTAATTACGAGGCTAAGAACGGACGTGTTTTTGGTTTAAGACGTTCAAATTTATGTTATGCATTGGAAAAAGAAACTGTACAATATCAATAAACACATATATTATTCATTATTGATATCAATACTATTGATAACAAGTTGTAAAGATATTGGAAGAAATCAAGAGACTAGCAGAGTAGAATCGCTTCCATATTATAATGAAGCGTCATTTACTCCAAATTGGCTGATACCAAATACCGAAGATGAAAAAACATTTCATATTATTCCTGATTTTACTTTAATTAATCAAAAAGGAGATACAATTACTCAAAGAACTTTTGACAATAAAATATATATAGCAGATTTCTTTTTTACTTCATGTCCTGGAATTTGCCCAAAAATGACCTCGAATATGACAATGTTGCAAGAGGAGTTTATAAACGATAGCGATATATTGTTATTATCACATTCGGTTACTCCAGAGTATGATTCGGTGCCTGTTTTACAAAAATATGCTAAAGCAAAAGGAATTCTAGAACATAAATGGCACCTGGTAACAGGAGATAGAAAACAGATATATGATTTAGGTAGAAACTATTATTTTGTTGAAGAAGATTTGGGAGTCGAAAAGGATGAAGATGATTTTTTACACACAGAAAACTTCGTACTTATTGATAATAACAAACATATTAGAGGAATTTATAATGGTCTAAATAAAGCTTCAATAGCACAATTGATTATAGATGTTAAGGCTTTAAAATCAGAACTTTAATTCTTTAGAAAAATTTAAGAATGATTTAGTAATAAAAGGATTAAATTACATGTTATATAAAAACTGTCAGAAGCCTAAATGACGTAAAAACGTTTAGGTTATTATTATTCTTAAATCCTAAATATTATGAAAAAATCAATTCTGAAGATCGATGGAGTTCAAAAACTCACCAAGACTTCTCAAAAACAAATTAATGGAGGAATGTTATCAGATTGCGTTTCTGGATGTTATCGTTTTTATTTATCTGATGTTAATGGCGATTTCTGCGCTGTTCCGAGTCCATCAGGTGCAGTTTGTTTTGGTACAATTCAAAATAACCAATGCTGTATATAAAATATAGTATTGTGATACTTTAATTTATTCACATACAATTTAGAAGGCGGACTACAAAAGGTAGTCCGTTTTTAATTTTCATTTCTGTGTTTTAATTGATTTAATGTTCTGTTCAAACTTCTTAAGGTAACACCCAGATAATTAGCAATATCACTTTTTGAAATTACCTCGGTAAGTTTAGGAAAAAGCTGTTGAAGCCTTAGAATATTGTCTTCAATAGGGTAAGATTGCTGATAAGAATGTCTGGGAGCTTTATAACTTATTTTTGCAGCCATTGCCTTGATAACAAGTCTGTTAAACTTCTTATCGTTTTCTAATAGCGTATTAAAATCTATATATGAAATTTTATATACCACTAGTTCTGTTATAGCTTCTATACAACAAAAACTAGGATTACCACTAAATACTTCAATTTCACCAAACTCCATTCCTTCTCCCAAAAATTCCTGAATAAAATCTTTTCCATTTTCATCAGATAAATAACATTTTGTAATACCTTTCTTAATGATATATACCCAATTATATCTCTTATTTTGTTCGATGACACGTTGTTTTGGATTGTGTTTTTCTTCGGTTATACCATTGTTTTTCTTATTATAAAGTTCATTAATATAAGTTAATAATTCTGGATTTGTACGTATCATTTTTGTGTTGGGACAAATGTCCTTTTATAAAAGTTCAAGAAACCATTTCTTTGAAAACTATAAAATTATACAATTAAAAAAAATAAGAGGATGCTATCAGAAAGATTATCCAAACAAATAGAATTTATTAAGGAAATAGATAAAATTAAATACATCCAAAGAAAAACTAAATTGTTTGATAGTGATAGACCAGAGAATGATGCAGAACATAGCTGGCATCTGGCGATGATGACCTTAGTTTTGGGAGAACATTCCAATGAATCTATTGATTTGATTAAAGTCTTAAAAATGGTATTAATACATGATATTGTAGAAATTGACACTGGTGACGTTTTTCTTCATGATCCTGTAAAAAACCACATCAATACCGATGAAGAACTAATAGCGGCAAAAAGAATTTTTGGCTTATTACCTGAAGAACAAGCTAAAGAATTTATAGATATTTGGTTAGAATTTGAAGAAGGTAAAACTAAAGAATCAAAATTTGCCAAAGCAATGGATAGATTCGAACCAATACTTCAAAACAGTTCGAATAATGGAGGTACTTGGAATGAATATAATATTGATTATGAAAAAGTAGAAAACAAAACAAAATCTATACAATATGGTTCTTTTAATTTATGGAATTATGCTAAAGAACTAATTCATTCTTATTATAAAAAGAGATAGGAATGAAGGATAAAAAAGGCTCTATATACACCATCAATTTTGCTCTAATTTCTTTAAGTTCTTTATTGTTTTCAGCAAGTTATAATATGCTTATACCAGAATTGCCTGCATATTTAAGTAGTATTAATGGAGCTGAGTACAAAGGATTAATCATTTCTTTATTTACACTTACTGCAGGTTTATCTAGACCATTTAGCGGAAAATTAACAGATACGATAGGAAGGAAACCAGTAATTGTAATTGGAGCAATGGTATGTTTGGTATCTGGATTTTTATACCCTATACTCACTACGGTGTCTGGGTTTTTATTCTTACGTTTATTGCATGGTTTTTCTACAGGTTTTAGTCCAACAGCAATATCTGCATATGTGTCAGATATTATTCCTAGAGAACGTTGGGGCGAAGCACTAGGTATACAAGGATTATGTTTTAGTACAGGTTTGGCTTTGGGGCCTGCATTAGGTAGTTTTATTAGATTACACTACTCATTTGATATATTATTTTATACTTCTTCATGTATTGCATTAATATCTATTATTATGGTGGTAGGTATTAAAGAAACCCTTGTTCATAAAAAAACATTTTCTTTTTCTGATCTCAGAATTTCAAAGAACGATATTATAGCAAGAGAGGTTTTACCTTCTGCACTAATCACTTTTTTGACATATATCGGTTTTGGAGTAATCTTAACTTTGATTCCCGATTGGAGTGATCATTTGGGAATTATAAATAAGGGAACTTTTTTTATTGTTTTTACAGCTTCTTCTTTGCTAATCAGAGTTATTGCAGGAAAAATATCCGATGCTTATGGAAGAATTCCAGTTATCAATATAGGTCTTGTTATATTGTTTATAGCATTAATACTAATTGGTTATCTTAATACGATTAAAGGGTTGTTAACCGGAGCGGTTTTTTATGGATTAGCTATGGGAATATTATCTCCAGCGCTAAACGCATGGACCGTAGATATGAGTGATCCAAACCATAAAGGTAAGGCTATGGCTACAATGTATATTGCTCTCGAAGCTGGTATAGGGTTAGGAGCTTTTTTTTCTGGAGTATATTATCAGGATATAATTTCTAAGATACCTCTAATCATGTACATTTGTGCAGCAATGGCAGCTGTAGGGTTGCTATATATGTTATTTAGAAAGAAATCATGAAGTTTATTCAATTTGTTTAATAATTGCTACTATGATTCATTTTCTAAGTGTATAATCATTTTTTTTAATAATAAAGATAAAGTGTCTTTTTCTGAAGCATCAAAAATATGAACAGCTTCATTTGCTTCTTCAAATCTCGTTTCTATGGCTTTATCAATTGTTTTTATTCCTTTTTTTGTTAAACCAGCCAGTTTGACACGTCCATCCTTTTGATCAGGAGAACGATAAATCAAATGTAATCGCACCAATCTATCAAGTAAGGCTGTCATAGCACCAGAGGTAATTAAAACAGATTGCATGAGTTGAGTTGGAGTAAGTTCAAATGGTTTGCCCGAGCGTCTTAATGTCGCCAATACATCTAAATCAGTATAATGAATATCACTGCTCCGTAAAGCCTTACTAGCTCTTTTTTCTAATGTCTTCCCCAATTTTAAAACTCTACCGACAATTAACATTGCAGAAGCATCAAGATCTGGCCTTTCTTGTTTCCAATCGGTAATTAAAGTATCAATAATATCCTGATGATTATCGTTCATTTTGGTGTAAATCTCAATTTTGAATGTTGAAACTACAAAAAAATACCTTCATATAAAGATAAATATTGTATAATTGTATGATTTATCTTGACATAAAGATAAATTTTGAACATCAATTAAAAAATCAATGTATGAATATATTCAAATCCAATCTTAAATATCTGTTTGTTCTCATCACTTTATTAGTGACAGTTTTCACCGTACAAGGATGTGCACAGTCTTCTGTCAATAAAAAAACAAAAGATAAAAATCAAACCGATACTATACCCACAAAAGCAATAGAGGATAATAAAAATCTAATTAGGACAATGGCAAAGGTATTTTTGGATTCTAAAAATAGCCCACCAGGGATTTCAATTGCCGTTAGTATGAATGATACTATTGTATTTGCAGAAGGTTTTGGATACTCAAATACTCAATCAAAAGACCTCGTGGATAGCTCTACAAAATTTCGTGCGGCTTCAGTTTCAAAATTAATTACAGCTACGGCTATTGCTACACTGCTTCAGGAAAATAAGATAGATCTCGACCAAGCTGTACAAAGCTATGTACCTGCATTCCCAGAAAAATCACATACAATTACTTCAAGAGATATTGCAGCTCATATATCTGGTATTGCGCATTACTCTGATGAAGATCGTTTTAAAAAAGACTTTTATAATTCAATTGATGAATCATTAACCGTATTTGCCCATAAAAAACTCCTTTTTGAGCCTAAGACAGATTATAAATATTCGACTCATGGTTTTACATTACTTTCTGGTGTAGTAGAAGGCATAACGGGAACACCTTTTTTAGAATATATAGATAATGAAATATTTAAACCTTTAAAAATGACTTCTACAGGACCAGATTTGGGAGGTGATAAAGTTACCAACATGACAAAACTATATGCAATGGACCGATCTGGTAATGTTTCGATGGTAGAAAATCCAGATGACTCAAGTTACAAGTGGGGAGGAGGAGGAATGATATCAACACCATCTGATCTGGTACGCATGGGAGATATTTATTACAATGGTTTTTTAAAACCTGAAATTGTAAAAGAAATGTTTAAAACTCAGAAACTAAAATCTGGAGAAGATACCGGAGTAGGTATTGCCTGGCGTAGAAACTGGGACCCACAAGGCAGAGAGGTCTTTGAGCATGCAGGTTGGATGCAAGGAGCAAGGAGTATACTTAGTGTTTTTCCTGAACAAAAACTCTCGATTGCAATTATGTGTAATACGCAAAGACCTTATGAAATAGAAGAGATGTCTCATATTTTTGCATTGCCATATATGATGAATAGCTCTCCTAAAAAACAGCCAAGAGGTAATGCAGACGTTCTTTTTAGTACGGTAAATGATGAAGATAAGGTGACTAAGAAAGGGAAAATTTACCTGGATGGTATAAATGACAGACTTGTTTTAGAAGGTGAAGATGGTAAAACAAACACATTTAATATGATTTATTTACAAAGAGAGAATTTATATGGAATGGTAACACCTTATGGAATATTATTTACATCAATAAATTTAAGCGATAACCATTTGGTAGGTAAATCAATAAAATATGCTAGAAGTCCACAGAAATCGCCATCAACTTTTGAAAATCCGTTTATTATTTTTGAAGGAGATTTTGTGAACGAATAAACCTGTATGATATGAATTGGTATGAAATAGAAAACATAGATGAAGTTGATTCTCCATCAATTGCTTTATATAAAGATCGTTTACTATACAATATAGATAAAATGATTGGTATGGTAAAAGGTGATATGTGGCGATTAATGCCGCATGTTAAGACTAATAAAATGCCCGAGGTAATTAAAAAAATGATATCCTCTGGTATTAAAAATTTCAAGGCTTCAACGATATCAGAAGCAGAAATAGCTGCGGTAGCAGGAGCTGATTCTGTTTTAGTAGCACATCAGTTGGTTGGTCCAAAAATAGATCGTTTTCTTTCACTTATAACAACATTTCCCCAAACTAATTTTTTAACTATAATCGATAATATAGGTTCTACAAAATTACTACAGCAAAAAGCTTCTACTAAGAATTTGAGAATAGATTTTTTTATTGATATTAATAATGGAATGAATCGTTCTGGAATTGAATTGGGTAAAGACTTAGATGAGCTTATAGAAAGCATTCCTGCTTATGAACATCTTCAATTTAAAGGTTTACATGTTTATGATGGTCATCTTAGGGATAATGACTCTCAACTTAGAAAAGATAAAATAGAAGAAGGGTTAAAAGAAATAAATATCTTGTTTGATATACTAAAAAAGAATACTACTGATATACGTTTAATTTGCGGAGGAACCCCATCATTTACCACCCATTTGTTACAAAAAGATCGTCTCTGTAGTCCGGGAACTTGTCTGCTTTGGGATTGGGGATATAGTGAGAAATTAGTAGAACAGGAGTTTAAATATGCAGCCGTATTAGTGAGTAGAGTGATTTCAAAACCCAAAAAGAATATTATTACTCTTGATCTTGGACATAAATCTGTAGCTGCCGAAAATCCAATTCATCACAGAGTAAAGTTCCTAAATCTAAAAAATTATGAATTGCTCTCGCAAAGTGAAGAACATGGAGTGGTGAAGGTAGACAACTGGGATAGCATAGCAGTAGGGGATGTGGTATACGGAATTCCGTATCATATATGTCCGACCATTAACCTTCATGATGATGTTTCTGTTGTTGTAAATAATAGAAAAATAACACAGTGGGATATTATAGCAAGGAAAAGGAAAATTTCAGTATAATTATAAAATCCATCAGAAATTCCCTTTAAAGATTTTATGATTAATCATAAAATCTATCCATAAAAGAATACTTACGGTTATTATACAAATAAACAGTATTGATATATTTTTTGGAGAATTGTTTATTAAGTCTGATATGAAATATAAATCATTTGTTTTTGTATAAATAGTATTAGAAGTTTCTCCTTTCACTAGGAATGATAGTATAATTAATACCATTATTACAACAGCAAAAATCATCCCAGAGCTTTTTTTAATAATAGGCCTTAATTTTATTTTAGACTGAGATAAGTTAATATTTAATAAAACTGAATTTGTAAACTCTTCCTTGAGATCAGTTTTTTTCATCTCCTCTCTAACACTAACAAATAAGTTGTCAGAACGTAATTTACTTTCAATATCCATTGATAATTGTTCCATTACAGCATCTGTGAATTCCATACTTGGAGAATCAAGATCAACTTTCTTTATTAATTTGATTATTTTATTTTCCATATTACTTAGATGCTACAATCGTTATCAGTTGTTTTTTTATTTTTTTACGAGCCCTGTATAACTTCACCTTTATATTAGATACTGAAAGACCTGTTATTTCTTGAATTTCTGTAATCGAATTTTCATTGATGTAAAATAGTGTTACTAAAAGAGAATCTAATTTAGGTAAACTATCTATTGCCTTTTTTATATGTATTATTTGTGCTTCTTGATTTAATTCTTTTTCAAAAGGGTTTTCATTGTCAATACTACGATTCTGGGTAATGTCTTCGTCGATTTGCTCTGTTGAAATTCTATTCTTTCTTAAGTTGTAGACTGCAGTTCGGTAAACAATAGTATATAACCAAGTAGAAAATTTTGAATCTTTTTTAAAAGAATGTATTTTCTGAAAAGCCTTGATAAAACTTTCTTGTGCAGTATCCTCAGCATCTTCTACATTCCTCATTATTTTTAAAGCAACAGTATATGCCATTCTTTGATATTTGTTTACAAGAAAAGCATAAGCTTCATGGTCTCCCTGTAGAATTCTATCAATATATAAATGGTCCTCTGTTTGTGTCATCCTATTATGAGATGCACGTTTTTTTAAAGGTTACAGTTTTAAGATTATTTGTCTTTAACTACTATTATTTTTTTTAAAAGTGTAACCAAATATAATTTTGAGCATCATACGAGTGAACCTTCAAAATTGAATATGATGGATGAAATATTTAGGGATTTTTTAGTAACATTTATAATTGTCGCAGCAATATTCGGAATTGTTTATGTGTATTTTCTTACACGACATAGGGAACGTATGAAAATGATGGAGCAAGGAATTGATTTATCAGAAATTATATCTGCCAAAAAAGGATGGATTGCTTTAAAATATGGCATGTTTGGTATTGGATTAGCAATTGGTTTTCTTGTTGGAAACATTTTGTACGAATATTTTGATATGAATGATATCATATCTTTTTCATCAATGAGCTTCTTATTCGGAGGTATCAGCCTAGTTGGTTATTTCTTAATAGAAACGAAATACAGAAAATAAATCATAATTACTTATTTAAATCAATTTATCATGAAAAAACAAACTTTTTCAATAGGAAAACCTATGCTTTTATGTAACCAAAACTTGTGCTTATCCAGATTCAAATTAACACTTCTTTTTGTAGTTATATTTTTACCGCTACAGCATATAAAATCACAAGTAACTCAGTCATCTCAACTTTTTCAAACCATTAAAAAAATGGACAGTCTTTTATTTGAAAATGGATTCAATCAGTGTAAGTTATCTACTATAGAATCATTTATCAGTAAAGATCTCGAGTTTTATCATGATCAAAGCGGAGTTAGTAAAACAAGAGCACAGTTCATAACAGAAATGAAAAAGAATATTTGTTTGGAAACCAAAAATAAATTCCTTCGAAAATTAGTTGATAATAGCTTGGAAGTATATCCTTTATATGAAAATGGTACTTTGTATGGTGCGATACAAAATGGGTATCATGAATTCTATACTATACTATCAAATAAAACTCCTCAAAAAACAGGAATAGCAAAATTTTCTCATGTGTGGATCAAAGAAAATAATAATTGGGTCCTAAAAAGAGTACTTAGTTATAACCATAAAGCAGTAAAACTACCTGTAAAGAACTCATTGATATTATCTGATAAAGAACTTGATTTATTTGTAGGACAATACAAGGCACCTAATACGGGTAATATTAGTATTATTAAAAAAGAAATGGGATTAGAAATAAAAGCAGGGGAAATGGTTCTAGTTGTTTTTCCAGAAACGAAGACATTGTTTTTTAATAAACAAGCCCCGCTTAGTTTTGAATTCGTTAAGAATACAAATGGAAATACTATAAAAATGCTTATTCGAGAACATGGAAACATTGTTGAAGAAGCAAAAAAGATATAACTATTAGAAAATTAAAGCACTCAATTTATTAATAAATTGAGTGCTTATAAGAATTATTAATTGTTTAGTGGTATTCAAAAATTAATCTCGAATAGTTAACCCAGAATTATCAAATGTTCCACCAGAGCTGGCAGATTTTACTCTTTGATTGTCTGTTATTCCTTTAATTTTAAGGTCTGCATTGTTTTTCATTGAGATTTCTAAATGTTTAAGATCAACTGATATAGCTGTACCGCTGGCTTGAGTAACCGTAATCTTAAGAACATCTCCTTTAATAGTATTTAATGCAGTTAACTCAGCAGCATCTTTCACTTTTATGTCAACTATTTTTTTATAGGTTACTGTGATTTTTATAGACTCTCCACTAATACTTCGTGGAGTATCTATAAATAATGTTTCGTTATCCACAAAAACTTTAATTTTTTTGATAGCAACACCACTAACTTTCATATCGACCTTATTTTCTGTTCCTTGTTTAATATATACCTGTGCTAAGCCAGATATATCTAAAGCTTTAAAATCGGTTAGATTAATCTCTTTTTTTTGATTATTAGTGTCTTGTCCAAACAATATTGTGGTTTTGGATACCAGTATTGCGATAATACATAGTTTAATTACGATTGAAAATTTCATTGTTTTTATCATTTTGATTATTAATTTCTATTACTTCTTTTTGCATTTCTATTTTGAGCATTTCCAAACTTATATGAAAAACTCAATGTCCATCGAGCCGCATTTCTATTGAGGACACGATTTACAGTAAAATCATTTCCTGATATGGTTTCACGAGTTTTTCTGGTATTAAAAACATTACTTACATTTAATACAACAGAAGCTCTTTTATTAAAAAGTGATTTACTAAGTCCAAGATTTAAGTAGGATATGGATTTGGTTTTGGTTTGAGCATTATTGCGTTGTCCTTCATGTAAAAACCTACCTTGCAATCTAAAACCTTCTGGTAATGTGGCTCTAACATCAAGACTGGAGAACCAGGTGTCGTCAGAAAAGTCAAAACTACGGGATGCTGCCATTCCTTTTTCTTCAAAAGCAAAATAGTTGAATTCCCCATTCATTTTAAGCCATTTAAAAGGAGAATAAGAGGCTACAAACTCAAAACCATATCTTGTTTCAGAATCCAGGTTAAACAGTGTAGATACAAATATGCTTTCCTCATTTTGTACGGTTAATCTTTGTATTGTATTTTCACTATTAGAAAAATAAATAGAAGGGTTAATAGAGAAGCCTTTTCCTGTTTTAAGGAATGATAGTTCAATTCCATCGGTAAATACAGGACGTAAATCTGGATTCCCTTGTGATTGTCTATTAAAATCTATGAGTTCAAAAAATGGATTAAGCTGCCACAATCTTGGTCGGTTAATTCGTTTACTATAGTTAAGCTGTAATGTATTTTCTTCATTAAAAGCATACTTAAGATTGACCGAAGGAAAGAATCGATTATAATCATAGGTTTGACTAAATGCACTGTTTTCATCTTCTATATTTACACGAGTATATTCCATTCTAACTCCTCCTAAGTAACTTAATTTACCAGATGTGTTACCAAATTGGGCATAGGTGCTAAATATTTGCTCGTCATAGTCTATGCTGTTATCTAAGGGATCAATACTCACAAAATTTGTATCGATCAATTCTTCTGCAAAAAAGGAATTTGATACTGTACGGGTTTCATATTTAACACCAGTTTCGAACTGTTTCTTTTCCTTAATGGGATTTATAAAATCTATCTGCGCAGCAAAATCATTATTATCATTGGTTGTAGTAGTTCTTTGGTCTAATATCGATGTGATCTCAGGTAAGATTTTATCAATATCAATTTTCCATCGTTTAGTGCTTTCCCAAAAATCGTATTGAATATCAAAAGTTAGTTTTTGCCTCTCTTTGGCAAAGGTTTTTGTATAATTAAATTCAAATTGATTGTAATTACGTTTTTCACGAGAATTCCCAATGGTAACAAGTGTACTATCTCTTAAATTCTCAGTAAAATAGTCATAAACATAATCAGTTTTGTCAGTGTCTTTGGTTTCATTCCTGTAAAAAGCTATTGTAAAAGTATTTTTATCATTTAGATAGTAGTCAGCTCCGAGATATATCAAGCGCCCATCATCATGACGATCTTCATTCTGACGTTGATTAAGTATATTGGTGATCCCATTATTTTGAGTTTCCTGATTACGAGTGTACAGGCCTTCATAATCTGTATAACGAATACCAAGATTTGCGAAAACATTAAATTTATTGGCCTTATAATTAAGACTACCAATAGCTCTATAGTCATCTGGAGTTCCAGATACTAATCTTACTTGTCCGTTTATTCCATTGGCTTTGTTTTTTTTCAAAACAATATTGATTATACCTGCTGCACCAGCAGCATCATATCTGGCTGAAGGATTGGTGATCACTTCGACACGATCAATAGTATCAGCTGGTAATTGCTCTAATGCTTGCGCTTCGGTGAGACCGCTTCGTCTACCATTAATTAAAATATTAACATTACTATTTCCACGTAAACTTATTCCTCCCGATGGACTAACCGTAACAGAAGGTATGTTGTCCAACACATCTGTTGCTGCTCCAGCTTGAGAAATCAAATCTTTACTTACATTGAATACTTTCTTATCCAAACGAAGGGAAACCTGAGCTTGCTCACCAGTAATAACTACTTCTTCTAATTGAGTAGGATCTTCATTCATTTGGATTATTCCCAAATCCAGACGTTTTTGGGTGGTATCAGTAATAGAAAGAGGTATGGAATATTTGGAGAATCCTGTATATTGAACTTCTAAGGTAAATACTCCGTTTTTTAAATCTGTAATTTTAAAAACTCCATTTTCGGTAGTAATTACACCTTCTACAATGGTGTTTTGTGTATCCTTTATGATAACCGAAGCAAAAGGGAGGGGTGTTTCCCCTTTTGATTCTACAACCTTACCCTCTACATTCTTTTGAGCAAATACTACAAATGAATAGCATAGGAATACAATAGATAATAATAGTGTTTTGTTTTTCATATTGTCATATAATTTTATGATGCATCATGGCATCTGATTGATTGATGTCCGACAAAAATCAATAAGTATTGCAGAATGACGTAGAATAATATTGTGAACTGCTATATACATTTGTGAAAAACAAATGAGAACCACTTATTTCATTTAATTTTAACCTATAGTTTAAAAGGTTATTTATGTATAAAAAGTTGAGCTTTCTAATTCTTCTAATAGTACTGGCTTCTTGCGATCCCCCTGGAGATTATGCCATAAAGATAAAAGAAGATAAATCCAGTGGTAAATCATTCTGGAGCACTCCAGATTTTGCATTTGCAGAATGGGAAATAGAGGGGAATAATATGAGAGATTCTATTTTTTGGGCTAAGACTGAAATTATACTAAAAGATAATATTCTAGATAAAAAACCACTTGGGATTGCAGTAAATAGCTTTGGTGCTTATGAAATGTATTGGGATGATGTATTACTAGGAACTAATGGAACTCCAGGGCAAGAATTATTAACAGGAAAAGTGGGGGAAACAGATCGATATTTTTATATCCCTAATGAATTAGCTACAGTAGGAAAGCACCATCTTACAATGCGAATATCTCAATATTATTTCCCTGGTTATGATCGATATATAGGGATTTATTTTGGTAATCATGAACAAATTATAAGAAACCCTTTAGAACTTACGGCTCTGATACATATTCTTGCGGGAGCTTTTTTAATAACTTTTTTATACTATTTATTACTTTTTATAAATGATAGAAAAAATATCCCGGCACTATTATTTAGTATAAGTTGTTTACTGTTTTTTATGTTGATCATCATGGAATATCTCAAGTTTTATGTTCCTATACATTATTCTAATTTCTTGGTTCGATTAGAAACTATTGGTGTTTTAACATTATTGATATCGTTTCTAATTCCGTTTTATTTTTCTATACAATTTTCAATTCCATGGCGCAAGTTGGTTTTTGTACTATATGGGGGATTATTATTATTTATATTTATAAAATTTAGAGGATCTTATGACTTTACAGCACGTAGTTTAGCACAATCTATGTGGCTGATCTCTATTGTTATGGTTTCTATTGCTGCATTTTATAGAAATAAAGGGGCCGTAATTGTTTTAATTGGATTAATTGCCAGTGCTCTGGTGGATTATTTTTTATATTATGATGTAAGTTTATTTTTAAGTTTTACCATCATTCTTTTATGCATGCTATATATGCTTTCTGCGAAAATGAAAGAAGAAAAATTCGTATATGAGCAATCTTTGATACGATCAGAACGATTAAAAAATGAATTGCTAAAAAAGAAAATTCAACCTCATTTTTTAATGAATACACTTACTTCGCTTATGGATTGGGTCGAAGAATCACCTAAAAAAAGTGTACAATTTATAGAAGCACTGGCAGAAGAATTTAATATGCTTAATCAAATTGAAGATCAGACACTTATTCCCATTACACAAGAAATTGCACTATGTAAAAGTTTATTGAAAATAATGTCTTACCGTAAGGAAACAAAATACATTTGGAATGATTTTAATATTGATGTTACCAAAAAAATTCCACCAGCAGTGATACATACACTTGTCGAAAATGGTATAACACATTGTTCTCCTTCTTCTAAAGGAGCCATTGTTTTTGAACTTATGTATTATGAAGAGGAGAGGTTTAATGGTTACGAACTTATTACCATAGGAACAATAAGGAAACCCAACAAACCAGTAGTAGAAAGAACAGGCACAAAGTATATAAAATCAAGGCTTCAAGAAAGCTATAGAGATCAGTGGCAATTCATATCTGAGGCTACTGAAAAAGGATGGAAAAATGAAATACGAATATATCGTTAAACTAGATTATGCAGATATTAATAATTGAAGACGAATTACGAATCGCAAAGCGATTAAAAAGAATGATTCAGACTTTTTTCAGGAGTCTTCTTTGTGAGGTACATCATGTGGATACACTAGATGAAGGTTTACAGTTTATTGCTGATCATAAAATTGATCTTTTGTGTCTGGATTTAAATCTTAATGGTGAAAACGGTTTTGAAATGCTTAAGCAAGCCGTTGCAGGTTCATTTCAAACTATAATTATTTCTGCATATCGAGAAAGAGCTATTGAAGCGTTTGAATATGGAGTTCTGGATTTTGTTCCAAAACCATTTACTCAGGAACGAATAGATCAGGCATTTCACAGAATTATAAATGAGAAAAGTGCACATTTATCTACCCGTTATCTTGCCATAAAAAGAAAAGGGGGGATACATCTTATCAAAACTGAGGATGTTTTATATATTAAAGGAGCAGATGTTTATGCAGAGTTAGTATTGAAAAATGGGATTACAGCATTACACAATAAAACTTTAGAGTCTCTGGTGCAAATTTTGTCAAGTGATTTCGAAAGAATTCATAAATCTTATATTGTCAATATGACTGAAGTAAAAGGTATCAGTATTGAACCTGGAAGTAAATACTCCTTAGAATTAAATAGTGGCGAGTTTTTACCAATTGGGAGAACAAAGTATAAAGAAATTAAATCCAAATGGTTTGAATAGTTCTATAAATTATACCCTAGAAATGCGTTAAAATACCCAAAGAAGTAGAGTAGAAGAGATAAACATGACTACCCTTTCTCCTCTGTGGTATTGAAGAGAAAGGGATGTTTTTTTATTAATTTGATACAGGTTTATCTACCGTAATACGTTTATCTCGATTGGCAAGTTCCCATGCTGTATAAAATACCAATCGTGCGCGATTTTCTAGTAAATCATATTGAATTTTATCAGGAGTGTCACTTGGCTGATGGTAATCATCGTGTGTCCCATTAAAATAAAAAATAACCGGAATATTGTTTTTTGCAAAATTGTAATGATCAGAGCGATAATAAAATCGATTAGGATCATTATCGTCGTTATACGTATAATCGAGTTCAATATTCATATACTTTGTATTCATTTCTTCTGAAATTGTGTGCAATTCTGTACTTAATTTATCACTTCCGATAAGGTATACATAATTGCGATTTTCGCTTTTGCGTTTTGGATCTATTCGTCCGATCATATCAATATTAAGATCGGCTACCGTGTTTTCTAAAGGGAATATTGGATCAACATCTGTATAATGACGAGAACCTAAAAGACCTTTTTCTTCGCCGGTTACATTTAAAAACAATATAGATCGTTTAGGTCCATTACCATCTTTTACAGCCTTTGCAAAAGCCTCAGCGATTTCAATGACGGCTACTGTACCAGAACCATCATCATCAGCTCCATTGTATACTTTTCCATCTTTAATTCCTTCATGATCAAGATGCGCAGAAATTACAATAATTTCATCTGGTTTTTCAGAACCTTTTATAAATGCTGCTACATTTTCTGAAGCTATTTGTGTTACATTATTTTTATAATCTAATGTCAATTTTGTTTTGACAACACTAGTTTTATCGTTTGTTGATATATCATTAACCAGACTTTTCGCCAAATTATCATTTATCAAAAAGAAATAAGTGTTTTCTGTTTTTCCAGAAAGTTGCATATTACCAGAGGCTTTTCCAAAACGAGGAGCGACCATTTGGTATATTTCTGGATAATAAAAAAGTATTGCTTTGGCTCCTTTTTCTTTAGCTATATCATGTTTTGCAGCAAATTGCTGACGCATATTGGACCATTTAGATGCCTCGGTAGTACCAGAAATAAGGTAGGTTCCGTCGGTATTTTTAGGTTCTCCTGATTTGATAAGAACAACTTTACCTTGTACATCAATATCAGAATAGCTAGATACGTTTTCATCTTCTATACCAAAACCAGCATAGATAATTTCATCTGTTGATAATTGATCTGTTTTGCTAGTAGAAACAGACACTAAATCTTCAACATAAACAAAGGACTTACCATCAATAGTTAATTGCACTCCAGGCACATCGATCAAATCCAAAGGTACATTTTGAAAGTAATTCCCATCAGTTTTTGCTGCTGGAACGCCATACTTTATATAATGATCCTTTAAAAAATTAATCGCTTTTTTTTGTCCTGGTTTGCCCGTTTCTCTTCCTTCAAATTCATCTGACGCATATGTATATAAAGCAGTTTTTAGATCTTCGGCCGTTATTGTATTAGCATAGTCTTGAGAATTACTTGCCTTCTTGTTAGTACTTGAGGTTTGAGTTGTGGTAGTTTTTGTTGAATTACAAGCTATAATACAAAAGAGTAGTATTGCTATTGAAAGTATTCTTTTCATGAAATGTGTAGATAATTAATTATGTGTGTGGGGTAAAAATACGAGAAAATTAGTTTATATTTTCTGTAGGTATTGTTAATGCTCAAAAACAAAATTATTAGGTATAAAAAAAGCCACGATGAAATTATCGTGGCTTTTTATAAGAAAATGAAAAAAACTAAGCTAACAAATGTTTGATCATTCTCTTTGGAGGGGCAATCATTTTCTTATTATAATGGTCATACCAATTGAATTTGATAAAACTTATTGCGCATAATCCATTATTTGTATCAAAAAAACGAGTCCTTATACTTATTTCTCTTTCATTATTATTTGAATCCAGCAATTCAAGATTTAGAAAAAAATTCTGCATAAACATTAACGGTTTATGATGTACTAATTCTTCTTGACATTTTTGCAAACCTATTTTTAATGTATTTAGTTTTTGTTTTGAATACCCAATTTCAAACAAAAAAGTTTCTAATATTGAGGAGGCATATTTATGATAAGCGATGTCTTGCATTACCATAAAATCATTTACATCTTCTCCTTTCACTTTATATATTTTTCTAAACATGTGGATATTGATTTATGTTTTATTTCAAATTTTTATTGATTGGATTCTTGTAATTTTTTCAGCTTCTTTTTTTTATGTTTTCCGAACTGAAAAGCTCTGGAAATATTAAAACCTAAGTGTACATCTCCTTCAAAAAAGTCATCTGTACTTTCTGTGATAAAGCTTTTTTCAATCATTGTAATAGAGTTGGATAAAATAATCTGAAATACATGCCCTCCTGTTTCAATATCGATTCCAAATGCTAATGAATTTGTAGTGTTGATTGATTCTAATGGATTTACGGTATAGTAATATTCTCCATTTATAGAAATTCTTTTAGTCAATTTTACTCGACTTCCGATACCTACAGCAAAAATACCATGCGGGTCTTCTTCTGTTTTTACCGAATTTCTATGTATGTATGTTGGCATTACCTGCAAAGAGAATCCGGGACTAAACTTTCTGGCAATTAACACTTGTGAAGTGTAAGATAAGCGTTGACTTGTGGTAGGTTCATTACCGGGTTCAAAATCATCAATTGTTCTATAGGCAATACTTCCAAAAAATGAAGTGGAAAATGGAAAAGATTTTTTACCCGAACTTTGCTTTAGTAACTTATATTTTACAAAACCATCATAAGTTTTATCAAAGCTACTTCTTCCAACACCTAACATTATATTATCAGATAAACCATATTCAAAAGCAAATCGAATATTTGATTGATCTAAACCATATAACTCATCAGCTCCTAGGTTAACTCTTCCAAAACGGTGAGAAATCACAAATTCTAATGTTCCTTTTTTACGATTTTCTATAGAATGCCCATTAAGAATTCGTGTTCCTTTAAAGGTAGAAGAAACATAATTTTTGGTTTGAGGAGCTTCTTCATCTAAAATATCAAAAAGATCTTGAGAAGATGCTTGTAAATGAATTGCCATTACGGCAAAAACGATTAAAAAATTCTTCATGTTACTTCTTATAAGGTTTATGATCTAATTCAAATGTTACTTCTATTGTTTTGGCAATATTATTTATTACCACTGCCGGAATCTCAATGTTATAATCTGCTACATTGACCGGGAAACTCCCTTTAAGTGATATATTATCTTGTGTTTTAATTATTTTGGCCTGTGTCTTTATATTTTTAGTTACTCCATGTATTGTTAAATCACCTGTTATAGTAACTGTTTCTTCGCTATTACTCAATCCATTGATGTTAGGTATCTTACCTTTAAATTTAGCTTTTGGATATGTGTCAGATTCTACATAATTTTCATTAAAATGTTCCTGCATTAATGATTTTTCAAACTGAAATGATTTCATTAAAATGGAAATTGCGATGGCGCCGGTTGATGTATCTATGATGCTTAAGACTTGATTATTATCAGCTTTAATATCTTCTACAGGTGAACTTGAAAAGAATGAAGTATATCCTTGCTTGGTTAAAAACCTTTCTTGTCCTTGCAAAAAATTGGTCAAGAAAAAACAGAGTAGTAGTATATGTGTAGTTTTCATATTTCAGTTAAATTTTTGATTAGTTAATGATTATGCATTTTACAAGTATAACATCCATGAGATATCCTGTACAGATACCTTTTATTTTAATGTTTTGCCCTTTTTTTAAACTTGCAATCTTTGTGTGTTCTTCGGGAGATAAATGACATATTACCCCTCCCATAGAATCTTCATCGCTAAGTGTTATTATTCCTTTGTTTTCACTGACATTAATCTCTGATATAGTACCATTTACTTCAATGATCTTATCTAAATATTTTGAGTTTGACTCAAATTCATTATTTTCAAAATCATTCAATAATTTTTGAGATACTAAAGTGATATCTGGTGATGCTTCTGACACACTAATATGTGGTTTGTTATATACTATATTCACTATTATGATTATGCCGGTAATTCCCAAAATAATAGCAAGTATTATGTTTTTGATTTTTTTACTCATAACATTAATTGTTTAAAGCCCCATTATCTATCCAGCAGCGAATTAGTTCTATTTCTTCACTTGTTAAAGAACCATTAAGAGGCATTCTTCTACTTACAACTTGTCCCTTAACATTAGAGGCATTAGCACTGATTCCTTCATATGTTCTTAAATCAGGAAATTGATTTCCACCATGACAACTAATACAATTAGTATCTATGATAGCTTTTATACTGGTGCTAAATGAAATATCTGGATCGCATGATTCATTTTCACTTATAGGATTTCCATTTTCATCTATTGGAGTTTCTTCTTCAACATTAGTTTCACAAGAAAGTATGGTTAAGCATATTGTTATTAATAAAATGCTTTTAATTTTTGATGGTAAATTCATTGGTTACGGATTTAAAAAAAGAGGAAGAAAGAATTATTTTCTCCCTCTTATCAACTAACTACTTAAACATGAAATCAATTCTTATTATTCAGGTGCTCCAGGAGTGTCGGTATTGGCAATTGGCCAAACCCCTGGATTAGGAACATTAATTCCTAAATTATCTCCTCTTTCTGTATCTTGCCCAAAATAGTATAAAGGCCAACCTTTATACGTTAACTGCGAGGTTCCAAATACATCTATGGTTCCAAAGTCATCAGGGTTAAGAATACTTGGGAGTTTATCGATATCTATATGAAAAACGGGCCATATAGCATTATTAGAAAAATCAGCAGCGGTGTAATTATTAGTGTCTTTTTTATCATTCATAAAAGTATACAGGGTTCTTCCTGTTGTTGCATTTACGATGTAAAAAGTAAGCTCATCACCTGGCGTATAGTCACTTTTAAAATTCACATTGTTTCCATCTGTATCTTTTCCAACTAATTGTGCTTCTGCATACATCAAAGAATAATCTGGTTTTGCGATATACCAATTATTACCAACTTGATCTCCATTTGTATCTCCAGCGGCATTATCATTTATAAAGTAATATAATGGCCATCCTTTGTAGGTTGTTTGTTTTTCACCATCTTCTCGGGTGATTTCACCAAAATCAGATGTTTCTAATCCTGTGTCAAGCGTTAAATTATTAGCATAAAATACAGGCCAATTAGCAATACATCCATCACTACAAGCAGAAGTCCCTTTAGAATCTCTAGAAAAGAAATAAAGAGATTTACCATCTGCATCGGTTAAGATATTTCCAAATGTAGTATTACTAACCAATTGTACAGCGTTAGCTTCTGGTTCTGGATTTGATGGTGAATCTGAGTCGTCACTACTGCAACTATACAATACAGTGATAGAAATAAGTAGTAAGAAAATTGAGTTTTTCATTTTAAAAAATTATTTATGGTTTACAGGGCAAATAACCGTCAATAGGGGCTTTACATTCAAATTAATGTATGCGAGAGGGAAAAAATGCCGTTGAAAAGGAAAAAAAAGACTTGAAAAAATATGACATTTATCGATTTTGGAAGGCTTAAAGTATGTTCATGCATATGCCTAACAATAAATTCTCATATTTTAGATTGATGCTCATTAATACTTATAAGTTTTGCATCTAAATAAAAACAATATTGATGATATAGTATTAACTCGAAACTTTACTTTGAACTTAATAATGTATGTTTATGTTTCTTTATTTTCAAATCAAAATCACTCTGTTCTTTTAAGTAGTTCTGGATTAGTTTTAAAAGATGAAAGGGGAGGAGATAGCTATTTTGAGTTCGTATTATAAAGAAATATATTTTCTTTAGTAGTTCTCTTTACCTAAAGTTGAAAGTATTCAATAAAAAATCCTGCTGGTCTCATTCGTAACCAACAGGATTTAGGGTATTGAAAAATTAAAAAATCTTTATAATTCTAGAGTATGTCAACTCCGGGAATATTTTCTAAAACAATAACATCTACTTCTCCGGATATAGATAAATCATTTTCACTGCCGTTATTAGCCCCATCGATATCAAAAGAAAATGAGAAAGTGAGATTATTTGTATCATCATTAAAATTGAAATTGGTAATGCTGAAATTAGACAAAGGTGTTTCTATATCTTGATTATCAAAGAGTTCATTTAATTGTAACAATACTAGATCCTCAAAAACGATATTATATTCATTAAGATCTAATGTAAATTCAAACTCTTGAGTATCAGTCCCAGGGTTGATAACATTAAGTATAATCCCTGCTGTGAATTCTTGAGAATTTTCATCCGGAGTATTTAGAAACCTCAAAAGATTAAAAGTAATCCCTGTGTCATTTGTAGTAAATGAATTAAAATTGATAAGCGATATCGCATCAATAGCTGTAAATTCTAATTTTTTTGTATCTGTAAACGCCTCACCTGTATCAGCTCTGTTTCCATTAAGAGTAAGATCGATACTTCCAAATTGTGTTAATTCTTCAAAACCAACACCATCTTGTCCGTTAATTCCATCAGTACCATTAGATCCGTCACTTCCATTAACTCCATCTAGACCATCAGGTCCGGCTGCACCATCTTCACCTTCGCAATTGACAAGGGATATCCCAAGAAAACCAATAAAAAGGAGTTTATATATTGTTGCTAAACGTATATTTTTCATTTTGTGTAAATTTTATAGTTTTTATTACTATGCTTATTATGTTCTTTGCAGCTCTCTTAATACAATCACATCTACTTCTCCTGATACCGATAACTCATTACCAGTAGTATTTCTATTTGCAGGTACATCTAACGTAAAAGAAAATGTAAGTACATTCGTTTCGTTATTAAAATTGAAATTGGTGATACTAAAATTCTCTATATCGTTATCGCTGCCAACAAATGTTGTAATATCCAATATGGTAAGATCGTCTGAAATTACGGGATATTGAAATATAGTAAAACGAGATTCGGTAAACTCTGGATTATCTGATTCGGGATTGGTAACTTGTAAACTAAATGTTGTGCCAACGCTTTGAAATTCTTCGCCACCGGGAGCACTTAGAAATCTTCCAAAATCGAACTGTAAAAAAGACTCTTCAAGAATGACAGAATTTGATTGTGGTAAAATTTCTGGAGACAATGGAGTAAATCGAAATACATTACTATCAGTAAAAGCTACATCATCTGGTCTTGTCCCTTTTAAGGTAAGCGTTATACTTCCAAATTGTGTAAGTTCATCAAAACCTAATCCATCAGTTCCATCTGTTCCGTTAATTCCATCGGCACCATCAATCCCGTTAATTGCATCTTGTCCTGCAGGTCCTATTTCACCATCTTCTCCTTCACAATTGGCAAATAATACCCCAAAGCAGCAAATAAAAATTGCTTTATATATATTTATATGATTAAATCGTTTCATTTATTTTTGTTTTTTTGTTATTATTTAAAGTTCTATGTCATCTATATCTTCTACGACTATGACATTTACTTCTCCAGAAATGGCTAAATCATTACCTGTATCATTATTTGCAGCATCAACATCAAAAGAAAATGAAAATGTAACCGTATTGGTTTCATTAATAAAATTGAAGTTGGTTACACTAAAGTTTGTAATCTCTGTTCGATTGTTATTAAAATCGCCATTAAACCCAAAGTAGGTGAGATCATCAAAAATCATCGTATAATCATCTACGCTTAGTTCGAATTCAATAATTTCATCAACTTCTCCCGGGTCAGTAAATTCGAGAAAAATTTTAATTCGTGAGCCTACAAAATCGCTATCCGGCACACTTAGATTTCGTTCTATCTTAAAGTCTAAAGTGTTTTCTCCTATTTCTACATTGTTGTCACGGTCGATATCTTCTACACTGGTAAATTTAAATTCATCGGTCTTGGTAAAAGGAATATTATCTGGTCGTGTTCCTTCTAGCGTAAGTGTGATACTTCCAAATTTGGTTAGTTCATCAAAACCAACACCGTTTTGACCATTTGTTCCATTGATACCGTCTGTTCCATCAACGCCATCAATCCCAACAATGCCATCTTGTCCTGCTGGACCGATATCACCGTCCTCGCAATTGGCGGATAAAAGCCCCAATGCACAAATTACAATTGTTCGCAAAAAAAAGTTTTTCATGGTTTTCTTTTTAAAAATTATTTACTATTTGAGTGAAAACGCAAATAACCATATCTATAGGCTTTCCAATGAAATTAAAATTTATGAAACGGAAAAAAAGAGGTTAAAAAGGAAAAAATAGACTTGAACAAAAACCCATTTTTTTGTTTTATGGATAAAATATTAGATGTCAATACCAGCACGGATAATTGAGAGGTAAGAAAAGAGAGAGTTAACTATAAGAATGAATTATATGTCTTGAATATAGCGCGTGAAGTTATTAAATATGATAAAAAAAGTTAATAGATAAGCTAAGTGTTTAACCATTGTCTAAATTCTGCAGCTTTATTTTTACTGATAATAATTTCTACATCAGCATTACGAACCAAAATTTTAAGCTGACTATTACCATATTTGATTATTTTTTCTATCGAAGTAATACTAATAATAAATTGTCTATTCGCTCTAAAAAATAGGGAAGAATCTAAGCTTATATACATATCATCTAAACTTATATTACTAGTGGATTTTTTTCCATTAAAACAATTCACATAGGTAATCGTATTTTCGGTATAGATATAAGAAATTTCATCAATAGAAATTGGAATAAGCTCATTTCTTATATACGTAAGAATTCGTTTTTTACCATGATCTGATGTTGATTCTGATTGTTCTTCATTTGTATTTTCTACGACAACCTTTTGTTGATAAGCTACAAGATCAGTGTTTAGCTTAGAGAGACTTATCAGTTCACTTTCTAGGTTTGTGTTTTTAAGCTCTAATTGTTTCTCATAATAACTACCTATAATACGAACAGCAAAAAAAGAAGATAAAATGATTAATCCTCCCATTAATATAAATATGGTATAAAAACTTGTTTTTAATTTTCTTATTTGTGTAGCTACTTTATCCAGATTGACATTTGCAGCTACGATTAAATCAGAATCTTTAACCGGTGATATATACACAATTTCTGATGCTATAGTAATGCTATCTTTTTCTTTTTGTCGCTTTTGGTTCATTAATAAGTCATATAGCTTATCAGCACTATTTTCTTTGCTTAACGATTCTAATAAAGATTGATTAGAGTTTACTTTTTGTCCAACTTTTGTAATATCAGGATTACAAACTTCTTTTCCAGACCAATCAAACACACAAATAAATGAAGCATCTGTATTTGTGTTTTCAATCGTATTTTGAATATTTTGTATTGTAGTCTTTTTATCAATGTTAGCAGTAAGTTGATAATTGATGAGTTTTGCTATTTCATTTGCTTCTCTTTTACTCGATTCTAACTGTATTTCGATAAGTTGATTAGCACTAACCTTAATAAAGTATTTCACCCCAAAAGAAGCGATGATTAAAAAAATAACTGATATAGAAATAAAGGTTAAAAAATATAATTTATCTTTTCTCATTATACTATTGATACAATATCATTACTCATTTTAAACAATCAAGTATACTATAATTATGATTATGAAGACGAAAATAATATATTTTTATAGCTATTTTTTTTAATTCAAGAAATAATTACCAATCACTTTAATGGTTTTTTTTCCTTTTTAAGGTTATTTTTTCTTCTTGAGAGAGGTTTTGTATTATAAAATACATCAATCATTGTTTATTTGTTGAACACTAACATATAAAATAATCATAGGATGAAAACAATTCAAATCTATTTACGTAAATACTTTTTTTTAAAACCATATATCTCTATTATTTCATATTTTAAATAAAGTATAGAAAAAACACAATGTTTTATAAGCGATGTATTATCTATATATTGTAAAAAATATAATTTATAAAATCAAAGCTTTACTATACCAATCTAATTATGTTGTTTAAGAACTATAAATGAATAACAGAAATAAAATAATATTCCTTTTTTTTTCCGCTCTACTGATTATAGGGGGGTATGCATATTTTGAATTTCACAAAAGTTCTTATAAGAATATAGATGCAATGTCTACAGATACTTCTGTTAATTCTTCAGAGTTAATATCATTATTTATGTTGAACGAAAATTCAGCAAATTCTGTATATAGAAATAAAGTTATAGAAGTAGAAGGTATTGTAAAAGAGGTTACTTTTTTAAATAATCGAAATACTGTATTATTGCATGGCAATAATAAATATTCTAGTGTATTGTGTGATATGAAAGATGATCAAGTTGAAGAAATAAAAAAACTCAAGAAGGGTCAAAAAGTAAGGATTAAAGGAGTTTGTAAAGGGTTTCTAAAAGATGCTATTATATTACATTGTATACTGATTAATACACCAATCAATGAATAAAGTTATTATTCTGATATTTCTTTTGATAAATTTTGCTGATTTTGAAACAAAACCAGATCAATTTATAGCACGACAGGGACAGATTTCTTTCTTTTCTTATACTTCTGTCGAAAATATAGAAGCAAAAAATAATCAGGTTTTAAGTATCATAGATTTATCAAAAAATGAAATTGCGATAAGTATGCTCATGAACGCTTTTATATTTAAAAAGTCGTTGATGCATGAGCACTTTAATGAGAGTTATATAGAGTCTGATCTACATCCTAAGGCTACTTTTGAAGGTAAAATTAAAGATTTTGATCCACTTATGGATGGAGTACAAACTCGAATGATTGCCGGAGAGCTTACCATTCATGGTATTACCAAAGAAGTAGAAATAAAAGCGACAATAGAAAACACAGAGGGGAAATATTTATTTACCGGCGATTTTGAAGTTGCTGTTAAAGATTTTGACATCAAAATTCCACCTATTTTGGCTCCTAATATAGCCAAGAATATATCGATAACATTTAGATTTGAATACCAGCCTTATGAAAAATAATGTACATTTTATTATATACTTTTTTATATTGATGGGATTTAGTAATTCTGTTAAAAGCCAGGGTTTACTCGACACATTAGAAAAGGAATACCCGGATACCCCACAATATGAAATTGCTACTTTTAAAGCTACACGTATTTCTATTGGTCATTCGATAGAAAATCGTAAAAAAGGAGTGTTAGAAATAAAAGCAATGAATCGATTTTGGAATATACCCAATTTTGAAGGTCAACGGTTTGTAGCGGATAAGATAAATGCAAGATTGGCTTTAGAGTATGGTATTAGTGATCGATTAACATTTGGGTCAGGAGTAAGCACATTGGATGGTATTTTTGATGGATTTTTAAAATATAAGTTACTTAGACAACGAAGTGATAAAAAAGGATCGCCTATAAGCATGACTTTATTTCAAAATGGTTCATATCGAAGTAGACGTAATAGACCTTTTACTGATATTAATAGATTTGAGGATTTTACAGATCAGTTAGCATTTACCAGTCAGGTATTAATTGCTCGCAAGTTCACGCCTCAATTTTCTATGCAACTTTCTCCAACATATATACATAGGAGTTCGTCTGCATTTGATGAAGATCCAAATAATCATTTTGCAATTGGGATTGGTGGTCGATATAAATTGGGAGGCCATGTATCTATAGTCTCAGAATACTATTACGTTCTCAATCCTCTAAAGTCTATAGATACCTATGATGCATTTGCATTAGGTGTAAACTGGGAGCTAAGTGATGTAATGTTACAATTTCAGCTGACCAATACAAGAGGTATGGTAGAGGATAATTTTATTACACAAACCCCAAATAATTTTAATTTTAAAGATGGAAATTTTGTTTTTGGATTTAATGCAACTTTCGTATTACACTTAAATCAAAAACGGAGGCAGAAATAGAATTCCAAGTTGAATATTCTAATATTTTAACAACAAGAAAGGCAATTATTTAAGTAATTCATTGATTTTTATTTTATACATCTTCCCAATAGGAATAATATAATCTCTTATGTGTATTTTATTACCTTCTATGTTCTTTATATGACTTTTAGCAACGGCAAAGGATTTATGAACTTGTAAAAACTCTTCTTTAGGTAATAATTCTAACATTTCAGAGATTTTTTCACGAATAGTAATGGTTTCATGTATAGTAATAACCTTGGTATAATTACCGGCGGCTTCAATATAAAGAATCGTATCAATACCTACTTGTGTGTATTTTTTATTAGAGCGCAGAAAAATAGTTTTTGCAACAGGACTTTCGACGTTCGCTATTGACATTGATTGTTGTGCTTTATTGGTTGAACTTACTGCTTTATTTATTGCTTTTAGAAAACGTTCAAAACCAAAGGGTTTTAACAGATAATCCGCAATATTAAGTTCGTACCCTTCTAGAGCAAATTCGCTATACGCAGTAGTAACAATAACTTTTGGTGGAGATGGTAGTGTTCTTAGAAAATCAAAACCTTTTAATTTGGGCATATTTAAATCTAAAAAAATCAAATCTACTTCATTCTTATTTAAATATTCAAAAGCTTCTAGTGCATCATAACAATTCTTCATCAAGCTCATATTGGGCAATAAGTCACAATATCCTTTAATTATATCATGAGCTACAAATTCATCATCAATAATTATATATCTAATCATATTTCTTTAATGTTAATTCTGCCTTATATACATCTTCTTTTATAATAAAAGATAAGGAGTGCTGTTCTGGATACATTAATTCAAGCCTACGCTTCAGGTTTTTAAGACCGATCCCCGGTTGGTTATTAAGTTCTGTATTATCAAAGTTATTTTCTACTATAAAATGGATTTCATTTTTTTTAGCAATCATATTGATATGTACATATGCGTTTTCTCTTAAATTTTCTACACCATGTTTAAAAGCATTCTCAAGAAGTATGATAAACAATAGTGGCATCACCTTATATTCTTCTTCAATATCAAGATCAAATTGTATTTCTATCTTTTTATGATAGCGCATTTTATGTAATTCGATATAATTTTTTAAATATGATATTTCTTTGTCCAGAGGCACCAAATTTTTCTCTCCTTCATATATACTATATCGCATCATGTCAGAAAGCTTAAGAATTAATTCTTGAGCTTTCTTTGAGTCTTTTTCTACCCAACCATACAAATTGTTAAGCATATTAAAGAAAAAATGAGGATTAACCTGGCTTTTTAAATGTAATAATTCTGTTTGAGCCTTTTCATTTTTAAGCCTAATGACTGATTTTATCTGTCTAATTATCCAATTTGCCAGAAAAACAAAAAGGGAGAGAAAGAAAACAGGTGTGAGTAATTCAAAAAACTCTTCGCTCCCAGAGGGTATCACATCTTTTTGATTCGTGTCTACTTCTACCGTATACATAAATAACACAATGAGTGTCATCATCATGATCATTGATAACACTACAAAACCAAGTTTGGAGATACTCCAGATACCGATTGCTCGGATTTTTTTTTTGGCCATATAGTATTGTATAAAGATAAGTAGGAGGATGACTAAAAATAGTAAGCTAAAAAAGAAAGAAAGAGCATTATGATCAGATTCAGTTTCGATTGCTCCTATTAAATATAAAAAGGCAATCAATATTGCCATTACCCTAAATTCCTTACGTTTCCAGGATTGAATATCAATTTTGTTTTTAAGGAACTCAAAAAAAGTGGAGTATCCCATAATACAAATCACAGCAAAAAGACATAGAGAGCTGGTAAACCATATATCTAGAACACCTAAAAAAGCTATATTCATTAGGAAAAATAAAGAAAACCCTAATGCTATTATACTACGTTTATATCTTCTAATAATTGAAATCATAGATCAATATTAATTGAATAAAATGGTTCAGCCAAAGAAGTTGATAAACAAACGCTATACGGTGTTAAAATCTTCTAAAAGTGTGATAAAAACTCTTTAAATACACTTTTGGTTTTTGTATCCCTTATACAACTAAGTTCATCACAATTGTTTGAAAGGCATCCTACATACTTGATAAGTTTGTTTAAAAATCAATCAATATGAACAGTCTAAACATAACAAATCTTTCGAAAACCTATTCTAATGGGGTTAAAGCACTAAATAATGTTTCACTAGAGATTCCTACCGGAATGTTTGGTCTACTTGGTCCTAATGGAGCGGGTAAATCTACCTTAATGAGAACTATTGCTACTTTACAAGAAGCCGATGAAGGAACAATAACTCTGGGTGACCTGGATGTTCTTACACAAAAAAATGAAGTTCGAAAAGTTCTTGGGTATCTACCTCAAGAATTTGGGTTATATCCAAAAGTTTCTCCAGAATTATTACTTAATCACCTTGCAGTTCTCAAAGGAATCACAAACAAAAAGGAAAGGAGAGAAATCGTTAAAGCACTTTTGCATAAAACCAATTTATATGATCATAGAAAGAAAAATCTTGGAGGTTTTTCTGGAGGAATGAAACAACGTTTTGGTATTGCACAGGCCTTACTTTCTAACCCCAAATTGGTTATTGTAGATGAACCCACTGCCGGACTTGATCCAGCTGAAAGAAACAGATTCTATAATGTATTAAGTGAGCTTGGCGAGAATACTATTGTGATACTTTCTACTCATATTGTAGACGATGTAAAAGAATTATGTCCCAATATGGCCATTATAAATCAAGGAGAAGTATTGCTTAAAGGTAACCCCACAAAAACTATTGAAAAGATAGAAGGGAAGGTATATCAAAAAACCATTAAAAAGAATGAATTGGGGATGTATAAGCAAGAATATAAGGTCATCGCTGAAAAATTACTACAAGGTAAGCCAATCATTCATGTTCTGAGTGATCATAATCCCGGTAATGACTTTATTCCTATAGAAGCAGATCTTAACGATGTGTACTTTTCACAGATTTTTGGTTAATCTCAAAGACTAAATCCATAAAACTAGCATACTTCAACCCTAATTTTTTTAATGTAATAAAAAATCAATCATGATGTGGTACGAAATATTCAAATTTGAAATTAAATATAGAGCAAAACGCCCTGATACTTATATCTATTTTACAATCGTCTTTTTATTTTCTTTAATAGCTGTTAACTTCATATTTGAGAAAGGTCTAAACCCTGTAAAAGAAAATGCTCCTTATGTTATCGCTTTTACTATGGCAGTTGTTACTGCCATTTTCACAATGATAACGTCCATGATTATGGGAGTTGCAGCATTGAGGGATTTTGATCATAATATGGAATCACTAATGTTTATTAATCCGATTAAGAAAAAGGATTATTTGCTAGGCCGATTTCTGGGTTCTTTTGTAGTCCTACTATTTATTTATAGTGGATTGCTTTTGGGTATTATGTTAGGAGAGTTTATGCCATGGCGAGATACAGATAATATGCTAACCTTCAATTTGTGGCATTATCTTCAACCATTTCTTTATTTAGTCATACCAAATTTATTCTGTGGAGGAGTTATTTTTTTTATTAGTGGCGCACTAAGTCGTAAACTCATTGTAGTATACACACAAGGAATCATATTTTTTGTTTTATATCAGATTACAGCTATGCTAACCAAAGGGAGGATTGATGATCCATTTTTTGTGACAGCTTTAGATCCATTTTCTTTTCAAACCATTAATACAATTGTAAGGTTTTGGACAACTACAGAGCGTAATTTGACTATGGTACCTATGGATGGATTGTTATTATACAATCGATTAATTTGGCTCATTATAGGAATTGTTGTCTTTATTGTTGGTGCTTACAAATTTAGCTTTAATGTAGTTCGGGATAAAGGATCAAAAAAGAAGTCTAAAGCTTTTCAGAATAAAGAAAAAAAATCATTACAAGAGGATATAGAAATTCCTAAGGTGAATATACGTCATGATATTAAAGCAAATTTTATTCAGCTTAAACATCATACATTCTTCTATTTAAGGTCTATACTAAAGGAAGGTTCCTTTTTGGCTATACTACTTTGTGGAATAGGTATCATATTTATCAATTCTATTGATTTGGGAAATATATTTGGTGTAAATAGTTATCCAAGTACATATCTGGTAATCGAAGAACTTCAGGAAATGTCGATGTTTTTCTTTTTGATACTTCTCGTATTTTATTCTGGGGAACTGATCTGGAAGGAGAGGGATGTCAAACTCAATTTAATACATGATTCTTTACCAATATCTGACTTTATCAATTTAACAGGAAAGTTTCTGGGGTTGTTACTTATGTACTTAATATTGATAGTAGTTTTAATCGTATCAGGAATAGTTTTTCAGATTTCAAAAGGATATTACCAGGTTGATCTTGTAAATTATACCGTTGGTTTCTTTGGAGAGATTTTTCCTTTTCTTATGCTCTTTAGTTTTATCTCTTTTTTCTTTCAAACCATTTGTAACCATAAGTATATAGGACATTTGATGGTTTTAATTTTCTTTATTGTAACCTTGGCTTTGCTAATACTAGGTTTTAATCACGGACTTTATAGTTTTGGAGGTGGTGATCTGGGAACATATTCTGATATGAATGGATATGGTCACTTTCCATTATCATATAGTCTCTTTAAAGTTTATTGGATTGCAATATGTATGCTTATATTCATTATAACGGTAGTTTTTTCTGTAAGAGGTACAGAAACACAATTAAAAAAGCGTTTAAAATTAGGTCAATTACGATTAAATAGTTCCCTGATAAAATTAGGAACAGTGGCAATGTTTATTTTTATAACTACAGGATGTTATATCTTTTATAATACGAATATTCTTAATACACACTTTTCTACATCAACAAAAGAAACATATAAAGCAAATTATGAGAAAACACTTAAAAGGTATGAATACCTCCCACAACCCAAAATAGTAGATGTAAATTTAAAAGTAGAATTATATCCAAAAGAGAGAAATTATACTGCTGAAGGGTATTTTATACTTAAAAACAAGCACAATACAAATATTAAAGAAATTCATATTCAAAAGTTAGCTAATGATGATGTAGTTTTAGAGGATGTATACTTTAACAGAGGAGTCAGTATTAGTAACGAATTCGAAGAATTCAGTTATTATGTTTATACATTAGATCAGCCTTTAGTTCCCGGAGATTCTTTAAAAATGGAATTTAAACAAACCTATACTACAAAAGGGTTTGAAGGCGATAATCAATCAAATACTCAAATAGTTTATAATGGTACATTCTTTAATAACGATCATTTTCCAACATTAGGATATAATAAAAGCTATGAACTAAAGGATAATAATACTCGTAGGGATTATGGATTATCTCCTAGAATGACAAAGGCCAAAATAGATGACCCCAAAGAGTTAATGAATGGAAGGTCTGGGGGAGACGGATATAAAATCAACTTTGAGATGGTTATTGGTACAGAAGCTGATCAAACCGCAATTACATCAGGTACATTAAAAAAAGAATGGATAGAAGGAGACCGTAAATATTTTCATTACAAAATGGATACTCCAATGATAAATTTTTATGCTGTTGTTTCTGCTCGTTATGAAGTAAAGAAAGATCAATGGATTCCAAAAAATGATAGTTTAGGAGATCCAGTAGATCTGGAAATCTATTATCATAAAGGGCATGAATACAATCTGGATAGAATGATGAAATCTATGAAAGCATCTTTTGATTATTTTAGTACAAACTTTAGCCCATATCAGGATCATCAGATGAGAATTATGGAGTTCCCCAGATACGAAACCTTTGCTCAGTCTTTTCCAAGTACGGTACCTTTTTCTGAAGCCATAGGATTTATGATGGATATTGATGATGAAAAGGACGTAGATATGACTTTTTATATAACAGCACATGAGCTGGCACATCAATGGTGGGGGTTGCAATTAGTGGCAGCCAATGTAGAGGGTAGGCATATGATATTAGAATCATTAGCACAATACTCTGCATTAATGGTTATGAAACAAGTGTATTCTGAAGAAAAAATTCAACAATTCTTAAAAGGAGAATTAGAACGATATCTAAGTGGCAGAACTTCAGAAAGAAAAAAAGAATTACCATTAGCATTGGTAGAAGGACAACAGTACATTCATTATGGAAAAGGAGCTTTAAACCTATATGCTTTTCAAGATTATATATCTGAAGAAAAAGTGAATCTTGCCTTAAGAAGATTTATTAGAGATTGGAATGGTTTTAATGGGCAATTGCAAACCGATAGATACGCTACTACTTCAGATTTATTAGGATATTTTAGAGAGGTTACTCCAGACCATTTGCAATATATTATTATGGATTTATTTGAGACCATAACTTTATATGAAAACAAAACTACCGAAGCTCGTTATACTACTATATCAAAAGATCAGTATCGGGTAAATTTAACTTTAGATGCTGTGAAATATAGGATAGATAGTTTGGGCGTCGAAAAATCAATTGGTATTAATGATTGGGTTGATATTGGTATCTATGCTGATGGAAAGAATGGAAAAGATAAATTGATTTATCTAAAAAAGCACAAAATTACAAATCAGATTACTCAATTAGAGCTTACAGTAAATCAAAAACCAACTAAAGCTGGAATAGATCCAAAATATAAACTCATCGATAGAAAAACAAAAAATAATGTGTTATCCTTTTCAGAGTAAACAACAACGAGTAGTAGTGTAGAAGTCCTTCATATAAAGGCGCCTACTGATGTTATAAAAAAATGAAAATCAATTTTCTGTAATGCGATCAATTCATGAAGATTATGGAAATACAAAATCCAAATTAGTTGAAATTATAAGAACAATTGAAAAACAAAATAATATTTCGATAAAGTATAAGTTTTCCTACGGAAATATTAAAAACTGTATCAAAGAATATATAGATAAGGTAAAACCAGAAACTGTATTATTAGGAAAAAGAATGAGATATTACAGCAAAAAAGGTTTGAAATCATCAATGATTTAAAACAACAAAACTTGAAATAAGCTAAAAGGGAAGGATTGATGCTATTTTAAAACAAGTATCACAAAAAATAGATATTCCTGTATTGATTTTATGGTAGTAATATAAAAATTAAAATTATCGTATCGCTTCTATTAAGTTATGCTTATAAACACTACCAATAGGAATATGAACACCTTCTATTTTAATTCGGTTACCCTCTATTGTTTGAATTTTTTTTAAGGCTACGATATATGATCTGTGTATTCTCAAAAATTGTTTTTTAGGTAACATATTTTCAAAATTTGTTAACCTATCCAAGGATGTGATCGTTTCATGACCAAGATGTATTTTGACATAACTACCTAAACTTTCTAAATATAAAATTGAATTTAGAGATATTTGATGAATTTTTTTATCCCCTTTTATGAATATACTTTCATCTGTATTGATAACTGAGTTGGTGACTGATGTTAATTGATTAGAGTTTCCTTTTTGTGCTCCTTCCATTAATTTTTTTTGATCTCGTGCTTTGCCAATAGCTTTTAGAAAACGTTCAAAACTAAATGGCTTAAGTAGATAATCTATAATATTAAGCTCATAACCTTCAATAGCATACTCCTGATATGCTGTAGTAACTATAATTAGTGGAGGATTACTTAGCGTACGTAAAAAATCTAGTCCTTTAAGTTTTGGCATATTAATATCCAGGAAAATCAAATCAACCTGATTTTCATTTAAATAACTCATAGCTTCAAATGCAGAATAGCATTCTTTTTCGATAGTTAAAAAAGAAAGATCTTCACAATAATTTTTGATTACTTTGTGAGCTAATGGCTCATCATCTATCGTTATGCAATTCATTCTAAATTTAATTTTAGCTCTACTATAAATTCATTGTCTTTTTTGATAATACCCAGAGAATGAGCATTTGGATAAATTAAAGATAGCCTTCTCTTTACATTTTCAAGTCCTATTCCAGATTGATTTTGGGATATTGTATCATTAAAATTATTTTCAATATAGAGATATAGCTCTTTTTCTGTTGTTTTTAATTCAAAATTTAGGAATGCATTTTTTTCGATAAGATCAAAACCATGTTTAAATGCATTTTCTAAAAATACAATTAGAATCATTGGAGCAATTTGTATAGATTCATTTTCAATTTCTTTTTTAAATGTAATTATTCCACGCTTGTGATGCCTCATCTTTTGTAAAGCAATGAAATTATCTAAATATGTTACTTCGCCAGCAATTGAAACTTTGGAAGCTTTACAATCATAAATTGTATATCGCATCATTTCAGAAAGTTTTAAAATAACAGAAGGGGTTTCATCAGACTTTTCGAGAGAAAGAGCATATAGATTATTTAGCGTATTAAAAAAGAAATGTGGATTGATTTGATTTTTTAATAAAGATAATTCAAGATGAAGACGATCATTTTCGATTTTGTTAATTTTAGAAAGTTGAAAGAACCATTTATAAGAGAGGTTTAATAGTGTAGTGATTAGCATTATAAAAACCATAATCAAGATTCCACTTTCTATGTTTTTTTCTTCCTTTGGTTGATTAAACCAATAATGATCCATCCAAGGCTCTATATAAGCTATAACAGATCCCCAACCAATAATCACAACAGACATTATTAAACCAAACCTAATGTATTGTTTTCTAACAAGGTATTTTGGGATGAGCCAGTATATATTGAAATAAATAGGTGGAACAAGTATTAAGAAAATACCCGAAGCAACTTGCAAAAAGTAAATGGCTAATGAACCAAAAGTAAGTGTATCCCAATTTGCAACAGCAAACATTAATCCGATTACAAATGATATGCTAATAAGAATGAGGATATGAATAAGTATTCTTTTTTTCATAGAAAACTAATGTACTAAAACTATCGAAGTAGGACTATTCTATTTAACGAATATCATTATATCATCAATGAATTGATTCTTTTTATTAATGAATTTATTTCATTGTTTAACTATACTTATATGCAACAGGTATAGCGTTGTTCGTTAAAAAGAATTGATTCCCCAAACGCATTCTATTTTTTTTGTTCCAGATTCTAAAACTACGAACTTATGAAATTAGTTATACAAGATTTATGTAAAACATATGCAAACGGGGTAAAAGCACTGGATCATCTTTCTTTAGAAGTTTCTAACGGAATGTTTGGTTTATTGGGCGCAAATGGAGCTGGTAAATCTTCTTTAATGAGAACATTAGCAACACTACAAGAAGCAGATAGTGGTTCTGTTTTTTTAGGAGAAATAGATATTCTTAAATATCCAACCGAATTACGAAAAGTATTGGGATACCTTCCTCAGGAATTTGGTGTATACCCAAAAATAACCGCAAAACAATTACTAGATCACCTAGCCATTTTAAAAGGTATAAGTCATAAGAAAGAAAGGGCCGAATTAGTTCGTTATTTACTCCATAAAGTAAACCTTTATGATAAACGAAATAAAGCTGTTAAAGGATTCTCAGGAGGAATGAAACAAAGAATTGGCATTGCTCAAGCCCTTATTGGTAATCCAAAATTAATAATTGTAGATGAACCCACTGCAGGGCTGGATCCTGGAGAAAGAAATAGATTTCATAATCTCCTGGCAGATGCAGCAGAAGATGTAATCATTATTTTATCTACGCATATTGTCGAAGATGTGAGAGAATTATGTCAACACATGGCCATTATGAATAAAGGAAAATTAATATGCCAGGGCAAACCTCAATCAGTAATTGATGAATTAGAAGATAAAGTCTGGCAAAAATTAATAGAACGAAATGAGTTAGAAGCTTATACAAATATGTATAAGGTGATTTCAAATAAAATGGTAGGAGGTAAGCCACTAATTCATGTGTTAAGTGATCAGATACCCGGAGAAGGATTTCTTCAAGTTTCACCAACATTAGAAGATGTTTTTTTTGCAAAAACAAATATTATTTAAGCCTCTTGATTAGGTATAATCTTAAAACAAAACATGATGTTTAAAACATTCTTTTTAAAAGAGATCACAAGAGGGTTAAAACAACCCATGATCTATATATTTTTTTTCATATTTACAATCATTGCTGTCATTGGAGTTCTGAACGATGATATAACATTTGGAGGCTCAGTAGGAACTACATTAAGAAATGCTCCCTATGTAATGACAATATATGTGGCAAATATGTCAATTTTTGGATTGCTAATTGCTACGACCTATTTTAATAATGCCGCATTAAGGGATTATCAGTATAATTTTGATGAAATTCTTTTTAGTACATCTATCCATAAAGCTGGTTATTTTTTTGGTCGATTTTTTGGTGCTCTTTTTTTATCTACAATTCCATTATTGGGTGTACTTCTTGGTTTCTTAATTGGTACTAATATGGGGTTTGAAACTGGAATAATAGGCGAAAACAGATTAGGAGAGCTTCATTTCGGTGCTTTTATAAATAACTATTTACTATTTATTTTGCCTAATATGTTTATTTCTGGTGCGATTATTTTTGCTATTGCGAATACATGGAAAAGCACAATTATTTCATTTATAGCTACTACTATTATTATAATTGGATATTTATTATCAGGAACATTTTTAAATGATATCAGTACAGAAAATTTGGCAGCACTTATTGATATTTTAGGGATAAGAGCTTATACTATAGATACCAAATACTTAACTGGTATTCAAAAAAATATAGAAATCGTGTCCTTTACAGGGTGGTTACTTGTCAATAGAATCCTTTGGTTTTCTATTGGACTAATTATCATTTTTGGCTCTTATATATCCTTTTCTTTTATGCGAAAAAATAAGAAAACAACTATTACTAAGAAAAGAAAGCATAAAACATCAGAAACAAAAAGCTTTAATTTCCCTCAAATAAAAAGTAACTTCAATAATACAACATCAGCAATACAGTTTATTAGTTTCTTTAAAATCAATTTTTATACTCTTTTAAAAAGTAATACTTTTAAAATAATGCTCATTTTTGGGGCTCTTACTTTAATTAATAAGCTTATCAATGGTTTTGAGTACTATGGTCTTCAATCCTATCCTGTAACCTATAAAATCCTTGATTTTAATCGTCCCATTAGTATGATTCTAGGTATGATCATGTTAGTGTTTTTTAGTGGGGAGTTAGTATGGAGAGAGCGAACAAATACCATTAATGGAGTAGTTGATAGTACCTATCATCATTCTTTTGTTTTAATCATTTCTAAAATAATATCGCTAATTGTTATAAATATCATCTTTGACCTATTTCTAATTTTTATATCTATTGGATATCAATTGTTAAACGGGTACACAAATCCGGAAATCGGAGTATATCTCTTAGATTTTCTCTATTCGGGTTTACCAACATATGCGATTTGGTCCTGTATTTTGATATCGATACAAATTCTTATAAACCATAAATATATTGCATACTTTGTGTCAATCTTACTTATTTTCTTAATAGAATTTTTGGTAGTAGATACATTAGGGATTTCATCCTATATGGTTAACCTTGGATTTACACCAAGTTATTTGTATTCTGATATAAATGCGTTTGGGGCAGTGTTAACCGCAAAAAACTGGTTTAACTTATATTGGATATTATTTGGTGTTTTACTTACCATAATAACAAGTGTGTTTTGGGTAAGAGGAACCATTAGCGGATTCAAAAACAGATTAAAAACTGCACAAAAATATTTCACGAAGAGATATATTTTGAGTCTAATTGTTATTTCTGTTTTGTTTATCTTAACCTCTAGCTTTGTTTACTATAATACTCAAGTATTAAATCCTTATACATCTGCTGATGATATTGAAAATATGCAAGAGTCTTATGAGAAAAAATACAAACAATTTGAACACATTATACAGCCCAAAATAACTTCGATACAATATGAAGTTGATATTTACCCAAATGAGCGGAATGTAAAATCTAAATCCTACATTACTTTAGTAAACAAAAGCAAAAAAGCAATTGATTCTCTACATTATACAACTACATATTTTGTTGGAGAAAGCAATACAAGGCTAGAATTAAGAGTTTCAAACTGGAAAAAAACAATAGCTATTCCAAATTCAAAATTGGTGTATAATGATACTAGACTTGGTTATCAGATTTTTAAATTAAATACTTCATTATTGCCAAATGATACGATACACATTGTTGCCGAAACAAAGTATGTCAGTAAAGGTTTTGAAAATTCTGTATCAAATATTCGCGTCGCTAAAAACGGAACATTTCTCGATACATCTCATATTTTGCCTTCTTTTGGATATGAAGTTAATAATGAGATAACAGGTGCTAATAATCGAATAGATAGGGGTTTACCTGTGAGAGCTGTAATGAATTCTTTGAAGGCTAAAAAAGATGTAACTACAGGAAATTATATAACTAAAAATCTATCAGATTGGGTGCAAATAGAAACTACTATTTCTACGGCGAATGATCAAATAGCAGTTGCACCTGGCTCACTCATAAAACAATGGTCTACAAAAGAAAGATCTTTTTTTAAATATAAAAGTGATCACGTATCATTAAACTTTACCAATTTTATGTCAGCCAAATATGAAGTTGCCAGCAAAAAATGGAACGGAATTGATATCGAGGTTTATCATCATAAAACGCATCATTATAATATCGATATGATGCTTAATGCAGTTGAAAAATCACTAACGTACTTTACTGAAAACTTTGGTCCTTATTTTCATCATCAAGCAAGAATTGTTGAAATTCCGAGATATTATAATTTTGCTCAAGCATTTCCTGGAACAATGCCTTATACAGAAGGAGGAGGGTTTATCACTAATCTTTCAAATAAAAATTATAATAATATCATCTATTCTATAGTAGCTCATGAGATGGCTCATCAATATTGGGCACATCAGGTAGTGGGTGCCAATGTAGAGGGGGCTACAATGCTATCAGAAAGTTTTGCTGAGTATTCTGCATTAATGGTCATGAAAAAAGAGCTTAATGATGATATAAAAATGAAGCAATACCTGGCTTATGATTTTGAAAAATATTTAAAAGGAAGAAGCCGTGAAACAGAAAAAGAAAATCCTTTATATAAAGTAAAGGATCAAGGATATATTCATTACGGAAAAGGGAGTTTAGTGTTATATGCTTTACAGGATTATCTTGGAGAGGAAGTAATTAATGAGTCCTTAAGAGAATTTTTAAACGATTATAAATATAAAACCGCTCCCTATCCAACAACCTTAGATTTTATATCATATTTAGAATCTCGAATACCAGATGCAATGCAGTATCTTGTAAAAGATTGGTTAAAAGAGATTACACTGTATGATTATCGCTTGAAAACAGCAACTTATACTGCTAAAAATAATGGGAAGTATGATGTTTCAATGTCTATTGAAGCTTATAAAATAAAAGTAGATAGTTTAGGTAATGAGCATAATGTACAACAACATGACTGGGTTGATATTGGAGTATATGCCGATGCAGACGAAAAAAAACTGATACATGTAAAAAGAGTGTTGTTTACTGATCAAAATATGAGCTTTACATTTGAAGTTGATCATATTCCGATAAAAGCGGCTATTGATCCAAAACGACTACTGATAGAACGTGTAATTGACGATAATGTAAGAGAGGTAATAGAACTGATGAATTAATTTTTAAGTAGAATACTAGAATATTTTCAACTATTTTTACAATTACAAATTTGTCAATCAATTAATTCTTACACTATCATGAAAACAAAACTCGTTTATTTTTTTATCATTTTCACTATATTCTTTGTTGCTTGTAAAACAGATACAGAGAAAACAAAATCAATAGAACATTCATCAATTAAACCACCTATTGCTAAAAAAATTCCTGAGAAGTTAGAAGCGCATGATGATATCCGAATTGATAATTATTTTTGGATGCGTTTAAGTGATAAACAGAAAAATGCTGAAATACCTGATGCACAAACTCAGGATGTATTAGATTATCTAAATGCAGAAAATGAATATAAGAATATAGCAATGAAGCACACTGATAGTCTTCAAAAGAAGTTATTTGATGAAATGGTTAGTCGTGTTAAAAAAGATGATGCTTCCGTTCCTTATAATGATAATGGTTACTCTTACTATACACGTTATGAAGAAGGTTTGGATTATGCCTTGTATTGCCGTAAAAAATTAGATGACACTAATAAGGAAGAGATTATACTCAACGGGCCCGAAATGGCAAAAAATCATTCTTATTTTGCTATTGGAGGCAGGTCGATCAGTATTAATAATAAGCTTTTAGCATTTGGTGTAGATACCGTTTCCAGACGTCGTTATGTAATTCAATTTAAAAATTTAGAATCTGGTGAACTATTATCAGATAAACTTGAAAACACAAGTGGTAGAGCAGTATGGGCAAATGATAACAAAACTCTTTTTTATGCTACAAAAGATTCTATAACGTTAAGACAAGATAAAATTTATAAACATGTTTTAGGGACTGATCAATCTCAAGATGAATTAGTTTTTGAGGAGAAAGATGAAACTTTTCTTTGTTTCGTATATAAATCAAAATCTCGAAAATATATTATGATTGGTAGTGATCAAACCTTATCTACAGAATATAGATATATAAATGCTGATACTCCAAATGGCGAATGGAAACTTATCCAAGCTAGAGAAAAAGATTTAGAATATAGTGTTGATCATTATGATGACCATTTTTACATTAGAACAAATCTTAATGCTAAAAATTTTCGTTTAGTAAAAACACCTATTTCCTCTACAACAAAGGAAAACTGGATAGATGTAATTCCTCATCGTGAAAATGTTTTGCTTCAAAATTTTGAAATTTTCAAAGAGCATTTAGTGATACAAGAACGAGTAGATGGATTACGTACAATTCGAGTGATGAAATGGAATGGTGATAATGATCATTATATCAAATTTAAGGATCCTGCTTATGTTGCATATCCAACAACAAATCTTGATTTTGATACTAATATTCTTCGTTACCAATATTCTTCTTTAACTACTCCTACAAGTACTATAGAGTATAATATGGAAACGAAGAAAGAAACTATTTTAAAAGAACAAGAAGTATTAGATGCTAACTTCTCAAAAGATAATTATACATCTGAACGTTTATACGCAACGGTAAGAGATGGGGTTAAAGTACCTATATCAATTGTATACAAAAAAGGTATAGAAATAAGTAGTAAAACTCCATTATTACTATATTCTTATGGTTCTTATGGTAGTAGCACAGAACCTTTTTTTAGCTCCAATAGACTTAGCCTACTAGATCGCGGATTTGTATATGCCATGGCTCATATTAGAGGAGGACAAGAAATGGGAAGGCATTGGTATGAAGATGGTAAGCTACTTAAGAAAAAGAATACATTTACTGATTTTATTGATTGTGGCGATTTTTTGGTTAATGAAGGTTATACAAGTCCAGACCATATGTATGCTATGGGAGGTAGTGCAGGGGGGTTATTAATGGGAGCCATTATGAATATGAAACCAGAATTATGGAATGGAGTAGTGGCTGCTGTACCATTTGTAGACGTAATATCTACTATGATGGATGAAACTATACCTTTAACAACATTTGAATTTGACGAATGGGGTAACCCAAAAAACAAAGAATATTATGAATATATGAAATCGTATTCACCATATGATAATGTTGAAGCAAAAGCTTATCCAAATACATTAATTACAACAGGCTATTGGGATAGTCAGGTACAATATTGGGAACCCGCTAAGTGGATAGCCAAACTTAGAGAATTAAAAACTGATGATAATCTTTTAATCATGGATTGCGATATGAAAACAGGTCATGGTGGTGCGTCAGGTAGGTTTGAGCGTTATAAACGTACTGCCTTGAGTTATGCATTCATGATGGATCTGGAAGGAATGAAAAAATAGAAATATATAAGTATTAATAAGTATACAGAGATCGATATGAACATTAGTTCATATCGATCTCTGTATTTTGTGATAGTATTAAATAGCTTATTTTTCTTTCCAGGATTTCTTTGTAAATGAACAGTTATAAAGGAGTGAATGATTATCAATTTTCATTAGTATCTTTATTGACTTAATAATCAATAATTAATTGTCCAAAAATATAGAAGACATAATATACTCTGAGGTTGCAAAACAACCTATTCCTTTTGAAATAATTTCAATGGAAAATCTCTATAAGCGCTTTGAAAACCATTCTGTAGATTTATTTTCATCTCATAGAATTCAGTTTAATGCACTTATCATCATCACAGAGGGTAATAGTACTCATAATGTTGATTTTAAGGAGTATATATTGTCTCCAGGAGTCTTAATTCCTTTGGTAAAAGGCCAAGTACATTTTTTCAAAAAAGAATTATTAGTAAAAGGATATATTATTTCATTTAATGAACCTTTTATTACGGAACATATTAGTGAAAAGAATCTATTTCACTTTCTTCATTTATATCATACTTCTAATCTACTGATAGGTGAGGAGAACATTGCTCTTCTTTTCCCTTTTATAGCTCTTTTAGAGCAAGTACAAAGCAGTACGAATAATAATTTAAAGTCAGACTTTGTTAAAACCATATTTTTATCTTTACTTATTCAAATTAAGCGACTTACTATATATCAACATGAAATTTTTGAAAGCCGAAGATTTAAAGATTTTATTCACTTTAAATTATTAGTTAGTCAGTATTATCAGGAAAGTCATAATGCAAAAGATTATGCGAACCGATTAGCTATTTCATATAAATACCTTAATGATATCTGTAAAGAAGTAACCAATAAAACTGCCAAAGCTTTTATTGATAGTTGGCTTCTTCTTGAAATTAAACGGAATATTTCTGAAAAAAAATATACTACACAAGAAATTGGTTTTAAGATGGGTTTTCCCGAACCTTCAAATTTTATTCGATTTTTTAAAAAACATACCGGCACAACTCCTAACAAATTCATCAAACGATACAACTAATCAACTTCGGTTATAGATTGACTATTTATAATAATTGATTGATTATTCTTAAGCCTTATTGCTTCAGTAATTTTGTGTTATCAAAATAAACAATGATGACACTAAAGCAACAATTGATACAAATAAGCGATGCTGGATTCTCAAGGATACCTAAGGCAATTGCCCAAGTTTTATTAGATGGCATAAAAGAAGTTAGATTAAGTAATTTAAAGAAAAATGCTCTTAAAAAAGGGGATTATGTTCCAGATTTAGAAGTGTTAAATTCTTTTGGTATATCTACATCGATACAAGAATTAGTTACTCATAAATTATTGATCATTAATTTTTACAGAGGTGGTTGGTGCCCCTATTGTAATACAGAATTAAGAGCTTATGAGAAATTAAAAGAAGACTTTGCCGAATTAGGGGCAGGTATCGTAGCAATTAGTGCAGAAACTCCAGAAATAACGATACAAACCTCAAATAAGAATCATCTTTCATTTCCCGTATTAAGTGATCAAAATGCCAAACTGATGAAAGCCTTTGGGATTGTTTTTCAGTTAAATAAAAAATTAAGAGAAGAATATACCAATTTCGGAATCAACCTTAGCGAGATCCATGATAATTCTAATTATGAACTTCCGGTTCCGGCCATATATGTCATCAATAAAGATCTGGAAATCGTTTACGATTATTTTGAAGAGAATCATATGCTAAGGTTAGAGCCTAAGGATTTATTAAATGTTTTAAAAGATGAGATCTCAACCCTTTACATTAAATAGTAATATAAATATTAGTAAAATGAATACAGAAAATCAGCCTTTAATAGAGGTTAAGAAAACTATTGAAAGATTAATTGAAGCAGGAACAAGTTTTGATGTAGAAGAATTAGAATCAATTTATCATGATAATCTCCAAGTTATTATGATAGATGATAAAGGTCAGTTAATGAATGCCGACAAAGCAACCTTTAAAAATTTATTTCAAATGAAACGGGATAATGGGGAAGCTCCATTGAATACCTGGGCTGAATTCAATCATATTGAAGCAGATGAACAAACAGCTCATGTTTTAATAACTCGAAAAGTAAAATTAACAGAAGAAGAAAGAAAATTGGTGCTAAGCATTGATTTGGTTAGAGAAGATAATCGTTGGCAAGTAACACGTGAGGTTATTTTTTCTCAACCTATTAATTAAACTAATAAACAATTAAAGACTATTATCATGAAAACAAATAAAATTATATATTGGATAGCTACAGGGATTATGACTCTGGTATTCACATTTTCTGCAGGAATGTATATATTTAATTATGAAAGAGCATCTGGTTTTTTTGAAAATCTTGGATTTCCGACTTGGATAATATATCCATTAGCCATAGCTAAGATATTAGGATTGTTAGCAGTTTTAAACAGAAAAAATACATTTTTAAAAGAGTGGGCATACGCTGGTTTCTTTTTTGATGCAGTACTTGCGTTTTTTGCCCACTATATGGTTGGAGATGGAGAATGGATGCCTTCTATTGTAGCCATTATTGCGATTCTTGTATCAAGAATTTATGAGTTTAAAGCTTTTTTACCACAAACAAATGAATAGCGAGATGTATAATTTTGTAACTAAGACTTTAAATATTAAGCGATTCTAAGAAAAAGCAAAATTATTTGCAACAGGTAATTCAGTATACTAATGTGTATGCTGAATTACTTTTATTTATAATTCCATAAAATTTTCTTCAAAATTAGAGATGAAATCATGAATATATTTCTTATTTCTGTTTTCTTTCTTTAATACCAGATAATGTTTTCTTTTTACCCCATGTTTACTTATGCGCTTAAAAACAATATCTTCTGATAGAGTAAAAGGTTTTAGTTGCCATTTTGGAGCACACATAATTCCCATATTAGCCCTAATCATCGAGATTGTAATTTCGGTAAACGGAATTGCAGAGATTTTAATTGGATTTATTTTATGAGGCCTTAAAAAATGATCATAAACAGATACTCCTTCTAATGGAAACGAATTAATCAACAAATGTATATTGGCAAAATGACTAGCTTCAAGATATTCATGTTCATTTAATTTACTTTCTTTGTGCATAATAGCAAATATTTCATCCTCAAATACCTCTATACTAGTAAGTTCTTCTTCTTCAGGTTTGTTTGTTACAATAGCAATATCAATTTCATTAGATAATACTTGTGAGATGGTTTGGTAGGTAGCACCAAGACTCAATTCAATATCAATTTCTGGATAAAGTATACCCATTTTTTGAATAAATCCAGGGATAGTATGAAAAAAGGATTGACATTCTGCACTTAACTTAATAGCCCCTTTAGAACCTTCTTTGATGTGTTTAATAGTATTAAAACCTTCATCTATAGTATTAAATAGTTTATTGGCTAATCGATACAATTCTTTTCCTTCTTGGGTTAATTCCCATTTATTTCTGGTTCTATGAAATACTTTAAAGCCTAAACGTTCTTCGAGCTCTCGCAATTGATGACTTAAAGCAGATTGCGTTAAAAATAAACGTTCTGAAGAATTAGCAATACTACCTTCTTCTGCAATAGTTTTTATTAATCTGAAATACTTAAGTTCCATACTCAACAAAGATACAATACAATACTACGAGTTGTAGTTGAAAAAAAATCAATTAGTCACTTATGAGGATTCAATTTACTTTTTAATAAATAGAAGGTTATACCCATAATTTTGATAAAAAATATACAACATGAAAACATCAAAAACAATTGGATTAATAGGAGGGATGAGTTGGGAATCTTCAAAACTTTACTATGAATTGATTAACAAAAGAATCAATGAAGTTTTAGGAGGCTCCCATTCAGCCAAAATAATCATGGTATCTGTTGATTTTGCAGAAATCGAAAAACTAACATTTGAAGGAGATTGGGATAGTATTGGAGCTATTATGGCAAGAAGTGCATGGCAATTAGAAAGGGCAGGAGCAGACATCATAGTGCTGTGTACCAATCTAATACATTTAGTGAGTGATGCTATAAAAGAGCATGTGTCTATTCCCTTTTTACATATTGCTGAAGCTACAGGAGATGCCATTAGAGAAAAAAAACTTAAAAAAGTGTTGCTCTTAGGGACAAAGTTTACAATGGAAAAGGATTTCTATACTAACATTTTAGAAAATCAATATGATTTAGAAATTAGTATTCCGGCATCTGATGAAAGGCAACGAATCCATGATATTATTTATACAGAACTGGTAAAGGGAGTATGTACTACAACCTCAAGAGAACATAGCATAGAAATAATTAAAAATTCGTATTCAAAAGGAATAGAAGGAGTGATTCTTGGTTGTACAGAACTCTCTTTACTACTTTCAGAACAGGATATAAAAATTCCAATATTTCATACGGCAAAAATTCATGCCTACAAAGCTGTAGAATGGGCGTGTGAACATAGTACTATCACTAAAAACTAAAGTAATGAAAACATATAATATAGAATGTATAAAATCAAAACCAAAAATAAAGAAACTAACATTAAATCAGGTATTGAACAGATGGTTTACTAAATATATAGAGTTACTAAGTATTTTATTATATCCCGATTCGGTCTGTTGTAATTGTACTAAGAATAATAGTGAGAAGGATAGAGTATTTTATAAGTAACAAATCGATTTTATAATAGATATAAAATCATATAAAAGTTATATATAAAATAACGTTTGATTTCAATATCAAAATTATGTTAAAAAATTACCGAACGTTTGGTAAAATATCATGAATACCTTTATATTTGTTACATGAGACCACAAAAAGTACAAGAAGAACAAATGTTAGAAGGCCTTATGTCTGTATTACGATCAAAAGGGTACGATGGAGCCAGTTTAATGGAACTTGCAAATGCCGCAGGTTTAAAAAAAGCAAGTTTGTATCATCGATACCCAGGTGGTAAAAAGGATATGACTTCTGCTGTTTTAACATATATGGAAGAGTGGATACGAGATAATATTTACAAAATTTTGACTGATCAGGATAAAGCTATGAATATTCGTTTGGAAGAAGCCATTAAAAGCATTCGTACTATTTATAATGACGGACAAGAAGTGTGCATGTATAGGTCGTTATCACTAGATTCTGGAATTGCATTGTTTGGAGCACAAATTAGAGAAGGTATTAACTTGTGGATTGAAAGTTTCAAACATTTTGGAATGGAAAAAGGAATGATAGAAGCTAAAGCTATAAATAAGGCCAATCAAACCTTTATTGACATACAAGGAAGTTTAGTTTTATCTAAGTCTATGGGGTTAACTAAGCCCTTTATTGACACTCTAAATAGAATTAAAAAAAGATATGATCAATAAATAGTAAATATCTATCATATTAATTATTCTTCTTATTCACTATAAATTTATATCACCAGATTGTTTGCGACAAAACTAATAAATATGAAATTTAAAAAAACCTTATATCTAAGTTATAAATATCATTATCTAGCCGCTTTTCTTTTCCTATTTAATGTAGCATTAGGACAAAACGTAAAACAAGAAAAGATGGGAAATTTAGAATTCATGGTTGGACAATGGATTGGCACTTCAACAGTGTATAAAAATGAAGAAATTACAAAACAAGCTCCAGCTTTTCAGAAAATAAGCTATGACCTGGACAAAAGTATATTAGTAATTAAGTTAAACTCAAAATTATTACAACTGCATACTATTATATACTATGATGAAAAAGATGAAACATATTACTATTTTCCTTTTTCTAAAAGAGGGGTGAATAAACTTCCTGCCACATATGATAATCAACAATTTATTGTTAAAGCGAATGAGAATACAAGATATGTGTTCGAAAAAACAGGAGTGAAGAGTTTTAGAGAATATGGAGAAAAACTTACAGAAGGGAAATGGGTGAAATTTTTTGAGGATAACTTTACAAATACACAATAAACCATAAAATATAGCATCATATAATTTAAAATATAGAATTTTTAATCATATCAAATAAGTGTTAAAAACTTGGAATGATTATTCCATTTTTTTATAAATTTGTTTCATGAGTAAAAAAGATATTATACTAATTTCTGCACTTCAACTCTTAGCAGAGAAAGGAGTCCATAATACACCAATGTCTGCAATAGCAAAAGCTGCTGGTACAGGAATGGGAACTATTTATAATTACTTTCCTAATAAAAATATTTTAATTAATGAGATTTATGTTGACATAAAACAAAAAGAAAAGTCGGTATATTTATCCTTTGACCAAAATCAACCTATAAAAACACAATTTGAAGGTTATTTCACTTCTATTATTGACTTTTTCATAGAAAATCCAATATATTTTCTATTTATGGAGCAACTACAAGCTTCTCCGATTATTACGGAAGAAAGCAAAAAAAAAGGATTGATATCGGTTGATCCTGTTGTGCAATTATTGATAAAAGGTAAGCAAGAACGAGTTATTAAAGATATAGAAATAAATGAACTATTTTTGTTTATAGGTGGAGCGGTTTTATCTTATTTAAGGTGGTATTTCCTTCAAAAAGATACAACAGAAATTTCATGCTTAAATCAAACTAAAATGGTTTGGGACGCTATTAAAGAGTAAATTTTTTATATAATTTTTGGAATGAATATTCATTCTAATCAAAACCAACTATAATGAATAAAAATGTATTAATTACAGGAACTTCTACAGGAGTAGGGTTTGAGAGTTCAATTCTATTCGCTAAGAATGGATATAAGGTTTATGCTACTATGCGAAATCTAAAAAAAGCAACTCCTCTTAACGAAAGAATTGAAAAAGAAAATTTAAATATTGAATTACTTCCACTTGATGTAACCGATATTAACTCAATAGAATCTGCTGTAAAAACTATTATACAAAAAGATGGTAAGATAGATGTATTGGTAAACAATGCAGGAGCGGGTTTTGCAAAAACAACCGAGCAGGCAACAGAAAAAGAGATAAGATGGGTAACGGATGTGAATTACCATGGTACAGTGTTTTGTACGCAGGCAGTCTTACCTTTTATGAGAAAACAACGATCTGGTCAAATCATCAGTATAACCTCTGTAGGTGGTTTGGTTGGTCAACCTTTTAATGAGTTGTATTGTGGAGCAAAATTTGCTACAGAAGGTTTTATGGAAGGTTTAGCGACTTATGTTAGCGAACCTTTTAATATTAAATTCACATGTATAGAGCCAGGTGGTATTGCAACAGAATTTATGAAATCAGCAGTAGAAAAAACAACTAGTGAAGGACAGTTAGCCAAAGGGGAATACTTACCTATATTCGAAAAATACTTGGCAGGTACTCAAAAAAGAGCAAGTGAAAGTGAGGTTCAGGTATATCAAACCGGCCAAGAAGTAGCAGAGGTGGTGCTAAAAGTGGCAAATAATGAAAATCCTCCTTTGCGAATTCGTACTTCAGAATGGGCAGAAAATATTACTGCGCTAAAAACACAAGCGGATCCAGATGGTACTAAATTAGTAAGTCAAATAAAAAATAACTTTTTATAAACAGGAGGCATGAAAATAATGTATTGGTCATCTACCATATTAATTTCTTCTTTTTTATTTTTTAGTTCTTATACTTATGTCTTCAATAAAAGTACAATTGATGGTATCAGAGCACTAGGCTTTCCAGATTTTTTTAGAATAGAATTAGCGGCATTAAAAACTATTGCCGCAATTCTATTACTGATACCAAATATTAGTTTACAAATAAAAGAATGGACATATGCCGGAGTAGGATTTTTTTTAATTACTGCAATTGTTGCACATTTAGCGCATAAAGATTCTATGCTTACTATTTTAATTAATCTAATCTTAATCACATTATTAGTGATCTCTAATATGTATTTACCTGAAAAATAAATCCTACCACCCATCTAATACACATTGCAGTGTATGAGGTATAGTTTTTGAAAGTGGAATCTCCTCTGGATCATCTCCTAAATAATTTCCGCTAGCAAAACCCGTAACATCATTAAAACGGTATGACCAACAAAATCTAAGTTTAGGGTGTGCTTCAGAATAAGTAACTAAATTATCTATTAATATGGCATTTTCAAATTCAGAAAATGCCAAAAAGTAACCATAGAATTTGTTGCGACGAACATCTGCATCAGAACTTTTATACATATACATACCACAACTATTACAGACATTATCGTGTACATAAGTGGCTCGATTATGACCTTTATCTTCTCCTCCAGAGTATTGTATGTATCCCAATCTTCCATTAGCTGACCCTGTAACCATAGTGATGGTATTTCTTGCAATGATATTATGAGTCTTATGCCAACTAACTATAGGTCCGTCAACATAAGTACTTCCTTCTCCCTGTTCCATAACGTTATCAAGGATAAACACATCCTCACCACTAGTATTAACAATATCTCCACCAGTATTATGATGGAAATAATTGTTTTGGATTAATATTTCTTCATCGACACGTCCTGCGCCTTCAATATCGATACCAAATTGCGGAGCAGTTCCACTAATATGATGTATTTCATTATCTTTTATTTCAATACGTTTACCTCCAACTATTGAAATACCTTGACGTCTATTATTATAAATGTTATTATTAATAAAAGTAACATCGTTCGAGTCCAGTACTAAAGAACCATCTCCGGTTAAACTATGGATTTCCATATTTTCAATTAATACCTGATTACTTGTATTCCAAACACAAATACCATGACCTTCATCATGAGCCGTTTTTCCATCACTGTCACGTGGAGTAAAAATATGAGTATCCCGATCTCCCTTAATGATACCATCCCGAATAATTATATTATCCCCATCTAAACTAATGACACAATAGTTCCATTTGTCATTAGTATCAATTTCTAAAATAGCTCCTTCGCTAAAGATAAATTCGGTATTATCATAAATCTTAATACCTCCTTGATAAATATCATTTACATCTTCACCAACTAGATACTCACCTTTAGGTAATATAACTCTACTATAGCTTTCTTGATGAGCCCAATCAATAGCTGCTTGTAAATTAGTTGTAGTTTTAATGGCATTTGTTCCATTATTAGGTATATCCCATCGATCTAATTCAATAGTGTATTCCTGAGTATTTGGCATTATGGGCGTTTGAACTTCAAAAAGAATTTTTGGTAACCCATTTGCATCTAAATCCTCTGCGTCTGCTTCAAATACTGAATTATTTCCGGCTAAATCCGATTTTTCATTGCTACATGACATAGTAAATATCATTGCAAAAATTAGTAGGTAGCTTGTTAAGTTTTTCATGGGGCTTTATTAAGATTAGGATTGTTGTAGGTTTTGCGACGAATTAAAATCAAATTTATAAAATATTTCGTAATGATTCTCTTCCATACGAGATTTAGTTCATTATAGTAACTACAAAAAAGAATTTCAAATAGATGATATGTAATGTTTTAATCCTAAAATTAGTATAAGTATTTTTATTTTTCAAAAAAAATAGTAAACTTGTACTAATGAAAATCAAAGATAAAATTTATAATAAGGCATTAACACTGTTTAATGCTAAAGGTTTTTCTAGTGTTACTATGAGACAAGTAGCAGAATCACTGGGAATAAGTCCGGGTAATCTTACATATCATTACAAAACCAAGGCCGATTTGATTCAGGTTATTTATAAGAATATGCATACCGAAGCAAGTGATTATATAACTACAGAAGGTTATATAACACTTCATGATTTTGAATTGATGATGAAAAAGTTTTATCAATTAATGAAACGATATCATTTTTTCTTCAATGATGTAGTACATATTACCAGACAGTATCCCGAAGTTGCAAAAATGTATGAAGAATCAAATCTAATTCGTTTTAAACAAGGTAAAAAACTGGTTGATTATTATGTTGAGAGCGGGAGAATGAAACCTGAATCTGAATTTATAGACTATGATAAACTGGTGTACAATATATGGATGATAAGTGCATTTTGGTCTTCTCAGGAACAGGTAATTACTTCATCAAACTATACAGTAAATAAAACTACTCCAGTTGAAATGGCGATGCAATTGCTACTTCCTTATCTAACCGAAAAAGGTATAGAAGAATATCGTCAAATAAAAAAGTTTGTAAAAACGTAATACATAACCCAAAATAATTTCAAAAATGAGAACAGCAGAACAATGGTTTTTAGAATATGGAGAAAGCCATCAAACACGATTCAATAAAATCATACATTATTTTTGTGTGCCTTTAATATTTTTCAGCATTATAGGGCTACTAGCTTCTATTCCCGTCGGAACATTAACCGCTTCATTACCTCAATCTATAATACCCTATGCCCATGCTGGTAGTATTCTGATAGTTTTGGGACTTGTTTTTTATTTACGTATGTCTATTCCTATATTTTTAGGGATGATTCTTGTATCTCTTTTAGTATTATGGGGTAATTACCAAATTGCACTCCATTTTTCTACTCCTCTTTGGATTATATCTTTGATCATATTTATAGTATCCTGGGTATTTCAATTTATAGGACATAACCATGAGGGCAAAAAACCATCTTTTGCCAAGGATTTACAATTTTTATTAGTCGGTCCTGCTTGGATTTTGGGTCATTTCTACAAAAAAATCGGAATAAAATACTGATACATTAAGACTATAAACTCAAACAAACGAATACTTTTAATACAAATATGCTAAATACACCTTTCACATTACCATGCGGTGCTGTGATACAAAATAGATTGGTTAAAGCTGCTATGACTGAAAGATTAAGTGGCTCTAACTGCAAACCTAATGCTCGTTTAGTAAGATTATATGAACAATGGGCAGATACCAATGTCGGATTATTAATAACGGGTAATGTGATGGTAGATCGTTATCATTTGGAATCAGCGGGTAATGTAGTAGTTGATAACGAAGAAGCACTTCCTGAAATGAAAGCCTGGGCAGGTGCAGGAAAAAAACACGGAAACCATATTTGGGTACAGATATGTCATTCGGGTAGGCAAACTTCTCGATTTGTGAATCTAAAACCCAAATCTGCATCTGGTGTACAGCTAAAAAAATTAGGCCTTTTCTCAAAACCAAAAGCTATGACAGAAAAGGATATTCTGGATGTGATTAATGGTTTTGTAAAAGCAGCTGTTATTGCTAAAAAAAGTGGTTTTACCGGAGTGCAAATTCATGCTGCTCATGGATATCTGATAAGTCAATTTTTGAGTCCATTAACGAATCATAGAAATGATCAATGGGGTGGTTCGGTAGAAAATAGAAGCCGATTATTAAGAACTATAATCCAAGATGTACGAGAAGCAGTTGGTCCAGAATTTCCTGTTGGACTAAAACTTAATTCTGCGGATTTTCAACGAGGAGGATTTACAGAAGAAGACTCTCTAACGGTAATAAAAATGTTAGAACCTCTTGGAGTAGATCTTTTAGAAATTTCTGGAGGGACCTATGAAAAATTAGTTTTCTTTTTGGTTAATGGAGAAGATGGAAAAAAGGCTCGGGAGAGCACTATGAAACGTGAAGCGTACTTTATGGAATTTGCCAACAGAGTGAGAGAGGTTAGTAATATTCCATTGATGGTAACTGGTGGTTTTAGGACCTATGATTTTGTAGAAGAGACCTTGAAAAATGGGGAAGTGGATATGATAGGAATGGCAAGGCCATTTATTGTTAATATCAACGAAATTAAAGGTTTTTTAAACGGTGAAGTAAAAAGTCTTATAGACAAGGCTATCCGCACAGGAATTCATCAACTTGAAGAATCAGCAGAAGCAGGATTCTATGGAAGAAATATAGTCAGAATGGCCAAAGGTAAAAACCTTAAATTCAATTTTTCACCTATAGGAAATTCAATTTTTATTATTGCAGGAGAGTTTAGAAAAGCAATGATTCGCAGAATTAAAAGAAGAAAAAAACATTAGATGCTTGTTTATTGTAGTAATTTATTTCAATCTGGGTGTTGAAGTGTACGCATACAGTATACGTACACATTATCTTTTTAACACATTAATTTTCAAATTAGATTAGATGCATATTAATATTTAAAATACATATTATATGTTACAGAAATTTTCAAAATTAGGCTCTGTGCTAAACAAAGCAGATCAAAAATCAATTACAGGAGGGCTTCGTCCAAATTCTGATGGTCTGGTATGTCATAATCCTGATAGATTTACACCCACAACATGCCCTACAGGGTACTTTTATTCAACTACATGGAACGCGTGTTGCCACCATGTTCCCGTGGATATATCATTACCAGTAGGCGGATAATCGTTATGTAGATCATTGTTTAATAATGATTGTAAAATGCCTTTATACCACTCTACGGAGTGGTATTCTTTATGAAACCACCTCAGTCATATTTTGCCAATTATCAAGAAGTTCCTTACATACTTTAGTAAACTTATGTTTCATTATAGGGTGAATTAATATATTTTGTACAGTTTTTTTATACTCAAATTCAAAAATCATTACAATTTCTGATTCGTTATTAGCTATTTCATTTACAATCCAGGTACCTTTTAACGATTTTAATGGATATGGATAATCGGGAGCTTTGGTATCTACCATAAAAGAGTATTGTTTTTCATCTTCCCATAAAGTACATGTCTCTGTCCAGCTATCTTTGCCGTGTGCGCATGACCGTATCATTCCTTTTTTGTTACCAGAAATCACTTTGGAAACATCAATGTTAGGGGCTACTTTATGATAATTTGAAACATCTGACACAATCTCCCAAATCTTTGATTTATTACCTTTTACAATTCTTCTAAATTTTAGTATTTTCTGTCCTTTTTTATTCTCTTCATCAATTCTTGCTAAAGCTTTTAACTGACCACTTCCCAGGGATAATACAACTAATGCAACTATAGCTATGATTATATTTCCTTCTATTGAAATGGTAAACGGGTTTGAAACCAACAAAATAATACTACCAACCACCCAAAGTGCATCTTGAATAGTTATCCATAATATAGATATTGCTCTCTGTTTCTTTATTTCTATAATTAAGGTCATTGCAAAGAATAAAAGGGCTATGCCAAGAATTATAAAAAAAAGTCCAGGTTCTACATCAAATATTTGTGCTATTTTTTTCGGAAATAGTAATAATATTGTTCCATTGGCAATAGAAAATATAGCATTTGCTGTTAGTAGTTTTTGTAATGTATTCATCTTAATAAAATTATTTATTTATGATTCAAAACTATTATTCTCCCTGATACTAATGTTGATACTTTACGCCATTCTTTGTATTTTTATACTATGAAAGTTTTTGCCCCTTATTTAATCAGTTTATTCGATTATGCTGCATATCAGGAGATTGATATCCATGCCCTAGAAGAAGTTCTGGCAAATCAAAACATAGACCTTAATCATCTACCGGAAATGATTAATGCAGAGGAATATTTAGTCATTTTTAATAAGATAATTGAAGTTATAGATAGTGATTATTACGGTTTAAATTTTGGGTGTTATCTTAATTTACAGGCTTTAGGATTAGTTTTGGAGATATCACTAAATACATCAAGTATAGAACAAGGTGTTTTTATTCTTCAAAATTTTCTTAAAAGTAAGTTCCCTTTGGTTTCAATTTCCATTATTAAGGATAAAGAAACTTATAGTTTACTGTTAGATAGCTCAGTAGAAAATCCAAAGTCGAAAAGACATCTGTTGGATATGGTTCTAAGTATAATATACAGAGAGTTAAAATTAATGCTACCTAATACTTTAGTACCTAATATTAAATTACCATATATCAATGATAAACCGTATCATGAATTACTAAATACAATGGTAGTTTATGACCGAAACTATCTAATAGTATTACCTATAGAAGTACTTAAGACTGAAATCAATAAGAATAAGATTAAGGAAATAGAACTATTATTACCAAAATTCATAGCGTTACTGAGTGAGAATAAAAAAGGGGAGAAGGTTTTTTCTAATCAAATACGTAATATGACTTTAAATATGTGTTCTCCTGAAATCCCAAATTTTGAACAGGTTTTAAAACAATTTCCGTACAGTAAACGAACTATGCAACGAAAACTAATGGATGAGGGAATGTCATTTAGACGCATCGTAAATACAATAAAAAAAGAGCTTTCAAATTATCTATTAAATGAAAAACATTTAAAAACTAAAGATGTTGCATTTATTTTGGGCTATTCTGAGTCCAGCGCATATTTACATGCGGTAAAATCCTGGAAAATTAAGCACTCATAACACTTTTTTATATTCAATTAATATATTTCGCAAAAGAATCTACCTGTCTACCAAAAAACACCTTCTATCTATTGAGGTATTCTAATGAGCGATTTATTTTTTATTAAAATCGCTTTTGCTATTTCTTTATTATAATTAAATTTTTAAAAATGAAGAAGTGTATTGTTTTAGCAATGGTTTTACTATTTTTTTCATCTTGTTATTCTCAAAAAACAGATAATGTAAGATACGTAAAGGAAAATTTTAATAGCTTGACTATAAAGCTTGTGGATGGATATTGGTTTAATGGAAAAACGTTTAAAAAAGAAACGGTTTGGGTCAAAAATGGCATCCTATACTTTAATAATCTTAAAGAAGAAATTGATACCGTCCTTAATTTATCTAATCAATATGTTATTCCTCCATTTGCAGAAGCTCATAACCATAATCTTGAAAGCAACTATGAATTAGATAAGCGTATTAAATCTTATTTAGATAATGGGGTCTTTTATGTAAAATTACTTTCATCAATCAAAAAACGTATAGACCCTTTGATGCACAACTATAACAGACCTGATGCTATAGATATCAGTATGGCACATGCTCCCTTAACTGCGACCGATGGACATCCTATTGCTGTTCGTAAAAGACATCTGGGTTATGGTTATTTTGAAGGCTTATTTAATTCAATTGAAGAAATTGAATCTCATGGCTATGTAACTATTAATAACCATGAAGATTTAAATAAAAAGTGGGATAATATCTTATCCTTTTCTCCTAATTTCATAAAATTAAATCTTTTGTTTTCTGAAGAATATGAAAAGAGGAAAAATGATACTTTATATTTTGGTAAAAAAGGGCTGAACCCCTCATTGATTAAAGAAATTGTTCGCAAAGCTCATGCTTCTAATTTAAGAGTTAGTGCTCATGTTGAGACTGCATACGATTTTCATATAGCAATTAATGCCGGAGTAGATGAAATTGCTCATCTTCCAGAAATATCTAATGGTAAGTCAATTCAAAGAGATGATATTATTTTGGCTAAAAAAAATAAAACCATTATTGTTACCACGGTATCTTTAGTCAAAAAAAAGAAGAAAAAACCTAATTATAAAGACCTGGTGCATAATATCTCATCCAATTTAAAATTATTACAACAAGAAAATGTAGCTATAGCTATTGGTTCTGATAACTATAATGGTAATTCGGTTGGAGAATTCGAATTTTTATATGACCTAAATATTTTTAGTAATTTAGAATTGCTTAAAATGTGGACTGAAAATTCTACAAAAACTATTTTCCCTAATCGGAAAATAGGACTTCTTAAACACGGTTATGAAGCCAGTTTTTTGGTGCTGGACAAAAATCCCATAGATGATATTACGAATATAAATAAGAGCATCGTTACTAGGATAAAACAAGGTGTTATACTAAATTAGTGAGTATTTCATTTATTGTATTCTTTTAATCAAAAAAATAGAGTAGAAGTAAAGGTGAAAATGCAGGATTTAATAACAATTTTTATTGTGTTATAATTCCATACCTTTAAAGTATACTAGCTATATATGTTTTAATTTTAGATAAACCTTAATGAATCTTACATTCGGTAAAAGTCTCAAGCATACTGTTTTTTGGATATTGTTTCTTGTTTTATGGAGTGCACATGATCTAAATTATCACAAAGATATATTATCAAACCTACAAACTAACCTATTTACTTTTATTCCGTATGTTATTCTGGTTTATTTTAATCTTTATTTTTTGATGCCTAAATTCTTATTCAGTAAAAAAATAATGAATTATATAGTTTTTTTGGTTTTTACTATTACGCTTACCACATTGGCAACATCTAATTATCTTTCGTTTTATTTCAAGTATATCAATATTTATTTACCAACATCAGATTTTTTTATCAGCTTACAAGGTAAAATAGCTATTGTTACCGAAATTATTTTATCATTAGGTTTATCGATGACATTGTTTTTAATCGATGAATGGTATCGAAAAGAGAGGTCAATGCGTGAAATAGAACAAAAACAATTAGAAACGGAATTAAATCTTTTAAAAAATCAAATTAATCCACATTTCCTTTTTAACTCGCTTAACAGTATCTATATCATGTTAAGTAAAAATCTAGAAGATGGTAAAAAAATGTTACTTCAATTTTCGGAGATATTAAGTCATCAGTTATATGAAGCAAATAAAAAAAGTATTGATTTAAAAAAGGAGTTTGATAATTTGACAAATTATATTGATATTGAAAAGATAAGACATGAAGATTTAGTAACGGTAGAATATTATTTTCCAGATGATCAAAACAATTTGACAATTTCACCTATGCTTTTGTTACCGATTGTCGAAAATGCTTTTAAACATGGACAAAGTAGCCAGGGCTATCAAATATCTATCCAATCGTCAATAATATCGGATAGTACATTACTATTTAAAGTCGAAAATACTATTTCAAAGGAAATTGTAAAAACACCTTATGGTGAAAATAATGGAATTGGATTGGCTAATGTCAAAAGAAGGTTAGCATTAATCTATCCAAATAGATATCAATTTAACATTGAACATAATAGTGCTAAATTTATAGTACGATTAAAAATACAGTTAAATGAAAATGAGGTGTTTAATAGTCGATGATGAACATTTAGCTAGAAAAGGGTTGGAGGACTTTGTAAAGCAAACCCCATTTTTAGAACATACAAAATCATTATCATCAGCTTTAGAAGCTATAGAGTTTTTAAAACATAATTTTGTTGAGATTATGTTTTTAGATATTCAAATGCCTGATATGACTGGGATAGAGCTTATAAAAGTACTTTCAAATCCTCCACAAATTATCTTTACCACTGCACATCGAGAATTCGCTTTAGATGGATTTGATCTTAATGTTGTAGATTTCTTACTAAAACCATTTTCTTACCAAAGGTTTTTAAAAGCGGTGAACAAAGCTACAGTAACTAACAACAAAGTAATTGAATATAAAGATGATAAAAACCATATTTTCATTAAGTGTGATGGAATGATTATTAAGGTATTTATTGATGATATATTATTTATTGAAACAGCCAAAGATTATGTTTTGATTCACACAACATATGATAAACACCTTACTTTGGTTTCATTAAGGCAGATAGAAGAAGAACTCCCTAAAGAAAAATTTATACGGGTTCATAGATATTACTTAGTAGGATTAAAACATATTAAAAAACTTGAAGGCAATTTAATTTATATTGATAAACATAAAATAAGAATTAGTAGATCTCTTCGCAGTCAGGTATATCAGATGATTATAGGTAATAATTTAATCGAACGTTTATAGATTATCAGTTCCAGAAGGGGAGCCCCTATAAATTAGTTTATCCAATTGTCTCTACACAATTAAGCTTCCAAAAAAGATATAACCCAGATTCTGACTCATAAATAGGGTATTTAATATATAATTTAATCCGACGGAATTATCATTTCGACAGTATTTATCAATTCTTAGATAGTACTTCGCATTATAATTCTAAAAATTAATGCTATGCTTAAAAAACGTCCAATCCTTAAATGGATACTTATCTCCTTCACTAGTGTAATTCTCTTACTTTTTGGTTTCGGATGGTGGTTTATTAGTCTATTACCATCTGGAGAAATGAATCAAAATGTATCTACAACACAAGTATCTGACTTACCTTATTTATCTCAAGATATCACCCCAAAAAGAGGAAAAATACTAGCAATAGTTACGAGCACAGATATTATGGGAAATACTGATAAAAGTACCGGTTATGAATTAACCGAATTATCACGTGCATATTACGTATTCGAGGCGAATGGTTTTGAGGTTGATATAGCCAGTCCGTTAGGAGGCGAACCACCGGTTGTAATTGATGATGAAGATATGGGAAAGTTTGATTATGCTTTCTTAAACGATAGTATAGCTCAATATAAAGTAAAACACACCATTCCGGTAAAAGATATTATTCCAGAAACGTATGAAGGTGTGTTTTTTGCTGGAGGAAAAGGAGCAATGTTTGATTTTCCAGAAAATAAATCTATTCAACATATTGTTCGAGACTTATATCAGTCTAATAAAGTTGTTGGTGCTGTATGTCATGGACCTGCAGCTTTAGTTAATGTGACTCTTGATAATGGTCATCCATTAATAAAAAATAAAACTGTTAGTGGTTTCACAAATGAAGAAGAATTATTGCTTATACCGGATGCCAAGGTTATATTTCCATTTCTTCTACAAGATAAATTGGTAGCACAAGGTGCACAGTTTAACGAAGGTAGTATGTATTTGGAGAATATTAGCCATGATAAAAATTTGGTGACAGGGCAGAATCCTTGGTCTACATGGTTATTAGCCGAAACGATGGTTAAAGAATTAGGATATACCCCAAAACACAGAGAAATTACACCAGAAGAAAATGCTATGATGGTCTTGAAAATATATGATACCAAAGGATCTCATGAAGCCAAAAAGCTAATTGAGGAAATTTGTGTTGCAGAAAACAAACCTCTGGCCAGACAACTTATCGCATCGCATAGTGTTGTTGCTGCTATGAGAGGTAATATTGGAAGGTTTTTTAATCTTGTTGGCTTAACATCTTATGCAAAAAGTAAATCAAAAAATATTTAGAAATTTGTTTAATAAAGTAAATGCTAATCTTATCTTTAAACATGAACTCATCAATTGGCATGAGCTTCTTAGAATTTTAAAATATTGCTACATTTGAAAAAAAAGTCTATTGAATTTTTCTGATATATTACTTGTTATTATTAGTAGTGCTGGACTATTGCATGGGATATTATTCGCCTTTTATTTGATGGTGTTTAAAAAGAAAAAAACATTAACTAATCTTATGCTAGGATTGATTTTGGTATTTATGGCATTTAGAATTGGTAAATCAGTGATGTTGAATTTTGGGAATGATTTAGAACCTATATTTATCTTTGTAGGGTTGTCATTTCTTTTATTAATTGGGCCACTTTTTAGATGGTATATTTTGGGAATGACTCGCCCTAATTTTAAGCTACCTAAACTTTATATTTTAGAAATCATTCCATTTGCTACAGTTTTTACCTCTAGTCTTTTTGTAAATAGACAATGGTATGAAAATAGCACATTGGTTATTATTATTTTTTCTAGTGGGCTTATTTTCATTTACCTACATTTTATCATTTATATTATTTTAGGTTGGAAAACTTTCAAATTAGCTAAGCAAAAACAAAGACAAGAATTACAGACAAAATCTCAAAAAGCTATTTTTAACTGGCTAAGGTATTTAAGTATTGGTTTTATAGCAATATGGGCATCTTATGTACTCAATATATTAGATGAAACTGTACCTTATGTCGTTGGTCCTATTGTATATTCTGTAATCATCTATTTTTTAAGTTATAAAGCATTTAAATTGAAAGCTATTGATCTAGATGGTAATGCTTTTAAGGATAATAATGATCTCTTATTTAATGAACTGTCTAAATTAATTGTGGATACTAAGGTATATCTAGAACCCGATATATCCCTTGCAAAATTAAGCAAAATGATAGGAAAGAGCACACAACTTACATCATCCATAATTAATCAATATGCCAAAAGAAATTTTAACGATTTTATTAATTATTATCGAATCCAGGAAGCAAAGAAATTTCTTTTAAATACAAAAAATCATAAATTCACCATTTCGTCAATTGCTTTTGATACAGGTTTTAGTAGTCTTTCTTCATTTAATAGTGCCTTTAAGAAATTTGAAGGCATGACACCATCATCGTACAGAAAAAATCAAGTTTAATTTTTGAAGTGTTGTCTTTGACAGAGTTTTTTATAAAGTGTAACAATTTCAAAATTTGGTAATCTTTATCCTAGAAGGATCAAGAATATACTAAAATGAAAGATATATTACTTTTATTAATAGCGTTTACATTATTTTCTTGTAGTCAAGCAAATAATCAAGAATCAACCGAGGTTAACGATATTTCTAATGACAGTCATAGTGCTAACATTATAGAAACGAATCAAGTTAAAGTCCTTACATTAGGTTCTTTTCATTTTAAATTTCCAAATTTAGACGTCGATCAAACATCAAAAGAAGATCAAATTGATGTTTTAGAACCTAAATACCAAGAAGAAATAGAACTAATTGTAGATAAACTAGAAAAATTTAAACCTACCATAATTGTTATTGAGAGACAACCAAAAAAACAACAAAAATATGATTCACTCTATACAGCCTATGTAAATGGAACACATAAATTAAGTAGGAGTGAGGAACAGCAAATAGGATTTAGACTATCAAAACGTCTAGGTTTAAAACAATTATATTGTGTAGATGCTTGGGGAACAGATTATGAAGATGTAAGAAAAGCGGTCTATGAAAATGATACAGTGTCCAAGAAAAGATTTATGGATTATTTTTATAATAATCCGGATACCATTTTAAATTCATGGCTGAATGAAAAAAAAGTGTTTAAAACCGAAGGTATTTTAGCTGAATTGAAAAGAATCAATACAGATGAACATGTTAAAAAAGGGTTGGGAGACTATTTAATTGGTATTTTTAAATATGAAACAGAAGAAAATGATCAGTTTGGACCGGACTTTGTAACGAGTTGGTGGTTTAATCGGAATTTAAGGATTTTTAGAAATATTCAACGAATTAATGCAAAATCAGATGATCGCATCTTGGTAATTTATGGTTCTGGCCATATGAACCTATTAAATATTTTCTTTGACTCTTCACCAGAATATCGACTAATGAAAATAAATGATTATTTGTAATGAAATTTTTGATTAAATCATAGGTACTATTATTGCGACAACAGGAGAATTATTAAAAAAATCCTTAATGAAGAATGATTAATAAGATTTAATTTTGAAATACCCTTCTAGATATGAAAACTGATGTAACGCTTTTATCTAAAGATACTATTTCTATTATTAAAACGAGAAATGAGAAATGGAGAGTTATTCTTTTTTTTACTTTATATGTTTCATTTTTTTTACTCATTTTTCAGCCTTTTGGAGTCAATAATTATGATCCGACTCATCATATTAGTTTAGATTTTCTATTGGGATCTGTTGGATTTGGCTTAATAAGTGGAATTATAATATCAATACATGAGTTTATTATAATGCCTTATTGTATTAAGAAAAAAACTGGAGTTACAATTTTGACACGTTTATGTTTGTCATTCATACTCTTACCTTTTGGGATTTACCTTTTTTATAATGTTATAGGAAATTTTCATGATTGGAAATGGTCTAGTTTTTTTGGCTTTATAAGAGACGTGTCTTTAATGGCTATTCTCCCTATGAGCCTAATCTATATATATTATAATTATATCAAAATCAAAAAAGCTTACAGGATTTTATTAAATAAACCAACGTTCAATCCTTCAGAAGAAACACAATTGATTACAATAGAATCTGACAATAGAAATGATTCTATTATTTTACGATTAGATACATTACTATATATCGAAGCGCAAGATAATTATGTAAATGTATATCACTTATTGAATAATGAAGTAAAAAAACAATTACTTCGTACTACTATGAAAGTATTAGAATCCAAACTAAAAGAAATGACCGTAGTGAGATGTCATCGTTCTTATCTGGTAAATATAAATCTGATAATAAAAGTAAAAGGAAATGGTAATCAGATGAAATTATTTTTACCAAATGTTAAAAAGCCTATTCCTGTTTCCAGATCATATATATCACCTTTAAAAGAAATTATAGCCACTCACCACAAATAGACGAATTTTGCCACAAGCATTGTAGAAATGGGATATATTGACAATCATAAAGATGTAATTTTAACTGGCTTTAAATTACATTATTATGAAAACACCAATTGCGATACGATCAAGAAATAATTTAGTTAATATTCTATCTTTATGCGTAGGATTAACATTTATAACCACATGGCTTCCCTTATTAAGAGCCTTATTTGATGGTAAATCTTATTCTTGGGGAATGAGTTATTATGGGATTTCATTCTCTGGTAAAGGATTGACATTAGATTATACCATTTTAATAGTTTTTGCCTTTCTGTATTTTTTATTCTTTTATTCCTTTAACTGGGTTAAAAATCGCTTAATATTTTATGTTCTTATAATTTGGTGGTGGTTTCATAGTTTTGGAAATTTATTATATGATATTATCAAAAATGGAGATACCGTATTTCATGGGGATACCTTAAATATTCATGTTTCAATTTCTACCATTATAATTCCATTAGCTATTGCTTCTATGTTATTATTGGTTACTATAATCTATAAGGATAGGAAGTTACCGAATACAAATATTCCCTGGAGTCGCTTAAATAATATTAAAGCATTGATTGTTCTGTCTCCTTTAGTACTACAAATGATATTGTTTGTTATCGGAGAACCACATGGAATTACTGATAGCATTGCAGTAATCATAACGATTATACAATGCTTTGTAGTTCATTTAATTTTTAAACCCACAAAAGTAAAATCATCATAAAATAAAGAGATACGTGTAAAATAATAATTACTATATATACAGTGATTTTTAAACCAGAAATTACTTAAAATAATGCATGTTATGCTTATAACCATTACCAATAGGGATTTCTATTCTACCTATTTCAACGTCATTTTTGGTATATGCAGTGATCTTTTCACTGTTTACAATATAAGAACGGTGTAAACGAATGAAACGGTCATCTATTCGTTTTTCAAAGTTAGAAATACTCTCCTTTATGGTAAGCGTTTCTTCTAATAAATGAATTTTTATATAATCTTTTAAACTTTCTGCATAGAGAATATCATCAAAAACCACCTTTATCTGCTTTTTGGCTTTATTAACGAATATGTATTTACTTTTGTCATCATTAACAGCAATATTATCAGTGTTTTCTAAGTTTTTTTGCTGTTTAAGAAATTTTTGAATAGCAGAGAAAAAACGTTCAAAAAATATAGGCTTTAAAAGATAATCTACTGCATTAAGTTCAAAACCATCTACTGCATAATCCCTATAGGCAGTTGTAAAAATAACTTGTGGTTTATACACCAGGTTTTTAAAAAAATCGGTGCCTTTTAAAGCGGGCATTTCAATATCCAAAAAAAGTAAATCTACTTTTTCAGCTGTTAGAATAGAACTAGCTTCAATCGCACTTGCACAAGAAGCCACAAGTTCAAAATTTGGGATTTTCTCTAGATAGGTCTCGACAAGTTCCCTAGCTAAAGGCTCATCATCTATGACTAGACATCTATATTTCATATGTATCTAATTTTAGATTAGCAGAAAAGGAATTCGATTTATTTTCGATAATCAAATCATATGCTTTTGGGTATAGCAACTCTAGTTGTTTTTTAATATTTTGAAGACCAATTGATTCTTTCTGGACAACAGGTTTCATATTAACGGGTTTACTATTCTCTACCTTAAAGACAAGTTGCTCCTTATTTTTGGATATATTGATGTTGATGTTGGCTTGATTAATCTCATTAGCAACACCATGTTTAAAAGCATTTTCTACAAACGTGAGCAATAGTAAAGGAGCTACTTTTTCCCGACCAGTTACATTTTTACTAAAGGAAATTTTTACTCTATCTGCATATCGAATCTTTTCTAAAGATAAATAATTCTCAATGAGCTCTATTTCTTTATCTAGAGATACATATTCATCATTGCATCGGTAAAGAATATAATCTAGAATTTCTGATAATTTTTGAATAACCTTAGGAGCAGCATCAGACTTTTTTAAGGTTAACGCATATAAATTATTCAATGTATTGAACAAGAAATGTGGATTTAATTGATTTTTTAGTGCAACAAGCTCTGCTGTTTTCTTTTGTTCATTCAATTTAAGCAAACGTTGCTTTTCTACATATAATTTTAAAACTAATAATAATATAGTTGGATAGAGTAAATACAAGCTTTTAAATACAAATTCTCCTATACTCATTAATCTACCAGTAAAAGAAGGGTCATTAAAACGTTTTATATAATTCACATAAGTTTTGGGAAAGGTAACTTCAAAATAATTCATATGAATCAATGTGCAAATAATATAAAAGGCTAATAACGTTATTGTGATTGAAATTCCGAAAGCCAACTTTTTATCCTTATTTAAAAGTTGTGGAATCAAAAACTCCAGAATTATAAAAGCCATAGCAATCTGCAAAGTCACTCGTATACTATACGTGATAAGCAATTCATTGGTCGTGGCATAGTACCAACTAGAAGTAGAAGCTGAAAAAGCAAAAATCAACAATCCAAATACAAGGTATTTAAATTTTGAAACCTCCAGGAAACTTTGAATTTTTTGTACCATAAAACATGCTTTAGACTATAAAGGTATACATCTAAATATACCTTTTTTAAAATTACCTACCAACTATAGGTTAGTGATGTCAAAAACACAGTATCTGTAGACAAAAGCTTAGAACATCATTTGTAGGTCTTTTATCATCGTTTATGGCCTTTCTAACCACTTATTTAAAATGTGTAAAGCTTACTTCTAATTTAGCTTTCAAATCAAAAAAAATACTCAAATGAAATGTATTAAAAAATCAATTTTACCTATCAGCAAAATAGTATTCTTATGCTTTACTTTTTATTTAATATCACTTTCTACAACTGCTCAAGAATCTACTTGGCAAATAGATCCAAACCATTCTAACATTAATTTTGGTGTCTCTTACTTCAAGGTTGGTGAAATCAAAGGAGTGTTTAAGACATATACGGGGTCATTCATTCAAAAAAAAGACGAAATATCTACCATTAACATTACCATACAAACAGCTTCTATCAGCACTAATCAAGCAGATAGAGACAAACACTTAAAAACTAAAGATTTCTTTAACGCAGAAAAACATCCTGAAATAAAATTTATAAGTACAGGGATTACTAAAACTGGAGACAATGAATATGAAATTAAAGGAAATTTTACCATGACAGGAGTAACCAAACCTATTGTTTTAAAAGCTGTAGATAATGGTAGCTATGTACATCCAAGATTTAAAACCGAAAATAAATTTATAACTGTCACTGGTGTAATTAAACGTGAAGATTTTAATGTTGGAACCAATTATGCTCCTGCAAAATTTGCTCTTGGTAGTGAAGTTGACCTTATAGCAGAAATTCAATTAACTAAGAAAAAATAAATATGAAACAACATTTATACATAATATGTATCTTCCTTTTTTCTATATCATTTTATGGTCAAAAGGGAGTTGTTACAGGAACAGTATTAGATAAGAACACTCAAGAACCAGTACCATATGCCAATGTAGTCCTTAAATCAGGTAGTAATATTGCTACAGGAGGTATCACTAATGAACAAGGTTTTTTTTCGGTAAAAGAAATACCATATAACACATATGATTTCGAAATTCAGTTTATAGGATATAAAACGATAACCAAAGCCATAAATGTTGACAAATCAAATAGAAAAGTAAATTTAGGAAGTCTTTACATTGAAGAAGATGCCGTTGCTTTAGGATCTGTTGAGATTGTAACCGAACGTTCTACCATCGAACAAAAAATAGATAGAAAAGTAATTAATGTTGGTAAGGATTTAACGACGGTTGGAGCTTCTGCTAGTGATATCATGGGAAATATTCCTTCAGTGAGTATAAATCAAGATGGAGATATTTCGTTTCGTGGAAATGAAAATGTTCGTGTCCTTGTAGATGGAAAACCAACAAATTTAAGTTCTCGTGAACTTTTACAGCAGATTCCATCTACTTCGATCAAAACTATAGAATTAATAACAAATCCCTCTGCCAAGTACAATCCTGAAGGTATGAGTGGTATTATTAATATAAGTTTAAAAAAGAACACCAATTTAGGATTTAATGGATCAATAAATTCTGGGATTACTTATGGAGAACGAGCCAGGTATAACAATTCTTTAAGTCTAAACTACAGGGCAGGTAAAACTAATTTTTATGGTAGCTATAACAATAGACTTGGTAAAAGCACTACAGATGGAATAGTTACCAGAACGGTAGAAAACAATAATCAGTTAACAGATAATATTAATGAGAATACATCACATCTATTCAAATTAGGTTTTGATTATATGATCAATGATAAGAATACCCTATCTATTTATACGAATCAAAATCTCTTTGAAACAATAATTGATGGTAACAGGATAATCAATTTTTTTGATAATCCATCTGCAAATTTCACACAGCGGGATATTACTGACAGTGACAATGTCAACGCAACGTACAATGCCGATTTTAAGCATGTATTTGCAAAAGAAGGACATACTATTGAGCTCGAAGTAGATTATAATACTTTAGATAGCGATAAAGAATATGATTTTAGTTTTACAGGTAACAACCCTGTAGAGAACTATGAAGAATTAATTGAAGACACCAGAACCAACACTACAATAAATCTAGATTACGTAAATCCGCTTTCAGAAAACACCATGTTAGAATTAGGTTTAGAAACACGTTTACGCCGTACCGACAATTCTTATATCACAGGTAATCCTAATTTTAATAATTCCACCTTTTTTTATGATAGAGACATCTATTCTTTTTATACCACTTTTGGTCAAACATTAGATAAATGGCAATACAATATCGGTTTACGATTAGAGGATTATAATGTTGATTCGCAGTTTGATGAAGTTGGAGAAAACCCATTTAATTTTACTGATAAATTGTTCAATATATTCCCTTCAGGATTTTTGAAATATACTCCTAATGAGGATCAAAAAAACACGTATCAATTAAGTTTTAGCAGACGTATAGATCGTCCATCTTTAAATCAAATTAATCCAATACGACAATTAAACACCCCACAAATTATATTAACAGGTAACCCTAGTCTTGTTCCGCAGTTCACTAATTCGATAGAGTTAAACTATAGTAGAAAATTAGCTAAGGGTAGTTTTACCTTTGGTGGTTTTTACAGGAGAATTAGTGACGAAATAAATAGAAGAGGTTTTTTTGATGAAAATAATCCGAACCTATTGATCATTGATTATGATAATTTTGATAGCAATGATGCTTATGGATTTGAATTTTCTTCGAATTATCGTCTCACTAATTGGTGGAGTCTTAACAGTAGTTTTGATATCTATTCAAGAACTCAAAAAGGAGTTATTGAAGGTGAAAGTGTACAGGTCAACAACACTTTATTGAACGCTAAACTTAATAACAGCTTTAAAGCTACTAAAAATCTTACGTTTCAATTATTTACATTCTTTAGTGGCAGACAAGAAATTTTGCAGTATGAGCTAAAAGAAAACTTCTTTATGAATGCAGGTGCACGTTACAATTTTGCCAAAGGCAAGGGAACTTTAAGTCTTAATTTTAATGATATTTTTAGAACGCAACGTTTTGCTTTTGAAACTTATAGAACCATTATCCAGGAAGGCGAATTTAGAAGAGATACTCGCTCTGTTTATGCAGGAATTACATATCGTTTTGGAAGTGGTAAGAATAAGAGCTTAAAACGTAAAAAACGTGATAAAAATGTAAAAGCAGATAAACTATTATAAACTTTTTTAAAGTACTATTTATTTGATGTAGCTATCTAATCTACTCCTTTTTGCACAACTCATCTTGTGTTTTAAGGAGTAGTTAAGGTTAGGTTTATAACCTATCTCTTAGCGCATTATAAACTAATTTTGCTGGTATTTAAAAATTAATGAATTAATTAGTTGTAAATCAAATTAATAGCACCACCTTTGCGAAATAAATAATATAATAATTTTAATTACATTACAATGAGTAAAGGAACAGTAAAATTCTTCAACGACGCCAAAGGTTTTGGATTTATCACTGAAGAAGGTGCTAACAAAGATCATTTTGTACACATTTCTGGATTAGTAGATGAAATTCGTGAAGGCGATGAAGTTGAGTTTGATCTAAAAGAAGGTAACAAAGGATTAAATGCAGTGAACGTAAAAGTTATCTAATACATATACTTTCAAGTTTAATTAAAAAGTCCATCTATTGATGGGCTTTTTTTATTATCCGAATGTTATAATCACATTTATGTGATACTATATTTGTATATATTTAATAATGGCATAAGTAGGACTTTGATTAAAAAGGGATAGGGTATAAAATTAAATACCCCTCGAATTTCATTTTGAGGGATATTTAGATGATTACTTATTGCTAATAACCGTTAATTTGAAGATTGAATCGAGTCTAATTTTGCTTTAGCAACATCATACGTCTTTTTTAAGCTTTCACTATTTTTATAATACTCTCCATAAGTGTATGCTTTTTCTATAGATTTCATGGTTTTATCATAAAAACCGTTTTTGTAGTATACAATGTTTTCGTATTCTGAAAAATAGATGTCATTTTCGGATTTTGCACCATGCTTTTTTGCTATTTCTAGATATTCCAAAGCTTTCTTATACTGCTTCTTTTGATAATATATAACAGACATAAATTCATATCCTTTGGGTAAATCCTGAATTAATTCGGTGCTCTTTTTATAGCATTCTAAAGCTTTATCCAGTTCATCTGCATAATAATAAGCCATTCCCAATGACCATATGGCTGCAGCACTATCAGGATACATATCTACTACCTTTTGAAAATATTTTTGAGCTTTTGAATAATCTTCTTCTACCAAAAGCGAATATTCTGCCTGCATGATATCCCGCTCTGATTTTAATGTTGATTTTTTAGAGAGATTATAGGCTTTGGTAACCATCTTTTTATATTCTTCTGGATCTGTTACATAAAAACCACTCATCAAAACACCACTGGGATAATCAGGATCCAATTCTAATATTTTTGCTGCTTTTTTTTCGAATTCCTCTTTATCACCATAAAAATAGAAATTTGCTTCTAAGTCATTAAAAAGCTGATGTACTTCTGGGACTTTTGAATCTACAGCTAAAGTGAATCCATGCGTGTTTAAATTAGCTGGAGCATATTTCTGAACAAATTCATCTTCAATTTCGCGGCCTGTCTTTTGAGATTGACAGGAAAAAAAATTTAATAAAATTAAAAAAACAACTAATTGCTTAACCTTATTCATATCTATATATATTAATTAATTTTAACCAATATTATATAAGATATGCTTACTGTTTTTTAAAAATAGATCATGATAAATTAAATAACGATAAAAGATATAAAAGTATCTAAGTAGTATGTTTATAGTCTATAAAATGGTATTCGTCTTTAGGTATGTGATAATAGCGAAAAAACTTTTGAAGAATAACTGGACCCAACAGGAATTTCTATTTCACCTATTTCTATATCTTTTTGGGTATATGCAGTGATTCTGTTAATTGCTACAATATAGGAACGGTGCGTACGTAAAAAAAGCGTTGAAGGAAGTTGAGTTTCTATTTTACCAATATTACTTTTTACTACTAATTTTTGATGAACAGTATGAATTTTGACGTAATCCTTTAAACTTTCGATATATAGAATATCTTCAAATATTATCTTAATATGTTTTTTATTAACATTTACATAGAAAAATGCATCTTTAGATTCCTCTTGAGTTATAGTCAAAATAGGGGATTGTGTTCTTTCATAATAACGATCAACAGCTTTTACAAACCTGTCAAAAGAAATAGGTTTTAATAAATAATCAACGATATCCAAATCATATCCCTGTATCGCATATTCTCTATATGCTGTAGTGATGATTACCTTTGGGGGATTTTTTACAGCTTTTAGAAAATCTAAACCTTTTAAGACAGGCATTTCAATATCCAAAAACAATAAATCAATTTTCTCTTTTTTTATGACTTCAAAAGCTTCAACGGCACTATAACAACTAGCAACAATTTCTAGATCAGTAAGCATTTTTATATGATTTTTTAGTAAATCAATTGCTGGAGATTCATCATCAACAAGTAAGCATCGTACCATATTAATTTATTTTTAAAGTCAACTTTAAGTTAAAAAAAGCATTAGATTCATCGATCTCTAAATTATGTTTTCCTGGATAGATTAAATCCAATTGTCGCTGAATGTTAGCTAGCCCTATTCCGCTTTTATTTTCATCAGTTTTATTGTTGTACTGGTTATCTGTTTTTGTATTCCAAACGCTAAACTCAATATGTGAGTCAAATTGTTCAAGTACAATTCTTATTTCTGGTTTGGTAATATTGTCCCTAACTCCATGTTTAAATGCATTTTCAATAATAGATAATAACAAAAGAGGAGTTGTTTTTTGTTGTTGGTCAATGATGTCTTTTTTAAAAATAACTTTTAACCTTTCTTCATATTTAATTTGTTCTAACGCTATATAATTCTCTATAGCATGAATTTCTTCTATTATAGGAACTGATATTCGTTGGCTTTTATATAAAATGTAATCCAAAATTTCAGAAAGTTGTAATATCATATCCGGGGCCTTCGGGGATTTGGTAATGACATAAGAATATAAATTATTAAGAGTATTAAATAAAAAATGTGGGTTTAATTGTGCTTTTAAGTATTTAAGTTCTGTCGCTATTTTTTCTTTTTCCAACTGAAATACTTTTTCTTTTTCTAATTCTTGCTCTTTATTAGTCTTGTAGAAATACATAATCAATGCTGGAAAATGAAAAGATAACATATGAAAAGGAAAATCTTCTAAACTAATCAGTGGATAAGGACCATCTGCGCAATATTTATCCAAATGATAATATCCAATAAGACGAAATAGTAATGTTAATACTGCAATTACAAAAATCATGGATACTCCAAAAGCGATATATTTTTTTTGTTTTAAATAGATTGGTATTTGCCAATAATTAAACGTGTAAGCAGCTATGATTAATAACGGAAGTTTAAACAAAGTTGTTTCTATAGATTGTTCAAACAACTCAAAACTAGTAACAGAAAAAATATAAAAAAGAAAAATTGCAACCCAAAATAGAATATGTCCAAGGGCTTTTTTAGTATTAAAACTCATAGCTGGTAATATAATAAAATTATAACCTTCTCATCAAATAAACCGCTGTTTGGGCAATACTAGTATACAGAACTTGATTAACTGTATACAAACCTAAAAACAGGAAGTTTATAGCTATACATAGTCACTTAATTTTGTTTCATCAATTTTTTAAAATGTATCTGTTATTATTTCTGAAATTAGCTTCGACTAAAAAATCAATGAAAACATGTTAGTACTTAAGAAGATCATAATCACGACACTCGTCGCCATAACTTTAATTAGTTGTTCATCTGTAAAAAGGTTACAAAATACTCCAATTGGCTTAATCAATAATGTTGCTTATACAGATTCATCATTTGATAATCCAAATGCTTCCAATGGATTTTTGGTACAGTACAAAAACAATACTTATGCTGTTACAGCAAAGCATATTCTAATGATTGCCAAGACAGATCATATGAAATTTGTTGATTTTGAGGGAAATTTAAAAGAATGGAGAATGTATCCTAAAAATGATAGTACTAGATATGTAATTGCAGATAAGTTATTAAGTACGAATAAAAAAGATTCACTTACCTGGAATTATATGGATACAAATTGGGATACTTATAATGATTGGTTAGTTTTTTCTGTAAAAGAAAATAAGACATCCCATAAACCTTTGAAATTTAGAAAAAAACCAATTAAAAAAGGAGAGTATGTATACGCTATAGGTTGGTCTTATAAGGATAGTATTGGAGCGCAACGTGTATACCAGTATACATTTGACACAACCGAAGGAGATTACCATAATCTTATACAAATAAAAGGTCCCAAAAGTTTAGGAGGTCTAAGTGGAGCACCAATAGTAGATAAAAAAGGTAGAATCATAGGTTTAGTTTCTTCTGGCGGTGAAGATGAAAAAACAAAAGAGGTATTTTTACAAGCTACCAATATAAAAAATGCTTTTAAATTCATTTCTAATTTGGATTAAGAACTATAAACTTGATATATTTCTTACGTGAGGGTATTGGATCGAACTTGCTGAAATGTTGTTACAAAAAATAGGAGAGTAGCAGAATGGATATAAAATGAATTGACATTATTAAATTATATTTGTCATATACATTAAGATGGACTTTTCAATTTTAGGAATAACGACAATTTTCATCCTTTTTATTTCTCTATTGCTGGCATTATTTGTTTTAACAGTTAAAACATCTAATAAAAAGGCGAATACATTTTTAGGTATTTATTTTTTAATCTTTGCAATTCATATTAGTGTATTTTTTTATTCAAAATATATTACACTACCAGTGGTTTTAGAAATGCTTCGAGATCATATTGCATTTTTTACCAGCCCATTATTGTTTTTATATCTACTGGCTTCGATATATTCGGATTTTAGATATAAACCCAAATATCTATTGCATACATTACCTTTTTTAATTCAAATACTACTATTTTCTCCCAGGTTTTATTTTGCTGATCAAAATACAAGAGATTTCTTGCTTAAAAATTTGAATACTACCATAGAAGGTAAACTATCTATCATTTTTGGTCTTCTTGTAGCCTTTTTTTATTTAGTAGTCATGTTTATAGAATTAAAAAAATATAAGCAATTATTGTTAGAGAACTATTCTAACAAATCTGCTTTTAATTATAAATGGTTGTATCAATTACTCATTATATTAAGTATTATTTTCAGCTTTTCATTTTTTAAACAAGCTTATAAATTTTATGGAACTAATATTGAGATTTTAAATACCTTAAGAATAATGCTCACATTGGTATTACTTGTTTTTTTAACCTGGATTGTCTTAAAAAGTATGTATTACCCAAATCTTTTTAGAAATATTAATACTAAGCATGTATCGATAAAAGGAATAGTAAAGGAAAATAATATAGTACATATTGTAAATAAGAATGCGAAGGACGATATCAATAGATTATTAATATTTATGAAGAAAGAAGAGCCCTATCTTGACGCTACTTTAACACTACAAAAACTTGCTGAACAATTGGGATTACCCAATCGCACCCTATCCGTATTAATTAATCATAACCTAAATCAACGATTTTTTGACTTCATTAATCAATTTAGAATAGAGAAAGCAAAAAAAATGCTTTTAAATTCAAATAACGCTAAGCTAACCATACAACAAATTATGTATGATGTAGGATTTAATTCTAAATCTTCTTTTTACACGGCTTTTAAAAAAGAAACTGGCGTAACCCCTTCTGAGTATAAAAAAAGAAGCCATATTGAATAATAAATAAAGATAGTTCGATTAAAAAAAAGGGTTCGACTTTATGTAATCGAACTCTTTTTTTACACAATATATTTTCATTTGTGTTAATCAAAACTATTACGAAATGAAAAACTTATTTACAAAAACTGTAATCTTATTCTTTATCTTTTTTAGTTGTAAATCTCAAAACAAAAAAATTAAAAGTGTCGTTATAAATTGTAATAAATCTATAGAGATATATAATGATTCTATAGGTAAACATGTAAAACAAATTATAGATAAGAATGCTCAAAAAACATTAAAAGATCCCTTAATAAATTCCTTATCAATTGGATTATACATAAATAATGTTTCATACAATTTTCACTATGGAGAGTTAACAAAAGGAAAGGGAGATACGCCTACAAATAAAACAATATATGAAATCGCTTCGGTTACAAAAACATTTACTGGTACATTAGCTTCAAAGGCTGTTCTAGAAGGAAAATTGAATTTAGAGGATGATATACAAAGGTATTTACCTCAAACATACCCAAATCTAGAATATAAAGGTGATCCCATAAAAATAAAACACCTGTTAACCCATACCAGTGGGTTACCTGGCGGTTATGAAGAAATGAATGAAATATCATCAAATTTAAGCGAAATAGAATTTAACAATACATATCTCAAACTTGAAAACAAACAGACCAAAGAGAAGTTTTTTAAAGACTTATCTAAAATCAACTTAACAGAAAAACCTGGAAACACATTTAATTATTCTAATTTTGGTTCAAATTTAATGGGGTATATTCTAGAAAAAGTTTATCAAAAGCCCTTTCAACAGCTGATTATCTCCAAAATAATTGAAAAGCAACACATGTATGATACGCATTTTCATACTCCAAGGGATAAAAGAAATAGGCTCGCCAATGGTTATTTATTGGGAAAACCCAGGCCAGAAACTAATTTGGCTAAGACGCTTTGGGGAGCAGAAGGTGCTTTAAAATCAACAACTACTGATATGTTAAAATATATCAGATATCAATTTAAAAATGACGCAATCGTTAAAGAATCTCATAAAAAGTTGTATGAAATTGATACAGATTATTGGATTGGTTATTACTGGTGGAATATCAAAAATCAAAATCACGATGTGCATTATAGACATGATGGAGGTATTTCAAGAGCAAAAAATGTATTGGTTATTTATCCAGAAAAGAAAATAGGCATTTCAATTTTTACGAATGAATCTGCAATTAGTGTAAATCAAGAACTTTCTAATTTAGTTTATAATATCTATAACGAACTCAAATAGAATGATTTTGAATCAATATATCCTATTAAAATTATATTCTCACTAAAGTTATTTACTCGTTCCCTATGCCTTCTGTGCTCTTGTTAAGTGGAGGAGGGGAGTACAATACATATACTTTGATGCTTATGTTTAAATGTTAAATAATTACAAAAACACTATATAAGCGAATAAATATTCGTTTTTGTTCATATGTTTGTATGGTGAGAGTAAAAGATGAAACAAAACGGTTAGCTATTGTAGAAAGCACTTTGGATATTGTTTTCGAAAAAGGTTTTGCAGGTGTTAAAATGGCAACATTAGCAAAAAAAATAGGTATTTCTGTTTCAACGCTCTATGTATATTATAAAAACAAAGAAGATTTAATCATATCAATCGCAACTGAGCTTATAGAACGAGAGACAAAAAGAAGCAGTAACAGTATTACGGCAGACCTCCCTTTTAAATTGAAGATTAAAGCAATATGGGTTTATTGGGTTAACTTTAGTATTAACCATAGCAAGGAGATGAATTTTATTACGCAAGTAAAAAAATCTCCTTACTATGACAAAGTTCCAGAAGCAGTTAGAGAAACAAAAAGTAGATTAGGAACAGATCTTTTTGAGCTTGGTAAAAAAGAAGGATTAATTAAAAATGTGAGTAATGAAATATTAGAATCTACTATGGGAGCTATTTTGCTTGAAACCGTTAACTTGATAATCGATAAAAAATTAAAGCTTAATAAAAAGGATATAGATTTAATGTTCTCATTCGCATGGGACGCTATTAAAAGTTAATTTTTTTAAATTAAAAAAGAATAAATATTCGATTTAAATAAGCGGCTTTACTTTATATTCATAAACATAACTATGGAGAAAGTATCATGTAAGACTTCAACATTAAAAAATAAAATGAAACATAAATTTTTAAAATATATAAAGCGAATGATCATAGGTATAGGAATCTTCATAGGAATCGTCATATTAGTCGTTATATTGTTTATTAATTTAAGTCCTCAATTTGGAGGAAAAGCAACCAAAGAACAGAAAGCTATATATGAGAAATCAGAAAATTATAAAGAGGATAGATTCGTAAATATAGCCAAAGTACAATTGGATATGAGTTTTAGGGATATGGGAAAAAGCTTGGTAGGCTATTTTAAACCACAATCACAAACTACTCCAAAGGAAAACCTTCCGGTACAAAAAATAGATTCTCTGGATATTGTAAAATATATTGGCGACACGCGTCTTATTTGGTTTGGACACTCTGCCTTTTTATTACAGATTGATACTAAAAATATCTTAATAGACCCAATGTTTGGAGAAGTTCCGGCCCCACATCCTATGTTAGGAAGTAAGCGTTTTAGTAAAGAATTACCTATTGAGATTGAAAAAATACCTGAAATAGATGCTGTGCTTATTTCTCATGATCATTATGATCATTTAGATTATGATTCGATTAAAAAGCTAAAAAATAAGGTAAAGATGTTTTATACTCCTTTGGGCGTCGGAGTGCATTTGGAGAAATGGGGAGTAGAAAAAGAGCGAATTATTGAATTGGATTGGTGGCAAGAAATCAGGTTGGAAAAGTTAAATTTTATATGTACACCTGCTCAACATTTTTCTGGGAGAGGACTTACGGACAGAACAAAAACACTATGGAGTTCGTGGGTAATACAGTCCAAAACCGACAATATTTTCTTTAGTGGCGATAGTGGTTACGGGAATCATTTTAAAGAAATAGGGAAGAAGTATGGTCCTTTTGATTTTGCCATGATGGAGTGTGGTCAATACAATGAAATGTGGCCAGATGTACATATGTTCCCTGAAGAAACTGCGCAAGCTGGATTAGATGTAAAAGCGAAAAAAATAATGCCAATTCATTGGGGAGCTTTTAAGTTAGCAATGCATGCCTGGACAGATCCGATTGAACGTCTTAGTAAAAAAGCAAAAGAATTGAATATTGATATTGTAGCCCCAAGAATTGGTGAAACTGTTGTATTAAACAACGAAAATATAGTCAATCAAGTCTGGTGGTGATAACTTATGCTTTTATTCAAAAAAACTTGTATTGATTGTGGTTTAAAAAATAGCTAAGTATTAGGAATAATGTGTTGTTCGTTTTATCAATTTATGAATACAAAATCAAAAATACACCTATCATAATACCAAATAATGGAATTAATTTTTTACGCTTATTTTTTTCTTTAAAGATAAGTCCTCCAACAACCACGGCAATTAATATTTGACTTCGTTTTATCGCAGATAATAGCATAATTAGTGCATCAGGATCTTGCAGGGCTTTAAAATAAAAATAATCAGCTGCTTGCAATAGAATACCAACAGCAATAATAGTCCAACGCCACTTGAAATCTTTCCGTTTTTCGGCACGAGGGAACCATGTAATAGATAAAATCCCTAATAAAATTAACACCGTGTAAGTACAAAACCAAAATTGTAAGGTTTGTGGATTCAATGCCAAACTCTGAATTAAAAACTTATCGTATAAACCACTGGAAGCTCCTAAAAACGTTGCACCAATAATAGCGAATATCCATTTATTTCTTTTAAAATGTATGCCTTCTTTTTTTCCAATTTTAGAATATAATACTACCGAAAAAATAATGAGAAAAAAACCTATCCATTGTAAAAAATTAGGCTTTTCCTGATAAATTAAAATAGCACCAATAAAGGTAAAAAAAGGACCAGCAGAGCGTATCGGAGTGACAATGGTTATAGGTAAATGTTTTAAAGCTTGATATGCCAAAACCCAGGATGTTGTCATAATCATTGATTTTATAAAAATAAAACCATGAGTTTTCCATGAAATAGATGTAATATGAAATCCTATTTGTTGTGTATATTCTGGAAAATAGAGTGAACCTATAAAAAACGGAAGAAGTAATAAAAAACCAGACCCAATTGTTCCTAAAAGTACAGGAAAAACCTCATTACCCTGTACTGCATGTTTTTTACATAAATTGTGTAATCCCAAAAAAAGTGCTGCCAATAAGCCTAAATACATCCACATGGCGCGAATATAGGTTTTTAGTATATTTTGGAATCATTATACTGGTTAACTATTTGTAAACATCTAAATAAATTTATTTATGAAAGACAATGTAATACCCGTTACAGGATTTCTACTTGAATTATGATTGTGTAAAAAATTAACATTTATTTTAAATATAATCATTATTTATGTTATTTTTTTCCGAATATTGCAAAAGTATTATCCATGCATAATATTTTTTATACAAATCAATTAACCTTAAAACCTAAAAATGAAAACTCAACTAACGTTTACAAAAAAATCTTTGTGGCTATTAGCCATTACATTTATAACTACTGTCTCTGCGTTCGCACAACAGGTTATAAATGCAACATTACAACATGATGGAAAGACAAGACAATATCGTCTTTATGTTCCCCAAAGTTATGATGCTACCAAACCCGTTCCATTAATTCTAAATTATCATGGTTTTACCAACAATATCAATACACAATATAACCAAAGTGATTTTAGACAGCTAGCTGAAGACAATCAATTTATATTTGTTACACCTCAAGGTCTGGGAGGTTTTTTCTCAGGATGGGCAATAAATAACAATTTTGGTGGTAATGAGGATGATTTAGGATTTTCAGATGCACTAATTAATAAAATTCAGTCAGATTTTAATATTAATGAAAAACGTATTTATGCAACTGGATTTTCAAATGGCGGCTTTTTTAGTTATAGATTAGCTTGCGAATTAAGTCCAAGAATCGCAGCTGTAGCTTCTGTAGCAGGAAGTATGACAAGAAGATGGATCGACAACAACCAATGTCAACCACAACATCCAACTGCGGTATTACAAATAACGGGGACTAATGATGGTACTATTTCGATAAACGGTAACGGCTCCAATGAACCTATACAAGATGTTATGGAATATTGGTCAAGCGTCAACAATGGGGATGCTACACCAGAAGTTATTCAATTAGGAGGAGGATCAACACGTTCTATTTGGGATAACGGCGATAATGGTACAACAGCAGAATTTATTAAAGTTCAAGGAAAAGGACACAGCTGGAATGGTGGAAATGTAAACACTTCTCAAGAAATATGGAAGTTCTTTTCTCGATTTGATATCGATGGAGAAATAGATCCAACTACTACACCCCCTACAGGTGAAACGTGTTCTGGAGATGTATCTTCTTTCCCTTATAGTGAAAGTTTTGAAAGTGATTTGGGACAGTGGTCACAGTCAAGTAGCGATGATCTTGATTGGACAAGAGACTCTGGGGGTACACCTTCAAATAGTACAGGGCCATCTAATGGAGCAGACGGTAGTTTCTACCTTTACGTAGAGGCTTCTGGTAATAATGCCGGTTTCCCAAATAAAAGAGCAATACTTAATTCCCCTTGCCTTAACTTTAGTAGTTTAACTACTCCTACGCTTACCTTTCAATATCATATGTTTGGTAGTGCGATTAATAGTTTAACGGTTGAAGCAAGAACTGATAATTCAGGAAATTGGTCAAATGTATTTAGTGAATCAGGAAATCAAGGAGATACTTGGAATTCTACTAGTGTAAATCTATCCAATTTTGCCGGTAACGCTAATGTTCAGTTACGATTTAATGTTATAACAGGTTCTGGTAATAATGGATGGCAGAGTGATATTGCTATTGATGCTATTATGATTCAGGACGGTTCTGGAAATCCAAATCCTACGCCAGATTGTGAGGCATTGGATTTCAATAATTTTACAATCACAGGATTCTCAAATCAAGATAATGTAGGGGATTTTTCTATAGAAAGTGGTGGAGCTGCTTTATCCTTATCTAATAATACCTGGAAATACATTGGCCTTGATTACATGGTAACAGCTAATACAGTGATCGAATTTGATTTTAGCAGTACTTCTCAAGGTGAGATTCATGCCATAGGATTTGAAAACAACAATACGTTAACCTCGTCACGTTATTTCAAAGTACATGGTACTCAGAATTATGGAGTAACCAATTTTGACAATTATTCATCAGGTACTACTACGTACGTAATTCCGGTCGGTAATTTCTATACAGGAGCAATGGATAGGTTAGTATTTATTAATGATAACGATGGGGGATCGGGAAACAATTCGTTATTCTCTAATGTTAAAATTTATGAAGGATCTTGTAACGGTTCATTATCTGCCAAAGAAGTTATTGCTCAATTAGACAATAAAGAAGCTTTACTTGGTACAGATGATGAAGGTATGAATACTATTATAATGACGCCTAACCCGACAAGTGATCAATTTTCTCTTCATGTAAACTCAAAAAGCACTAGTGAAATACTAATTAGTATATATAATACAATTGGACAGAAAAAATATGAAGCTAGATTACATCCAGGTGTAAATAATTTCTCTGCTAATAACATGGAGCTTAGTTCTGGAATCTATGTTGTAAAAATTCAATCTGAAGGCGGCAAAGATGTTGTGAAAAAACTAATTGTCAAATAATAATTAACCAACACTTAATTCTTCACCAAAAGATGCTTCAATTATAAAACTGAAGCATCTTTTATTTTTATGAGTAAAGTGACTGGTAATTTACTACCCTCAAACACTATTTAGTGACTTCAGGTTATTTACGTTCTTGTTTTTTAATTTGATAAACTTTAAATGAGATAATTTATTCTTACCAAAATACCCACTACTGGGCATTTTATTTCACTTGTATCCTAAATACGTTTAATAGAAACAATTCCACATGAGTAAATTGATGTGTAAAATATATTGCAACAGCTATTTGATTTTAAAAAGCAATCGAGCATAGCATAAGTTTTACTTAAATGTATAACGTTGTTCTTCTGTTGAAGATGCGTTTAATAATTGGTTAAATATTCTTATGGTATTAAAATTACCTGTAATTTCTCCGGATACAGCAATTCCAGAAATACCTGTTTCTAATATGTACGTAACATCTTCTGTTGTTATGCCTCCAAAACCAATAATTGGTGTTTCTGTTTTTAAGGCCTCTATAATTGTAATATAACCATTTAAACCTAAAACCTGATTTAAATTATCTTTGGTTATTGTATCTCTAAAAGGGCCTAAACCAATATAATCAACTTCTTTACCAATTAATGTTTTGCAATCTTGAAAAGTATTTGCTGTTGCGCCAATACTTTGCCAAGTGTATAAATACTTTCTGACAATAGTAGGGCAGGAATCTATTTTTTCTAAATGGACACCATCAGCTTTAATCTCTTTTGCTATTGTATAATGATCATTAATAATTAATCTGGTTTGAAAATGAGATGTGATTTCTCTTGCTTCTTTGGCTAGCTTTAAAACTTTTTTTTCTGAAGCATTTTTTAAATGTAATTGCACTAATTCTATACCAGATGTACAAGCTTTTTGAATATTTTCCAGATGTTCTTTTGGAGAGTTTCCCTGGGATATATAATGTAGTTTAGGTATAATCATGTCTTGTTTTTGGTTATTGGATATACCTAAATGGAAACTATTTTGGAGTATTCCATAAAAAACGACTCAAAACGTTTTAGTTTTGGGTGCATTTGTTCTGAGTATAGTACAAACTGGCATTTTTTAATACTTTTAGTAATCGACATAAGTGCAGTATATGCTAAATTCTGAATTAGAAACTCAGCATCGTCTATACTAAATATCTTTAATTCAGAGATATTTACTCCATTTAATAAAAACAACTTATTCATTGATTTAGGTGTAGAAATAAGAATATCTATACCCATAAAGATTTCTGATTTTTGCACATCAACATGAAGTTGTTCATACCCTACATAAACTCGTAACGAATTATGTTTAGTATACATTAAAAATGCATCATATAATTCCATGGCTCTTTCCTTATTCTCAACAAGGACTATCGCTCTTGGAGCATTTCCAACTGCTTCACATTTCAATTTTTGTAATGTGGTAAGTATAAGCGTAGTTGTTTTTCCACTACCTTTTGAGGCTGTACAAAAAACATTGGCACCACTTTTTATTACAGGAATACTACTACTCTGAAAAGGAGTAGGTTTGATTATATCTAGATACTCTAGCTTCTCTTGTATATCAGAATGTAATTTTTTAAAAGGCATAGGAATTAAAGAGATGACCGTTTAGTGTAAATATTTATAATAATCGAGACAAATATACTACCTAGAAACGAAATAGATGGGCTTAATTCCTAATTTACCAGACGTAACTATTGATAAAGCTTTTAAATATTATATAAAAAGATAATTGTCTAATAAAATAATTACATAAGTGGATTAGAGATAAATTATATAAATAAAGACAACCTTTTAAAAATTAAAAGGTTGTCTTTGTTGAAAGATGGAGAGTAGTATACTCTCATCACCTTTTTAAATCAGTTTGAATTCTTTTCAAACAAGACCTTAGTCCACTATTAAATTTAGTGTACGACTGGAACCTGAACGGTCAGAAATTCTTACTACATATAATCCCGATTTAAGTCCGGGAATATCAATAGTCATACTCTTAGTACTTTCACTTACCAATAAAGACTTTATTTTCTTTCCAGTAATATCAAGGATAGTGATTACATTACCCTTTAGATCTGTTTTGTTTAGTATTGAAATTTTTTCAACTGCCGGATTAGGGGACAATATAAAAGAAAGTTCATCATCTTTCGTTGTCGTTACTTTAGGATCGCAATTAGGAACTGCTTCTGTATTGCTAAAGTAAATACTATAACCATCTGCAACTAACACAAAGTTTCCGTTATCAATGGCTGCAAAATAATCTCCATCTAATCCAGGTATACCTGTACCAGTTATAGAAATTGCTGGATTTGGTTGATTAAAGTTTTGAACATTTTCAGAAAAATTAATATACCATGGAGTGATATTTAGGTCAAATGAAAATTGATACAAACCATTGTTTGCTAAATCCCAATTTACTGTAAACTTGGTGACATTTTCCATATTAGGACCACCGGTACCTAAAACGTGAACATTATTGAATGATGTGAATATAGTTTCCAAAGGAGTACTTAATGGCGTTTCGAAGGCACAATCACTACTTGGAGGGTTTACTATAATATCTCCATCAACTACTAATGAAACTGAAGCCGTAGCTGCACCACCTTTTCCGTCACTTATTGTAAGAGTAGCGGTATATTCTCCTGCTGAATATGTATGAGTAGATATTGGTTCTCTACCAAAAGTCCCATCGCCATAATCAATATTAAATGTTAGTGCGTCTCCATCGGCATCAGTGGATCCTGAGGCATCAAAATTTACTTCTAATGGATCAGTTCCTGTTAAGACAGAAGCTATAAATGAAGCCACTGGAGCATTATTTGTTGGTGTAGTTACTACACTTTCACAATCAGGAGCTGTGCTAGATGAACTGAAATAAATAGTAAACCCATCGGTTTGCGAAACCATGACAAAATTACCTTGATCGATAGTTACATAATAAGAACCATCTAAGCCTGCAAAACCAGTATTTGTAAGTGTGATTTCTGGATTAGCTGTATTAAAAGTATGAGTAGCACTTTCTAACAAATTATTCCACCAACTAGGGATACCATTATTAGTATTCATAGATAATTGATATAATCCATTATTAATAGCATCCCAATTAATAGTAAAATCAGTTAAGGTGCTTAAATCAGGGCCTTCATCACCTAAAATAAATACGTTATTAAATGATGCATTTATTGATGGTAACGCTGTTTGTATAGGTGTGTCAAAAGGACAAGGAATTTCCTTACAATCTGGATCTACAACTAAACCAATAGTTTCTACAGAACCACTACTAAATTCACCGTCACTAACTGTCAATGTTACGGTAGCGTTATCCAAACCAGTATAAGTATGAGAAACGTTAACACCCTGGGCAGTAGTTCCATCTCCAAAGTCCCATGTATATGTTAATGTATCGCCATTAGGATCAGTAGAATCAGATGCATCAAAAGTAACATCAGGACCTCCACAACGACCATTATCACTAGTAAATTTAGCTTCTGGTGGTTTATTTGGTAATGATGCAGTTCCAAAATCAACATCACTGGTAGAATAAAATGCTTCTGGAGTAAGTGAACGCTGCCAAATACTATAAATCACATGTTTACCTGTTCTTTGTGGCAACACTACATCTATATTATCGGTAGCTGAAGCCGGTCTTGGATCTGTGCGTGTTAGAAGTTCCAGACTGTCCCAAGTAAGAGGTTGATCAGGGGTCCAATCTGCTTTTGTTATATATACTTCATAATACAAGGTTTGATGAGGAGCTGTATTGGTCCAGGTTACAGTATATGGACCTGGAGTAACCGATGTTGTGACCCAATCATTTCTTACCTGATCTAATCCACCATACTTATCTGGTCGTCCGGCACTGGCCAGGTTACCATCAGCTATAATTTCTCTATGCATGCCACCGGCATCCATTCGTGCAACTTCATTCCAGTCATAAAATGCTTGCGTTCCCCAACCAATAATCGATGCTTCACAGGCAGGAGAATCTGGACTTTGTGGATCTTCCTGAAAACAAATCCAGACACGACTTGGTGGATTTGTTACGGTGCCATGAGTAAGGATGGATTGAATCGGGGCTAATAAAAAAGTGGCGCAAATCAAAGTATGCGAAAACCACCTTTTAAACGGAATATTAATCCCAAAGCGAGTTTTGTTAGTTAGTTCATGTTTTATCATACTACTAAGGTTTTAAGTTAAAAATTTATGTGTAAAAATTAAGACTATAAACAATACAAGAACATTGATTATTTAATTGGTTATCCATTTTATACAAAATTTTCTAGGAGGATAAGAGATTCACGAGCTCCTATTATAATTTAACAACTTAAAAGTACAAACTCCTTTATAAACATAGTTAAACTTTAAAATAATAATTAAAAAACTATCAGATTTTTAAAATAGTATTTTCTTATCTTAATATTAATTTTTATATCTGTCTTCTTGTTATGAGAGGAAAAGAGATTGTAACACACTACTTTTCTTTTACAGTTTATAGAAATTAAATAGATGCTCAGTGTATTTTGATAAGATATATTATAACTAATAACGTTTTAGGGATAATCATTCTTTTTTCAAAATTTCAATATGTCTTTTAATACGTTCAACTTCTTCTGGTAAGGTGCCTTTATAAACCCCTCGAATATGACCATGTTTGTCTACAAGTATTAAATTTTCGGTATGAATAAAACCATTTTTATCATTGGTTTGTTTATATGTTTCATCCGCAAAATAGGATTCTCTCGCCAATTTATAGATCTTTTCTCTTTCCCCAGTTACTAAATACCATTTTTCCGAATTTACGTCTTCGCGCTCACCGTATTTTTTAAGAACCTCTACAGTATCATAACTTGGAAAAACCGTATGAGAAATAAATTTGATCTCATCATCACCCTTATATATCTTTTGTAACTTGCGCATATTATTAGTAAGTTTTACACAAATACTTGGGCACGTGGTAAAGAAGAAATTGGCTATATAAATATAGCCTTTTAAATTATCGTTAGTGATCTCGTTACCCAGTTGATTCTTAAATTTGAAATCCGGAATTTTATGAAACTTTTTTAGTTCATCTTCGCTAGGCAACCAAGAAGGAGCAAAATCAGGAGTATTATAATAGGGCAATTTATCTACTTTTTTTGATGCAATTTTGATTCTTTCATGGCTATTTTCAATTTCTTTTTTTGCTGTTTCCTGTTTACACGAAATCAAAAAACTACCAAAAAAAAATACAACTATACCTATTCTTTTAATCAACATAATTATCAGATTTACAATTTAAAGAACCAATTAACCCAAAGCGTTCACCGTTTAATACCTGATAATTTGCTTTGATCTTGCCATTAAAATCCCATAATTTTTGTGTACCATCTTCTTTACCATTGGTATAGTTTAATTCTTCAGCAAGTTTTCCATTACTATACCATGCACGCTGTGTTCCTATTGGATTTCCATTAATATCAAAATGATTTACAAATTTCAGTTGGCCGTTATTCCACCAAGCCTTATGGGTTCCAGATTTTTTACCGTGAGTATAAAATCTTAATACTGCTAACTTACCATTAAAAAAAAACTTTTGTTCTTTACCATGTTTCTTTCCTTCTAAATATGTTATTTCATTTACCGTAAGTGTATCAATTTTAGAAAAAAGTGTTCCAGAATAGAGCTTGTCTTTATAATATATGTATCCATTATCTAGAGTTAAATTTCTATCATTTATATTCAAATCATTAACCTCAGAATTACAAGCATAAAGCAAAAAAATCAGAAATAAATATCTTGTTTTTAGAATAGCAGACATTAAAATATTGAATTGTTTTATCAGTTTAGTAAACTAAAAATACATTTTTATATTATAATGTTTTGTAGTTTTTTTGGAATCATGATGCTGAGTATAATTGAAATAACAGAAGGGAAGCAAAACCCATTTTGGTACACGATTTCTTAAAACAATATGGCACAACGTATAGAAAAGAATTAACAGACTTTTTTAGTAAAAGAGTCAGCTGGCGTGTAGGGTTTTACCCAGATATAACATCAAAAAAATGATCTCAAAAAACTTGGACCAGAACAGGGCAGAGCTTTAAGAATTACAATGGAGCCTTATCAATTCTTAATTAGGTTGACAATTTCTTTATAGGAGGCACCAATCGGAATTTCCATACCCCCAAGTAAGACTACATCTTTTGAGGTCAAAGAAGCAATTTTTCCAGTATTAATGATATAAGAACGATGAACTCTTAAAAAATAGGAAGGTAGTTTTTCTACAAAAGAACTTATTTTATCTTTTGTAATTATGGTATCGTCTGCAGTATGTATTCTTACATAATCTTTAATACTATCAATAAATAAAATGTTGTTAAACTCTACTCTAATCATTCTTTTGTTTGAATTAACAAAGATGTGATCTGATATTGTATCTATTTCAGAGGATTTGTGAGCGATGGGTTCAATATTTGTATTCAGAGCCTTGTATTTATTAATAGATTTATAAAACCGAATAAAAGATATTGGTTTTAATAAATAATCAATGATATCCAATTCATAACCTTCCAGAGCATACTCTCTGTAAGCAGTTGTTAATATGATTTTTGGTTGTATAGTCGTATTTTTTATAAAGTCAATACCTGTAACTACAGGCATTTGGATATCTAAAAACAAAAGATCAATAGCAGTGTTTTGAAGAAAATCTCCGGCAGTTATAGGATTATCAAATGTTGATACAAGTTCAAGGTCTGGTACTTGCATTATGTGTTTTTCAAGTACCTTAATGGCTAGTGGTTCATCGTCTACAACCATACATTTTATTCCCATATTACTTTAAGTTAATGTTTAATATTATCTGAAAATCAATATCTGTTTTGGTACTTTTCAGATTATAATTATTCTTATAATTAAGTTCTAGTTGTCTTTGAGAATTGGAAAACCCAATTCCAGAATGTGATTCATTTTCTATATCGTTTTGTTTGTTCAGAGGTAAGGTATTAAAAACCTTAAAACAAAGTTGATCCTGGTTAGTTGTTAATTCAATTTTAATTACTGAATTATTGAGATTATTACTCGCGCCGTGTTTAAAAGCGTTTTCTACAAATGATATAAGGATCAAAGGAGCAATCATTACGTTAGGGGAATGAAGGTGGTGTGTGAAGTCCAATGTCAACTTATTGCCATAACGTAGTGATTCCAAATCGATGTAATCCTGTATGAAATCAATTTCTTTTTTTAACGGAACTTCAGCATCTTTACATTGATATAGCATATAATCTAACATGTCTGACAGTTTTAAAACGACTTCAGGTGCTTTTTCTGATCGTTCTAATGTTAGTGAATATAAATTATTTAACGTATTGAACAAAAAATGCGGGTTTGTTTGTGCTTTTAAAAATTTGAGCTCGGTATTCGCCTTTTCCTTTTGTAAAACTTCAAGTTGATGACGTTCTTCAAAACGGTCCTTAAATGCCTTAGTTGTAAACATTAAAAAAACGAATACATAAACGGATGGAAAATAAACAACAGCCAGGTGAAATGGTGCTGTTATGATTTCGAATAAACTTTTATATTCAAAATATTTAGGAGCAAAAATTTCGGTCAGATACATGTTCAAAAGCTTTGATAGTACTAAAAGTACATATACCGATATCAAAAAAGACACGCCAAACTTGAGGTATTTCTTTTTAAATAAAAGTTTAGGGACCTGATAATAGACTAAAAAATAACTCGCTAATAATTGGGCAGGTAAAAAACTTAAACCACTAATCACAGTTTTTTTAACACTTCCATCATTTAATGCAGCCAATATGGGTAAACTTATAAACAATAAAACCCAAAATATAAGGTGTGAAACAACTCTATTCTGAATGATCCAATCGATCAAGTTCTTTTTTTTGACCATAGTTCATAAATATATAAAATATGAATCTAGAATCTCTTCAAAAAAAGACGAATCTCAATCATCTCTTGCTCAATTTACACTTCTTACGGATGTATCAAATTTTCTGTTAATGATGAATATATATATGCTAGAAAATATCATTAGTCTACTTTTTAATTTTTCATTTATACTATTAGATAAGTTTGTGTATAAATATCAAAAATAAGAATATGAGATGTGTGAAAATCATATATACGTTATCCATTTTCCTTTTTGCCCAGATTACTTCTAGTCAGAGTAATGAAAAACCTGAATCAACGCAATATACAATTGCTTACTCCTCAAAAAAATCTGGTGATGGAGAAATTTATTTGACCAATAGTCAAGTTACATCAAAAATAAAAATTACCAATCGACCAGGGAATGATGGATATGCGGCGTGGTCACCTGATGGTAAACGTATAGCTTCTTATGCTTATCATGATGGAAGAAAAACATGGTCTATACATACAATGAATATTGATGGTACTCGTAGGAAGAGATTGACTTATGCTAAAAACAAATGGGATAGTTCTCCTGCCTGGTCTCCCGATGGAAAAAGGATTGCTTTTTCAAGAAGTTATAAAAATGATAAAGGGGTTTGGACAGAAGAAATTTGGATCATGAATTCAGATGGTAATAAACAAACCAAAATAAAATCATTAAATGGGGGAGGGCCTTACTTTACTCTAGATGGAAAGATTGTCTTTCATTCTCAAACAAATACTAGTGAAATTTGTATCGCAAACGCTGATGGTAGTGCTATGACTACATTAACTAATAATGACGCTGAAGATTGGCATCCCGAGGTTTCTCCAGATGGTAAGCAAATAGCATTTATGTCGAATAGAGATGAAAATCATGAAATTTACGTAATGAATATAGATGGTTCTCATCAGAAGCGATTAACCTTTAATGATGTTCGTGATTCTACACCCACTTGGTCTCCAGATGGTTCTCAAATACTATACACCTCACATGATAAAGAAGAAAACGCTCATATTTATATAATGAATAGCGATGGTTCTTCAGTAAAGAAATTTATACAGAATGCTGGTGGTCAGGCCTGGCTAAAAATTCGTAAACCATGAAAAAAACATATTCTATTCTAATACTTATATCAGTTATATTTTTAGATGGCTGTACTAAAAAACAACATTCAAAAGATCATGATTCATCAATTATAGAAAGACCTTATCTTGGTCAAAAACCACCGGGTTTAACACCTGAACCTTTTGCTCCAGGGATAGTTACCACAGCAGATTGGGAAGTCAGCGGTGTATTTACACCAGATATAAGGGAATTCTATTTTATTAGAGAAAGTAAGGAAACTAAAAAACAAGAACTTGTTGTTTTTCAATATCAAAATAATGAGTGGCAAGAATCGGTTGTATCACCAAGGGTTGGAACTCCCTTTATCGCTCCTGATGGTATGACCATGCATTTAGGAAGAAAATATAGGGAACGTACTGAGACTGGAGATTGGTCAGAGTTAAAGAAACTTGACCCATCTTTCGAAGAGATACAAATTATGCGTCTTACGGCATCATCAAAAGGTACTTATGTTTTTGATGAGATAGGCATGCCAAATGGAGATGGCGTTATTCGGTATTCGAGATTAATAGACGGGAAACGTGAAAAACCAAAACCATTTGGTAAAGAGATTAATACCGGCAGAATGAATGCTCACCCTTTTATTGCACCAGATGAATCTTATTTGATATGGGATGGTGAAAGAGATAGTGGATATGGTGATTCTGATATCTATATTAGCTTTAAACAGCAAGATGGTTCATGGGGTGCCGCTATTAACTTGGGAGACAAAGTCAATACTGAGGGTTGGGAAGCGGTTGCCTGTGTAACACCAGATGGTAAATACCTTTTCTTCAATAGAAATATGAATCCAGAGAACTATGATAATGTAGATATATTTTGGGTAGATGCTCAAATTATTGAAACACTGAGACCTAAACATGAGTTATAATAATTGCTCAAGTAGAATATGTAAACTTAAAGTCTTTGCTTTTTTACCCTTAGTAGTTATAAATATAACCCTGTAGCTGAAATTATTTCAGTTACAATTTTATTTATATCAACTTCAAAACGATTTAAATCTAATTCTTCATCATAATTTTGTAGCAACTGAAATCAAATAAATAGGGTTTAAAAGCTAAAAACTATGAAAACAACTGTGCTTTTATCAATATCTACAGTATTCTTTTTTCTCATTACAAGTATTTCTTTTTCGCAAAACAAACAATTAAAAGATCATGTGCTTTTTTACAGTTCTTTTGACGGAAAACTATCCGCAGATGTATCTGTTGGGGATGCAAAGATATATACAGCAGAAAATTATAATAAAACAGATAAAGCAAGACCTGGCTTACACAACACTAATGTGGTTTTAGCAAAGAATAGAGGTCTTACAGGTGATGCGCTTCATTTTAAAAAGAAAAATACAGCTGCTATTTATTATAACGGTTCTAAAAATTTAAATTATAGTCCAACATCTTGGAGTGGCTCCGTCTCGTTTTGGTTACAATTAGACCCTGAGGTAGATTTAGCTCCAGGGTATTGTGATCCAATTAACATCACTGATCATAAGTTCAATGATGCTGCTTTATGGGTAGATTTTACAGATGACAAACCAAGAGAATTTAGATTAGGTGTTATGGGTGATTTAGAAGTATGGAATCCAGAGAATAAAAATGACGAAACCAAGGTGAAAAAACGTACCGTTACGGTAAAACAACCTCCTTTTAAAAGCGGAAAATGGACACACATTGTCATCACATATTCTGAAGTGAATACAAATAAATCTACGTGCAAATTATACCTAGACGGTCAACTCAAAGGTGTTATAAAAGATGTAAATGACCCTTTTACCTGGGAAGAAGAAAAGGCAAAAATCATGCTAGGCTTAGGTTATATTGGCATGATGGATGAACTTACTGTTTTTGATAAGCCATTAGATCTTAAAGAAGTAAAATTTGTTTTCGAACTAAAAAATAGTATAAAAACGTTATTCAAATAATAGAAGGTGTATGAAATAAGCATTAACTATTTTATAATTTTCCAAAAATAACATTATAGAGAAAACCTTTTTAGGAGTATCATCAAAGATATCTTAAAGCCATTTTGCTTTTATGTCTTTATATTTAGTTCTTCCGATAGGGATACGTTCACCATTTTTTAACTCAGCTATATATTTGCTTCCCGACTCTACAATAATTTCCTTTATCTCAGACATTTTTACTAAATATGACTTGTGGATTCGTTCAAAAGAGTAGGATAACAGCTGTTCTAGCTTTTCGAGTGATTTATCATGTAATTCTTTTTTTTCTTCAGTTAAAAAGAGTTCAGTATAGGGGCCAGCTCCTTTTACATAAAGTAAATCTTCAATGGGTATTAGCTGTATCCTGTGTCTTTTTTTTACAGCTAAAAATTTAACCTCATTTGTTTCTATTTTTTCTTTTGTGATGGCTTTATTTAAGGCTTGTTCCAACCGTTCTCTGTTAAAAGGTTTAGATACAAAATCTAAAACCCCATATTCAAAAGCTGTAATTGCCTGGTCTTTGTATGCAGAAATAATTATAGTATGAAACGATCCAGAAACCGCGGTAGTTAGCAGATCAAAACCATTATGTCCGTTAAGGTTCAAATCTAATAGAACAAGATCCAATGTATTATTTTCAATAAACTGCAAGGCTCTATGAAGTGTGCTTATATGCGTTAGCGATTGTAAAGTATTCCCAAAAATAGAACGAGTCATTCGTTCGATTCTCTTGGCGATTCTTGATTCATCTTCAACGATTAAAATGTTCATCTCCTTAGGAATATATTTTTATGGTGTTTTTCCAACCATGATTTGTTGGTACAGAAGTTAAGTCCCATTGTTCTTGATAACTTTCTGTTAACCGAGCTTTTATGTATTTAAGACCTGTACCTTCTTTTCTATTATTTATTTCTTGTTTCTCATTCTCATTAGCTGCAAACGTTAAAAATGTGTAACATATATAATCATTATTCGACTCAAAAACAAGCTTAAATTTAATACTATTATCATCCAGAGGTAAGCTATGCGTAATTCCATTTTCTAATAGTGTGTGAAGAATTCCTGGAGGTATTTTTTGCGCGATATCTATACCTTCTTCTTCCCAAGAATAGTTGATTTCTTTTCTGTACTTCATAATTTCAAGATGTGTACGACAAAGTTCTATTTCCTGAGCAATAGGGATCAATGTTTGATTTTCAATTTGATTAAAGAGATCAAATTCTTTGGCTAAGGCTTCTATAAACAAAACTCCTTTCTTAGGTGCCTCTTCTATCCAATCTATTAGTGAAGTCAAGGTATTCATTAGAAAATGAGGTTGAATATTTTTTTTGAGTAATTCCAGACGCAAACGTGTAGATTGAACCAGAGAAGTTTCATACGCAAGCCGTTGTTCTTTAATCCTGTGAGAAAGTAAATAAAACATTCCAAGAAGAATAAGACTAAAACCTACAAAAAGGCCTATGTTAAAGGAAGTAACAAAATTTATCAGCAAGGATAGTAACAATGACATTACTACAAGACTAGCCCCCTTTTTTCTTTTATAAACGGCATAAACCACAATCACAAAAGAAAACACCCACATGCTTATAGCCATGTTACGGGTAGTAAAATCAAGGAAATTATGTTTGATAAAAAAAATAAAAAATAGAACTCCTGCATAAACAAGCAAGGAAAATTTTCGTTTGGGATAAGGAAATTGCATAGAGAAATAGAGTGGAATCAAAAAAGAGATACCAAACATCAGAGCAGCCTTGGTCTCTAAGCGTATATGATGATATGCATAATGGATAGGAACATAGGTTGTAATGAATTCTGCAAGATTTAAGACAAAAAAGAGAAAGCAACTAATACTAAAAATAAGCATGGGGTACTCTTTTTTATTACTTAGGAATAAGAAAAGAAAGTAGATCGAAGCGATTAGAAATGCACCCGCAAAAATGTGCATGTAAGAAGTCTCGATGAGTCTCTCGGTTAATAAATCATCATAGTTAGCTATATCTACACTCATACCCACATGATCCGGGAAATAATAGATACTTGACCGTATGGCTAACATATGTTTACCCACTTCAGTCAAATGAGAAGGAATGATAAATGTAGTCAACATTTCACCTTCTGGACCAAGTGCTTCCTCTTGTCCGGGATTTCCATTTTTTCCAATCATAACCCCATCCCAAAAGACTTCATACTCCCCATAAATATAAGGGCGAATTGCGTACGGATGCAACGGCTTTGATACTTTTAGAATATCAATGGGAGTTCGGGTCCAATACACCTCACCAGACTCTAATACCGCCTTTCTTTCATCCCAGTCCTCATCGTTCCAGTCTTTAGCTGCCCATTCTGGTCGATCACCTATTCGAGATAGGGTTTGGTGTTCTATAAATACCGGGGGTTGAGAACAAGAAGTTACAAGTAGTACCAAGCATATTAAAAGGAAATTGGGCAAAGATTTCAAGTTCATTTTTAATGCAGTTTTACAAATGCAAGCTAACCATTATGTAATTGTTTTTAGAGTTGTTCATTAGGGTATAGAGCAGTTGGTAAAATTTAAATTGTATACTCGAGAGAAAAAAACATCTTTTGCAAGGTACAAAATATCAAAAAAATACAATTAAGGGTATAATAACCGATTACGAATCGCTTTGAGTATTCATGTTTGTAAAAAATGAGACAACCAGAAGGAACACTTTAAATATATAAAGGAAAAGAATATGAAAGTTACAAATTTGAAACAAGTAAGAGAGTTATACATTATAATCTTCTTATTACTTGGTTTTATTGCTTCATGTCAAAAAAGTGACAAATCTAAATTAACATTCTATACAATTGCCTATAGTTCAGTAAAAACAGGGAACATAGAAATTTATTCAGGTAGCGTAAAAGGTAAATCAACTATTAAAAGTACAAATGAGAACGGTGGTTATGTAGCTTGGTCTCCTGACGGAAAGCAATTTGCATTTTATGGTAAATACGATGACAAAAAAACCTGGTCTATTCATACTATGAATATTGATGGTACGAATAGAAAACGAATGACACATGCAAAAAATAAATGGGATAATGCACCTGATTGGTCTCCAGATGGAAAAAAAATTGTTTTTGCTAGAGAGTACAAAGATTCTGAAGGAGTTTGGCATCCAGAAATTTGGATTATGAATTCAGATGGTAGCAAACAGACCCAGATAAAGTCCCTAAAAGGAAGTAACCCTTATTTTACTCCAGATGGTAGAATTGTCTTTTCTCGAGAATTCGAAGACAAGAGCAGTGCAATAAGTATAGCTGATATTGATGGAAAAAACATCATTCAGTTGACACATAATAATGCTAAAGAATGGCATCCTGAGGTTTCTCCTGATGGCGATCAAATTGCCTTTATGTCTAATAGAGATGGAAATTTTGAAGTTTATGTAATGAACATAGATGGCTCCAATCAAAAAAGATTAACATATAATGATGTTGATGACTGGTACCCATCCTGGTCGCCAGATGGTTCTCAACTAATTTTTTCAACTGCTACCGGTGAAGGAAGAGAAGATAGAACTATTTATATCATGAACAAGGATGGTTCTTCTATAAGAAAAATTATAGCCCATGGTTCACAAGCTGCATGGTTAAAAACAATTAAATAATAAAAGTCATGATAAACAAAGCTGGATTACTACTTTTAATTTTTCTTATACTAGCAAATAGTAGCTTTTCCCAACGAAGTGATAATAACCCACCAGAGGCTACAGTTGCCGAAGCCAAGCTTTCATTCAAAGATATTCCTTACCTTAAAAAAGCCTTTATCACAACCACACCAACCCATAGGAAAGACGGTATCCCCGTTGGCAAATTGGGTGTCAACGGAGGTAATAAAGAAGTTATTCTTAAGTTAGCACAGGAGATCGCCGACAACAAATATGGCAATTTTGATAGTTTTCTTATTGCCCACAAAAAGAAGCTGATTTTTGAATCCTATTATTTACGTGGACGTATCAATCTACCACATCCACAAGCATCAGCAACTAAAACCTACACCAGCTTGGCACTAGGTCGTGCTATCCAGTTGGGGTATTTGACCATGGCCGATTTAGACAAACCATTGATAAGCTTTCTCAAAGACTTAGATTCATCAAAATTTGTTAAAGGTGTAGAGAAGATAACACTACATCAGGCTTTGACGATGCGATCTGGTATCGATATCAATAAAGATAAAAGGAAAGAACTTGAGGAAAATTCAGACCTTATAAAAGGCCAGAAACATGTTCAGGTTTTTCTTGAACACACTGCACCTATTACTTCAGATTCTCAGATTTTTAAATATAAAGACGACCCAAGGTTAGTCATGCAAGTCATCGATGCAGTTGTACCTGGATCTGCCAAAGATTTTATCAAAAACGAACTCCTCAATAAAATGAATATCACAAATTATCATTGGCTAACTGATGTAAGCGGCCTGCCAAGATCGGGAAGTGGCTCTAGCATGACATCGCGCGAAATGGTCAAGTGGGGCATATTAACTGCAAACAAAGGCAAATGGCATGGCGAACAACTGATACCAGAAGCTTTTATTGCAAGATCTACTAGTAAAATTGTCGATCAAAGTGAAGAATATGACGACATTCCTAGTGGTGTTTCTGGTACGGCTTATGGCTATTTCTGGTGGCAAGCCGATATGCTCATAGGAAATAAAAACTACTTGAGCAAAGCGGCAAGGGGTGGTAGCGGGCAAACTATCATTGTCATTGATGAGCTTGATCTTGTTGTTGTGACCACTACCCATAGAAATGTTGATGATCCTGTATCTGTAACAGCAACAAGGGTTTTACCTGCTTTTATTAAGTAATAGTGAGAGGAGCATCAATCAATATAAAAACCTAAATATGAAAAATATTACCTCAGTGTTTTTGATCATAATTCTTTTTTCATGCACAGAAGAATCAAATACTGATACTACCATTGATTTAATTAAAAAGGTAGAAACCAGTCTCACAACTCGGGTACACATAGAAGGCGATTTTACATGGTCTATAGAAGAACGAATGAAACACTATGGAATTCCAGGTGTTAGTATTGCTGTCATCAATAATGGTAAAATTGCATGGGCAAAAGGATACGGTGTAATGGATACCAAAAGTAAAGTTCCTGTGACTGATAAAACACTTTTCCAAGTATCAACGATTGGTATGTCTTTAACCGCATATGGTGCATTACGTCTTGTAGACCAAAATAAAGTGACTTTAAGTGAAGACATTAACAGTTATTTAAAATCCTGGAAATTGCCTGATAGTGAATTTACCAAAGAAGAGAAAGTCACCATAAAAAATCTTTTGAGTCATTCTGCCGGAGTAAACGTGCACGATTTTCAGGGGTATAGTACAGATGTACCTGTACCTACGCTTATAGAGATATTAAATGGAACTCACCCAGCCAATTCAAATCCAATCATCGTAGATAAAGTACCTAATGAAAATCTTTGGATTTCAGCTGGTGGCTATACGATTATTCAACAAATGATGATGGATGTTCAAGGTAAAAAATTCCCAGAACTAATGAATGAATTAGTGCTTCATCCTTTAGAAATGAACAACAGTAGGTTTAATCAATCTCTTAGCACAGAGCAATTAAAGGTAGCAGCAACAGGTTATTTACGAGACGGTTCGATGGTAAAAGGTAAAAGGCATATCTATCCGGAATTGGCTTCAAACGGATTATGGACAACTGCAGAGGATCTTGCAAAATTTGTAATCAACATACAGCAAATCCTAAAAGATAATAATCATAATAAAGGATTATCAAAAGATATGACGGAATTAATGCTTACACCATCTTCAAAAAATCGTTATGGACAATATGGACTAGGCTTTTCAATTTATAATAAGAAAGATGAAGTCTATTTTGAACACCACGGATGGAGTACAGGATTTTATAGTAGAATGACAGCTCATAGGGACAAAGGCTATGGTGTGGTTGTGTTGACCAATACTCCTCTTCCAGCTTTTGTTTTTGAAGTATTTCGTTCTGTTGCTCTTGCTTATGAATGGGATAATTATTTTCCTGTACATAAAAAAATGGAAATTGAACAATCTTTAGTTGATAAAATTACTGGTAGATATCTGGCCAATGGTAGAATTGTAGAAGTTTTTCAAAAAGACAATCAACTGTTATATAAAAATATACTAGACCTAAAAGCGGAAGAACTCATCAAAGTCTCAGATAGTAGTTTTGTTAGAAGAAATGCTAGTCGACTTATGCAATTCAAACCAAATTCTGAAAATGAAACGCTCAATTTACTTTATGTTAATAGTAATGATGGAACAACAGTTTCAACTTTTGTTAAGATGGATGTTGATAAAAAAGAACCTGTAGAATTCCTTCTTGAAGGTGACTTTGACAAAACACTTAATGCATATATAGCCTTAAAAGAACATGACCCTATTCATCCTACAGTCACCGAAGATTACTTAAATGATCTTGGTTATCGTTTTTTTCGTGAGGATAGAATGAAATTATCACAAGATGTTTTCAAAGTGAATATGATGCTCTACCCTGATAGTTTCAAAGTATACGAAAGTTATGCAGAAGCCTGTGTGAAAATTGGAGAAATTGATCTGGCAATTAAAAATTATACGAAATCACTTGAATTAAACCCTCAAAATAACCGTACAGAGCATACGCTTAAGGAATTACAAAAAAGTCAATAAGATGAACGTCCATCAAACTTAATACTGGTTTATGGATGATAATCTGCATGGTAAAAAATAACTAAATAAACAGTAATTATAGTGAAAATGTGAATTGGGCATTTTGAAACATACCTGCAAAAATTAAAAATTATTCATTTTGGTAACTGATTTAGTTGAATCATTACCAAACATTTTAAAAAACTTAAACAATGAAAAATATTATCTCAGTCCTCTTCATTATTATTCTTTTTCAATCATGTACGAAAGAATCAAATACTGATACTACCATTGATTTAGTTAAAAAGGTAGAAACAGGTCTTACAACTCGGGTACATATAGAAGGCGATTCAACATGGTCTATAGAAGAACGTATGAAACATTACGGAATTCCAGGTGTGAGTATTGCAGTCATATATAATGGTGAAATTGCTTGGTCAAAAGGCTATGGTGTAACTGATAAAGAAAGTAACACTCCTGTAACAAAACAAACTCTTTTCCAGGCAGCAGCAACTAGTATGCCTGTAACAGCCTATGGTGCATTACGTCTTGTAGAAGAAAATAAATTAGACTTAGATGAAGATGTTAACAGTTATTTAAAATCCTGGAAAATACCAGAAAATAAATTTACCAAAGACAAGAAAGTTACTATCAAAAATCTTTTGAATCACTCTGCCGGAATATATCCTCGTGGAACAGGACGATATAGTATTGATGAAAAAATTCCAACACTTGTAGAGATCTTAAACGGAACTTCTCCAGCTAAAAACGAGCCAGTCACTACAAATAAAGAACCTGAAGAAAGTGTTCGTTTTGCGTATACCAGCTATGTGCCTATTCAGCAATTGATGCTGGATGTGGAGGGGAAAACATTCCCAGAAATCATGGATAAACTCGTATTACAACCTTTAGAAATGAACAATAGTACGTTTAATCAATCGCTAACAATAGCACAATTAGCAAAGGCGGCTACAGGGTATTTAAAAAATGGTTCTATGGTAAAAGGAAGGAGAAACATCTATCCTTCAATGGCTTCAAATGGATTATGGACAACTGCCGAGGACTATGCAAAATTTATAGCTAACGTACAGCAAACCCTAAACGATAAGCGTACTAAAGGATTATCAAAAGGTCTGACAGCATTAATGGGCACACCATATGGAGTGGGTAATAATCCTGGTTGGTCATTTACACTAGGCTTAGGTTTTCAGCTTTTTAATAGAAATGATGAAATCTACTTAAGGCATCACGGATGGAATAGAGGTTTTTATGCTGAGATTATGGCTCATAGGGACAAAGGTTATGGTGTGGTTGTGATGACCAATTCTACGTTTCCAGCTTTTAATGCTGAAGTGATTCGCGCTGTTGCTATGGCTTATGAGTGGGATAAGTTTGTTCCAATACATAAAAAAATAGAAGTTGAACAGTCTTTAGTCGATGAAATTACTGGTAGATATAACGCCAATGGTAGGATTGTTGAAGTTTTTCAAAAAGACAATCAACTGCTCTATAAAAATATACTTGACCTAGAAGCGGAAGAATTAGTCAAAGTCTCGGATAGTAGTTTTGTTAAAAGAAATTCTAGTCGACTTATCCAATTCAAGCCAGATTCTGAAAACCAAACACTCAATTTAATTTACCTGAATAGAAACGATGGAACAATAGCTTCAACTTTTGTTAAGATGGATACTGATAAAAAAGAACCTATAGAATTCCTTCTTGAAGGTGACTTTGACAAAGCACTTAATGCATATATGGTCTTAAAAGAACATGACTCAACCTATCTTACTGTAACTGAAGATTATTTAAATGATATAGGTTATGATTTTTTCCATGCAGATAGAATGAAATTATCACAAGATGTTTTCAAAGTAAATATCATGCTTTATCCTGATAGTTATAAAGTATACGATAGTTATGCAGAAGCCTGTATGAAAGCAGGAAAAATTGACCTGGCAATTTTAAATTACACGAAATCCCTTGAATTAAACCCCCAAAATAATGGTGCTAAACATAAACTTACGGAATTACAAAAAAGTAAATGAAACAAAATTGAATCTGAAATGATATATGGTAAAATGTTTAGTGATTAAAAATGCATCAAATATTAAAAATCATTCATTCTGGCAGTTGGAAAACATTCACATTTTATCTGAAAGACCGCAAAGCATTTTAAAAATTTATACAATGAGAAAAACGTATTCTATTTTGCTGCTTGTAGGGGCACTATTTTTAAATGCCTGCAATAGTAAAAAACAAGACTCTGAAGATAATGATTCATCAATTGTACAAAACCTTTATTTTGGCCAAAAACCGCCAGGTTTAACTCCAGAAATTTTTGCTCCTGGAATTATTTCACTTAATGGAAGATATGAACATGGTATTTCGTTTTCTCCTGATTTAGAAGAATTATATTTTGGAGCTAATTATGAAGACCAAGATCCAAGTATATATTTCTCAAAACTCGAAGACAAAAAATGGACAAGTCCTAAAAAAGTAAATTTTACAAAAGGCAAAAAAGTGGGTGAAATGCATCCATTTGTGAGTCCTAATGGTACAATGATTCATTTTGCAGCTCATGATTCATTTACATCTCCTCACCATGAATCTTCAGTTAAAACTTGGTATGTAAAGCGTTCCGAGAATTCCTGGAGTGATGCCAGAGAACTTGACTCCCCTATAAATAATGATTTAGTTTTTTATTCGAATGAAGCGAAAAACGGAGATATTTTTTATACAAATTTGTCAAAACGAAAAATGTATTATGCACCTAAAATAAATGATAAATTCCCCAAAGTACACGAAGTTGGAATTGAATTTGGTTTTCACGGTTTTATTTCCCCATCTCAAGATTATTTAGTGGTAAATGGGCAAAACAGAGAAGATGATCAAAGAAAAGACAGTGAAATCTATGTCTATTTTAAGAAGAAAGATGGAACCTGGTCAAAACCAATGAATCTTGGGAATACCGTAAATTCTGATTTCGATGAAACATGCCCAAGTATAACTCCTGATGGTAACTATTTATTCTTTGGGAGATATAACGAAGAAGGTGGATTATCAAATTTTTATTGGGTAGATAGCGAGGTTATTGAGAATCTTAGGCCCAAAGAATGATCCATAATAAAAAGAAGAAAACATGAAAACAATGAAATTATTACTATTGATATTAACTATATCGCTTCATACTGCCTTTGCTCAAGAAAATATCGAAAACGATCCTAGTTTTCTACTCTTAGAGGGACCTTATTTTGGCCAAAAACCACCAGGTTTAACTCCAGAAATTTTTGCTCCAGGTATTGTTTCAATTAATGGAAGGTTTGAAGGGACCGTTTCGTTTTCTTCGGAGTTGACTGAAATGTATTTTGCAGCTGATAATGACGACGACGAAACATCTATCTATTTCTCAAAACTCGAAGACAAAAATTGGGCTCCAATAAAAAGAGCAAATTTTACTAAAGGGAAAAAAAATGAAGAAATGCATCCATTCGTTAGTCCTGATGGCAAAAGGATCTATTTCACAGCTTTAGACTCTGTTTTTAAGGATGAGAAAATTTGGTATGTAAACCGTTTAGGAGATTTCTGGAGTGATGCAATTCTGCTTGATTCTCCTATAAATGACGATCTGGTGTTTTTTCCTAATCAGGCTAAAAACGGTGATCTTTATTATTTCAATCTATCAAAACTCAAAACATATTATGCACCTAATAAAAATGGTGAGTTTCCTGAAATCCATGAAGTTGCATTGGAATTTGGTCATCATGCTTTCATTTCGCCATCTCAAGATTACTTGATAGTAACCGCACAGAAAGATGAAGAAGGAAGAAAGGATAATGATATGTATGTCTATTTTAAAAAGAAAAACGGAACGTGGACAAAACCCATAAATCTTGGGAATACCATAAACACTAGTTTTAATGAAAAAGGGCCAAGAATCACTCCAGATGGTAAGTATTTGTTTTTTGGTAGGGATGAACGAGATATAGAACCTGGACTGGCAAACATTTATTGGGTGAGCACAGAAGTTATTGAGAATCTTAGCCCCAAAGAATGATCCATAATAAAAAGAAGGAAACATGAAAACAATGAAATTACTACTATTGATATATGCTATATCGCTTCATATTGTCTTTGCTCAAGAAAATATGGAAAGTGAACCTAGTTTTCCACTCTTGGAGGGACCTTATCTTGGGCAAAAACCACCTGGTTTAACACCTGAAGTATTCGCTCCTGGAATTGTTTCGACAGAGCATCGCGACCTAAGTGCTTTCTTCACACCTGACATGAAAGAATTTTATTTTACCAGAAAAGACGTCAAAACGGAAAACTGGTCCTTAGTTGTTTATAAATTAGAAGACAATCAATGGCAAAAATCTGTGGTAGGCCCCAGAGTAGGTCGACCCATCATTGCTCCGAATGGTAAGATCATGCACTTGGGTAGCAAATATATGGAACGTACCGAGACTGGTTGGTCAGAGGTGAAAAGTCTTGGCCCCATGTTTGACAGAGAAGATTGGGGTATTATGCGCTTATCGGCATCCACCAAGGGTACCTATGTTTTTGATGATTATAAAAGCAACGATGTAATCCGCATATCAACGCTCAAGGACTGTAAGCGTGAAGAACCCAAACTTCTCGGTAAGGAGATTAACACAGGTAAATGGACCGCTCATCCCTTCATTGCACCAGATGAGTCCTATTTAATCTGGGATAGTGAAAAAGACAATGGATATGGTGATTCTGATCTGTATATCAGTTTTCGACAGCAAGACGGTTCATGGGGAACTGCTATTAATATGGGAGATAAAATAAATACCGATTCCTGGGAATCCGGAGGATATGTAACACCAGACAGAAAATATTTTTTCTTTAATAGGGGAGACAGAGATGGGGATATATTTTGGGTAGATGCTCAGATTATTGAGAATCTCAGACCTAATAACAATGAAAGGTCGAACCTCGCTTTACTAAGCCCTCAAATCCCCTCTGATACCCCTTTGGTATTTGGAGAAGGTATTATCACGGTTGACTCCCTTCTTCAAGGCACAATCACTTTTAATCAGGAAATGACAGAATTATTTTTCGCACGCAGAAAACAAGAAGGAAGTCATAACATCTATACTTCAAAATTAGTTGATGGTAAGTGGTCAGAACCCAGACCAGCATTTTTTTCAACCAACGAAGAAATTTTAGATTTCCATCCTCACATTAACCCAAAAGGAGACCGACTCTATTTTGGAAGCACAAGACCACTTAACGAAACTACAGAATCTCCAACATTACGTCAATGGTACATAGAAAAAAATGCCGACGGTTGGGGACAACCCATCCCAATGAAAGAACCATTTGAAGGCAGGTTTATCATGCGCAGCACGGCTGCAAATAATGGAAATCTTTATTTCACTTCCCGGGAGAATATAGATAAGCCTGAGAATGAAGGTATTTATGTCGCAATCAATCAGGAAGGTAAATATGTACATGTTGAAAGATTGAGTGATGAAATAAACAGTATTGGTAAATGGACCGCTCACCCATATATTTCACCGGATGAAAGCTATATTATATATGATAGTGAAAGTGACTCTGGTTTTGGGGCTTGTGACCTATACATCAGCTTCAATAAAAATGGTACTTGGACTGAAGCTCAAAACCTGGGGTCCGAAATAAATACAGAATTGTGCGAAGGTGGCCCTACCGTTTCTCCCGATGGCAAGTTTTTAATTTTTGGTAGATATGACGAAGCAACAGGTCTATCAAAAAAGTTTTGGGTGAGCACAGCAATTATTGATACACTCAGGCCTTAATAACAACTTATATAATAATAGGAAGAAAGATGAAAATAACGAAATTATTAGTATTAATATGGGCAATATCCCTAAACCCTGTCTGCGCTCAACAGAATAATGTAAGCAACCCTGATTTTCCAGCCTTAGAAAATCGCTATCTTGGCCAAAAGTCACCAGGTATAATACCCGAACTTTTTGCACCTGATATTATCCGAACTGAGTTTAGAGAAGGCGCTTATGCTTTTACTCCTGATTTAAAGGAATTCTATTTTCGTAGAAGAGGTGGAGTCTATAAAAATAATACATTAGTTGTCATTCAATACAAGAACAACGAATGGACTGAATCTATTGTAGAGCCTGGAGGAGGTGAACCATTTATTTCTTCTAATGGTACCATTATGCATCTAGGAAGAAAATATAAAGAACGTACTAAATCTGGTTGGTCTGAAACAAAAAAACTTGGAGCTCCTTTTCAAGATATCCCTATTATGCGCTTTACTACTTCTGATAAAGGAACTGCTTACTTTGATGAAGCAACCGAAACAGCCCCAATTCGTTATTCACGACTCATAGATGGTATATATCAAAAACCTAAAGTAGTAGATATTGACATGGGAAATTGGAATGCTCATCCTTTTATTGCACCAGATGAGTCCTATTTGATTTGGGATGATAAAAAAGAAGGCGGATTTGGGGATAGCGATTTATATATTAGTTTCAGACAGCAAGATGGTTCTTGGGGAACTGCCATCAATCTAGGAGATCAGATAAACACAAAATATGAAGATGCCTATGGCACTATAACACCAGATGGAAAGTACTTTTTCTTTGTTCGATCATATGGTGGTGATAAAGCAGATATCTATTGGGTAGATACTAAAATTATTGAAACACTTAGACCTCAGTAACATACCAAGTTAAAATATTAACATTACAAAATAGTTAAGATAAAAACTAAGGCATTTTATACGCCTTTGCGAATACATATTCCAAAGCAATGATAAACCCTGCAATAAATACTCTAAATTAAAAAATGAAAATTCTCAAAAATCACGTCCATATAATTTATACACTCATTCTTTTTGTATTCTTGCTTTCTCAATTAAGTAATGCTCAAGTAATTTCAAAAGAACCAGAAGATTTGTTTATAGTTGGTACCGAATCTATTCGTTTTCGATCTGAAATTAACAATAGTGATTATACATTACATATTAATCTTCCTGAAAACTATATTAATGATCCAACAAAAACATATCCTGTATTTTATGCACTGGACGGCTACCGCATATTTGGCATTACTACACACATTTATAAAGGTATTTGGGATGATGGTTTCGCCCCCGAAATAATTATCGTTGGAATTACTAATAGTGGATCAAAGACAAGCCCAACCTTACATAGAACAAGAGATTTAACCCCTACAGCGATAGAGAGAATAAGTACTTCTGGTGGAGCATCAACATTTTTAAAGGTATTGAGTGATGAAATTATCCCGCTAATAGATCGTAATTATAGATCAGACAAAACAAATCGAACGTTGGCAGGAACTTCATTTGCTGGATTATTTACTCATTATACACTGTTTACACAACCTTCCTTATTTATTAATTATATTATTAATAACCCTACTTTATGGTGGGATGATGACTATCCATACCAATTGGAAGAAACGTTTTATCAAAAAAATAAAAGTCTACACGCCAACGTAATATTTTTAAACAGTGAATATAATGATATGCCAAAGGCGATTAAGATGTTTGATCAAATAAAAAGGCATAACTATAATCATTTAACTTTAGATTTCCGAATGATTGAAAATATGGGGCATTTGGGAGGAGAAGCAGAGGCTATGAATCAAGGCATGAGGTTTGCTTATAAGCGACCTGCTATTAAAGTACCAGAAAAAGTATTAAAACAATATTGCGGCACCTATCAAGATGGGGCTTATGTTCGTGAGATCATCATTAGAGATGGAGAATTGACCTTAATTCGTACAGGAGATGTCCAGGGAGCGAAAATTCAAGTGATTAACGAGACTGAATTTGCGATTTTAGGAAGGTATTTTGATTTTCATTTTAATAGAGATGAAAAGGGTAATGTGATTAGTTTCTCTAGCCAGTTTGATACTGATCCTTCAAGGACAAGAACAGTCATTAAAATCAAATAAGCAATTGCAAATAGATAAACTACTTATAAATTAAATAATAACATTGGTGCTATAGCAACCTTATCTTATCCTCTAAAAGAAAGCATCGATTGAAGCCCGTGTTAGGGATAGAACGGATACCCCACAGCGAAGCGAGGAGTATAAGTGATAGCCCGACCCGAAGGGTAACACCCTAACTATAGAGGTGTATCTGACAATGCATTTTGGACAGGCTATTCTATCGCAATAATATTTTTCTTAAATAATACTGTGGAAACCAAAGTCATTCCAAGACCAATGGCTAGTAGAATTCCCATTTTAGGAAGAATGGCTATCAATGGTAATTGTCTCCAAAAAATATCAAAGAAACCTTCAATTCCCCAATAATTTACGCTAATTACTGCAATGTTTTGCATGAATACCGGCATCATACTAATCGGAATCATGCTTCCTCCAATAGCAGACATCAGAATGATAATAATGGTACTCATTCCTTGTAATTGTTGACGTGTTTTTACTGTAGATACTAAGAAAACTCCAAAACTAGACACTGCAAACGAGATACATAAAATCAACACTATCAATGAGAATGTATCCATAAAAATTGGTAATCCAAATGCCAGCCAAGAAAAAACAAACATGGTAGTTAACTGTAAAATAGAAACCACCATGGCCGTTCCCATTTTTGCTAATAAAATATGTAATGGTTTTACAGGAGCAATTAACAAACGTTTTAAAGTCCCTGCATCTTTTTCATCTAACAATCCACCGCCAATAGCGGCTATACTAAATAACAACATCATAATTGCTGTTCCTCCTACGGCTTGTACTAAACCAGGATGCGCTTTGGTAGAACTCTCTTTTATTAACGAAGTAGTTTTTAACTTTACATTGTTAATCACATTTATTTTTCCTAAATGGTATCTGAACCCTTCTTTTAACACTGTATGCACAATTCGCATTTGTATATCTCTTGCTGCGTCATACTTTAATTCGATGGGTAAAGCTACATCAGCAACGACAGCATCAGAAAATCCTTTTTCAAAAATTAAAACAGCTACATTTTTTCCTTTCCTGACAAGATCTAAAGCTTTCTCTTCTTCTGAAGGAATCAAACGAATGGTTTGCATAGTATTCAATTTTGCAATCAATTCTTGAGAAGCTGTTGTGGCATCTTTATCCACAACTAAAACCCCTAAAGGTTTTGGAGCGCTTTTCTTTTTTCCAACACCGCCAAATGCAAATGCAAATAACGTAATCATAATAATAGGCAATAAAAAGGTAATTAGAATTCCCTTTTTATCTGAGAAATACAGTCTAAGGTCTTTTTTTAAAATAGTAATGATCATGATGGTTGGTTTTGTAATGGATTGATGCTTGTTAATCTCTTAATTGTTTTCCTGTGAGGTTTAAAAAGATCGCTTCTAAGTTTACTTTGTTTAGTTGTATGTCTTTGATGCTTAATTGTAATTCATTACATGCTGTGATCACATTAGAAAGTTCTTTCACGGTACTTTCTACTAATAACTTATTTTTATTTTGTGTCATGGTATAAGAAAGTAATTTTCTTAGTTGATTTAAATTGCTTTCAGAAAGGAAATCAAACTCGAACAGAATGTTTTCTTTTGTCTGCACCAATTCTTTCAATTGAGATTGAGTTCCTTGTGCGATGATTTCTCCAGAATCTATAATGGCAATACGATCACACAAACGCTCTACTTCTTCCATATAATGTGTTGTATAGACAATGGTTATTCCCTGCTTGTTTAAGGTTTCAATGACCTCAAAAATGTGATTTCTACTTTGGGGATCGATGCCCACAGTCGGCTCGTCCATAAACAATACTTTAGGATTATGTAATAACGCCGCGGCAATATTTATTCTGCGTTTCATTCCCCCTGAATAGGTTTTGATCAAATCTTTTTTCCGATCTAACAATCCGATTAATTCTAGGGTTGTATGAATTCTTTCTTTTAATACTTTGGAAGGAATTCCATACAAATTACCCCAGAACAGTAAGTTTTCATATGCAGAAAGATCTTCGTATAAAGATATTTCCTGAGGTACGACACCAATCAAATGTTTACATTCTTTAGAATTCTCTATACTATTTTTACCATCGATATGAATAGTTCCTGTATCACTTTTTAAAATAGTACTCATCATATTGAGCGTGGTAGATTTTCCAGCACCATTGGGGCCTAAGAATCCGAAGATTTCTCCTTTTTTAATGGTAAAACTAATATCGTTTACCGCTTGTACGTTTTGAAATGATTTGGAAAGATTTTGTACTTGGATCATAGATAGTTACGCTTATTGATTACTCAAATGTCGTGAACGCATTACTATCTATTGAAATCATCTTACTGAATTGTATTTTTTTAAGGATGAATTGTATGTTAGATAAAAAAATGAATTGTATCTTAATTAATTTCAATGATATAAGACAGGAGGCAAGTATGATGTGTATGAAATAAAAAGTAATTACGTTATAATTTTGCTAAAACTTCCAATTTTTTAAAAACAATAACTTTATACATAGCGCTCACAGGGACTTTATTATTTTCGATTAACACATATGTTTTGGTTGCCTTTGTAACTCTATCCAAATTGGAAATATATGATTTATGTGTGCGTTGGAAATTTTCAGATAATAATGTAGTAATATTAATAAGCGTTTCAGAGATAAGGTACATTCTTGAATCTGTAAATATTTTTAAATAATTTCCAAAACTCTGAATGTATAGAATTGATGTAAATGAAATATTTACAGGCATACCATCATGTTTTATTTGAAGTTCTTCACTTACACTATTTTTTTTAGGGTCTTTTATTTTTGAAACCGAAACTTTATTTATGGCTTTTAAAAAGCGTTCAAGTTTTATCGGTTTTAACAAATAATCTACAACACCATAATTATAACTTTCTAATGCATACTCAGAATAGGCCGTAGTTAAAATCACTTTAGGTGGTTTTAATAGAGAACGCAAAATTTCCATTCCATTAAGTTCGGGCATTTTTATATCAAGAAAAATGAGATCAACGTCATTTTGTTGAATGAAATTGATAAATTCAAGTGGATTCCCAGTACTAATTACAATATCAAAGTTCTCTATTTTAGAACAATACTCTTCTAACACTTTACGTGCTAATAATTCATCATCGACAATACCAATTTTCATCATATTATACGGCTAAATCAATAGTTAAGTTTACACGATATTCGTTTTCTTTATCTGCAATATCTAATGTGTGAGCATTAGGGTATAATAGACCTAAACGCCTTTTTACATTTTCAAGCCCTAGTCCGTTTCTATTTGATGCTGTAATCATGGTAGGCTTTGAATTAACCACACCAAAATGTAGTGTAGTATTTTTTATAGTGGCAGAAATATCAATTTTACTCTGTTCATTAGTACTTTGCGCTCCATGTTTAATAGCATTTTCAACAAAAGGAATTAACAACATTGGTGCAATTCCTAATCCCGAAAGATCGCCTTCAATTAAAAGTTCAACAGTGCACCGTTTACTGAGTCTTTTTTCTTCAAGCAACAGGTAATTTTCTATAAACTCAAGTTCTTCTTTTAATAAAACCGTTTCTTTTTTTGAACTCTCTAATTGATACCGCATTAATTCTGAAAGCTGCATAACAACATCAGGAGTTTCGGGTGATTGTTGTCTAGAAAGTGCATAAATACTATTTAATGAATTGAAAAAAAAATGTGGATTCACTTGCTCTTTTAAATAGTTAAGTTCCATCTCTTTTTGTAACTTTTCTTTGTCTTCTTTTTCTCTTCTGAACACTATATTTCTTCTCAAAAAGAAGGCAGCCATTCCAGTTCCGGTCGTATATATAAGAAAGAAAACCATTTTATAAACACCATACCAGCCATCCTTCCAATATCCTTTCAAATATGCCCCAAAAAACAAACTCCCAATAAGAAGTATTGTATATAAAAAATAGCGTCTCTTATCAAAAAAAGATGGAATTAAAACAAAATGATTTATCCATATGATACCCATAATTGCCATTGTATAATTAAGACCATGTAAGTAAAAATAAAAAGTTGTATCAAATCTATCCTTAAATGCCCACATACTTAATACTTCAAGTGTAAGTACCAATAAAAAGGCTCCAATATTAAGGAGTATTGTATGCTGTAAAGAGGTTTTAATCATAAACTATTTTAATATCTAATAAAGATACTATCTATAAATGCAAATCGTCTTAATTTCTTTACAAAAGGGTTATATCAATGACGAAATGGTTTCATCATTTAATTGTTGCATTTATCCTATTAATGGATTTCGACATTGAATATACTATACATTTATTCAACATTTAAGTAAAAAATAAACAATGAGAAATTACAATTTTATAATTTTAATACTTGTATTCACTTTATTTCTAAATGCGTGCAATACCAAAAAACAGAAAGTAAACGATCCTGATCTTACTCGTTTAACAGAACACAGTGAACCAGCAGTTACCTTAGGCGAAATATCTTCACTTCAGTCAAAAGTGTTAAACAAAACTATTCCGCTATCAATCCATTTGCCTGCGAACTACGATAGTTCCAGGAAAACCTATCCCGTGTTGTATATGTTGGGTTCAGATTACCGGGCCCGATTCGCCATGTTAGCTTCTACACTAGACTACATGGGCGAGGGACAAATTCCTGAGATGATACTCATTGGAATAGATCTACCCGACGGAAATAGTATTTTGCTGCCAACGAGGGAAAAACAAGACACAACAATTCCGGATAGTTATATTAATTTCTTGGAGAAAGAGCTGATGCCGCATGTGGATAATACATACCGGACTGCTCCGTACAATGTACTTTATGGCGGTTCTAACAGTGGTTTTTTTACTGTTTACACGCTGCTCAACAACCCCCTTCTGTTTAATGGCTACTTCGCAAGCAGCCCATCAATTATGCACATACCGGCAGTGCTTCAACAAAAAATAAAAACTGGTCCGTTAAAAACGCTTTCGGAAAACAGATCTCTACACATCATTTATAGCGATGAAGAGGGGTTAACAGATATTGTTACTGAATTCTCTAGTGTTGTAGCGGATCATAAACCAGAGAGTTTTACCTATAAAGTGGATGAATTGGTGAACCAGGGTCATGTACCAGCGATGGATTTTACACTGTTTCTTCTTGCGTTATATCCTGACTTCAATCCCTTCAATCCCGGTAAAAACCTGGAATCATTGGATAAAGTGACACAACATTTCGATAGGTTATCCAAACGATACGGGTATGAAATCAAGCCACCTATAGGCGTCATATTTAACCTTGGTTTTCACACGATACTAAGTAAGGATTTAATTGCCGCAGAAGAAATCTTTCAATATTCCATAGAAGTGTATCCTGAAGGGAAGGAATCTTATCTCGGAATGGGACTTGTACGCAGAGCTCAAGGTCAGCTTGAAAGTGCTAAGGTCATGATCGAAAAAGCACTGACAATTGATCCAGAATTTTCACTTGCTAAAAGGTGGTTACAAAGACTCGAGAAATGAAACCTGGTTTTATTCATTAAAGATCCATTAGGTAGATTTATTAAGTTAAAAAAGAAATAGCCAATTGACTTCATCGCAAATCAATTAGCTAGGAAAAACAGAAAATATGAGAATTATCAAATTATTAATACTGACATGTGCTTTATCGCTAAACACTGTCTTTGCTCAAGAAAATAATGTAAGCGGAAATTCGCAAATAGAGAATGGATCTGCCTTAGAATCACCCCAAATTAGGGTAATTCCGATAAAAGATTCTAATAATGAAAGAAATTATGAATTGTATATAGAGTTGCCAGAAGATTATTCAGAGAATGAAAGCAAAAAATATCCTGTTCTTTATTATACCGATGCTATGTGGCATCTCGAAATGCTATCCGGATCTACAGAATTCATGCTAGAAGACGTTATTCTAGTTGGAATTTCCTGGCAGAAGGACGTTGCAGAAGATTTAAAGCAACAATATGGAGCGCACGCCAGCCGATTTACTGATTATTCTTTCTGGAAAAAATCCAACCCTAATCATCCTAAATTGAAATTTGGTCAAGCTAAAAATCACTTGGCATTTATTCGCAATGATGTTATTCAATATGTAGATGACAACTATCGTACGGATCCAGACAGTCGCACTTATTTTGGTTACTCACTAAGTGGTGCATTCGGGGCTTATATACTATTGACTCAACCTGATACTTTTGATAATTACATTCTTGGTAGTCCATTGAACAAAGGCTTAGTCCCTTACCTCTCTGAGATTAATACTAAGTTAGCAGCTCCCGAGTCAAATGAGAACAATACATTACACGCTAACGTATATATCGCTTATGGTACATTAGAAAAAGAAAAGGACGAACCTATAGACGAATTTATTAAATTACTGGATAGTAGAAAAAATTTAGATTTATCCATTCAAAATAAAGTAATTGAAGGTGATCATCAAACCGCTTTCCCAATGATTGCTGTACAAAGTGTCGCTTGGTTGTCATCCCTGATGAGTCATGTTTCAAGTGATAATGAGGTATCATTCTGGGATATCCCGTACCTCAATAATGCATTTGTTAGCACAACACCAGAGGATAGAAAAGATGGGATATCTGTTGATACATTGGCGGTGAGTAGCAACGATCGAAAAGCAATCCTTAACCTTTCTCAAGAGATTTTTGATGGCAAACATGGAAGCTATGATGCTTTACTCATTTCGCACAAAAACAAATTAGTTTTTGAATCCTATTATAAAAAAGGGCGTATCAACTTGCCTCATGGACAAGCTTCAGCAGTAAAAGCTTATACTAGTTTGGTTTTGGGAAGAGCTATTCAAATGGGGTACCTATCCATGGAAGATCTAAACAAACCATTGATTAATTTTCTAAAGGATATTAATCCTGAAAAAATCACCAAAGGAGCCGAAAAAATCACACTTCATAAGGCTTTGACTATGCATGGAGGACTTAATGTTGATAGAGACAAATGGAAAGAAATCGAGAAAGATTCCACTCGGTTAAAAGGTCAAGGCTTTATTCAGACACTTCTTGAACATAGTGAACCTATTACTTCAGCATCTCAGACATATTTGTATGGTAATTTCAATCCAATGTTAGTAATGACTGTTATTGACGCCGTTGTCCCAGGAACGGCAGAGGACTTTATAAAAACAGAGTTACTTGACAAACTCGGTATTACAAATTATAAATGGTCAACTCATATTAGCGGTTTGCCAGAAGCCGGGTGGCGCGCAAGTATCATGTCGCGAGACATGATCAAATTGGGTAATTTGGTTCTTAATAAAGGTAAATTAAACGGGGAACAGCTTATTTCTGCAGACTATCTTGAGAAAGCCACCAGTGACATAGTGAAACCTACTCAAGATTGGATACCTAAAACGTATCGTTACGGCTATTTTTGGTATCAAACACCTATAACTGTAGGTAGTAAAAGTTATGATGCCACATTTGCTTGGGGAGGCGGTGGACAACATATAATAGTGGTCGCAGCGCTTGACTTAACTATTGTAATCTCTGGCCATGATGGTAAAGATACAATAATGACTCAGGTATTAAAAACCATCGTACCGGCATTTGTTAAAACCTAATTTCCCGTATTTGAAGAACGTTACCTTAATCAAAAACCACCAGGATTAATCCCTGAACCGTTTGCTCCCGGTATTGTTTCGACAGAAGAATATCTTGAAACTGTTGTAACGTTTTTACCTGATATGAAGGAACTCTCTTTTACAAGGTCAGGTGGGAAATATAAAGAACCGACATTGTTTGTTATGCAATACAAAAATCATAAATGGAGCAGGAAATCAATTCCATCAACCGATATCAATAAATATATGGAGCGATTCAATCCCAGTGTGTCAGAAATGAAAAACCTTGAACCATTCAAAGACATCCCCATTGTAGGTTTCTCGGTCTCATCTAAAGGAACATATTATTTTTATGTTTTAGATTTCGAGGATGGCAGTGGACATATGAGTTATTCACGCCTTATAAATGATAAATATGAAAAACCTAAAAAAAATGAGCAAGGCGATTAATACAGGAAAATATATTGCTCACCCTTTCATTGCTCCAGATGAATCCTATTTAATATGGGATGCTGAGAAAGAAGGTGAAAATACTCCTGATATCTATATTAGTTTTCGGCAAAAAGATGGCTCATGGGGAGCAGCAATTAACATGGGAGATAAGATAAATACACCTCTCTATGAACAGCACGCTAGGGTAACTCCTGATGGAAAATATTTGTTTTTTTGGAAGGGAGATGTAAAGGTTAGAGAAGATGGTAGCAGATATGTTATAGGGAGTCCTTACTGGGTGAGTACCCAGATCATTGAGAACCTAAGGCCAAAGTAAGGCGGAATATATATAAAAGTTTTGGTAAACCTTTTTTGTGAATGAGCCAGCTGACGGATTGGAATTGTAAATACAAATAAGTAAACAATGAAAAAAACACATTTTATTTTAATGTTCGTGGCTGAGTTATTTTTAAATACCTCTACTGAAATCTAAACCATAAAACTGACTCTAACAGCATTTTTTTGGGTTGCATGGCATACAAATAATTCCGTTATTCGCATTATGATTATCCAAAAATCGAAAACTACTATTATAAACCAAACTAGGGTAACTGTTATTTTTGGGTTAATATACGCTTCATGAATTGGATTTACATTCTATCAAAAGCAAGTCGAGAGATCCCATTAATAGGTTTATGATTTATGATATTACTTAATAAAAAGAAACGTATACAATATTTAGGTTTTAATGATATTTGGTTTTCAATAATCGGCATTTTTGTTTTAAGTATTATTACAGACTATTTATTTAGTAATCAATCAGAAAGAAAAACAGTAGAGTTAAAGTTTATAGGTTGGGTGGCTTCCTCATTTTTTACAATTTGTGATTGGCTTATTCTACGAACTATTTTAATTTATTTACGTAGAAAATTCCCTGATTTTCGAAATGATATAAAACGAATTCTACTTCTTCTTTTTGCTATAGTAAGTATTATTATTGTTGTTGATTTTGTGGGAGGTCAATTAATATCCGCAACTTTAAACCTATTGGGATACAACTCTTCTCATTCATCAAGATTAAAGACGCTTATTCCTATTATATTGATCACTACTATGACTATGGCAATATATGAAGCCGTTTATTATTATGTAAGACTTAAAAAGTCTATTAGGGAAGAAGAACAGGCAAAACAAATTATGATTCAGGCACAATTAGATACCTTAAGAAATCAAGCGCAACCTCATTTTTTATTCAATAGTTTAAATACATTACGTGATATTATTGATCAAGATTCTAAAGAAGATGCAAAAGATTTCGTAGACAATTTATCAGATGTGTATCGTTTTATATTAGAGTCAGGTAATGCAAATTTAATTTCGCTTAAAGAGGAATTAAAATTTGTTAAGGCATATATTCATATTCAATCTGAAAGATTTGGAGATAATTTAAAAATAAATTGGAATATTCCAGAAGCTAAATTAGCTGCTATGATAGTACCTATGAGTTTACAGCTTTTGATAGAAAATGCTATAAAACATAATATTGTTTCTAGAGCAAAGCCTTTAAATGTATATGTAGAAATAAAAGGGAACTATTTAGTTGTAAGAAATAAAATTCAAACAAAATCCACACAAACACCATCAACAAAAATTGGATTGAAAAATATTGAAAAAAGATATACATTAACTTCAAGTAAATTACCGATTATTAAAAATGATGGTGATCAATTTACTGTTTCTTTACCCTTATTAAAATTATCAGATCAAAAGAAAAACTATACAAATACTAATACTTGATGATGAACCACTTGCTGTACAAGTCAAGTACAAAATCTACTCAATGCTATTCAAACTTTTAAGGTTAATAGTATCGATTTCGCATAAAGTTATCGCTGTCAAATTCTCGTGATCAAGAATTTATTGTAAGTATATAAAAGCCACGTAATTTTAAAGAGTGGATGAGTAATAACCATCCTGTCACATTTCAAGTAGTAAAAACTACGTTTCAACAAAAAGAACTGTTTTCGAATATAGGATAAAGCAATATTTGTGATATAATTAATAACAATATCCATTATATCATGAAAAAAATATTTTTTTTACTAAATATCTTATTGTTTTTTCAATTGTCTGCGCAAGAAACTCTAAGTTCAGCGCAATGGCAAGAAGACCTTCGTTTTATTCAAAATACCATACATGAAGACTATTCATTTCTTTTTGTAAAAACAACAAAAGAACATTTTAACACCGAAGTGGAAACTTTATATAATGACATTCCGAATTTACAAGAACATGAAATTATTGTTGGAATTTCTAGACTCGTGTCTTTATTCAAATACGGGCATACCTATGTTAGTTTTCATCAAAAGCCTTTTGAGTTTTCACAATTTCCTTTCAACTTATATGAATTTAATGATGGCATTTATATTCAGGGAACACACAAGAAATACCCAGCAGCAGTTGGGGCAAAAGTTATAGCAGTAGAAGGGAAGCCTATTTCAGAGGTTCTAAAAGCAATTGAACCGACAGTAGAAGTAGAGAACACGCAATATTTTAAAGCCTACGGAATTAATAATATACGATATCCTGCAGTCTTACATGCTCAAAAAATTACAAAAACCCTTCAAAATGAAGTTACGCTTACTTTAGAAAAAAATGATAAAGTATTTACCCAATCCTTTACTGTATTGGCTAAAGGAGAAAATGTGCCTACCCACCGTGGTTATGTACATCAAAATGAAAATTGGTTAGATGCAAGAGACTCATCAACAACACCTCTATATTTACAACATCTAGACAAGGTTTACTTCTCAACATACTTAGCCAAAGAAAAAGCGATGTATGTTAGACATAGCAGAATCAGAGATGAAGCCGAAGAAAGTACTAAAGATTTTTATGCCCGTGTTTTTAATGAAATAGAAACTAACGATACCGAGAAATTAATTATCGATTTACGTCTAAATGGTGGTGGAAATAACTATTTAAACAAAGATGTCATAAAAGGTCTTATAAAAGCCGAAAAGATAAATAAAATAGGTAAGTTATTTGTTATTATCGGAAAACGAACCTTTTCTGCTTGCCAAAACTTGGTTAATGAAATAGACAATTATACCAATGTTATTTTTGTGGGAGAACCCACAGCAGAAAATGTTAATTTTTGGGGGGATAACCGCCCTGTAACACTCCCCAACAGTGGTATTAATATCTCTTTATCATATTTATGGTGGCAAGATAAGCCGGCTATGGAAAATGCAGATTGGATCGCTCCTAGTATTCCAGTTACCATGAGTTTTAATGAATATGCAAGTAATCAAGATCCTGTACTTGATGCAGCATTAACTTTTGATGTTCCAGATTTCAAACCTAAGCCAATGGATTATATCGTTAGCTTGTATTTATCTGGGCAAACACAAAAACTGGCAGAAGAACTTCCTAAAATGATTCAAGACCCACTTTATGCGTTTTGTGATTTTGAGACAGGCTTACTTAGAGTAGGAAATATTTTATTGCAAAGTGGTCGTACACCTCAAATTCAGGCTTCCATTCAGGTATTTTCTATGATTTTACAGCTATTCCCAAATTCTGCAAACGCTTATAAATATCAGGGAGAAGCGTACATTGCGCTGCAAGATAATGATAAAGCAACAGAAGCACTCAAAAAGGCTATTTCTTTGGATTCTAGGGGTGATATTGGTAAAACTGCCAAAGAAATACTTTTGCAAATAACAAATTAGTCAAAATTAAATACGGATTTGACCGTACCGGTTAGAAATTGTTTAAAAAATAAATGCTCGTCATAGCATTTATTTTTTAAACAATTACGTGCATTGGCTAGGACAATTTTATACTTCAACAAAAGAGGAAAGTAGGGTAGATATTCACTATATTTATGTTGTCAAAAAATATATCAATATGAAAATTATCACCTATTTTTTATTAGTTACTCTTGTATTTACCATATCATGTAAGCAAAAAGCAGAATCCAAACCTGAAACAGATACTACATCGGAAGCACCCGTTGTAAAAGTTAAGGGAACCGAAGTGACTTATGCCTCGGACTCTACGAACTTAAAAGGCTATATTGCATATGATGAGAATATAAAAGGTAAACGTCCGGGGGTACTTATTGTACACGAATGGTGGGGACATAATGATTATGTAAGAGAGCGAGCTGATATGCTCGCAGAACTTGGTTATACTGCCATTGCTATAGATATGTATGGTGACGGGAAACAAGCTGATCATCCTGACGATGCAGGTAAGTTCGCCATGAGTGTTATGAACAATTTGCCTGAAGCTACGGCACGTTTTAATGCAGCGATCAATGTATTGCAACAACATGAATCCGTAGATAAGGAAAAGCTAGCTGCCATTGGATATTGTTTTGGAGGAAGTGTAGCATTGACTATGGCCAACAATGGTGCTGACCTAGATGCTGTTGCAGCCTTTCATAGTGGTGTAGCTTTGCCCGTAATGCCAAACAAAGATCTAAAAGCTCGTGTATTGGTATGCAACGGTGCAGATGATCCTTTTGTAAGTGCAGAATCTATTACTGCTTTTAAAACAGCTATGGACTCTATAGGAGCCAAGTATGAATACATCGCTTATCCGGGGGTAACACATAGCTATACTTCTAAAGAGGCAGACACCAATGGAGAAAAATTTAAATTGCCTTTGGCTTATAATGCCGATGCAGATCAAAAATCATGGGAAAGCTTGCAACAATTGTTTGAAGATGTTTTTTAATGACCGAGTGATAGCATAGGACCAGATGCGTTTATAGAATAGCTTTAATTACTATGTTAATGCTAAAAGTGTGAGCTCTAAAAAATCATAATCTAGATTTTTCACTATCCGCACCCGATTTGCTCTTAGTTTCTTTTACTTTTGTGTTTCCAAAGGGATAGGTGTAACTAATTCTAAAAATGCGTGAGAAACCAGATTCTGGACTGTAAGTTCCATCAAAAACATCCCCGAAGGCCTCTCTGGTAAGTGTCCCAATTTTAAAATTAATATCCAAGCTCTCAAAAATATCTGTTACTGCAAATTGTAAACTACTTCCATTTTTAAATTCTTTTTTTAAACCAGCATTCAGAATACCAAACCCCTCATTTCTAGTACTCCCATTAAAATGCCTTGAAGTATACCAGCCTGATACTTCTAATGAAAAGTTTGCTGGCAATCGTATGGTTTGACTTCCATTAAAGTTAAAATGTACATAGTCATGGGTTACGCTCTCATCGGTATGTAATAGTTTAAAATATCTAACACCCAAAGTACCATTAAAATTCATATTCCACCAATGCGTAATACGAACGGGAATATTAGTTTGTACATCAATATTACGTTGGTATTCCATATTTACCGGAGCTATTACTGCAACATTGCTTTGAGCATTCCGGGTAATCTGAAAACGTGCAATTGGATTGTTTTCATTAGATGCTAATAAAGAGATACTAAAAGATTTATTGTTATAAGTAAGGCTAATATTATCAGTTATTGCGGGCAACAGTTGCGGATTTCCACTAAACACTGAAGTTGGACCGTTATAGACTAAAAAGGATGCCAAGTCAGAATAGTTGGGTCGTGTAATACGCTTATTGTAGGCAAAATTGAGGGCTGTAGTATCTGAAAAAGAATAGGTAAGAAAAAATGAAGGGAATAATTTTCCAAAACTACGGTCTAGAGTACTATCATCAAAAGCTTGGTCCCAATACTCATAACGTAAACCAAGCTGCGCTTTCAATTTTTTGGTAATGCTATAATCGCTCAGCACATACCCAGCACCTATTATTTCTTGATTCTCAATCGTACTAATAAATCTATCGTGAGTCACAAAATCTTCTCCTTGCAGAATTTCAATACGAGCATCATTAACAGTTTCAGATAATGACCCTTTTATACCGCTCTCTATGGATATGTTTTCGTTTACAGTATGTTTATAATCTAGTTTGAGAACCCCTACATTGATATCTGTTTCATTAAAGCCACGGTTGCCATTATTATAAATTTCATTTTCAGGCTGAAAAGGATCCCCATTTTCATCAAAATAGTTGCTGTTTACTTGATTGGGGGTTTGGCTATTGTAATTAATGTAATCCCCTGTTATCGTAAAACTATTTTGCTCATTGGTTTTTTCAAAATAAGCAGAAGTGGTTAAATTCTTTAGATTTCCATCTCCGTTTAGATGTATTTGAGCCTCTAGAAAAGGGTTGGAAGTAAAATCATATAATCCCAAATTTCGGGTCATAACTAATGGTTTAGATTGATTGAACAATACACTAGCACCAAGTGAGGAAACCTTAGAGAGTTGATATTCATACCCCAGGTTGAAGTTATGATTTCGATTTATCTGTTGTGTTCTACTGGTAAAATTAATATCCGTACTTCCTCCCAAAACAGGTATCTCGGTAGTTCCTACCCCCTTAAATCCGCTATAGCTATCATCATAAGAAAAGGTATAGCTTCCATATATTGTAGAACGTTCACCTCCATAATTGAGAGAAAGTCCGGTAGTCTGCTTGGGGCCTTCGCCGTAACCAACACTTAGATTAAGATTACCTCGAATACCCAAGGTTTCATTTTTGCTCATTACGATATTGATAATGCCTGCATTGCCATCCACATCATATCGTGCTGATGGATTGGTCAATAGCTCTATTCTTTCAATAGTATCTGCACTCATACCGTTAAGCATAGCAATTAAATCTGCTGTTGGAATCCGTTGTGCTTTTCCGTTTATCATTACAAGAGTACCACTTTTACCATTTAAGGAAAACGTATTGTTATATTGGTCCAAAATAACACCTGGTGAACGTTCTAGTAATTGCAAAGCGGTACTGCCTTGTGTCATTACACTTGCCTGCACATTAATAATACTACCTTCTTGAGTGCGTTGAATCAATTTTTGATGTCCCTTTATTAAGACATCATCTAATTCCGTCAGGTCTTCAACTAATAGAATAGGAGGAAAGTCTTTTTGATAGGGAAGAGAAGTAATAGTAAATAATTCAGATACCCAGGTCTTATAGGATAGTAGACTGATTTGGAGTGTAAATTCTCCTTCCTCTGGAACATCGAGTTTAAATTTACCATCTTCATCACTGATACCCCCTGTAAGTAATTGTTCTTCATTCGTAGAATGTAAGGTTACATTTGCAAATTCGATGTTATTACCTTTCTCGTCTATAATTGTTCCTGTTATTTGCGATGATGCTTTAAATGCAAATCCGAATACTAATAAAATACCAATACGTTGTAAGCTCATTTTATTGATTTTAGATGCAAGTAGTGGTAATCTTATGAACAATAAAAAAGAGATTGACAAGTGGTCGTATTATAATTACAAAAGGCAAGTTTTTAAGTATTGAGTGTATATTACATATAGATTAGATTATAAATAGAGATAAAATCAATCTGAGCGGCCATACCGTGCATTTCGAAGTATTGTCAAAGGAATAGAAGAGTGGGATAATGTGTGATCTAAACTACTTCTAAACTAAATTTTATCCTAACTAAACGGTCTATTCTCCCAACTTAGTTTTTTATCCTTTCATTATTTTTTTAATACAACCATCTTGCAAGCCTAACATCAAAAAACGAACAGTTATGCTATTTATTCGAAAATTATTACTAATTATTTTATTGGCTATTATTTATCTATTACATAGTCAAGGATACGGACAAGAAAAGAACACTAAGAACACCATAAAAAACTTAATTGGTAAGGAAGTTTCTATCGATTCAGTTGAAGCATTTATAAACTTACAAATGAAAACACTTAATGTGCCAGGAATATCTTTGGCTATTATTAATGATGGAAAAGTTGCCTACCACTTAACAAAAGGGTATGCTGACGTAGCTAAAAAGAAAAATGTTTCAAATAGAACCATATTTGAAGGAGCTTCTCTTTCTAAACCATTATTTGCATATTTTATTATGGGTTTTGTTGAGGAAGGACAGCTAGACTTAGACAAGCCTCTTTATAAATATTTACCTTATGATGATATTGCCTACGATGAACGTTACAAAAAAATAACAGCTAGAATGGTGCTTAGTCATACTACTGGATTCCCAAACTGGAGGTCAGACTATGAAGATAATAAGTTGTTTATATCATTTGAACCAGGAACAGCCTTTCAATATTCAGGTGAAGGATATCAATATTTGGCTAAAGTTTTAGCACATATTTTAAAAACAGACGATGCTGGTTTAGAAAAAATATACCAAGAACGAGTTGCTTCTAAGTTAAACCTGAAATACACAAAATTTATTCAAGATTCTTATAATATGAAGAATAAAGCAGAGGGATACAAAGATGGAATCGTTGTTGGTGAAGATGATGACCCAAAAATATTTGGTTCGGCATTTTCCATACATTCAGAAGCTTTAGATTTTTCTAAATGGTTAATTGCTTTAATTAATAAAGAAGGCTTATCCAAAGAAAGTTATGACGAGCTTTTTAAAACTCAATTTACTTTGCCCGATGGACATCTACAAAAACAAGGAGGAGTTACAGACTGGACACTTGGGTTTGCAAAAGCTACTTTACCCTTTGGGTCAGCTTATGGACATGGTGGTAACAATGCTGGTTATACTAGTATTTTTGTTATTGAACCCGAATCAAAATGGGGATATGTCATGTTTACAAACGCAAACCAATCACAACTTCCAATGGTATTTCTTCAATATTTGATGACCCCGTAGCTAATTTATAGTTAACAATAAGTATTATCTTGTTCTGATCTAAAAAAAATAAAAATGAACAATATAAGGTTCACTAAATCTGATTATAAATTTATTGTAATATATTTTATAGGAGCTACAGTTTGGTTATTATATCGGTGGAATGTTGAAAATTATTCGTTTTTTGAAATCTGGACAGGATGGATAGGAATGATTGTTAAAAATCTAGCACTAATTTTTGTTTTTAAATGGTTAATCAATGAATTTTTAATCATAAAAAAAAGCTATATTATTTTTATTTTACTTGGTTTTTTTTTAATAGAAGTAATTGGTTTTATAGATATGTTAAGGGATTATTATACCTCAACTCCGCGTTGGAAAATGCCGTCTTTCGACATTATGCTTATTCAAAATTTTAGAAGATCTGCAGATGGTTTTTTCCTAATGAGTTTTGTATTTGGTAAAAATTATTACGATAATAAGATTGATAATATCGAATTAAAGAATACTCAAAAAGAACTAGAATTAAAGTTATTAAGATCTCAATTCAATCCACACTTTTTATATAATAGTTTAAATACTATTGATGCACTTGTTGATTATTCACCTAAAGAAAAAGTAAAAGAATATATTTCAAACCTTGCTTCCTTATATCGTTATTTAATCAAAACGCATGAAGAAGATATTGTTACTTTAGAAGATGAAATTCTATTAATTAAAAATTATATTTATCTCATAGAGACAAGGTTTGAAAATGACTATCGGTTTAATATAATAGAAGAAAGTATTGTTAAAGATAGATACTTACCAAGTGGAGTTTTATTAACTGCATTAGAAAATGTTGTTAAACATAATCAACCACAAATCAATACTCCTATTATAACTACAATTTTAGTAGAAAACAAAACAGTAAAAATCACCAATACTATTGCTAAATCAAGAGAAGTTAATGAATCTTTTGGTACAGGGTTAAAAAGTTTAAAGAAACGTTATGAATTACTTTCAGATAAAATGATTGATATTAAGCAATCTGAAAAAGTTTTTATTCTAAAACTACCTTTATTAACAATTGTGGATTAAAAGCATTAAAAACTCATGAACATTTTAATTATAGAGGACGAAATCCCAGCATTTAAAAAACTACTTACCTGTGTTACTGAATCTTTACAATCGGATTTTGAATACACGCATACACGCTCTATTGAAGAATCCATAAAATCTCTTGAAAAAACGAACTATGATTTAATTTTATCTGATATTAAAATAATTGGAGGGATGTCATTCGATATTTTTGATTCGGTTAAAACCTCAGTACCAATAATTTTTTGTACCGCTTTTGATGAACATTTGTTAAAAGCATTCCAAACCAATGGAATTGCTTATGTTTTAAAACCTTATACTCAAAAAAATATCTATGAAGCAATAAAAAAATATCAAAATTTATTTCATGAAAAATTCAATGAAAAAGACTTTTTTAAGCAATTTAAAGGTCTTATTGAGCAAAAACATACTTTTAAGAAACGATTTGCTATAAAAAAGGCTGAAGGTATAAAACTAGTAAAGACAGAAAATGTTTGTTATATAGAAGCTTGTGGAGATTTTTGTAAACTGAAAGATAGTAATGGAGGGTTACATAGTATTTCAAAGTCCATAGGTGTATTATCTGGCGAATTAAATCCAGAACATTTTTTTAGAATCAATCGAAGCTATATAATCAACATAAGCTTTATAGAAAAAATATTACCTTATAGTAAAAATAGATTGTCTATAAGAATAAATGGTTTATCTGATTCTTTAATCACAAGTACAGCATCTACTAAAGATTTCAGAAAATGGATAGATAAATGATAATATTTAAGCTACCCAGAAGTTTTGTTTTTTGGGTACTTTGACAAAATATTGAATTTATACACGAGGACTATTTTACATAGTATTACATTATTAGGTACTTGCGCGTTATGTATTACCCTGAGCCTGTCGAAGTGTTGTCGAAAGGATAGGAGAGAAGCGCAATGTGTATGGAATGGTTTTATTTCACAAATTTTTCTGTTTTTATCAATACAGCAAGTAAAAATTAAATATTTTTTACTTCTTTTGTAAGTACGTAGATTAATATACGACTGTTCGAATATTAAAATGAAAAAAGAGAATATACATAGAGCTTTGGAAATCGGGATAAAAATCTTGAGCCAGAAAGGGTATCATAATCTTGGTCTTAGGGAGTTTTTGCAAAACGCCGAAATACCCAGCGGTTCTTTTTACTACTATTTCAAGAGCAAGGAAGACTTTGCCGCTAAAGTATTGGAATACTATGGAGATAAAGGTGTGACTTATTATACGGCAAGATTACTTGAAAGTGATATTCCCTATACAAAGAGGCTAGAAACTGTTTTCAATGAAGAATTGAAGCGATTGGGCGTCTCTGAATATAAAGAAGGTTGTATGGTTGGAAGTCTTTCTAGTGAAATTGCTGGACAAAGTGAGGCTATTCAGAAAGTTGCAGACAACAATTACAAAAAATGGCAGGCGATATTTAATCAGTTTTTCACAGAAGGACAAAAAAGTGGGGACTTTTCAAAAGATTTTGAAGCGTCAGAAATGGCAGTGTTCTTTCTTACTAGCAGACAGGGTGTTATGACGCATATGAAGGCTGCAGGAAATGATGAATCGTATCGATTATTCATGTCTTTTATAATGAAAATAATAGAACATTAATTTTTTTAATTATTTAATATACGAACGTTCGTATATTAAACATCAATTTATATTAAACAATTATAAAACTTAAAAAAGAAACAAAATAACGTACTAAAACATCTATTAATTTTTTTCAACAAATATATCATGTGTAAACATATTTTATCAGGAATTATTATATGCTTTCTTACTAGTAGTTCTCAGGAAATACAGGAACATATTCTCTGGGATTTACTACACACATACTAGAAGATTATATTCAAGGTTATGTTGAAACAGCGAAGACTTATAGAGATGGTGCCATAGCTTTTTTTAAGAATCAGTCCTTACTTTAATATTCTTAAATCAATTAAGTCTTGGAGATAGCAAGCTTATTTTAAATTATAATATACGAACGTTCTAATAATAACAATTATAAATAAAAATGGAAGTAATTACAGAATTAACAAAAGAAACAAAAGCAGATGAAGTTCAAAACTTCAATGAGTACAAGGAAGTAGAAAAAGCGCTACAAATTTACATAGATAGTGCAAAGACAGGAGATGGAAAATTAAGCCGTAAAGCATTCTATGCCCATGCCCACGTTGTCGGTTCGGTTAACGGAGAAGTCTATAATGTGACCGCAGATCAGTTTGAAGGTATTGTCTCTGAGGGTGGACCTTCCAACAATGTAAAGCACCATATTGCATGGATCGATATTTCAGGACCAGCAGCAGCTGCCAAAGTTGAATTTTATGATTGGGGCGGATTTCGTTTCACAGACTTTTTTGTCCTTTATAAGGAGAATGGGAAATGGAAAATCAGTGGCAAGGTCTACAATTCTCATTCACGTAATTAACAATTAAATAAATCACAATCTTTTTAAAAAATAAAATAGTTTATTATGAAAAAAATAATTTTTAAAATCATCACATTAGTACTAATTACATTTGTGACTACGGCACAGGCACAAGAAGCTAAAGAATTGATTAATAAAGTAGTAGAAGCTAATGGAGGCAAGAAAGCTTTATATAAATTAAAGGATGTATCCTATGATTATATATTTAAAGTTAAGGATAACAATTTAGCCGATATTTCTATAGAGAGGTACATTTTTGATGGCGAGATCTCCTATGCAGAATATACAAAAAGGCAAGTTTATGTTTTACCACAAATGCCTGGTAAAAAATATACACAGTTTTTTGATGGTAACAATTCTGTTTCTAAAGTGGATGATAAAATTATTACAGAGGAACAACCAGCATTTCTTGGTCATATCTTTAGAAAAACGAACTATTATTGGTTTACTATGATGTTCAAGTTATCGGATCCAGGTGTAAATCATAAAATGTTACCTTCTAGAAATGTAGATGGGACAACTTATAAGGTAGTTGAGATGAGTTTTGGCGATAATGTAGGCGAATCAAGCAAGGATAGGTATATTTTATACATCAATCCAAAAACTTATAGAGTAGATCAATTTCTATATAATGCTACTGGATTTGGTCTTACCGAACCAAATATAGTGAAAGTTAAATATGAGAAAGTGGATGGAGTCTATTTGCCTACATATCGTAAATATGCACCTGCTGATTGGGATGGAAATGTATTAAAAGAATCTTGGACTGAACAGTTTTCAAAGAATGTAAAATTTAATAATGGGTATAATTTAGAAAATATACAGATTTAATATAGTTAATTCAGTTGTATCAGGACTCATTAATAAATTATAAGTCTTACTCTAGTTTAGCTTAGGGTCAAGTCTATTTATAACCTCTACCGATTAGGAGTTTTTAAATAGAGCGTTTTGCACTTACAGCAAAATATACGCTTAGTTGGGTTTGAGTAAGACTTATAATCATTTGAAGTCGTAAATCATTACAAAATAAATCAATACTAAATAACCATAATTGGCTATAAACTATAATAAATCAACCATATAGGAAATATATCGCCACTAAGAAAACCAACAAAAAAGAATAAGCTATGATACCTGAACATATACTCAATAGAAAAGGAGCGAGGAGCCTAAAAGATTTGAATCCTGAAGTGATAGAATACTTAAACGCTGGAAAAATTGAAACCAAGAATTTGATGGAATGGTTGGCAATAGATCAACTTGTCCTGTTAAAAACAGTGTTAAAAACAGCAAATAAGATGGATTGGCATGAATCTTTTGAAGAAGCAGTAAATGCTCAAAAAAAACCAACATCCAATAGTACTACAAAGATAATAGGTCAAACTTTTGCACAATTGTCGAATGCCGATTTCGCTAAAGAGTATCTAGCCAACAACCCAAGCGATATGGTTCGTTGTTGGGGCTGTTGGGCTGAAAGTTTATTTCAAAATTCTATCAAGAGTTTATTGGATGCAATGAGATCTCATGCAGCTGATAGACATTTCATGAATCGTGAAGTAGTCATTTTTGCTTCTAAGGAACGTATTATTGATGATCTTGATATCGCAACCCGAATATTATCTGGTTGGGTTACTGAAGAAGATGAGAATGTACGACGGTATGTAGCTGAAGCTCTACGACCAATAGGAGTGTGGACCAAAAAAATCTCTGAATTTCAAGAAAACCCTAAAAAAGGATTACCATTTCTTGAACCCTTAAAATCAGATCCATCCAAATATGTACGTGATTCTGTAGCGAATTGGCTGAATGATGCGAGTAAATCGCAGCCCGACTGGGTAAAAACAGTTTGCGCTAGATGGGAAAAGGAATCTATGACAAAAGAAACCATATATATCGTTAAAAAAGGCTTACGAACCATTGAAAAAAACAAGTAAAAACGGTTCATAAATCTTTGGTTAAAACCATGAGCTGTCACACTGAGCCTGTCGAAGGGATAGGAGAGTAGGGGAATGTGTGTCTGGTTAGCAGCATTACGTTTTTCTCGATACTATTTTTATAACTAAAACTTACTAATACTAATGAGATAATTAGAAGTAATAAGATTATGTTTTTTTTCATGATTATGATTTTGACATAAAAGTTTAGGTGTTAAAAGAAATATCCAACGGATAGTTGAAATACTCCATTTCTATTTTTGTCCGAAAAACCATCTACATCATTAATATTAGATAATCCTAGGTTATATCTTGCACTAAAATAGATACCGTTATCAAGAGTATAGCCCAAACCAAAATTCACTCCAAAATCCATTGTTTTATAAAGGTCTTTATCGCTTTCTGCACCACCTTTTGTAGAAAGTAAAAAACCAACTTGGGGTCCAGCTTCTAGACTCAACCTTTCTGTGACATAGTACTTTGCAATTAATGGAATGTTCAAATAGTTTAGTGCAATTCTGCCTTCAGAATCAATATTGGTATTAAATCCTTGTCCGGAATATAATAATTCGGGTTGTAAAGAGAATTTGTTTGAAACCTTAATTTCGGCTAGGGCTCCAAAATGAAAATCTGTGTTAGGATCAATATTTTTTGCGTTGTCTCCAGTGATAAAAGCAAGGTTTAAACCTGCTTTAACTCCAAATTTAATTTCTTGAGCGTTAACATTGGATAATCCTAAAACTATAATAATAGTTATGAATACTAATTTTTTCATAATTTATGTTTTTTAATTAATTGATGCGAATATAGATTACAAAACAAAACGAAAAGTTAATTTTGTGATTGTAGAAGTACAGAAACAAAGGAATTACACGAATTAGGACTTTTCTTTAATTCAATTTTCTTTTAAAAATATAGCGTGTAATAAAAATACCATTTCCATCTTTTTCTCCTGCATCACTTTCTACAGCACTTGTTACGAATATCAAATCCCAACCTTCAGAAATCATTGCAGTTAATTTTGAAGAAATTACAGCATCATTCGCTGCTATATTTTGAAATCGTATACCAGCTAGATTATAAAAGTTTAATAATTTTGTTTCCTCAAAACCCTTTACTCTAATATCTTTTCTTTTAGACTTATTTCTAGTATTATCATCTTTTGTTCGGGAAGAAGTAAATTCTTTATAGTCTCTTTTATCAACTGATGAAATTAATCGTGATCTACCTAATCCATCTGGTATAATAGATTCTACGCTTGTAATTACTTTTACTTCAAATTCTTGTTTTACTGTGTTTTGCGAAAAAATTGTAGTTATAAACAATGTGAATACTACTACCATTGTTATTAATTTAAATTTCATCATTTTATTTTTTATGTTATTATTTAAAAAGGTAACATTGCTTATGATGTGGCAACGTTAAATATATGTAGTCATAAAACATTATTTATGTTCATCCATAAAACGAAGAATTTCTGTTGTAAACAGGTCGGGTTCACTAAACAGCGGAGCGTGACCAGATCTATCAAATATGAGTAATTCTTTGGACGCTGAACCTATGTTTTCAAAAGCAATCTGAGCAGAAGCTACAGGCACTATCATGTCGTATTTACCTGATATAAATAGGGATGGTATCGTTATTTCTGGAAGCCGACTCGTGAAATCAAGGGTTTGAAATAGACCTTGATCATCTATTGTACCTCCTATTTGAAGAGTATTCCAATTTCTAGTCCAAAAATTATATCTAAAGAATGTACCTACACCTTCTGATCCGTTATCATCAAAATCTATAAAACCATCTTCATGTAACGCTTTCTCCGCTTTGAAAGCCTTCATATTAAGTTTTTGATTATCATCGAAATTAATTACCGGATCTACTTGAGAGACAAGTTCTAAAACAGACTTCCAGAAATCAACACTATTACCTAATGCTATTTGGGTGTTTGCGGTAGTCGTAAATGTTTCTATATATTGATCATATAATCTAGCTGGACTATATGCTCCATCTAAACCTATCCAGCCTTTAAAGTCACTTTGATCTTTTAGTAGGGTAGCTGTTCCTAGTGTTCCACCCCAGCTGTGTCCTATTAAAAAGAAACGTGAATCACTACCAAATTTACGTTTCATCACTTTTATCAGTGCTAATACGTCTTCTGCCATAAGATCTATGCTTACATCATTTTCAGAGTAATGCCCTTGTGAATTACCCGATCCTCGTTGATCAAAATATACAACGCCATACTGATTTTCTATTTTGTTAAATGCCTCCCCAGAAAAACTTAACCCTATATCACCTGGACCACCGTGTAATGTGATTAAGAAAACCTTTTCACTGGCATTTCCTTTTATGTATGCAGGCATATCTGCATTTTTATGACGAACAAAGATGGTTTCATTCAAATTATTAAGATTATCATCTTTAGAGCAGGCAGTTACTAAACATATTGTAATTACTGTGAATACTATTTTTAAGAATGATGTATTTAATTGTCTCATTGTTTTTTGTTTTTAAAATTAAACCGAAAACCATATTGTAAGAAAAGCGTAGGGAACGTACCAGCATTGTAGTTAAAGCGTGGACTAAAGGTGAGATTAAAATAACTGGCAGAACGTATTTTCCCTTTGCGCTGTCTGCCTATTCCAACAGAAAGGGTAGGATTATAATAACCACGTCCAGGCAGAAACACTTTCTCTACATTATCTCCTTTAACTTCATAGGTCTCTGGTAAGAATGAGCGATAATACCCCAATGGGTTTAACGCTACGTGTAGCTGCCATCTTTTTGGACTTGTTCTTCGCCATATAAGTCCATAATAGGTATGTAAACCATTATCTGTTTTATTAGCGAAGTTGGTCGAATACCCTATGCTTCCGTTAAACAAAAATTGATGGGTAATTATTTTTTGACCTTTCTTTTTTTCTTTACTGTTTTTCCTTTCTTTCCAGAGATATTCAGCACCCAAATTAATACCGTTATCCCAAAGTAAATTACCATAATATCCTACTTTAAATTCGGTTCTATTTAAAAAAGAAGAACTGCTAATCTCACTTTGAGCTTGAAAATTTATGGTATACAACAATAGCAAAGCAATACTATATTTTTTCATGTTTTTGAATTATCGTGTTACTATTTACTGTTATAATTCAATTCCGAAGGCTTCTTTAAAACCTTGCACTATGAAATTTTCAAGAGTGGTATTATGATCTCCAGGACCAACGATTACGTTGGTGTTTTTTGACTCTAAAAACTGTAACTCACTAGGCGTAAGACTGCCGACAGCTTGATCTATTTCCCCATAAATGTAGGTTACGTTCGACAAGTCCGAAATGGTATTAAAAAGTTGTGTATACCTGTTCATTGAGAATCCGGCACTTATTCTATTAAGATTTCTATCTTTTATGTCCAGAGCTGGGTCTGTTTCTACTATGGGAGTAACACCGTTTTCAAAAAATCCATTTCTTCCTTCGGCAGCCCCTTGCCAAATAACATCGTTCATATCTAATCTACCTGTAACAATAAGATACTTATCAGCGCTATCTATTCCTTTCTTTGCAATGAGGTCTTGTGTTACAAACGAACCAAATGATAATCCTAAAACATACACTGTTCTACCTTGGTCTTTAAAATAGGTAGTCACTTTAGAAAGCATTTCTATACTTTCTGTATTAAAAGAACTAGCTTGGGTTAATGTGATATCATTTCCCGCTACTATATCAGGATTTAATGTTTGTGCTTGATGTACAGTTACAGTTAAAATATCCTTTGGATTAAGAAATCCAGAAAACTGGTCTACTACATCTGTAGCAAATTCTGTACTAGGGCCACCAGGGATAGTTATCAGCACCGTAGGGGCTTTTTCGTCTCCTTGGAAATAAATTAAATCTTTAATGTCTTCCGATAGTTCGGTAATAACTTTAGGAGGTGTTCCATCATCATCATTAGAGCATGAGCATATAACGATTGAGAATATTACAATTAGAACTGTAGTAGTTATAGAATGTAAGCGATTGAATTTTGTCATTTTTAAGGGCGTTTTTTTCATTATTTATAGTTTTTGAGCAAAGAAATGGGTAAAAACGCTTTAAAATATTAGTAATTTGATGACCGTTGAATAATTATTGACGAACGTAATAATTGCTGTATTACAAATAAATAATATGTTTCTTTGCACAAAATATACCAATGAGCAACATCAAATCAATAAAGAAAATAGCACTACATCTGCTGTTCTGGATATTAAATTATTTGTTGTTTGCTTTTGTTGTGCATTCAGATTGGAATGGGTTTAATAATGTTTCTGAGGCTCATAATAGTTTAGCCTATGCCTATACCTATGGGATTTTTACCAATTTCTTTTTGTTTTATATACAAGTGTTTTGGTTGGTGCCAAAAATGTATATGCTTAAAAGAAAAGCAACATACTATGTACTTTCTTTTTCTATATGCCTGGTAGTTTCTCTAATTGAAACCCATTTTGATTATATGCTGTATGATATATTTGAAATCTATGATACAGATGAGTTTATGGATAACTTTAGCCTTACTGTTTTTGTTAACCTATTCTATAGTGTTGCTGGTTTTTATTATATCTTTAGACAAGCGCACAAAACATCTGAAAAAGAAAAACAACTACTAATACAAGAATCATTTAAGGCAGAATTAAAATATCTAAAAGCACAGTTAAATCCTCACTTTTTGTTTAATGGAATTAATAATGTTTACCACTTAATAGGTAAAAACGATGCCTTGGCTAAAGATACATTGCTTCAGTTTTCAGAATTACTACGCTATCAATTGTATGAAAGTGGTACTCAAATTATATTAGAAAAGGAATTAGACTTTGTATTACAGTATATTAAGATGGAAAAAACCCGTAAGGGTTCTGATATTCAACTAAGCTACAATATAGAATTTGAGAATGCTACAAAAAAAATAGTGCCATTATTATTAATTCCGATTATAGAAAATGCGTTTAAGCATTGTAGTAATCACACCAATAATAATGATAATAGAATTGATATAAAGATTAAAGAAGTAGGAGGTAAGCTCTCGCTACATTGTACAAATACTTTTGATAACGTAACTGGTAAATATGATGTTGGGGGCATCGGTTTAATAAATGTAAAAAGACGCTTATCGTTAGTTTATCCAGATAAGCATGAATTAACCATAAGCAAGAAAAACTCAAGGTTTATGGCTGACTTGATCATAGATTTATAGAACATAAGAGAATGAAACAGCTAAATTGTTTAATCATCGATGATGAACCTATCGCAAGAGAAGGCATTAAAGAGTATTGTAATGAGATTTCATTTTTAAATGTTGTTGCGCTATGTAAAAATGTATTGCAAGCAAATCATTATCTTGAAAGCAATGAAATTGATATCATCTTTTTAGATATCAATATGCCAATATTATCAGGTATTGATTGGTTAAAAGGCTTAAAAAAATCTCCTTCAATTATTATGACCACTGCATATAAAGAATATGCTTTGCAAAGCTTTACGTATAATGTTTTAGATTATTTAGTAAAGCCCATTTCTTTTAAACGGTTTTTACAAGCAGTTAATAAAGTCAATAGTTATTATGGTAGTTCTGATGAAAAAAACATATTTTTTTTAAAAAGTGAAAGACAGCTTAAAAAGATAAATATAAAGGATATTCTGTTTGCAGAAGCAATGCAAAATTATATCAAAGTCGTAACACCAAAAGAGACTATAATTACACATATATCTTTAAAGAGTTTTAAGGATCAATTACCCGAAGATAATTTTATTCAAACCCACAAATCATATATAGTATCAAAATATAAAGTAGATAAAATCGTAGAAAATCAAATCATTATTGGTGATTATGAAATTCCTATAAGTGTACGTTTAAGGAAAATGGTTTTAAGTCATTTTTAGATTCAATTCAAAATGTTCTTAAACATATTATATCTGCAATTATGTAAAATGCAAGCATCCGTCAATTTGCTATAATATACATTTGTACTATAATGTACTTGCGTTATGTATTACCCCGAGCTGTCACACTGAGCCTGTCGAAGTGTTGCTGAAGGGTCGCTTTGCTTTTTTCAAATCAAAGTTTATTACTTCTACTGTTTATTTTAAAAGTTTTCTAACGAAATCGAAGAATGAGATTGGGCGGTAGCCAAATATCATAAAAGATTCACGAACTCCTCTAAAACAATAGAAACCTTGTGAGCTAAATATTTCTTCTACTAAAGTTAATGAAACACTTTTTACACTACGACGTGTTTCCTGAGCTCGTAGCAGTACCAATTTCCAAAAAAATGAAACTCACACTTCACATCGCACCAACTTCAACATCAAAATAAACAAACTATCAAATTGGGATGTAATTGCTCTATTTCTATTATCCCCAAAACATCGTATAACATCCCGTTTTTAAAGAGGTTGGGCACTAATTGTTGGATATTTTCTTTGTGTAGGTCTTTTTTGCTATTAATTAATATTTAAAAGTTCATAATAAAAAACTTCCAACATGAAAAAACAATCACAATTAATAACATATATCATCTTTATGATATGGTTTGGTCATACCACTTACGGCCAACAAAATGTAGGAGACCAATTTACCGTTGATTACATCAGATACAAAATTACCGCTATCGCTCCTCTTGAACTTGAAGTAATGATCGTGGTCTATGAAGGTACGGCCACTGAGGTGGACATCCCCGAAACTGTGGACCATGGCACGAACACTTACACGGTGACCGCTATTGGTGAGAATACCGATGCTATTGACAGTGGTATTCCTATTCGACCTTTTTTCGAAAAGGGACTGACCCGTGTCAAAATACCCAACACAGTGACCATTATCGGACTGGGGGCCTTTAACAACAACCAATTGGAAGAGGTTATCATACCCGAAAATGTCACCCATATCAGGAGATGGAGCTTTGGCGGAAACCGATTGACCGAGGTAACCATACCGGCCAGTGTGGTAAGCATAGGGTACCAGGCCTTTGTTGGAATTGCAAGAACCAACCCAATCAATTTGGTGACGGTGGAGGCCAATGATCCACCGTCGCTCGATGCAACTGCCTTTGCGAATCGAGGTAAAAACCGAGAAAACATAGACTTGGTAGTACCCAAGGGCACCCTTGATGCTTACAAAGACCCTGCCAATGGCTGGACGGGCTTCAGATCCATCAATGAAATTGTAGAGGTGGTCGGGGACACCTTCTCTGCCGATGATATCACATACGAGGTGACTTCTTTAGACCTTAATAAAGAGGTAACGGTTGTAGACTTTATGGATACTGCACCAGAGATGGAGATTACCATCCCCAAAACGATCAATCACCATGGTACTGACTATAAGGTAACCGCTATTGGTGATGAAGCTTTCTTTATTTACTACATAAATACACAGACAAAAGGGCCAGTGACCAAGGTTACTTTCGACCTGCCAAGCAACGTCACCAGCATTGGGGAAGATGCATTTTACAATAACCAATTGACCAGTATTGTCATTCCCGAAAGTGTGACCAGCCTCGGGCAACGAGCTTTCGGAACTAACCAATTAACCGAAGTGAATATACCAAATAGTATCACCAATATCTCGAAGTGGGCCTTTGCTTCCAACCAGTTAACGGAGGTGACCATACCGGCCAGTGTAGAAAATATAGGGGATCAAGCCTTTCATGGAAATGTGGACCTTGACCTGGTGACGCTCGAGGCTAGTGATCCACCAACGCTTCATGAAAAAGCCTTTACAAGCTTTGGGATAAGCGATGTTCGTGGCCAAATAATTTTGGTGGTACCCAAAGGCGCCATAGGTGCTTATGAAGAGCCCGCCAATGGCTGGACGGGCTTCAGATCTATCACTAATGGTGTTTTTACTGACGATGACATCAAATACGGAATTATCTCTTCCACACCCAACAAAGTAAAAGCTATGAGCTATACCGGTTCGGAAACAGAGGTTACCATCTCTCCCGTAGTAATAGACAATAGCTCGAACACTACTTACACGGTGACCGCCATTGGTGATAAGGCTTTTCAGAAAAAGGGGTTGACCAGTGTCTCCATCCCGAACACGGTAACCCGTATCGAGGAAGATGCTTTTTGGGAAAACGAATTGATCAATGTTGTTCTTCCAGAAAATTTGACCAGTCTCGGGCAACGAGCTTTTGGAACTAACAAATTGACCGAGGTGACTATACCGGAAGGTGTTACCATAATTAGCCAATGGACCTTTGCTCAAAACCAATTGACCGAGGTAGTCATACCAACCAGTGTAGAAAGTATAGGGTACCAGGCCTTTCTTGGAGTGTCAAGCAACAACCCAATCAATTTGGTGACGGTGGAGGCCAATGATCCACCGTCGCTCGATTCAACTGCCTTTGCGAATCGAGGTAAAAACCGAGAAAACATAGACTTGGTAGTACCCAAGGGCACCCTTGATGCTTACAAAGACCCTGCCAATGGCTGGACGGGCTTCAAATCCATTACTGAACATGACATCGGGAGCATGCTCAATGTTCATAATATAACATACCGAGTTACTTCTATAACCCCAGGTAATGAGGAGGTGATGGCAACAGACTATAGCGTTACTGGAGGTACCATAACCATCCCCAAAACGATTAACCGAGGTAGCACTACCTATAAGGTGAACTCTATTGGAGAAAATGCTTTTAGAGAAAAAGTATTGACCGAGGTGACCTTCGACAGTCCAAGCAATGTGACAGCTATCGGGACCAGAGCTTTTGCAACCAACAATTTGACCGAAGTGACCATACCGGATAGTGTGACCAGTATTGGGGACAATGCTTTTCAAGATAACGACTTGACCAGCATTGAGATACCCAACAGTGTAACCAGTATTGGGGCTGGTGCTTTTGCAACCAACGATTTGCCCCGGGTTACCATACCCGATGGTGTGACCAGTATTGGGGACAATGCTTTTCAAGATAACGGCTTGATCAGCATTGAGATACCCAACAGTGTAACCAGTATTGGGGTTGGTGCTTTTGCAACAAACGATTTGCCCCGGATTACCATACCCGATGGTGTGACCAGTATTAGGGATAATGCTTTTCAAAACAACCAATTGACTCGTGTGACCATTCCCGATGGTGTGACCAATATTGGGGATAATGCTTTTCAAAACAACCAATTGACTCGTGTGACCATTCCTGATGGTGTGACCAATATTGGGGATAATGCTTTTCAAAACAACAATTTAACCCGTGGGACCATACCTGATGGAGTCACCAGTATTGGGAACAATACTTTTCAAAACAACAATTTAACCCGTGTGACCATACCTGATGGAGTCACCAGTATTGGGAACAATACTTTTCAAAACAACGATTTGACTCGTGTGACTATTCCCGAAAACCTTACCAGTATCGGTGCTAGTGCTTTTGCCGACAATCCAAACCTTGCTACAGTGGTGTCAATGGCATTCTCGCCCCCATCTATCGAAATAAATACCTTTACAAATGCGAACCGTGCTCAAATAGATTTGACCGTTCCCTCGATCACCCCTGCCGGAAAAATTAGGGCCAACTATGAAGATGCTGGGTGGACAGGATTCAGGTCTATTAAGGAAGATATCGAAAAGGAAGATATCGAACCACACCTTGCCAGCTCGCTCCTTACGGATTTCAATAGAGGGTTTTCTCCCAACAGTGATGGCATTGCCGATACTTTGGTGATCGAAGGCCTTGAAGACTATAAGAATAATATGCTTAAAATATATGATTTAAGCCAACGTTTGCTGTACAGCGCACATTACAGAGGGCCCAATGATGGTTGGGACGGCACCCATAAAGGCAGCATGGTACCCGTGGGCTCCTATGTATGTGTGATCGACTACAATGAACCGGGGCTGAACTACGAAGCAAAAATGATCTATGTCAATTATTGATTTTTTTGTTTCTGTAATGGTCGGACTTCGAGAGCCTCAGCCCTCAGTAGTATCGAACCCTAAGGGACCCTGAGGTCCTCGAAGGGTCGAAGGGTGAGCTCGTAGCAGTACCAATTTTCAAAAAAATTAAACTCACAACTTTCATCATTATAAACCATAAAATAAATAATACGTATGTCCAAACAAAATTTTCAAACGAAATTGGCTGAATTAGAAACCATACCACAAGACTTGGTTAAAGCACCAGCGCAACCGGTAGATGTTACTACACAAGAAGCCGAAAACCTATTTATTTGGATGCAAGAGGACAAAAAAGTACTGATTAGTATAGGATTAGATTGGGACAAATATGTATTGGATCTACCGATACGTACCGGAGCGTGCAGATATGCGCAAGCCATTTGGAACAAAGAGCGCTATAGCCAGGAAGAAGCTGCCAAGGCTTGGAAAGAAGAATCGCCCAAAGCCTATGAATTTAGAAACGATCTGTTGGCAGATATGCGCTTTGCGTTTAGAAAACGCCCCGATCTATTAGCCCGGGTACGCACAATTGCAGGAGGCGATGGCAATGCCGATATGATCCAGGATCTTATGGATATTAGTGTACTAGGAAAAGGAAATCTTGCCGAGTTTGAAGCAATTAAGTATGACCTATCGCGATTTGATCTTGCTGAGGAAAAGTCAGACTGCCTGGCCGAACTTTTAGCCAAAGCCAACGGTACTACTTGGGACAATTCAAAAGCTAAGGACATTCGTGATCGTGCGTTTACCCACCTTAAAGAAGCGATGGATGAGATTAGAAATACGGGTAAATATGTTTTTAGAAAAAATCCAGAACGTTACAAAGGCTATATAAGCAGGTACCGACGTAGGTAAATACAAACAACTCACATTATTACTGGCCCGCGCACTGGGTTGGGGTTTCCACGCCATGCGGACGCCTCACCTTGGAGCTCGAGTTTCTTTTTTCCCTGCGTGGACAGGTTACCCAATGCCGCTGATCGATAAAACCAGTGCGCGGGAGGGTTACCCACCTGTGCGGAGCAGCTACCGAGTGCCATTGGTCGATGCAACGTTGTGCAGTAGGACAGAGAGAGTGACTGCGCCGTGATTGTTTCACCAAACCGCCAGCTCGCTGCTTCACTAAAAATACACTTTGGGTATATTTTCTTAACGTTCGCCCGTATGCAACCTTGATACTTCGACAACACTTCGACAGGCTCAGTGTGACAGCTCAGTACAGGTTTGGTAACGTCATGAGATCTGCGATAGCAATCTTGAGCTCATCTAAAGAGTATCGAATATTGAATTTATATCTTGGGATATTTTACACGAGTTTTAAGAATTGATCATAAAATCAATTCTTAAAATCTGCGGGTTGATGTGGATGTGAACATTATAGCTACTAATGTGGCAGGCGTGTCGCAAATTGACTTTTACATAATTACTATCGATATAAAACACTGGCGTGTTGTTATATCTACAATTATATAAAATACTTCGTATGCGCTAATTTGCTACAATATACATTTGTACTATAATGTACTTGCGTTATGTATTACCCTGAGCTGTCACACTGAGCCTGTCGAAGTGTTGCCGAAGGGTCACTTTGCTTTGGGACGACATAATTTTGAAGATTGAGAATCTTTGAAATTGTGGGCAAGGAGGTGCGTTGGCGTTTATTATCTCTACAGTTTATTTTGAAAGTTTTCTAACGAAATCGAAAAATAAGATTGGGCGGTAGCCAAATATCATAAAAGATTCACGAACTCCTCTAAAACAATAGAAACCTTGTGAGCTAAATGTTCCTTAAAAAAAAGGTAATGCAACACTTACTATACGAGCCAGCCTGTGCTGAGCGTAGTCGAAGTAGCAGGAGGGGAGTATAATGTGTGTGTGGAATGGCGAACTTACCTAAATATTCAATTTCTGTTTTGTCTTTTCAATATGTTCAGGAACACTTCCTATGAGTAATTCAGTAATTAAAAACTTGATGCCTTTGACTGGACCTAACAGTGTAATAATTGCTATAAAATAAGTACTTTTATAAATAAATAGTACAAATCTATACCCCATATACAGTGAGCATTCAAGAATTAAAAATTTCAACAAAAGACGGGTACAAAATATCTATTATAGTACGCGAACCAAACAATAAACGGAAAGGGGTTGTGCAGATTCAAGGCGGAATTGGATTATCACAAGAATTGTATTCAAATTTTGCAACTTATGTTACCCAAAACGGATATACAACAGTTACATTTGACTATAGAGGGATAGGGAAATCAAAACCTGCTAACCTAAAAGGGTTTAAAGCTGATATTATTGATTGGGGCGAATTAGATATGGCAGGTGTTTTTGATTGGGTCGTGAAAAAGTATCCTAGCGATAAAAAAATTATGATTGCACACAGTATTGGTGGGGCTTTAGTAGGCTTGATGGAAAATAATGTTAGAATCGACCAATTATTTTTAATTGCTTCCTCAACGGCATATTGGAAAGATATGAGTAAGCCTTATAGGTGGGTTATGCCTCCTGTTTGGAGTTTTTTTATACTAATACACTCTTTTATTTTTGGATATGTTAAAATGAAAAAGTTCAAATTAGGGGAAGATGTTCCTAAGGGAGTTGCTTTGAGATGGTGGAAATGGAGTAAGAATAAAAATTATTTTCAAGATGATTTAAAAAAATCTAAAAAACTACACCGTTATGATCAAATTAAAATTCCATTAACATCAATTCAAATTTCTGATGACCCAATAGCCAATAAAATAACATCTAATAAATTGCTTAAATATTATGAGAATGCTCAAATTAAAATTTGTGAGATTACGCCTAAACAGTTAGAGGTCGCTAAAATTGGACATGTTGGTTTTTTCTCTCGAAAATTTGAAAAAACATTGTGGAGTGATTTGCTACTTGAAATGGAATAAAATATACTTAGCAGTATGTTTCAGCTATAGTTTTTCTAGAATTATGATGACCCCAGTAGCTACGATCACTATGAAATAGAATTATCCTGGGATATTTTACACGAGTTTTAAGAATTGATCATAAAATCAATTCTTAAAATCTGCGGGTTGATGTGGATGTGAACATTATAGTTACAATAGAACTATAAATGCCGCAAATTGACTTTTACATAATTACTATCGATATAAAACACTGACGTGTTGTTATATCTGCAATTATGTAAAATGCAAGCATCCGCCAATTTGCTTCAATAAATACATTTGTACTATAATGTTCTGCGTTATGTAACTTTGCTTTGGTAAAAAGCTTTTACAAGCAATATCTTTTTTTGATTTTTTTCTTCTCAAAATGTTTCTTTAAAAATGTAATGGAATACGCTTTGCCCGAAGCGACGGTAGGAGCGAAGTGGTAATGTGTATGAAATGGATATAAATATTATAAGTTTTTTATATTTAAGGTTTTACCTCAAATAAATTTATGCAAAATTTACTATATTTAAACTCTCCCTACTAATTAGTTTTCACAGTTCAATTAGCATTTTGATTAATATCAAGATGGCAATTTGTTTGTGTAAATTGACGAACAGAAATAGATTCAAAAATAATTCACATGGCTAGAAAATGTTTTATTTCTTTCAAGACAGAAGATATTGCTTATAAAAACTATATACAAAATAGTATGTATATAGATATGATTGATAAGTCTCTTAATGAGCCTATTTTATCAAATGATGAAGACTATATTTTAAATAAAATCCGAACAGAATATTTAGCAGACACAACTGTTACAATCCATCTTATTGGTTCATATAGTTCCGAAAATAGAGGATATCAGGAGCAAAGATATATAAAACGTGAGTTGCAAGCATCACTTTACAATGGGCAAGGAAATACAAAGAATGGTATTCTTGGAGTAGTACTACCTCAAATGTATGATAAAATATATGGTGGTTCTTATAATTGTAACATTTGCGGTGGTTCTCATAATTATGTTGGAATTAATGATTTAACAACTATTAAAGAGTTTAGTGCTAATCATTACATCCAAAATGCTACAAATAATAAATGTTCTTGGAATGAAGACGAAAGATATTGCGTTTTAGTTAGATGGGATGATTTTAAAATTAATCCAGAAGAATACATTGAAATGGCTTTTCAAAAAAGAAGTCAGTCAATAGCCAATAAAACTAAAGTTAGACCTCAATAATTTTATATGAATACATTACTAAAATTGATTATTGGAGGAATTACAACCAAACTAGTTGTAGATCGTTATAGAAAACAGAATAAGACTCCTCAAAGAAGAATTTTTATAAGTCATTCATGGAAAAAAGGAAGTGATGATTATATCTCATTAATTAATAAATTAAATAACGCTGATATTCCATTCTATAATCATTCAATTCCTATAGATAGAGCATTTGATGAAAATAAGAAGAAGGAATTAGAAAAGATATTTCGTAGACAAATGGTCTATTGCAGCAAAGTTTTTGTTTTAGCAACTAGGGGAGTTAAGAAAAATACGTTTGTTATGATGGAAATTAAAATTGCTAAATCTTTAAAAAAAGAAATTATTGCTGTTAAGCCACATGGACAAAAAGGTATTCCTGATTTTATAAGGAAGAACTCTAATATGATTATTAGTAATAATATAAACTCTATTAAAAAGGCTTTAAAATAAAATATGACTGCATTAAATAGATATTATTGGCCAACAAAATATGAATCAAGAAAAACATTTATAAATCAAAATGTAAAATGTGTTTTTATTTCATATCAAAATAAAGATAAGACTGAAGCGAAGAAGATCGCGGATTATCTAATCTCTGCCGGAATTAATGTATATTTTGATGAGTATGATGGTGATTTAAAAAGTTCAAACCAAAGTAGTAACCCAAATAATGTAACTGAATCTTTATGTAAAGGAATAAATAACAGTTCACATATGTTGGTAGTGGTTTCGCCTAGTACAATAATATCTAAATGGGTTCCTTTTGAAATTGGTTATGGTTACGACAAAACAGATTTATCAGTTTTATGCTTAAAAGGTATACCAAAAGGAGGATTACCAGAATATATTAGAACAGCAAAAATTATTCGGGACTTATGGGATTTAAAATTAAAACTTAGAAACATGATTGATTCAAATAATACTCCATTACTAGAGACAAAATTATCTAACTACGAGACAAATTTGAATCCATTAAGAGGTATTATGGACAACCTAATAAATGATATATATTAATATGGATAAGTGGGCTGATTATCTCGTATCTAAAGAAAAATGGATTCCAAATACTAATACAATAGATAGTTTTATTGTTCATACAGATGATGGTGATAAAATAGGTGCTAGTTACGAAAGGAAAAGAAGTTGGGTTATACAAAAATTAAATAATGGAAAAACTTTTTATTGTATTAAACTAAACGAAAATGGATTATGGAATAAAGTATGTCCTTTATTACTTAATGAAACTGGAGGGTTAAAAGGGGTTCATAAACTTCCCTTAATTTTACCAAGAAGAATTATTAGCTATTATCATAAAGATGATAAAGGTTACAAAGAGAAATTCTATAATTTAACATCTGATTTGATAATTAACAAATCAGTAGAAGATGGTGATATAAAATCTGATAATGGACCAGAATATGTAAAGCAACTTATAAATAAAGGTTACTTAAGTGATACTACAGTTCTAATTGTTTTATTAGGCCCTAAGACAAAATGTAGAAAGCACGTTGATTGGGAAATTAGCGGAGCTTTAAATTATAAAGTTGGAGATAATTATTCAGGTTTACTAGGTTTAAAATTACCTTCTCATCCAGATTATGGGACTGGTAAATACTCTCATACATTACAACCTCAAAGATTAACGGATAATCTTAAAACACACTATGCCATTATTAGGCATTTTACAACTGATAGAAAAAAAATTCAAGAATATATTGAATTAGCTTTCGGAAATAGAACTTCGAAATCTAACAAGAGAATAAACTCAAGAGTTCAGATGAAAATAAACACTTGCAATTAAATTTCATAAAATGAGTAATACAAAACCAAAAAGAATTTTATCACTAGATGGAGGAGGAATTAGAGGAGCACTAACATTAGGATTCCTAGAAAAAGTTGAAGAGATAGTAAGGAAAAGAGAAAATAATGCAAATTTAAAGCTATGTGACTATTTTGATTTAATTGGAGGAACCAGTACAGGAGCAATTATTGCGGCAGGCCTTTCTATTGGTATGACAGCAACAGAAATAAAAGATCTTTATCTAAATATAGGTGATAAAATCTTTGGAAAAAAGCGAAGTTGGTTATTAAACCCATTCAAGAGGTATAAAGCAGAGTTTGACTTTAAACCTTTAGAAGAAGAGTTAAAAAAAGTGTTTGGAGAAATCACTATAGGAAGCAATGAAATTAAAACAGGTTTATGTATTGTTACTAAAAGAGCAGATACATTAAGTACATGGCCAATTATCAATCATCCCAATGGTAAGTACTTTAACCATAATAAAGAAATGTTATTAAGGCAAGTGGTTCGTGCAAGTGCTGCTGCTCCTAGCTATTTTATTCCTCAAAAAATTGATGTTGGTTTTGGTGAAATAGGTGCTTTTATAGATGGAGGTGTTAGTTTGGCTAATAATCCAGCATTACAATTGTTTTTGGTTGGAACTTTGAGTGAATTTCCATATCAATGGAAAACTGGAGAGGATAACATATCTCTTTTATCTATTGGAACAGGAACTTATACTAAAAAATATGATGCTGATAAAGTTGCCAAAAAAGGCCTTTTAGGTTGGGCAAAAATGATTCCTGAATTATTTATGGAAGATGCTAATTACTTAAATCAAACAATGTTACAATATTTATCAAATTCTCCTACACCCAGAGTAATTGATTCTGAAATTTTAGATTTAAAAAATGATTTAGTAACTGAAAAACCTGCATTGCACTATGTTAGGTATAATGTAATGTTAGATAATCTTGAACTCAATGATTTAGGGTTTAAATTAAACGAAAAAGAACTTGAATCATTGCATGAGATGTCAGAATCTAAAAACAAAGAAATTCTATACAAAATAGGCTCAAAAGCTGCTATTAGAGATATTAAATCAGAACATATTAAATAAAATTATGAAAAAGACATGCTTTGTAATTATCGGCTTTGGAATTAAGACAGATTTCGAAACAGGAAGGCGTTTAAATCTGGATAGGACGTTTGAAAACATAATTAAACCTGTCTTTGATGATTTAGATATTTTGTGTTATCGGGCTAGTGATTTAGAACAATCTGGCGTTATTGATAAAAAAATGTATGAGAATATATTAAAAGCAGACTTCGTTGTTGCTGATATTTCAACTTTAAATCCAAATGCTATTTATGAATTAGGTGTTAGACATGCATTAAAACCTAATACAACGATTGTAATAGCTGAAGATAAATTGAAAATTCCATTTGATATAAATCACGTTTTTATTCATTCATACAAGCATTTAGAAGAGGATATAGGTGTTACAGAAGCTGAAAGATTTAAGGCTCATTTAAAGAAGCAAGTTGAAAAATTTATAAAAGCGCCAGAAATTGATAGCCCTATTTATACATTCATGCCAAACTTGATTCCACCGAGTTTTACTGAAGACGAAATTGAAGATATTAAAGAAAGTATTGATAAATCACATTCTACATCAGATTTGGTTGAACTCGCTGAAAAGAAGAAAAATGAAAAAAAATATGAAGTTGCGAAAGATTTATTAAAAGACGCACTAATTAATAAGCCCAATGATAGTTTCATAATACAACGTCTAGCATTAATAACATATAAATCTAAAGAACCGTCAGAATTAGATGCTTTAAATGAAGCGTTAGAATATTTAGATAAATTAAATCCAAAAGAAACGACTGATCCTGAAACCTTAGGTTTATTAGGTGCAATTAATAAACGATTATTTGAGCAAACTAATTTTGAAAACCATATAGATAAATCACGTCACTACTATGAAAGAGGGTACTATGTTAAGCAGGATTATTATAATGGGATTAATGTAGCTTTTTTGTATTTATTAAAAGCAAGTTTAAGCAAAACTAAATTTGATATTTATGCTAACTATGGTCAAACTATTAAAATATGGAATGAAATTATAATAAAGTGGAGTCAAGTAGTTGAATCAGATATTTTTGAAGATCGAGGTGATAAAGAATGGGTTTGTTTTACGTTGGCAGAAGCACATTTTGGAATTAACAACTCTAAAGAGGAAGATAAATATTGTGAAATGGGTAAACTCTATATGGAAGGAGATTTTGCATTAAATTCATATTTGGAACAAAAAGAGAAATTAAAGAGCCTATTATTATTGTTAAATGACCAATTATAAAGCATTTATATCATACAAACATGCGAAAAAGGATGGCTCCTATGCAAAGGCTCTAGAATCTTCACTAAAGAAATATGCGAAGCCTTTATTTAAGCTTCCTATACGCGTTTTTCGTGATGAATCCGAATTGATTCCTGGTAAGGGTCTAAAAGATTCGATTCAAGAAGCCTTAAACGCCTCAGAGTTTTTAATTTTTATTGCTAGTGTCGAATCTGCACAATCCCAATGGATCAAAGAAGAATTAACCAACTGGTTTAATTCTAATGAAGATGTTGACAATTTAATTATAGTATGTATAGGTGGTAATATTGAATATGATTCTCTTAATAGAACAATCGATTGGGAAAATACTAATGCCATTCCTTTTTCATTGAAAACATATATAACTTCTATTCCCTTGTACATCGACTTAAGGTGGGTAGAAAACAAAGATGAACTTAGTCTTACGAATGTTAGATATCGAGAATGCATTAACGCCATAAGTGCTAGGTTACATCATAAAACACCTTATGAAATGAATGGTGTTGAAATAAAAGCTACAAAAAAAAATATACGCCTAAAAAACTATGCCCTTTTTTCCATTTCATGTCTTTTAATAGTTTCAGTATTTTTGGGAATTTACTCAAATATTCAAAGAAAAACAGCAATAAAAAGAGCCAAAATTGCTGAATCTAGAAGTTTGGCATTACAATCAAATGCAATTATAGATAAAAGTTTCGATGAAGCTCTATTATTAGCATCACAATCATACTCTACTGAAAAAACAGTAGAATCAAAAGGTGCTTTGTTAGATGTTCTCAATTATAATCCATCTTTAGATTTCTACATGTATTCAAAAGATGTGTTTCAAAAAAATGGTCTCTTTGATCGATTAAATGATTCTATTCTAATTACTCATGGCTTTCACAATCAATTACGAATTTGGAATTTACCAAAACGAAAAATGATTGAGACTCTAGAATTTGGACAGAATATATCAACGATAAGTTTAAGTGAAAATGGAAAAGTTTTAGTTATTGGGCATTTAAATGGCAATATAACTGTTTTTCCAAAATATCCTAACTTAAAGAATCGTCTGGTACTTCCCGAAATTGGTCCTTCTAAAATAAATAGCATAGTGTTTGTAGCAAACGACTTATTTGCCTTTTCTTCTAGTAATGGTGTTTCTCTTTATAACCTTTCAAGTAAAAAAGAGACCATTTTATCTCAAGACAAAGAAGATAGATCAAGTGTTTTGATTTATCGATCGAAAGATTCAATACTTATTGCAAAAGGAGCCTATGAGCTCATTTCGTTTTGGGATCTTTCAAATAGGGACAAAGTCAAAAAAGTCCAATTAAATGCGCGAGCTGATATTCCTTATTCAATTTCAATTAACGAGGATGAGACTTTGGCAGCCATTGGTTATCACGATGGTACCGTTTCAATTTGGGATTTAAATAAAAAAACTTCTATTGGAACCTTTCCAACAAATGGTCGGGTTCTAGCCATAAAGTTTATAGGAAGATACAAATTACTTACTTCAAGTGATGAAGGCCAAATTATACTTCGAGATTTACAAAACCCAAATGAAAAAAAAATATTTAGAGGTAATAATGGTCCCGTTGATAAAATAATTTTGGACGAAGATAGTGAGACGATGGTTTCTTTGAGTCGTGAGGGTAAAATTGCGATTTATAATTTAAATAAACAGAGTCATTTAATAGAAAACAAATCTTCAATTGAAGTGTACGATTTTCCCAAAATAGCGGCAAATCTAAATACAAAATCGATTCTTTTGGCGGCACAAAAAGAACTCTTTCTTTACGATGTCAAAAAAAAAATAATTCAATCTTTAATGACATTTCAAAATAAAATAGAAAGTATCGAATTACATAAAAGCGGCATTGGATTTATAACATCTCATGCTAATGGTAAAATAATCTCATGGAATATTAATGATAAGAAAATTTCGAGAAGAGATAGTGTTGAATTAGATACTCCAATTATAGATTCTAAGAATTACGCAAATAATAAATTTATATTGCGTAATAAGAATGGAAAATTCCAAGAATATGATTTTTTAAACAATTCTTTGAAAAGGTTATCAATGCCTACAGATACAATAAAAGATCGGGTCGTAGCATTTCAGAGACAATCGAATGGTAATATATATGCAATTGCACTTAGCAATTTTAAAGTTATCCTTTATGATGCAGACAAGGCTGAAACCATAAAAACATTAGAATTTGATACGGAAATAAGACATCTTTTATTTTCTAAAGATGGTAATAGACTCTTTATTGTGGATTGGAACCTGATTAAGGTATGGTCGATCTCTGAAAATAAGTATAAAATTAAAAGCTTAACGACTAACGAACTACCTATAAATAATTTTACTATAAATGAAGACTTTAATTATATAATCGCCTCTGACAACAATAAACAAATAACTATTTGGGATTTAATTAGTTTCAAGCAAATAGGCTCAGCAATACAAGGTTTTATTTCCAATCCTCAGTTCATAACATTTTATAAAAACGATTCTAATCTAGTTTTTATTGATTCAAGATACGAAACTGTCAAAATGGATCATTTCCCCTTTGAACAAGGTCAACATATAATAGATATTTATAAAATGAATATGAGGTTCAAAGAACTTAATGATAAAGTACTCAATATATTAAATAATTAATATAATTTTTAACTTTGATTTAAATATCACAAATATTTTCTCAATCAATTGAAACTAATTTAGAAGCCAAGGGCTATTTCTTAACTGTCCCATAATTAACCCGTTTCTTAAAATCAATTACCTTCATCCTTTAATTTTTTATTAGCATTTTCAATAAGTTCATTTTGTAGTTTCATAATGCGCAAAAGGTCGTGAATTGCATTTAAATTATCTAGTTGCGTATATACGATTTTCTCAAGGTCGGCTTTAGTATATTTTGGATATGGCATAAAATTTGAAATAAAGTTATTAACAATAAAAATTTAACTAATAATTACATTTATATAATTTTAACTTATATAAAGTTAATTCAAACTTATAAATTAAATTTTAGAAACACAAGTTTAGATTACTAAAAGTTAACCTAAACTTATGTTTTATTAAGTATGTATTATATATTTAAGGTAGAATACATCAAATAAATATGGCAGTAGAAAGAATAAATAGAATAAAAGAAGTGCTAGTAATTCTAGGAAAATCGCAAGTGTGGCTTGCGGAAGAATTGGGGAAAAGTACGACTTCTGTAACAGCTTTTTGCAATAATAAATCCCAACCACATCTAAAGGATTTAAAAAGAATAGCAGAAATCCTTGATGTGGATATCAGAGAGTTATTAGTATCTACAAAATGATTGCCTTAGAGTTCCTAAAAACCGAATTAGCAAGTTCTGACCTAGAATTAACTGTAAAACTTGATGGGAGGGAAGGAGTTGATTTTTTAATAGGGAACCATTGCATATACTTACAAACACTAGATTTAGATACTGTTAAACAAAGTATTAAAATTTCAAAACAAGGTTTAGGAGAATTAAACGATAACTTATTTATCGCTTTAGTTCTAATCATAGAAAAACAACCTAGAGTTATTTATATAATTCCATCCAAGCAGTTACAAGATTCCAATAATAATTTCTTTGTAAATAACGAAGTAAGTTTCATGCCCAGTTTATCTAATTGGGAAATCAAAATATCAAGCAAATTCATTGAAGAGTTTGAAAAGTACGCTTTAAAGCATATGATTAACAAACTAAAAGCTTAGTTTAAGAATATTATGTAAAATAGAGTGTACGTTTTTACCCAGATGTAGCGTTGGCAAAACGGCCTCATAAAATTTTGGCTAAAACAATAGGAGAGTGGAACGACCATATTTTAAGGGTTTAGTTCTCATTATTCTAAGATTTTCTACATTTTAAAGATATTTCTAAGTAGTCTTGATTAGTTACAATGTTTCCTAAAATATAGTGTAACGAACCGTTAATTGTTTCCAAAATTATATGCAGCCTTGAATTTTTGTTTCTTTTGTTTCAAGACAAAAGATATAATAAAAACATTAAAGGATTTAAAAAGTAGAATTTTTATTTTACATAATATTTGAAGTACAAAACATTAAAACTTCAATAGAAGTTCTGCATAGAACAAGTGTATAGAAATTTTAGAGTGTGGATTTGAGCCAGGGAAAATTTTATACTCTTGTGACAAGCTTACGAGAATGTCTTAGAAAAAAATCTTGCAGGATTTTCCTCGAATACAAGAATTATAATACAAAGGAAAAGGTTTAGCTTTTTTTGGTGTGGCCAAGCGGTGGCAAATTGAGTTTAAAAATAAATGCCATAAAGCATTTAATTTTTTAAAAACAATAAAGCGGTTGGGCGCGGCAATTTTACATAGCGTCTAATTATAGTACAAATAGCAGGATGTTTCTTATTTAGCAATATATCCAATAGCCAAATATTTAATGACCCCAGTACTACAGTTTATTGTGTGTTCAAGACTTTCTGGGATATTTTACATAATACTAAATTATAGCTACGAATGAGCTTAACGTTTCACAAATTGGCTTTTACATAATTGCTGACGATATAAAACACCTGACGGTGTCGTTATATCTGCAATTATGTAAAATACTACGTATGCGCCAATTTGCTACAATATACATTTGTACTATAATGTACTTGCGTTATGTCACTTTGCTTTGGAAAAAGCAAAGTTTCTTACTCTACATTTTCTTTAAAAGTTTTCTAACGAAATGTTCCTTTAAAAAAAGGTAATGGAACACTTATTGCCCGAAACGACAGTAGGAGAGTAGGGGAATGTGTGTGGAATGGATTAAAATAATGTATTTTAATATCTAATATAATTATGATTATACATTCCTTTTTATTTAATTATATTTAACAAAATTTACTTTAATCCTAATGGAAGACAGCAATAAATACAAATTTAAAAAGATAAAACTCACTAAACTTTTTAATGCTTTTAATCATACAATTGAGATAAATAAAAATAAAGGAATTACTCTTGTTTTAGGTGAAAATGGATTAGGGAAAACGGTTATTTTAAAATTACTAAAACAAGTTTTTGAAGGAAACTTTATAAACCTAAAAAATTATGAATTTGAAAGGCTTGATTTGTTTTTTGAAGATTTTAAATATAGTTTTTTTGGGACTGTAGATGATGAAAACCTAAGACTGATAGCAAAAAAATATAAAGGAAAAACTGTCGTAGAAGAGTTTGATTTTCTTAATATTAATTATTCAAGCAATTTTGCTCAGGGATCACTATTTTTAGAAACTACTATAAAAGGTAATAAGTTTGAAAATGATTTCATTAGATCTTCCTATATAGATCCAGATGAAATAGATTATTTATTACGAAAGTATATAGGGAGGTTTGTAAAAAGAATCAGAAAAAATGAGTGGAGAGATTTGGAAACTGGAGAAATCCTCCATACCAATTCAATAATAAAAAAATACAGAAATCGACTGCCTAAAAGGTTTGATAAATTGAATATAGCACCTGAGTGGTTAAAAGAATTATCAGATAGAATTAATGTTTATATTATAGAAACTCAGAGGCTTCGGACAAGAAAAGGCAGTGAAAACTATATTGAATCAATAACTGATATATCACAAGAATTAGCACAAACAATAAAAGGTTTACTAGCACAAGCGAATGAATTTGCTACGCAATTAGACAGAACTTATCCTACGAGGTTGTTAACCAAAATTAATGACCCCGAAACTATAACGGAAACCGATTTATCCCAAAAGTTGGCAGAGCTAGATAATAGAAGAAAAAGGTTGAAAGAAGTTGGATTAGTAGAACCATTTGAAGATGATATTCAAAGAAATAATTTATTTTTTCCACATAGGGGAGATAATGAACCTGATAGAATAGATTTAATTAATAACGTTCTTTTGGTATATATACAAGATAGTAATGAGAAGTTAAACATATATGAAAAAATAGCGGATAAACTTGAAGTATTTATTAATATATTAAACGAAAGGTTAAATGTTAAAAGGATTCAAATTGATAAAGAAAAAGGTCTCGATATAAAATCAACCAAAGTAGATGAAAAACCTTCAAAATTAAATCCAAATAATTCAAAAAAGAAAAGAAAACAAATACCCCTTACGGGTTTATCTTCTGGGGAACAACATATGATTATTTTATTTTATAATTTACTTTTTAAATGTGAAGAAAATTCTCTTATTCTTATTGATGAACCAGAGATTTCGTTGCATATTGGGTGGCAGAATAAATTTATTGAAGACCTAAATAGAATAAAAAAAATCAATCCATTTGAAGCTATAATTGCTACGCATTCTCCTGATATAATAAATGATAATTGGGATTTAACTGTAGAGTTGAATGAGGACTAAGTTGATGCAATAAATGAGAGATCAACTAACAAAACACCGAAAGGCTAATGCAATCCTTCAAAAGTTAAAACCAGATAAAAAGAAATGGATTATTTTGGTTGAGGGGAAGAGTGATAGAATTTTTTATGGCAAATTTGTATTACAAGAAAAAGTCCAAGTTAGTTCCTGTGATGGTTGTAAAAATTTATTAGAAATTGCAGAAGTTTTAGAGGAAAGAAAAATAGAAAATTTTATTGGAATCTTAGATTCAGACTTCAGAAGACTTGATAATGAAGAAATAAACGATCCGAAGATTTTTCATACCGATTATCACGATATTGAAATTTCTATTCTCGAATCGAGAGCATTACAAGATGTTCTAAATAAATATATTAATGAGGATCGTTTTTCTGCATATGAAACTAGTATTAATCAAAGTTTCCTAAAAAGAGTATACGAATTATCTTCTCATTTGGGATATTTGAAATGGGCAAATAAAATAGATAATTTGGGCTTAGTTTTTAAACCTGAAAGACCTGAGGGCAAAAGACTAAAATTCAACAAATTTATTGATGAAAGGACTTTAGAATATATATCTGATGAAGCTTTAATTAACTATATGATCCAGTATTCAAATAATCGAGATACAAATGTTAGTACTAGAGATGAAATTATTAATAGCTATGAGACAAGGAAAAATGTAGAAGATGTAGATCAAAAACAGCTATGTAATGGTCATGATATGTGCCAGATAATTTCATTAAGTTTGAAAAAAGTTATAGGGTCTAACAATGTTTCAGTTGATACAATTGAAGAGAATTTAATTTTCGCCTATGACTCAATCGCATTTAAGGAGTCGAATTTACATACAGAATTAAAAGCTTGGGAAGTTGAGAACACTCAACTGTTTATTTAATATTATGTAAAATAGAACCTAAAAGTTTAAAACGGCCTCAGAAAATTTTGGAACAAACAATAGGCAAAGAAACGTCAATATTTTAGAGACTTAGTACTAAGGTTTAATTAAAGCTAATCATAATCATTCTATCACAAAGCAATCTTATAAGTTAGAATGCTTTCTAAAATATAACGACTGCGCCGTAATTGTTTCCAAAGTTTTGTGCAGCCTTGATTTTTTTGTTTCTTTTTGTATCAAGACAAAAAGATATGCAAACCCTCAAAATGTTCAATCGGAGTTCTGCATATAGCATGTGCATAGAAATTATCTCGTAGAGTAATTTTATGCTTATGCGGCAACTTCACGAGAATCGCGTAAAAACTTTTTTTACGTATATTTTATCGAATACGTGATTTATAATACACCTAAAAGTTTTGCTTTTTATGGCGTTGGCTATGCGGTTGGAAATTGTGTTTAGAAATAAACGCCATAAGCGTTTAATTTATAAAAAGCAATCGAGCGCATAGGCAGCGGCAATTTTACATAACGGCAAATTATAGCTACAAATATGAGCAGGATGTTTCAGCAATAGTTTTTTGGAATTATTAATGACCCCAGTAATACACATTACTATGAAATTGAATCACTGTGGGATATTTTACATAATATTACATTATAGCTATCAAATAGCGAAAACCCCATATAATACTAAAATGAGATATTTGTACTATAATGTACTTGCGTTATGTCACTTTGCTTTGGTAAAAGCAAAGTTTCATTGTTTTACAGTTTATTTTAAAAGTTTTCTAACGAAAAGTTCCTTTAAAAAAAGTAATGAAACACTTATTGCCCGAAACGACAGTAGGAGAGTAGGGGAATGTGTGTGGAATGGGAATGGTTCTTAAATGTTAATTATTTATAAAAAGTTCTCTTTTTGCGAACTTTTTGTATATTTGTTTTAAACGTATCATAAATAATGGCCCGTGTAGTTGCAAGAAAGCATATTATTAATTTCATGAATAATCATTCAAATTATCGTGAAGGATTAAAAGCTTGGTTGTCTATTGTTGAATCCAGCACGTGGAAAAAGCCCCAAGATATCGTTAATACTTTTGGATTCAAAGCTGTAGATCTATTAGGAAAAAAAGATACAAAACCTTCAACCAAATCTAGTGAAAGAGTAGTAATTGATATAAAAGGGAATCATATCAGAGTTATTGCAAAGTATCAATTTCATCCAACAATTAAGAAATCAAAATTATATTTAAAGTGGATTGGTACTCACGCAGAGTACGATAAACTAAAAAAAACAAAATCTCAATACGACATTGACATGTTCAACTAAATCTACCTAAATGAAAATTAAAGTATTAAAAACTGAACAAGACTACCAAGAAGCTATCACATTGTTAGAAGAGATCGGCGATGACCCTAACTTTGAGAATAATCCAAAGTTAATTGATGAATTTGAATTATTAGAAAAGCTGGTGACCGATTATGAGAATGAAAAATTTCCAATTGAAAAAGGTGATCCGATTGAAATCATCAAATTAAAGATGAATTATATGAATTGGAAACAAAAAGATTTAATACCAATTATAGGGAATGGAAGTAAAGGGATAGTTTCTGAGGTAATGAATAAAAAAAGAGGACTATCTAAAGCAATGATAAGAAATTTATCAAAGCACCTAGGATTAAATCAAGAAATCCTTAATACACCATATGATTTGATAAAAGATAAAAAAACAAAAACTATAGCTACAGCCATAGAAGACACTTCAGTTTTTAATCCTTTTAATTTTGATAAACAAGTTTCAAAATGTATTAATTCATACTCAAATCGAGTACGCAAGAATGGTATGTTATTAAATGTATAATTAAGTTAAAATGAAAACCATAACTTTTTATTCTTACAAAGGTGGAGTAGGTAGAACACTTGCTTTGTCAAACATTGCCAAAAGATTATCAGAATTTGGTAAAAAAGTTTGTCTACTAGATTTTGATTTAGAGGCTCCAGGACTACATCATAAGTTCAGGAAAAATATTGCTCAAGAAAAAATAAATAATGGAATTGTTGATTATATTTATGAGTTTTCACAAAATAAAACTCTTCCATCTAATATATCTGATTATGTAACAAAAGTAAGTTTTCAAAGTAAATATCTAGAAGATATAGATTTAATTGCTGCGGGGGATACTAATTCAAAAGAATATTGGAGAAAGCTATCAATGATTAATTGGAATGAATTATTCTATCAAGAGAATAGCCAAGGAATAGCCTTATTTGTTGATTTAAAAGAGAAATTAAAAAAAGAATTAAATCCAGACTTTTTAATTGTTGATTCTCGAACAGGGATTACTGATGTATCAGGTATCACAATGTCAATATTGGCAGATGAAATAGTCTTAATGGCTGCAAGAAACTGGGAAAATATAGAGGGTATTAAACAGGTTATAAATACATTGACCATTCCAGAAAACTCTTTTAAAGAAGGTATACCTAAAATTAATTTTGTTCTGTCTAGAATACCATTCTTTTCTGATCCAAAAGAAAAATATAAGGTGCAGTATGCAAAAAGTTCAATCTTTGAAACAATTAATAAATACTTAGATAATAATAATGATAACGATTATCAACTTGAGAAAATATTTTTAATACATTCGGATCCAGAATTAGAATTGGAAGAAAAATTCAAAATTGGATATGAATATGACAGGAATAATTTGGATGATCAAAAACCTCCAACATCAATTGATTATTTGGAATTGTTTCAAGAACTTACTAAAAATGAACTTACTAAAAATGAAAGAGAAAGATTTAATGCACTAAGAAGAGCGAAATTACTTATTGAACAAGCAAAAAAATCTAATGATAAGTCAAATAAAATTAAGCTATTAGAGTCTGCATTGAATTTAAACCCAGAATCAAATGAGATATATCATGATTTAGCTGTATTAAGTTATGAAATTGGAGATTACAAAAATGCTAAAAAATTTATTGAATTAGCTTTAAGTATTAACTCAAATTCAATCAAGTCATTATACATTAAAGGGTTGACTCTTAGTAAATTAAATAAAAAAATTGAAGCGGAAAAAATATATCTTGACATTCTCAAAAAGAATGATAGATTCTTGGGTGCTATGATTGGATTGGGGCACATATATAATGACAAAGGAGAAAATGAAAAGGCTTTAGAATATCATATGAGAGCAGTTGAAATTAGACCAGATTTTGAATATGGATATAATTCAGTTGCGAATGCTTTGAGAAATATAGGAAATTACGAAAAAGCTCTAGATTATATCTACCAAGGTTTAGCAATTAATCCTCATAATATTTATCTTACAGTAACATTGGCTGAAGTTCATGCTCATTTGAATAATAATAGAGAGTTTTATAAAAATTTAGAATTGGCATTTACGTTTGGATTAGATAATGATCTTTTTCAAGAAATTATTATTAAAGAGTCCATTTATAAGCCATATTTACAAGATAAGAAGTTTTTAGACCTGTTAGATAAATATAATATTACCATAGATTTTTCACTATTTGTCTAATTGTCTAAATATTATGTAAAATAGAATCTAAATGTTTTAAAAACGGCCTCAGAAAACTTTGGTTAAAACAATAGGCAAAGGAGCGTCCATATTTTAGAGGTTTAGTACTAAGGTTTATTCAGAGTCATACATATTCATTCTAGTTATTAGCGATCTTATGAGTTAGAATGTTTTCTAAAATATAGCGACTGCGCCGTGATTGTTTCCAAAGTTTTATGCAGCCTTGATTTTTTTGTTTAGCTCACAAGGTTAATATTTTTTTAGAGGAGTTCGTGAATCTCCTGTTTTATCAAGGAAAAAGATAATGCAAACCCTTAGAATGTTGAATCTTAACAGAATTATAGCATGTGCATAAATGTTGAATCTTAACAGAATTATAGCATGTGCATAAAGGAAAAAGATAATGCAAACTCTTAGAAAAGTTTAATTAGAGTTCTACAGTTAGCATGTGCATAGACGAGTTTACGAAATTGATCCTGTGAATCAATTTTGTAAAGCTGCGAGATGATGCGGCTGGATAATGTTTACAGAGATACGAATCATAAACGCTAAAAATGCTTATGCGGCAATGTCACGAGAACGGCGTAAAAACTTTTTTCACGTATGTTTAATCAAATACGCGATTTATAGTGTACTTAAAAGTGTTTGCTTTTTTTGGTGTGGCCAAGCGTTGGCAAATTGTGTGTAGAGAAAAATGCATTAAGCATTTTTATTTACAAAACAATAAAGCGGTTGGGCGCGGCAATTTTACATAACGGCAAATTATAGCTACAAATGTCAAACGTGAGGTTTAATTTTAAACGCCACAAAATAATTCTAATGACCCCAGTAGCTAATATGACTATGAAAGAGAATTACTGTGGGATATTTTACATAATACTACATTATAGTTACAATAGAACTATAGAACTAGAGATCCGCAAATTGGCTTTTACATAATTGCTGACGATATAAAACACCTGACGGTGTTATGATATCTGCAATTATGTAAAATGCAAGCATCCGCCAATTTGCTTCAATAAATACATTTGTACTATAATTTATATTATGTAAAATAGAATATTTAAGAAGCTCCCTACCGGTTAAATTTGTTATACTCTTTTAATTCCATAAATTCTGCTTACAATCACACACTTTTATAAGGATTCATTTTATTTTGCTATATTCAATTAAGTTTCTAACATACTTTTATATTGAAAGAATTTAACCCCCTACAGTATTTTTTATATCTCAGTTGTCTCACAGTTATTATAACGTCACTTTTTTTTGACAAACATTATTTGAGCATTTTGCTTCCTATCACGTTACTATTTCTATTGCTTACCTATTTATACCAAGTTTTTAAAAGAAAACATCTAAAAATAAATTTCTTTTTTATCATTAGTGTTATGTCTTTAATGATATCAGACCACTTAATATATGTAAGTTTTACAGATTACTTTTCATATATGTGCATTTGTATCATTATTTATGCCTTATTTTCTTCTTTAGCATTAAAAAAGTATTGTGCACCTATTACATTTCGATGGAAAACGACAATGACACTTCCATTATTCATTAGTATTGGTTTACTGGGGTATCTTATTTTTTCAATTTCAGACTTGGTATTAGAATTACTACCTAATGCTATTCCTTATATTGTATCTACAATTTTGACATTATTGTTATATGCTGGAATTTCCTATTATATATATGTATCAGACACTTATAGTCATGGTGTTAAACTGGCTAGTTCCCAAAAATTTGTAAAATGTACGTTAAAATACATAAGTATCTGATAAACAATTATTTAAAAAAAACTTAAACTTGTTTATTTACTAATTGTACAACTTCAAAAGGAAATTTAAAACCTTTAATTTTACAATCACTTGTTCTTTCGATATAGATCAACCCTTTTTTCTCCAGATTATTTATGATTTTCCATAATTCTCTATCTTCCAAATCATTGTTGAAGATGTGTTTGTAAATTAACATTTTTGATTTTAAATTTATCATTCCCTTTAAGATAAACCTTTCCATTTCTGAGATTTCAGCATATTGAAATTCAAGGTCTGTTTCGTCGATTTGAGAGTAACCAATATAATTTGGAGAATAAGTTTTACATGAATCACATATCTTTCTAGCCTGATTTGAAATATTTTTAAAATGATTTCTATTATTGATATTTACATTATAATTAGAATGGCAAAGAGAACAATTTTCTTGTTTAATTATCAAGCTTGAGTATTTTTCGACTATTAAATTTAATTCGTCTAAGCTAATTCCATATTCATTTTTTAGGTTTTGAAGTTCATATTTGAATCTTTCATTTTCATCACGAGACCAATATTTTGATATCAACGTGAAGAAATTCTCAGGGGTTTGACTAGATATTAGAATTTCGTATTCCATTGTAAACTTAGCTAACTACATGTAAATATAATGACATTTATGTCATTACAAAAGTGACTGAATCTTAAGAATTTTCCATTATTATGGGAGGTCATCTTAAAAACACTAAACTACTTCAACAAATAGCTACAAAATTAAAAGCTTTAAGAGAAAAAAATGGACTCACACAAGAAGATGTATATAATGACACTGGTATACATATATCTAGAATTGAAACTAGTAGAGGTAATATTACGGTAAGCACGCTTTCATCTTTATGTGATTACTTTGAAATAAAACTTTCAGATTTCTTTAAAGAAATAACCTAGATACGATGAAGTTTCAAATATGGAATTTAACTCAGTTAATTTAAAAATTATTTAAATAATGATTTTTCGGGTAGGTTTGAATTCAAAGAAGTTGGTTTAAACAACACGTAAATTTGATAAATATTAAGTCTTTATATTTTTTTGATTATAAAGTTTTATAAAACCTCCTAACCAAATATTTACCATTGTAGCCTTTGTAATCTAACCGCGTTCAAAATTGCTAATAATGCTACTCCCACATCTGCAAATACTGCTTCCCACATTGTAGCTAAACCTCCAGCACCTAAAATCAAGACAATAACTTTAACTCCAAATGCTAATATGATATTCTGCCAAACAATTTTACGGGTAGAACGACTTATTTTAATTGCTCTAACCACTTTTGAAGGTTGGTCGGTTTGAATGATGACGTCTGCTGTTTCAATAGCCACATCACTTCCTAAACCACCCATTGCAATACCTACATTACTTGCTGCCAAAACAGGTGCGTCATTAATACCGTCTCCGATAAATGCTACTTTGTTTTCTGGGTTTTGTTTTAGCATTTCTACTTCATTCAATTTGCCTTCAGGTAACAATCCACCTTTAGCATTTTCAATATTCAATTCTTTAGCTACTTGTTGCGTAATGGAATCTTTATCACCGGAAAGCATAATTATGTGCTTAACACCTGCTTTTTGCAATTCTGTTATCGTTTCTTTGGCATCCTCCTTTAGTTCATCCGCAATCACCACATAACCTGCAAAGAGATTATCGATTGCTACTAATACTATAGATTCTACAATAGATTCGGTTTCTTTAGGAACTTCAATAGCATTAGCCATCATTAAGGCTTTATTTCCTACTAAAACAGTTTTACCGTTTATAGTTCCTTTTAAGCCTTTACCAGCAATTTCAGAAACTTCCTTCGCTTCAAAATTATCTCCATTTTCTTTATATTTCATAATGGCTTTTGCAATAGGATGTGTAGACTGCTCTTCCATAGCCATTAAGTATTTCATAAATTCGGATTCATCCCAACCGATAGCTTTAATTTCCTTGATTTTGAAAACACCTCTGGTAACGGTTCCTGTTTTATCCATTACCAATGTATTAATTTTGGTCATTGCATCTAAAAATGAAGCACCTTTAAATAAGATACCATTCTTTGATGCAGCACCCAATCCACCAAAATAACCTAAAGGGATAGAAATCACCAATGCACAAGGACAAGAAATAACCAAGAAAATTAATGCTCTGTATAGCCAATCTCTAAAGACATAATCATCAATGAAAAAATAAGGCAGAAAAGTAACACCAATAGCTAAGAAGACCACTATTGGCGTATATATACGAGCGAACTGCCTGATAAACAGTTCTGTTTTAGATTTACGTGCAGTAGCGTTTTGAACTAAATCTAATATTCTAGCTATAGAACTATCTTCAAATTTACTAGTAACTTCAACTTCAATAACACTTTCTAAATTGATACTACCTGCATATACTTTGGCCTCTTTTAAAATAGAATCAGGTTTACTTTCACCTGTTAAAGCTGCTGTATTCAATGAAGCTTTTTTAGATAATAACACCCCATCTAAAGGAATTTTTTCACCTACTCGAATTTGAATTTTTTCACCAATGTTAACATCTTCAGGTGGAACACTTTTATAGTCACCATTGCGCGAAACAATAGCTTCCTTTGGTCTAACATCTAACAAAGCTTTGATATTTCCTTTGGCTTTTTTAACTGCCGCTCCTTGAAACAATTCACCTACCGCATAGAATAGCATTACTGCAACACCTTCAGGGTATTCACCAATTATAAATGCACCAATTGTAGCAATAGACATTAAAAAGAACTCGGTAAATACATCACCTCTTTTAATGCTTTTATAACCTTCTTTTACTACCGGAAATCCAACAGGTAAATAGGCGATGCCATACCAAACAATTCGTAACCAATCTTTAAAAAGGGTACTAACAAAATAGTCTAGCATTATCCCAATAATAAGCATTGTAAAACTTGTGATTGCAGGGATATAGACTTTTAATGCACTAGTATTTCCGTGGTCGTGATTGTGACCATCATCTAGACTATGTTGTTCTTCAGAATTTGGTTTTATATCTCTTAAATTAACTTTCTTTTTTTTCATTTGTTATTTCGATTAACAACAACTTTTGTTTTGTTGAATTGGTGGACAAGGAACTGTACCGTAAGAACAATATACACAGCAGTCGCCTTCATTTGGTTTTAGAATAGTCCTACATTGTTCACATTCATAAAAGAATTCACAAGCGTTCGTTGGCATTTCTTCCACCTTTTTATGACCACAATTGGGACAAGTGATTTCAGAATTTATTATAGTACGCATTAGTTTTATTTTTTGTCAGTTACTTTATAACCTGTTGAGTTAATTGCTTTCTCAATTTCCGATTCATTGGTTTTGGTTTTATCAAATTCAATAATAGCGTTACCATTTTCGTATGAAGTTTTTGAGTTGACAATTCCGTTTAGTTTATTTACTTCTTGGTTTACGTGTGCTTCACAACTTGAACAGGTCATTCCACTTATTTTAAATTCAGTTGTTTTGATGTTCGATTTATCAACAACAATAACTTGTTTTTCCGTTTTTGAATAAAAAACACTTGAATAGTATGGAAAAGCCAACATAATAATCGATAATACTGTTACAATTCCTAAAAACGTTTTTGATTGTATAAACTTTGGTTTTTCGTCTGTATCACATTCACAGTCTATCTCTTTCTTGGATTTTAGTTTTTGATACCAAGCCAAGACTAGAACTGAAATTGTAATTCCGATTAAGTAAGGTCGAAATGGCTCTACCCAAGAAAATGTTGATGCCATGCCACTTGTTCCCGCAATTAAAGCCAATACAGGTGTAATACAACAAATTGAAGCAGTAAGCGCAGTTAGCAAACTTGTGATTACTAATTTATTTTTCATTTTAAGTTACTTTAGAAATTATAAGTTCAATTGATAAGGCTATATATTGCCTTACTTGGTATTAAAATAATGATTTGATGTCATCAGGAATAGGCATACGCTTTAAAGGAGGTACATTTGCACCTCCCGTATTGCCAAGAGGAACGTGATTTATAAACGACTTCCAACCACCAACAGCTAACCGTAATAACTGCCCTAGTACTTCTTTGGTATTCTTTTGCATTAAACCAAACTTTAACATTAACCAATGGGAGTAGGTATGTTCTATTGGGTAAGACTGACCTATTATATGGCTACGCTCTAAATGATACCAAGCATTACTAAATTGCTTATTTACTAAATAGTAACTGTATTGTTCTAATTCGTTTTTATAGGCTTGTTTAAGATTTTTAGGTATTTTAATATTAAACTTCATATCCATTAATTTTAGATAAAAGTAGTTTAATAGTTAGTGCAATGGAAGTGCATTTTTACCCACTACATTTATCACAAATACCTTTGACCACCAAGTTTACATTTTCCGAAATAAAACCATCAGGGACTTTAATTTGTGGAATTTTATGATCTGTTAAGCAAATGGTTTCATTACAATTATTACAATGGAAATGTAAATGTAAATCAGTTTTTATGTCGCAATTACATCCTTGTTCGCATAATGCATATTTGGTTATCCCTGTACCATCATCTATTTGATGAACGATCACTTTGTCCTCAAATGTTTTTATTGTTCTGTAAAGCGTTGTTCTGTCAGCTTTTTCAAATGCATTTTCTATATCACTTAACGTAACCGCAACTTGTTTCTCCGCAAGAAACTTATAAATTAACAAGCGCATTGCTGTAACACGTATGTTTTTTGACTCTAATAGTTGTTCTATTGTTTGCATAATTAATCGTCATCTTTGTTTCCGAATGGTTTAATTAAAAGTCCTACACTAAAAATGAAACCATCCGTAGGTGCATAAATCTCTGGAAAAACAGGATTTTCGTGTGGTGGTAAAACCAAAGGTGAAAACCTGCTTTGTCTTCTATCCGTAAAGTTTTCAAAGTTTACAAATACACTTCCAAATTTAAAATTACGCATTAGTAGTAATCCCATTGTTATAAAATCTGTAGTTTCCGCTCCGTTTGACAAAAATTGCTTTCCTGTATAGTAGGTTTCATAGCCAATTCTCCACTTTTCAGATTCGTACATTAGCACACTACCGGCATTGTGTTTTGCTGTTAATGGTTTTTGAGGATTATCAGGTAAGTAATTTAGCTTGGTATCAATAAAGGCATAGTTTAAAAACCATCTAAAGTCTTTGTAAGTAAATTTAATATTTGTTTCTGCTCCTTTACTAAAGATTTCATCTGGTGCATTTTCAAATTGAAATAATCCGTTATTTGTTGAATTTAAAAGTAGTCCATCATTTATAGCAGTAACGTAGAATAATTGATTTACAGAAAAACCAATCTCATCGGAAAAACGAGTTTGATAGTTCAAATCGAAATTAACACCATAAGAACGTTCTGCATCTACCGTTGATTTATCTATTGCGAGAACATTTTCAAAGTTAATATACTCTGCTTCTTCTGTAAAAATATCTGGAATCTTATACCCTAAACCTCCACCAATTCTACTTGAAAATCCACTATTGTTTTTATAGAGTAATGAAATTCTTGGTAGCGGAAAGAAACCAAAATCATTATTGTAATCTGCTCTTAATCCCGTTTCCAATATCCAATTATCGGAAATGTCATAGATATTATTTGCAAATGCTCCAAAGGTCAGATCTTTTTGGTCTCGTTGTAGTGGTGCATCATCATCTTCATCAAAGTCTGAGGTATATAGATTGGCTCCAATTATCCAATCCGTTTTTTCTGATGCTTTGTTGTACGTAATTTCAGTAAAAGTATTAGTCTGCTGACCATCAAAGTTAAAATCGGGAACAGTTAAATTTCTATCGAAAAAAGAGACGCTATTTTTAAACTCTAATGAACTAACAGAATCTAATTTCGTTTGATATACTAATTGACTGCTTAATCTTTTTGAATTGTTCTCTTCTGTATATTGATGAATACCATCTTCTCCACTTTCAATTTTGGTAATATCTCCACCAATCCTATCGTCATATGTTCCGTTTAACCCAAACCAAAGAGTTGTTTTCTCTGATGGATAATAAAACAATTTAGGGTTAAATGAAATTGATGTAGTTTTTGGTAAATTGCTAAAGCCATCATCTTCGGGATCATATACTTTTTGATAGTGACCTGATCCGTAAAGAGAAAAACCAAACTTCTCGTTTCGTTTGCTGTAAAATATATTGGCTGTACTTCCTAATGCCTGGGTTTGGGTAAGCATAATATCTAATGCAGGTTCTTCATCTGGCGTTTTAGATACCATATTTACTAATCCTGCTATTGCGCCACCTCCATAAAGCGTTGAGGAACTTCCCTTGATAATCTCAAATTGTTGTAAGTCTAAAGGCGGTATTTGAAGAATACTTAAACCACTTGAAAAACCACCGTATAAAGGAAACCCATCTCTTAATAGTTGCGTGTATCTACCATCTAATCCTTGAATTCGAATATTTGTGCTACCACTACTTAAAGAAGTTTGTTGCATTTGTATTCCTGTGCTTTCACGAAGTACCATAGAAATATTAGTAGGGTTCATTATTGCTTTTTCTCCTAATTCCTCTGCGCCAATAAATTCAATTCGTGTTGGTATTTTTTTAACGGTTCTAGTGCTTCTCGTAGACTGCAATACTATAGCATCTAATTCATTACCACCTTCTTTGAGTTGTAATATCAAATCTGTGTCGCTTGGAACTTGAATTACTACTTCTAATGTTTCAAAACCTAAAAAGGAAATAATTATTTGATGCTGACCATTAGGTATTTCAGTAAACTTTGCAATCCCATCGAAGTCGGTTACTACTCCTTTTTCGAAAGCTTCAAAGTAAACTGTGGCGCCCATCAAAGGCTCGTTTTTCGTTTCTGTGATAACTTTTATATTTACGTCTGATGTTTGAGCCTTTAACGAAAGGCACAGTAATAGAATGAGCTTAATGCTCAATATGTATTTGTTCATTGAAAATAATTGTGATTAACTAAAAAATTGATTTAAAATCGTGTTGTTTTAGCTAATTACTTGTGGCGGTTGCCAAATATTGGAATGAAAGTTAAATCTATAATTCGACTTATAAATAGATATTACTTGAGTAGAAATTTTGTGAAAATTTAATAACTCAAATGTCACCAAAGGTTCATAGGTAATCGATATACCACAACAGTTGCAGATACAGGTAACAGGACAAGAATCGTCACTATCTTCTTGATGATTATGTTCAATATCTATTTCCTTGTGTTGCTGGTCTTCTTTATTTTGACCATCAGAACAAGGCTTTGCTGATAAGAACAGTATCGTTAATGATAATATGACTGTTAAAAATTTCATTATCGCAAAGTTAAAAATTATTTGATGCAATGGCTGTGCAAAGTTCGGATAAATGACTTCCATTAAAAAGTATAGTCTTTGATACTAATTAGCCTCCTTTGCAGTAGTTCTATAAAACGTACTTTTTAATGTATTTCTTTTAGGGAAAATAATTCACCTCTCATATGTGGTCCTGTAAGCTCCTTTCTTGGTTCTTTTTATTAGTTTACTAAATTAACCTTTTATGAAACTTATCTCCTATATGCCAATAATGTATTTTTCGAATTTGAATATCTTCTTATGC